>JBPRGG010000171.1:0-110587 GCA_051418075.1 Candidatus Cyclobacteriaceae bacterium M3_2C_046 | reverse complement strand
AGATATTCATGGGTCCAGGTCATGACAGGATTTAGCCATTTATCCTGGCCATCAAGTTTGATCTTCACTTGCATATTAAATCCGGCCACTACATTAGACCAACGATATACCAGGGTCTGATCGGTAAAATAATATTCCAGGGTAGGTATTTTAGTTGTTCTCAGGTATTGATCAAAGAAAGATGCCAGGGATATACCGGCTTCGGCACTCAAAAAATCTTCTATTTGGCCGGTTGTTACGGTTTGATGATAAAACTTCCGGTTCATTTCCCGCAGGATATTCCTCCACTTTTGATCATCATTCACCACCTGTCTCAGAGTATGCAAAACATTAGCACCCTTAAAATAAACATCGCTTGAACCGGACTGGTTTACCTGATAAGGGCCAATCATGGGAGAATCATTCATAATATGTCGTCTTATACCTCTGATATATGCTTCAGCCGCTTCCTTACCAAAATGGTATTCCAGGTAAAGGCTTTCTGAATAGCAGGTAAATCCTTCATGTATCCACATATCAGCCATATCCTGGTAAGTAATATTATTGGCAAACCACTCATGTCCTGATTCATGGATGATGATATAATCAAATTTGAGGCCCCATCCTGTTCCACTAAAATCTTGTCCTAAATATCCATTCTGGAATTGATTGCCATAAGTCACAGAACTTTGATGTTCCATGCCCAGATAGGGTGTTTCCACCAGTTTGTATCCATCCTCATAAAATGGATAAGGACCAAACCAATGTTCAAAAGCCTGCAGCATCAAAGAAACCTGCTTGAATTGCTCCCTGGCTCGTTTCAGGTTATACCTTAACACATAATAATCGCAGTCTAAAATGCCTTTTTCACCCTCATAGTTTTCGGCAAAATGTACGTAATCACCTATATTTATATTCACTCCGTAATTATTTATCGGGTTATTAACAAACCAATGATAAGTTTGCCTTCCGTCACCGGTATTTGCAATGTTTCTTAACCTGCCATTGGCTACTGCTGTCAATTGATTTGGAACGTTGATACTGATCAGCATGCTATCCACTTCATCATACATATGATCTTTATTAGGCCACCAGACACTGGCACCGATACCCTGACAGGAACTGGCCACAAAAGGATTGCCCAGACTGTCTTGCTGCCAGCTTATGCCTCCATCCCAGGGAGGATTGATCGCTGTTCTGGGTTGTCCCTGGTAATGGAGCTCTAATTTATTCACATCACCAGGTTTTTGTCTTTTCTGAAGTGAAATGAAGTATACATTTTGATCACGACGGAATTTTAATAGTTTACCATCCTGCCACACCTGTTCAATTTTTAGGGGAGGCTGTAAATCAATCTGGAGTATTTGATGTTGATCCAGCACCTTATAATATATGGTGTTTGATCCGGCTAGGGTACTATCTTCCGGATTAACTTTTACCTGTAAATGATAATACTGCAAATCCCACCAGGCTCTCTCCCTGGTAATCATGCCCCGTAAACTGTCCTGGCGATTATATGTCCTGGCTTTTTGATGTTCATGATAGATATTTTTTTTAGCTTGAGAGGAGCGGGATAAAATGAACAATGAATCCCGGAATCTGTCAGAAGTCAGTATGCCATGAATTTTATTCGCTTCATGATCAACTTTGCCTCTGAAATTATATTGATCTTCCTTCCAGCTAAAGGTGAACATCAAAGAATCATCAGTATAGATAAGATGCGCTACCGGACCATTTAATACCTGTTCATGATGTAAATTAAGATGATAGGCAGAAGGGTCAGGGGACTTGATGTTCAATTGCAAGGGATAGGCATCACTAATTAATCCATACCAGTTTCCTCCAATATCCTGGGCAGTGGCTGTCACTGTAATTATCAACAATTGTAAAATAGCAAATATAAGCCTGATCATAGATAAAATTTAAGTATACACCGGAGGATTAAGCTATGTTACTAATTTTGGTACTTTCTGTTATTAGCAATCCCCTCGACATGAGCCAAAAATACATAAAAAGCATATATAATATCTGGTTTTTATTTTGAAATATACCTCAAAATGAAACTCCAAAAAAAGTATATAGCGACTTGAAATGATGAAGCGAAGCTAAAAATCAGCTTCAAAATTTATTTTTATTTCAAAAGAATTGGCCTGCAAATGCAGCATTTAGAAGTATAAATAGAATAATTGGTTAAAAGAAACAAGCCCTTAAATCTGTTACCTGTGGAATTAATGTAACAATTGGGGATAATGCACCACAAAAATTCGTGAAATTCAGCCTTTTAGCCCTTTTTTGGACAATGGCATAATTTTGGAACACTAAATGATACATCTATTGATTTTTTCAACTTAAAAATATTCGATATGACTGCACAAGAATTTAATTACACTGTCACTCAAAAATCTCAGGATTTAAAATACCATGCTTTAAAATTCACAAAAGATGTGGAAGATGCCAATGATCTGATTCAGGAAACCCGACTCAAAGCTATTACAAACAGAGAAAAGTTTAAAACCGGAACTAATTTGAAAGCCTGGTTATTTACCATCATGCGCAATACATTTATTACCAATTATCAAAAAATGAGCCGTCGTAAAACGGTACTGGATTCCACGGATAATCTCCATTTGCTTAATAGTGGTGACTATGTAGCTTCAAACTACGGAGAAAGTAAATTTGTGTTGGAAGATATTAAAAATGCCATGGGACAGGTAGATGACCAGTTTAAGACACCTTTTATGATGCATTTCAGAGGATTAAAATATCAGGAAATAGCAGAAAAATTGAGTATACCCATTGGTACCGTGAAAAATCGTATTCATGTAGCTCGTAAACTATTACAGAATGAACTTAAAGATTATAATAAAAAGGTAGCCTAAGGGATAATAATCATAATAAAAAAGGAGATAGTCTGATTGGATTATCTCCTTTTTTTTGCAATAGTTTTCAAAAATGTGTTTCATAGTCAGACGCTGCCTGTGAGAATCATTTTTCTTTCATTTAATTGGGCATGGAAAGGGCATTCCTTTAAGTTTAAAACCTGATAAATGTATGCAGAAGCTTGAATAAAGGTAAAGGCACAATAAATGACACAAATGGAATATTCTTACCATACCTAAAACTTTTTATAGAGTTATTTTTTTTATAAGAAAGAGCACATTTTTTAATCTTTAAAATTTGAGAACCATGCAAAAATTAGGAATATTTTTACTTTCTTTTATTTTTTTATCTGTAATGGGGTGTGAACCCGAAGGTTATTATTATGAGGATTGGGATGCAGACGCAGATGAATTGATCGATGAAGATGAATTTGGCACAGCTTACACAGATGTAGGTTATTATGAAACCTGGGATCTTGACAATGATGGCATTTTGGACCAAGAGGAATGGGAAGAAGGTATTGGCACTTATTATGATGCTTACAACTACGATGCCTTTGGTACGTTCGAGGATTGGGATTTGGATAATGATGGTCTGATCAGTGATGAAGAATTTACAGACGGCAACTTTACCTTTTGGGATACAGATGGAGACGGATTTGTGGATGTTGCAGAATATGAAGAATGGTATTACGATGTATAAATTTTAATAATTTTCCGTAGTGAAGAGGCTGAATCTTTTATGAAGGTTTAGCCTTTTTTTGTACTATGGCTAATCTGAACCAACCAGAACATCCAGCCTGGATTGCCTGTTAATTTTATATAAGAAATGATATTTTTTAAACTATACCAATATGAGCAATTACATCAAGTTTTTCGAAGAGATCAATCATGAAGATAGTAGTAAAGTCGGAGGTAAAAATGCCTCCCTGGGTGAAATGTTTCAGGAGTTATCATCCAAAGGAATAAACATTCCCAATGGATATGCCACTACCGCGGATGCATTCTGGCATTTCTTAGAGGAAAATGAATTGAAAGATCCGATCAAGGAAGCGTTAAGCCAGTTGGATCGCAAGAATTTTGATAATCTCAAGGACATAGGTAAGGATATCCGGCAACAGATCATGAAAGCTGAAATGCCGGAAGATCTTGCCCACGAAATTAAAAAAGCTTACAAAAAACTACAGGAGCAGGAAAAAGACATGGAAAGTGTGGCAGTCAGGAGTAGCGCTACAGCTGAAGATTTGCCCGAAGCCAGTTTTGCCGGACAGCACGAGTCTTTTCTGAATATCAAGGGCGAAAAGGAAGTGGTGAAAGCTGTACAGGAATGTTATGCATCCCTGTTTACCAACCGGGCCATCAAATACCGGGAAGATAATGATTTTGACCATATGAAAGTGGCTTTGTCTGCCGGTGTTCAACGGATGGTTAGGTCCGACAAAAGCAGCGCCGGGGTATGTTTCACCATTGCTCCTGAAAGTGGATTTGACCAGGTCATTTTTATTACCGGTGCCTGGGGTTTAGGTGAAAATGTAGTACAGGGACAGGTAATCTCAGATGAATTTTATGTGTTTAAACCCAATCTGAAGAATGGAAAAAAAGCAATATTGACCAAAAAATTGGGATCCAAAAATCAAACAATGGTCTACTCCGGCAACCAGAACGGATCAGGGGCCAGCACTGAAAACCAGGATACACCAGAAGAAAAACGCAATTTGTTTGTATTGAATGATGAAGAAATAAATACTATTGCCCAATGGGCGCTGGAAATCGAAAAACATTATGACAAACCGATGGACATTGAATGGGCCAGAGATGGCAACTCGGATGAATTATTTATTGTTCAGGCCCGGCCGGAAACGGTACATTCCAGCAGCAAGGGAGTAAAAAAACTTAAACAGTACGCGCTAAAGCAAAAAGGAGAGGAACTGGTTCAGGGAAACGGGATCGGGGATAAAATAGCGGCTGGCAAAGCCCGCATTTTAAATTCTCCCGAGGAATCGGATAAGCTGGAGGAAGGAGATGTGCTGGTTACCGAAATTACCAACCCGGATTGGGATCCTGTGATGAAAAAGGCTTCAGCTGTGGTCACTAACAGTGGAGGAAGAACCAGCCATGCTGCCATTGTAGCCCGAGAACTAGGTACTGTGGCAGCGGTAGGGGCTGAAAATGCCACTGAAAAGATCAAAGATGGTCAGGAAGTGACCGTTTCTTGTGCTGAAGGAAAAGATGGGATCATTTATGATGGCATCCTGGAATGGGAAGAGCAGGAAATTGATGTGGAAAAGATTGGAAATCCTGATACCGAAGTGATGTTGATACTGGCTAATCCGGGTATGGCCTTCCAATATGCCCAATATCCCACTGATGGAGTAGGTTTAATGCGGCTAGAATTTGTGATCAATAATTCTATCAAGATCCATCCCCTGGCATTGGTACATTTTGATGAACTGGAAGATAAGGAAGCCAAAAAGGAAATTGAAAAACTTACTGCTAATTATAAGGATAAGGAAAAATATTTTGTAGAGCAATTAGCCCAGGCGGTAGGTACCATTGCTGCCGCTTTTCATGACCGTGATGTTATCGTCAGGATGAGCGATTTTAAATCCAATGAGTACGCCAACCTGATCGGCGGCCGACAGTTTGAACCGGATGAAGAAAATCCGATGGTGGGATTCCGTGGGGCTTCCCGCTATTACAGTGAACAGTATAAGGAAGGATTCCGGCTGGAATGTGAGGCCATGAAAATGGTAAGGGAAGATATGGGTCTGACTAATGTTAAATTGATGATCCCTTTTTGCCGTACTGTGGAAGAAGGAAAAAAAGTGGTAAAACTGATCAAAGAATTAGGTTTGGAACGGGGAAAAGATGATCTGGAGATCTATATGATGACGGAAATTCCCAGCAATGTGATCCTGGCTGATCAGTTTGCCCAGGTATTTGATGGTTTTTCTATCGGTTCCAATGACCTTACCCAGCTTACCCTGGGTGTAGATCGTGATTCAGAACTGGTCAGCGGTATTTTTAAGGAAAAGAATGCTGCGGTGAAAGAGATGATTGCCATGGTTATCAAAAAAGCCCGGGAAAGTGATACTAAAATAGGTTTGTGCGGCCAGGCACCCAGTGATTTTCCTGAGTATGCCAAATTTCTGGTAGAAAACAAGATCAATAGCATTTCCTTCAATCCGGATGCTTTGGCTAAGGGCATTAAAAATATATTGGAAGCAGAGGGTAAGAAAACAGAGGATTAAGGACGGAGGACAGATGACGGCAGACCTCAGAGGTAAAATAAAATAGGACGGCGGAAGGCGTACTGCAGACCGAAGAGGACAAGAACTTGAAGTAACGATGACTATACAGCGGTTGGCCTTCTGAGGTAAGCGGTTAATATTTTAGAGATAAAGATGACCGCAGAAAGCGGATCGTAGAAATAAAATAGTACGAACGGAACAATATAGCGGTCGGCCTTCTGCCGTCAGCAGTATTTTTCAAGAACTTTAAAAATATTTATATCATGAACGTAACCATTTTTAGCGTTAAAGAATTCGAAAAACCATATATCAAACAAGCCAACCAGGAACGACATCATTTAAATATAGTAGAAGAAAAATTAACGGAGGAAACAGTGGAACTGGCAAAAGACAGTGATGCCATCATTACTTTTCCCACCGATAGGGTGTCAGCAGAAGTGTTGGAACAATTGAAAGCATTTAATATTGAGTATTTAGCCACCCGTTCGGCTGGTTTTGATCATATTGAGCTGGATAAGGCCAGAGCATTGGGATTTAAAATAGCCAATGTCCCCAAATATTCTCCCCATGCCATTGCCGAACATGCCGTAGGCATGATGCTGGCCCTCAATCGAAAATTCATTACCGCCCGTCGTAATATCGAGGAGTATGATTTCCGGCTCAATGGCCTGATCGGTTTTGATATGAATGGTAAAACAGTGGGAATTTTAGGAGCAGGAAAGATCGGTTCAGTAGTGGTAAAGATCCTCCATGGGTTTGGCTGCAAGATCATCATTTACGACCCGGTGAAAAATGAAGATTTAGTGAAAAAATTTGATGCCCGTTATGTCAGCCTGGATGAATTATGCCAGCAATCTGATATCATTACCATCCATGCGCCTTATAATAAAAAAACCCATAAGATCATTAATCAGGATACCATTGGCCAAATGAAACAGGGTTTGATGCTGATCAACTGCGGCCGGGGAAAAATAGTAGATACGGAAGCCCTGATCGATGGGATAAAAAGCGGCCGTATTGGCAGTGCCGGGCTGGATGTATATGAAAATGAGAAGGGCTTGTTTTTTTACGATCATACCGGAGGCATCCTGGAAGATGATCTTTTTGCCCGTTTACTGGCTTTTAAAAATGTGATGATCACTGGTCATCAAGCATTTTTAACAGATACAGCTTTAAAAAATATGTCAGGAATCGCCTTTGACAACATCAATGCCTGGGAAGAAGGGAAAAATGCTCCCAATGAATTGGATTCAGAAGAATGATGGAAGAGGAAGATGGATGACATTCTCCGCGGCTGTCGGCAAGGACGACCCAGGTTGTGAAATCATCAGTCTTCAGTCTATAATTATATATATTAATTATCAGTCCTCAGGCTTCCGTCATCTGTTCATAAAATATTTTTTTCTAACGATAAAACCCAATAACAATGACTTTTTTAGAATTCTTAGGTATTTTAATTATTGCCGTTATTATAGGCTTGATATTTTCATTCATATTTTCAATTCGTGGTCCATGGGGAAGTTTCTGGACCTTTTTTATAATCATTTTACTGGGCGTTTGGGCAGCTGACCTGTGGTTGACTCCGGTTGGTCCGGTTTTATGGAACGTAGCCTGGATACCTTTGTTTTTTGTAGGGGTAGTACTGGCTTTATTGTTAGCCGCATCGGATACCCGGGCTGCTCCCCGGGGTAAGACCAAAGCCGAAACCGAAGCCGATGTCACCCAGGGCGATCCAGATGCTGCAGCCAAAATAACGGCTGTATTCTGGATCATTATGCTATTCCTGCTGGTGGCGGTGGTAATTGGATTGTTTGTTTAAATGGCAAAGTCAGGTGCAGGTTTTATATGCCCTTAAAGTTTTGGTTGATAAAAGGATGGAGAAAAATCTATGGGGCTGGGAAGCCGGATATAACAACTTGATCCTTTTTCGCTTATTTTAATAGAAGATCGGCTTCTGAACCTAATCCTTCAATGAGTATAATGTTTCAGTAGATCGGATCATGTATTTATATCTTTTAAACAAAAGCAATTGTTATGGATTCCTGGTGTATTCAATATAAGGAATATAATCCTGAAGAAGAACCCCGTCGCGAGGCCTTAAATGTTTTAGGAAATGGTTATTTTGCCACCCGGGGGGCATTTGAAGAAAATAATGATGATGGCATACATTATCCCGGCACCTATCTGGCCGGAGGCTATAATCGTATGGAATCAGAAGTGGCAGGTGAAGTCATTGAAAATGAGGATTTTGTAAACTGGCCCAACTGGCTGGTCCTGAGTTTCAGACCAGAAGGAGGGGAATGGCTATCCCTGGACCAGGTTGAAATTTTATATTATAGCCAGATACTTAACCTTAAACAAGGTATCCTCAAAAGGAAAATTCATATCCGAGATGATGAGCAACGGGAGACCATTATTGAAACTCAACGTTTTGTGCATATGAGCTCCCCTCATTATGCCGGGCTGCAGTGGCATCTTACTGCCAAAAACTGGTCTGGTGCCATTCAGATTAAATCCGGTTTAGATGGTCGTGTGATCAATAATAACGTAGAAAGATATAGTGATCTTAACCAGAATCACTTGCAACCTTTGGCAACTGATCAGGTAGGAGAAGATGGCATTTCCCTGCAGGTGCAAACTAAACAGTCGCGGGTAAGGATGGCTCAGGCTGCCGTGACCAGAGTATATGATAATGGTGCTCGTTTGTCTGTGGCGCGCAATACCCATCAGGAGGAAGGTTATATTGAACAGATCATAGACTGTGAACTTGAAAAAAATAAGCCTGTTCGGGTGGAGAAAATTGTAGCATTATACACCTCACGGGATAAAGCCATTTCAGAACCACACCTGGAGGCTTGTAATGCTGTCAGAAGGGCAGATAATTTTGAACACATGTTGAATGATCATCGCTTTGCCTGGGATCGGATCTGGCATCGCTGTGATATTTCACTGCAGGGTAAATATGAGGACCAACTGGTGTTGCGATTGCATATCTTTCACCTGATGCAGACTGCCTCCAAGAATACAATTGACCTGGATGTAGGAGTGCCTTCCCGGGGATTACATGGAGAAGCATACCGTGGACATATTCTATGGGATGAATTATTTATTTTTCCTTTTCTGAATTTCAGCGTACCGGAAATCACCCGTGAATTCCTCATGTACCGGTTCAGACGTTTGCCCGAAGCTCAGTTTGCCGCTAGGCAGGCCGGATACAAAGGGGCCATGTTTCCCTGGCAAAGCGGCAGTAACGGCCGGGAGGAAAGTCAGAATATCCATCTTAATCCCCAATCAGGCCAATGGATTCCCGATGATACACACCTGCAACGCCATGTGAATGCCGCCATCGCTTATAACATCTGGCAGTATTACCAGGTCAGCCGCGACCGTGAATTTTTATCTTTTTATGGTGCCGAAATGTACCTGCAGATCACCAGCTTCTGGGCTTCCATTTCTACTTACAATGAGGAAAGGGATCGGTATGAGATTCTGAATGTGGTAGGTCCGGATGAATACCATACCCGTTATCCTGATTCAGATCAGGCGGGATTAAATAACAACGCTTATACCAATGTGATGGCCGTTTGGGTTCTTATTCATGCCCTAAAGATCCTTGACATCCTGAATCAGGACCGCAAAGAAGAATTGATGCATAAGCTGGAAATCAATGAAGAGGAAATAGAGCGATGGAGAAAGATCACCACCAAAATGTTTGTACCATTTATTGGGGAGGGCATTATAGATCAATTTGAAGGCTTTAACCAGTTGAAACAACTGGATTGGGATCATTATCATAAAAAATACGGAGAGATCCTGCGCCTTGACCGTATTATGGACAGCGAAAATGATGATGTTAACCGCTATAAAGCCACCAAACAGGCTGATGTATTGATGTTGTTTTATCTGTTACCCTACGATGAACTGAAGGAGATTTTTGACCAATTGGGATATCCTTTTGAGCGTAATTTTATCAGGAAAAATATTGACCATTATGAGAAAGTTACTTCTCATGGTTCCACCCTGAGCAAGTTGGTACATTCCTGGGTAATGGCACGGTCTAACCGGGAGAAATCCTGGCATAACTTTAAGAAGGCCCTTATGAGTGATTTCAAGGATATTCAGGGAGGAACAACTCCGGAAGGCATACACCTGGGTGCTATGGCCGGTACAGTAGATATGATACAACGTTGCTATTCCGGTCTGGAAATCAAAGAAGATTTGCTGATGTTTAATCCCGTTTTACCGGATGAACTGGATAACATTATAACGCGTTTACGATACCGGGGGCATTGGTTGAAGGTAAGCCTGACCCAGGAACAAATCGAAGTAAAAAGTGACGGGGGCTGGTCTGAAGAGGTAAAAATCGGGTTTAAAGATCAGGAGTATGTATTGAGTAAAGGTGAAAAACAGGTGTTTCAATGTAAGTGATTCAATGAAGAAGGCCGGCCTGCGACAGGCCTGGCAAAAGCAGGTAACAGACCAAAAAAAGGAAGTTTATAACCAAGATACGAACCAGGTATAAAGCTGATTGATCCGCCCCAAAGAAAGAAAAAGCTGGCCCACAAAACAGGTGTGAGTCAGCTTTCATGAAAATATTTATTTATTATACCGACTGGGGAGAAGGAATATCATACTCGTAGTTCCTTGGATCGGCCAGCAGGCGGTTAGCTTCTTCAGCCCTGTTACCTATAAAATGTTCCGCTTCACCATCAAACCTCAACCATGGACCTACTATATAATCAGCCCCATTTTGTGGTATACCCATACCATCTGAAGCAATGTCATGTAACTTCATGAATTCTTCATAAGCAATATCATTATCGCCAAATCTTCCTGCCTGGGCATTAAATGGCACTTTTTCTCCCAGGCGGTAAGAGATGTTCATCAGGTGTCCCAAAGTACAGCTGTAGTGGGCATCATACATGGTGCCATTGGCCATTTGGGGATCATTGGCCCGGCATGCGGTGACAAAACTACCATAAGCCCCTCCCGGAGTGATTTCCACCTTCTTGATGGGTACATCTCTGGGTTGACTGCCATTGTGGGAGATATATTCTCCATCCCAAAGCTTACCGCCATCTTCAAAGTAAAAGCGATTGGTCACTTCCCGTACATAACCTTCATGGTTTACATTTCTCACATTGAAAAATACATACTGGCCATTGGAAAATTCAGCCAGGGCAAACATGGTGTTGGGCGTTTCACCCTGATCACCCCATTTGAACCTTCCACCCAGGGCCATCACCCTTACCGGATGGGTATTTTCCACTTCAGGATCCAGGGCCCAGTAAGCTACATCCAACTGGTGAGTACCCTGGTTATTGAGTTCTCCGTTGCCGGTAGGCCAGAACCAATGCCAGTTATAATGGACCAGGTTCTTATGATAACGATCGATCACAGCAGGGCCCTTCCAATGATTCCAGTCCAGGTTAGATGGGGGACTACAACCTGGTTCGAAGCCAATACCTTCTCTGGGTTTGCAGGCAAAACCATGAGATACCAGCATTTTTCCATATTTACCTGATTGGATATCGGAAACTTGGTTGGCCCAGTTATCACTACTGCGACGCTGGGTGCCATGTTGCACTACGATGCCGTACTTTTCTGCTGCAGCCAAAGCTACCCTGCCTTCATAAACATCATGACTGGCTGGCTTTTCCACATAACAATGTTTCCCTGCCTGGGCAGCCCAGATCACCATCAGTGAATGCCAATGATTAGGGGTAGCCACACTTATGGCATCAATATTTTTATCATCCAAAGCTTTACGCACATCGGATAAACCTTTTACCTTTTTACTGTTTATGCCATTCACTTTAAGATCATTGACCCTGGTTTCCAGCACCTCACTATCAGGATCAACCAGGTAAGCAATCTCCACATTTTCCAACTCATCAAATCCATTGATATGGCTTTTACCCCGGCCATTTACCCCGCATACAGCAATCCTGAAACGGTCATTAGCGCCCATAATGGAATTGTAAGACTTAGGACTGAAAGCCAGGGAACCTAAACTCATTCCAGCCATTCCTAAAGCGCTTTTTTTAATGAATTCTCTTCTATGTGTCATTTTTAATAATTTATTGGTTTTATGTATTTATTACAGGTTTTTGGTGCTGACCAGAGGCATGTGACTTACTTAAATTTAATTTCCATGATCTTTCACCTTTTCTTTCCGATCTGCTCTTTCCAATAAATATACTGAATTAAATCAAAACAGCGCCACTTTTTAAAGTCCTTTTAACACCTTTTACAGCATTTTAGTCATATAAAAGCTGAAGAAATCATGAATAAAGGTGTAGGAATAGTATCCATCAGCTTTCGTACAGTTCATTTGATAAGGGTATATTGGCAGAGAAGAATAAAAGCTGGAATTGAAACGTGTGTTTTGTATGGCTTCAAATAGAAATATTTTCATAACCTGAAAAAGCTTGGAAATTAAATATTTTATACTGATATTAGTACCATAGAACTACATAGAGGTTGGATAAAATAATAAATATAGATAATACATCACATACACCTAAATATCAGCAGATTATCAATGCTGTGTTAGAGGCTATTCAAGCCTGTAAGTTAAAGAAAGGTGATAAGATTCCTTCACTTAATTATTTTAAAAAGGAATTCAATTTATCCCAGGATACAGTCTTGACCGCTTACAATGAGTTGAAGGCCAGGGGCATCATATCATCATCTGTGGGAAAGGGCTACTATATAGCCACCAATGGTTATCGATTGAAGCACAAGGTGTTCGTTCTTTTTGATAATCTAACAGCCTATAAAGAAATGCTTTATGCAGCTTTAAAGGATGCATTGGGTCAAAAAGGGAACCTGGACATTTATTTCCACCATGCCAATGCTGAACTTTTTGATAAATTAATTGAATCTGCAGTCGGAAATTACACTTCCTATATAATCATGCCTCTGGAGCAAAAATCCCAATTCAGATGGATGGATCAGCTGCCTCAAAAACAGGTTTATTTGCTGGACCGGGGCAGGAGTCTGGCTGCAAATAATTATGCTGGTGTTTTTCAGGATTTTGAAAAAGACACTTTTCAGGCTCTCCGGCAAGGACTGCACTTGATAAAAAAGTACCAGCGGTTTGTTATTGTAACCAATGATCACCGCCATCATTTAAAGGAGATCGTGGCCGGTTGCAGCAAATTCTGTCAGGAGGTTGGACTGGAGTTTAGCCATTTAAAAAAGGCTGCACAAGTTGAAGCTCAATCAGGTGATATATTGCTGGCTATCAGTGACCTGGACCTGGTTTGTCTGGTACAACAGGTAGACCAGGCAAAGCTGAAAATTGGGAAACAAGTGGGGATTATATCCTACAATGATACTCCTTTGAAGCAAATAGCTGCCGGCGGTATTACCACCATTTCCACTGATTTTGTTTCTATGGGAAAAAATATGGCAGCAATGATACTAAGCAAGAAAAGGCAGCGGATTGATAATCCGGCCGGGCTAATTATCAGAAATTCTTTATAAAATATATAGCTATGAAATGGATCATTTGGTTACTATTGATGATGATGGCTGTCCCTTTTTATGGGCAACACCTGGAATCTATGAGTTTAAACGGTACCTGGCAGTTTGATCAGACTGAAAAGGCTTTTCCACCGGTGAATTTTACCCGAACTATACCTGTTCCCGGACTTATCCACCTGGCCAAACCAAAGATAGATGACTATGAAAAATTCTTTAAAAGACCGGATCAGGTGGAAGCCAAAACTACGCATTCGCTGTATGACATTGATTATACGCCTCAATACAGCTGGTACAGGAAAATGGTAGAAATTCCGGCGGACAAGCAGGGAAAAGAAGTTGTATTGACTATTTTAAAAAGTCAGTATGTTACTCAGCTTTATATTAATGGCCATGATTTTGGCACTTACATTGAATGTTACACACCCATTGAGGCCAACATAACTTCCGCTCTCAAATATGGGGAAGAAAATGAAATCCTGATTAGGGTTGGAGACCGTACCTGGCTACCCAGTGAAGCAGCTGGCAGTACAGATAAAGAAAAGGAACGGTATTTACCCGGTATCTGGGATGATGTGTATTTATCCTTTTCCGGAAAGATCAGGGTCAAACGTTTGCTGTTGTTACCGGATCTCGAACAGCAACAGGTAACGGCCAAGATTCAGCTCAGGAATTTTTATCCGGCCCAAATAGGCTACGGAGACCAAATGCTGGACACTGTCCGGTTGCAGATCAGGGTGCAGGAAAAAAAATCGGGTAGGCTGGTTTCTAAAAAAACAATAACCGGAATTTCCAAAAGAGATAACATTAGTCAGCTTGAAACGATCATCAATATACCAGATCCGGTGGCCTGGTCCCCGGATAATCCCTTTCTATATGAAGTACAAGTAGAAGTACGGGAAAATAATAATCCATCTGATATTTATAAGGACCATGTTGGCCTGCGTGATTTTACCCGCCGGGGGAAATATTTTTACCTGAACCAGGAAAAAATCTTTCTCAGGGGTACCAACATTACCTTACAACGTTTTTTTGAAGATCCTGACTGTGGCGGCCTGGTTTGGGACCGGGAATGGGTGAAAAAACTGCTGATAGATTATCCCAAACAAATGCATTGGAATGCTATGCGGATTTGTGTAGGGATCGTACCTGATTTCTGGTATGATATTGCCGATGAGCATGGGATCATGTTTCAGAATGAGTGGCTCTACTGGCAAAATCATGGCTGGGATGAGCAGATCAGAAAAGAATATACCGACTGGGTCTGGAGCGATGGCAGTCACCCTAGTATTGTCATCTGGGATGCCATCAATGAGAACTGGGATGATTTTATTGGAAATGTGTTAATACCGGAGTTAATGGAACTGGATCCTACCCGCATCTGGGATGCCGGTTACATGACAGACCTGCAATTGACCAGTGGGTTGGATGAAATGGATGAGCCCCATCCCTATGAAGGTCCTATGCCCTGGATCGATGCCAACCAGTTCAAGTCGGAACCCTACCCTCTGGGGAATCTGGATTACCGCAACCAGAAAAATATTGAAAGCATTGAATCCGGTGCAGCCCAGCTGGTCAACGAGTATGGCTGGATCTGGCTTTGGAGAAATGGCCAGCCCTCCAAGCTGACAGTAGGGGTTTACCAACATTATCTGGGAGAAAATGCCACGGTAGAGGAAAGGAGGGCCTTGCAGGCCTATTGGTTACAGGCTGAAACAGAATGGCTCAGGTCTGTTCGTCAGCATGCCGGTGTGCTGGCATTTTGTTACCTGACCAACAACTATGGTTATACCGGTGACTGGTTTATCAATGATATTGCAGATCTTGAGCCAGGACCTGTCATGGACTGGTTCCGCCATGCATTTGCTCCGGCTGCAGTATTTATCAACCTGACCGATGAAAGGTATACCAGGTTTTTACAGCCTCATCAGCCCGGTTCGGAATTGCTTTTCAATCTGACAGGAATCAATGATCATTCCAGCCCTGTTAATGGAATTGTTAATTTAAAACTTTACAATGATAAAGGCCAGGTGGTGTTAAATCAGGATTTTAAGGCTGTATTGCCTCCCGATATTCAAAAAGAAATTCCCGTATCCATCAATTTGCCGGAGGAAGCAGGAGGCTATACTTTGGTTAGTGAGTTTTCATCTTCAAGCCAGTCTGAACCCATGATAAGCCGAAGATATGTTAAAGTGGGCTGGCTGGATCAATATGATTATTTTGAAATTAAACCCAAACAAATAGAAAAATCTTTGTAAATGAATCATTCGGAAATAATAAATCCCCTGGTAGCATTTAATAATAACCATGGAGACCTTATTGGCGAACCTGTGCAACAAACGGCCCGAAGGTTAAAGGATCTGGCCGGAGTATTTAAAAATGAGGAGGCTCGAACAAAGCTGGATCAGGAACAATTGGTATATGAGGTGCAGGCATTTTTCCCAGTGCCGGAAGGAAAGCAGGGAGGGTTGTTTTTTGGCAATTCCACCATTTATCCCGGCCGGGTAGGCCAGGAATATTATATGACCAAAGGACATTTTCATGCCATGATAGACCGGGCTGAATATTACTGGTGCATAGAAGGAGAAGGTGTTTTGATCCTGATGGACCAAAATCGTAAAACCTGGGGGGAAAAGATGAATCCTGGATCTTTGCATTATATTCCGGGAAAGATTGCTCACCGGGTAGCCAATACAGGAACCAGCCGCTTACGATTTGGAGCCTGCTGGCCTGCGGATGCTGGTCATGATTATGAATCCATTGCCCGGGAAGGATTCGGGGCCAGGCTTTTAGCCATAAATGAAACACCAACCCTGGTAAAATCCTGAGGCATGAACACAATTGCAATTGACCTGGGCGGTACAAATATCAAGATAGCATTGTTACAAGATAACAGGATCAGGGTCAAAAGTTCTTTGCCAGCACTTTCCGGATCTGGTTTAAAGATCCGTCTGCCTGTGATCGAACAAGCCATCAATCAATTATTGGTTGAGAATAAGCTGGACCCCTCTCAACTGCAGGGTATCGGTCTGGCTTTTCCCGGGCTGGTAAATATTGACCAGCAAAAAGTAATATCTACCAACAAAAAATTTGACGATGCCCTGAACCTGGATCTGTCCCATTGGGCATATCAATCCTGGCAGATTCCCCTGGTGATGGATAATGATGCCCGGATGGCGCTCCGTGGCGAGTGGCAATATGGGGCGGGGAAAGGCTGCGATAACCTGGTGATGGTAACCCTGGGTACCGGGGTGGGAGGTGCTGCACTGATCAATGGTCAGGTATTATATGGAAAGCATTATCAGGCAGGTTGCCTGGGAGGACATTTTACCATCAACTTTAAAGGCAGGACCTGTACCTGTGGAAATATTGGATGTGTAGAATCTGAAGCAGCTGGTTGGAGCCTGCCAGGCCTAATTCGGTCATTTCCTGAATTCAAGCACAGTGGATGGTCCAGTCAGCCTGTATTGGACTTCAAGCTGCTTTTTCAGCTGGTAAGAACCAAAGATCCTCTGGCTATTAAACTGCTGGATCATTGCCTGGATGCCTGGAGCGCAGGAATTATTTCCATGATCCATGCCTATGACCCCGAAATGGTCATCCTGAGTGGAGGTATTATGCAAAGCGGAGATTTAATGCTTCCGGTTTTAAAGGAAAAAATCAACCAACTGGCCTGGACTCCCTGGGGTAAAGTAGAATTGAAGCAGGCTCATTACATCAATGAAGCAGCTTTGTATGGAGCAAATTTTATGTTACAGCAACAAAACATCAATTAAATTGGAAAAAACAAGTTACAACAATCAACCTTTTGTAAAAGTCAAAGGCGATCATTCTTGCTGGTTGGGATGGCCGGATATTATTCAAAAATTAAATGATATCATCAGCCCTGTTTCAGATAGTTTGAAAATCATAGTCATCGAAACCTACCAGGGAGTGATCCATCAAGAACTAGCGCATCATTTGAAAACTGGTCTCAAACCGGATGAATGGATCAATAGCCGGGAAGCTTATAAGTCTGAGGATGAAATTAAAGCCATGGTTTATCCGGATGTGACTGACGATCGGATATTTGGTTACCTGACCCGGTTGAACCTGACCGATTACCTGGATCGGGATAAAACAGATAAGCTAAGGCAAAAAATAATAAATGCTGAAGGTATTGTGGTGGTATATGGACCCGGAGCATCCCTGCTGGTTGAAAACCACCACTTATTGGTTTATGCTGACATGGCCCGCTGGGAAATCCAGCAACGCATGCGACAGCACCAGGTAGATAACCTGGGCCTTTCCAACCGGCATACGGATGACTGGATGTTGTTGTACAAACAAGGGTATTTTGTGGATTGGCGGGTATGTGACCGACTGAAGAAAAAGTTGTACGATCAATGGGATTTTGTGCTGGATACCAATCAACCCAATCATCCAAAAATGATCACCGGAACAGCCTTAAGGAATGGCTTGGAGCAGACAGTGCAACAGCCATTCAGTGTGGTGCCATTTTTTGATCCCGGACCCTGGGGCGGGCAGTGGATGAAACATCATTGTAATTTGTCTCCGGATCAGTCCAATTATGCCTGGTGCTTTAATTGTGTACCGGAAGAAAACAGTTTATTGTTGAAATTTGGGAATGTGCTGTTTGAAACTCCTTCCATCAATCTGGTTTTTTGTCATCCCCGTCAGCTGTTGGGCGATCCGGTACATGCCAGGTTTGGAGATGAATTTCCTATTCGTTTTGATTTTCTGGATACCATGGAAGGGGGAAATTTAAGTTTACAGGTGCATCCCCTTACCGAGTATATACAGGAAAAATTCGGGTTACATTATACTCAGGATGAAAGCTATTACCTGATGGAAGCCGGAGATGATGCTGTGGTATACCTGGGCTTAAAAGAACAGGTGGAGCCATCACAAATGATTCGGGAACTGGAACTTTCAGCCCAAACTGGTCAGTTTGAGGCGGAAAAACATGTGCAAACCTGGCCGGTAAAAAAGCATGACCACGTACTGATCCCGGCCGGAACGGTGCATTGTTCCGGTAAAAACAGCATGGTATTGGAAATCAGTGCTACCCCATACATTTTTACTTTTAAGCTTTGGGATTGGGGTAGGGTAGGTCTGGATGGAAAACCCAGACCTATAAATATTGGACACGGGAAAAACGTGATCCAATGGGATCGCACCAGCAATTGGGTGAAACAAAATCTGATTGACCAGAAAGAAACAGTAGCTGAGGGAGAAGGATGGTGGGAGGAAAAAACCGGCTTGCATGACCGGGAATTTATTGAAACCAGGAGGCATTGGTTTACCCAAAAATTTAGTAGCCATACCGGTGGAATAGATAGCGGCAGTGTACATGTGATCTGCCTGGTGGAAGGCGATCAGGTGGAAATAAAAAGTCCCGAGCTAAAGTTTGAGCCTTTTCTGCTCCATTACGCAGAGGTGGTGGTGATTCCGGCTGGAGTGGGCGGCTATACGATTAGTCCTGTTCATCCAATTGAACAGCCATATGCTGTTATCACGGCATTTGTAAGACATTAAAGTGAGGCATAATTCAATTTATTAATTCTTTTTTTATGAAAATGACATTTAATCCCGGATTTGAAATCAGACCTACCACCCTTCCCCTGGGATTTGAGTATGGAACCCAGGTTTTTGGGCCAGAGGTAGAAATACGCTATCTTGATAATATCCGGGCCAGTTTACTGGATCCTCAGGCATCTGGTCCGGAAAAGGTATACGCCATAGCTATGGATGTGGGAAAGCGTACTCACCTGGAAGAGCTTAAAAAAAGAATGCTGCTGTTTGGGGTAGTCACCTATGCTTCCGGTCAATTGGGCCAGGAACCTATTCGCAGCCAGGGGCATATCCATCGCAAATCCAGTCACAGCGGGTGGTCACCACCTGAAATTTATGAGATATGGCAGGGACAGGCCGTAATATACATGCAGGAACGGGCTGATGATGATCCTGGTCATTGTTATGCAGTATATGCCCAATCGGGAGATTTGGTGATGGTGCCCCCGGAATGGGCCCATGCTACCATCAGCGCTGACCCAGGCCAACCCTTAACTTTCGGAGCCTGGTGCGACCGGGAGTATGGATTTGAATATGAAAAAGTGAGACAACATCAGGGTCTGGCCTGGTATCCCCTCCTCAGTGATGGAAAATTAGACTGGCAACCTAATCCAAATTATAAAAGATCTGAATTGCAGATCAAATCACCCCGGGATTATCAGGAATTTGGACTCCGGCCTCAGAAACCCATCTATCAGCAATTTGAAAACCAGCCAGAGGTGTTCCAATTTGTTTCTCAACCGGCTTTGAAAAAAGATTTGTGGAAAAATTTTGTGCCCTGATTTATTGTAAATTATAGATTATGAAACCTACAATATATTTAAAAGGATAGTTAATGTATTCAGTCGGGAAGGAATAAATAAGAACCGGCACGATCTTTACTTGAAATTTATGAAATTCCACTTTTAATCCGGTCCAAATGGCTTTGCATCCAAGTGTTCTTTATTCCTTACTTGACCTTTTATTCGGTCAGGACGGTGCCTGCTTTATGAAAAAAGTGTTCAAATAAAATCTAACTGAAAAAAATTTCCCAAACCTTTCGCAGCCTTTGTGCTCGGGGAAGAAGTTGAGGTATCTTTACCATTTTAAATATAGTCATTTCATGCTATTTTATCTGACAAAACTAGCTGAAACTAAGATTATATACTTAAAAGGAGATATAATTTTAATCTGTACTATTTTCAATAGATCCATTTTTTTGGAAGAAAAATATTAATTGAAAATCGCTTATTTAAAAACATTCTAAATAATTTTGATAAGCAAACGAAAGGCCGCATATTTACACTCTTTAGAATGATTCTAAATTATGATGCCCAATGACATACCTGTTTTACTTTATGCTCCCTTTTTTCTAACCAGGAAAGGAATTGCCGCCCTATTGAGTTCATTGCCAGGATATCAACTGGTTCATGAATTTGACAACCAGGATCATTTTATCAAACATTTACCTATGCATTCATCAGGGTTACTGGTTTTGCATATTTCAGAATTTGATCTGGCCTTGCTGGAAAAAATCAGCCAATCCGCCCTTAAATACCAACATGAGATTTTGCTGATCTCTCATATTCCACCCGAAAATCATATTCAAGACCTACTGAAAATTGGTATCAAAGGCATTATCTCGCAGACTTGCAGTGAATCAGAAGTGATCAATGCCATTCATTCTGTAGCCCAGGGAAAACGATTCCTTTGTCATTGTACGTTGGATTTAATGGTGAATGAAGACCAAACAAAGCAAAACCTGCCATCAGCTTCCGGTCTTTCTGAAAGAGAACTGGAGGTTTTACAATTGATTGTACAGGGTTATTCTTCCAGCCGTATATCTAATAAATTACATATCAGTACCCATACAGTAAACAGCCACCGAAAGAATATTTTTAAAAAACTAAAAGTGAAATCACCCATTCAATTGGTAACCTATGCGGTAGTAAACGGGCTGGTTAAAATTAAAAAATAGCTCTTCCTGGTTTTTAGACACGATTTACAGCAGCATACTCACTATTAGTAGTGATTAGATTACCAACAGGTAGTGATTCAATTTCCCTATCCTTAGCGATTGACAAATATCAGCAGCAGTGGGAAATTTGCATTGTTTAGAATGAATCTAAATAATGAAAGCAAAACTTTTAATATTGCTGGTGATGCTGGTGTCAACCGCCCGGGCTCAGCTGGAATTATCTATTTTTGACGCAGTTTCAGGTCATCCTTTGGATGGTGTGAAGGTAGAAATGTATAGCTTAAATGACCGGCAGCAGGAAAAATTAATAAGTAACAATCAGGGGCTGATCCATTCTACCCTTCAGTTACCGGTTCAAATCCGGTTGGCTCATCTGGCCTACCGGGAAAGGCTGGATACCATGTACCAATCTTCCCAAACCATTTATCTTGACCCGGATATTCGCTCCCTGGATGAAGTCGTAATAACCGGACAATACCTGCCCCAATCAGCCCAAAAATCCTTATATAAAGTAAAAACCATCGATCGGGAAAGGTTAGCCCAACAGGGAGCTAACACCCTTCAGGATGTACTGGCCAACCAGTTGAATATCAACTTTAGTCGCGACAATGCCATGGGGGCATCCGGTATGAACCTGATGGGTATTGCCGGCCAGCATATTAAAATTTTAATAGACGGCATACCAGTGGCTGGCCGGGGTGGGATAAACAATGAAATAGATATCAATCAATTGAATATCAATAGCATAGAACAAGTGGAGATTGTGGAGGGCCCCATGGCTGTCAACTTTGGCGCCGATGCCCTGGCCGGAGTGATAAATATTATCACCAAAAAGGATGATGATCAGCAATTGAACCTGGATCTGACTCTGCAGGAAGAAACGGTGGAATCAAATTACAGCTTTTTTCGGGAAGGAATCCATAGCCCATCCCTCAGGATTGGATATAAACCGGCTGAACGATGGTACCTGCAGGCCGAGGGACGGATCAATCATTTTGGTGGCTGGGTGGGAAATGGGTCAGAACGCAACCGGCAATGGTATCCCAAAACCCAATATTTTGGCAGCAACCTGATCAGATACGAGGCTCAGCATTTTAATATCTACTACAGACTGGATTACCTGGATGAATCCATTGAAAATCTGGGTGAGGTAAATGACAGCAATCCCTTGCGGGACCCGTTTGCAACTGATGAATCCTTCCAAAGTCAGCGATGGATGCACCAGTTACAGGCTGAAGTACATTTAAATAACAGGTGGCATTTGAATCCGGTGTTTTCCTTTACTGACTACCAACGGACCACCCGTCAATTTAATACCAATTTGGTTACCGGACAAACCCGCACCACCATTCAATCAGAGCAGGATAGCATTTATTTCCGGAATTACTTTTTCAGGAACGTACTCAGCCAGACTGATGGTGAATGGGGCAGCCTGCAATTGGGTATGGAGGCCACCCATGAACAAGCCGCTGGAACTACCATAAGCCAGGGGGAAAAATGGCTCACCGATCTGGCCTTGTTTGCCTCTGCTGAAATCCATTTGAATCCTAAACTGCAAATAAGACCTGGCATCAGGTTTAGTCGCCATAGCTTGTTTAAAACCCAGCCCACTCCGTCGATCAATCTCAAATATGATCTACACACTCAGGTGGAGGTACGAATTGGTTACGGTCGTGGATTCAGGGCACCTTCGTTGAGGGAAATGTACCATGAATTCATTGATGCCAATCATAATATTCAGGGAAACCAGGATCTGGAGCCGGAATATTCCCATAGTTTTAATGCAGACATTACATATAGATTGCCGAAACTGAATATTTCTACCTCACTGACCGGATTTTATAACCATATCGACAACATGATCACCTTTTTTACCCCTACCATCAGCAACCAATCCACCACTTATGTCAATTTGCTGAAATTCAAAACCGCAGGTTTGCGATTAACCGGTCAATGGAGAAAATCATGGATCAATCTTTCTTCTGGAGTAGCCTACACCGGTCGTTACCAGCGACTTAGGCAAGAAAACAGGGATGTGCCCGGGTTTGTATTTGGTTGGGAAGCCAATTTGAATAACACATTTATCTGGAGCCAGACCGGAATCAGTGCCTCCCTGTTTTATAAATTCAATGGACCATTTAAAGATTACAGGCTAGTGGATCAGGAAGGAGAAAGCCGGCCTCAATTGCAGCAAATCAATGGATTCCACCTGATGGATTTCACCTTGTCCAAAGATCTGGGGAGCAACCTAAAACTTACGGCCGGGATCAGGAACCTGATGAATGTAAATACGGTCAATAACAATTTGACCGGGGGAGGGGCACATTCCGGTGAAACCGGAAAAACTTCAGTGGCCTATGGAAGATCTTATTTCTTACGTATCAATCTTAATCTAAAATCAATGAAAATCAATGAAAATTAAAGTTTACAGCTTCGTTTGTTTCTTATTATTGTGCATTACCTGGACTTCCTGTAAGGAAGAGGAGGAAATACCACCTTTTGAGGTTAATTTTAGCAGTAGCCAGGTAGGTTTAACCAACACTGATCCTTCATTGGAGATCACTGTGATCTTTTCAAGGATGGCCGGTCAGGATGGCTTGGTAGCATTTGAGATAAGTCCCGGTTCGCTGATTTATGGACAGGCACATGATTTTTATACCATTCCGGAAGCACAGTCGAATCGACTGGAAATACCTTTTCAGGCCGGTGCAGAAGGGGTTAAATTTACCATTAACCAGGGCCCGGGATTAAACATTCAGCAGGAGGAAACCATTACCCTTAGCTTGCTGGATGAAGCCTCCGGCTTGTATCAGCCAGGTCAAAACACCAGCCTTTCCATTGCTTTTTCAGAGAATTTTGTGGCCAAAGATGGCACTATTGAATTAGATGCCGGAGGGGAATCTTTTTCCCACACAACCTTTGTAGACTTCAGTAAACTCACTCAACAACAGGTGGAAGTATTCAGCTGGGACCTGGGATTTTATACCGGAGATGAACATGCGGTGATTCTGAACAGCAGTGCTTCTACCATGGCCAGAAGCCTGGATAAAACCGATCTTACCCAGGTTAATGCCGAAGACACCTTGGGCTGGGGCAATATGATGACCATACCCCCTCCGGGTTTCGATCCTTCTTTCGGTTCGGTAGCCTGGATTGACCATCCCGCTGGAGATCTCAGCCAGACTGCAATTGGTGAAATTTCACTGGATGATGCAGCTAATAAAGTCTTTATTATCAGAAGAGATGGGGATAGAAACTGGAAAAAAATACGGGTATTACAAGATGGTAAAAGTTATATTTTGCAATATGCTGACATTGATGCAGTCGATTTCAACAGCCTGACCATTGAGAAAGATCCGGATTTTAATTTTAGATTTGTGGACCTGGATCAGGGTATGACTCAGGTAGAACCTCCCAGGGCGCTTTGGGATATCATGTATGGAACTTTTACCGAAATCCTTAATCTGGGACCTTCCGGATCCATACCATATGGATTTAAAGATTTTATTATCATCAACCGCTATCAAACAGAAGTTGCGATGGTGATGGAATCCGACATCACCTACGAGTCATTTACAGCGGCCAATCTCTCCGGACTGGAATTTAAAACTGAAATTGATGCCATTGGAGAAAACTGGCGTCAGGGTGGCGGTCCAAACTCCACCCCGTCCATACAAGACGATCGGTTTTTTATTCTGAAAGATGCGGATAATCATATCTATAAGATCAAGTTTACCCGGTTGACTTCACCCAATGGGGAAAGAGGATATCCGGAACTCGTTTTTGAAAAAGTTGAGTAAACCATTTATCATAACCTTAAATATAAAAACCATGAAATTTACTTTGATACTGATTTTTAGTCTGCTGGCAACCGTTGGTCTGGCTCAAAAGAAAAAAAAGCAGGACCTGGAAGCCATAAAATCGATGTGTGGCTGTTACGATGTTACCTTTAATTTTGCCGAAACCTTTTCTCCCGATCCGGATTACCAGTTTCACGATAATTACCGTTCCGGTGCTTTGGAATATGTGTTTCCCATTGAAGAAACCGCAGATAAAGTGGTTCTCCAGCATTTATTGATCATAGGTGACTCCATGATCATCAAACATTGGAGACAGGACTGGCTGTATGAAAACACGGATCTGTATGTTTATCAGAAAAACAATACCTGGCACTACACTGCTCTTGAACCAAAGGAAGTGAAGGGCCAATGGACCCAAAAGGTGTATCAGGTGGACGATGGTCCCCGTTATGAAGGAAGTGCTTCCTGGGTTCATTTAGATGGCCGGCACTACTGGGAAAGTTTGGCAGATGCGCCGCTGCCCCGTCGTGAGTTCAGCAAACGTAAAGATTACAATGTGATGAAAAGAAGAAACAGGCATGAGATCAAGGCTGAGGGTTGGGTGCATGAACAGGATAATGACAAACTAGCTCGTTCTGAAAATGAAGTAAAACTCATTGCCCAGGAAAAAGGCATTAATATTTACCAAAAAACAGATGAAAAACGTTGCCAATTGGCCCGTGAATGGTGGGAAGATCATAAAACTTACTGGGCTGATGTGAGATGGGCCTGGGATCAGCTATTTGCCCGAAAAACCAACCTGGGAATAAACATGAAAGTGGAAGGAATGGTCCTGTTTGAAAGATTGTTTGCCCTGGGTGATGAAGTGGATCAGGATAATTACCATCAGACCCGGGTCAGATCCCAGATCCGGGAAATTCTGGACATGCATTTGAAAAATGAATCAGAACTGGCCAGTAAGTGAATTTTCGATATTTAAGTCCTTGTAAAAACCCAATTTAGATGATTACCAGCTTGATTGATTGGGTCAAGGGCTGTCTTAAAATGTAAAAAGCAATTTTCTTTTGGCTTAAATTTAAATTTTGAGGCAGCCCATACAAGGCACCATTAATAACTTTTTGCAGCCTAATCACTGAAGTTTTACCTTTTTCTACCAATTCATATAACCTGATAATAACCCCCTCAACAATTTAATGTTAAATTTCATTTTTTAGCTCTTCTACGGAAGGTCAAACAGTTATAAGACCTTATAAAATATTTAGCAATCAATATTTTACCCAAATCCCGGCCAGGACACCTTGGATGTGGGGAAATAATTTAAAATTACATTAATGTTTCGGTCATCACCTCAGGTCAAGCACTTCCCCCTCCTGGTTGATAAGGGCCAACCCTTCTAGCTGTTCGGCCGCTACCAATTCCCAGTTAAAGAAAACACTTTCATAACCAACCCTTCAGGGAAATCTCCCCAATAAATGTGTTACTCAACCAATGAATTTATACTTTTTAATCTCCAGGCTTGCAGGCTTACCATTCTGGCCGTACCACCCAGGCTGGTCAAGGCTACCCGGTCTCCCCGGATATTTTCCCGGCTGACCTGTCGGGAAACACAATACCTTCCCTGGTTGACAAATATTTCTACCAGTTGTTGATCTACAAAAATTTGCAGTTGCAAATTTGTTCCCGGTTGCCACTCCCTGACTGGTACCTCCACACCATCTATATTCAGCTTGTCACCGCTCCAGGCAATATATAAACCACCTTTTCCGGAATCATCACAAAGCACATTCAGGCCACAAAAGGAAGCTGATTTAAGGGCAAATTCCGCCTGGATTTCCAGTTGTCTTCCCCTAATTTCATCCAGTACCGTATATTTTGTCATAGGCCCATCCACCGGCAGATCCCGGGCTGATAGTGAAACCGGTTCGGTTCTCAAATCCTGGTATATAGCCGGAGGTTGTTGCCTCAGTTTGCCCAGTTTATCCAGATCCAGTTTTCGGGGTAGGGCAAAACAGCCATTCCAGAGAGGAAAACTGTTTTTAAGGGGTTCATTCATATAAGTGGGCAACCAGTCCCGGTCCCATCCTGGCATCCAACCCATCAGGTATAGATTACCCAGGTCATCTAAAATGGTTTCCTGGGCATAATAATGGCCGCTGTAATCGATAACTCCCTCCTGATAAGGCGTAAAGATGAAATTATTTAAATCCAGATCACCCAGGAAATATACACATCGGTCTACCGGGGCATCGGTAGAGGCCATAAATATCCATTGATCACCCAATGGGCGAATTTCAGGCACTTCAAAATTCCGGTTTTTATGTTTGGGATAAGTGAACAGGATCCCTTTATATTCCCATTCGGTGAGGGCATCATTTTTTGCTTCAAAGATGGGCACGGGTACATAATTTTCCTCCATCAGGTCGGCACAGGCGATCATGAAAGTACGTCCTTCAGCCTTAAATACAAAAGGATCCCTCCAAAAATCATCAAAAGGAGGTAATCCTGGATGATCCAGGGTAAGGATCGGGTTTTTTCCCGGATGGTGCCAGGAACTCAATTGATCATTGGTGAATTCGGCTCGCCAGAATTTCATGGGACCATCTTTGCTTTGAGAATAGAATGCCAGTTTCTGACCATCTTCAGTAATAATGGTGGAACCAGAACCGATAGCTGAAAGGCCTAGTTCAAAAGCCGGGGTCAATCCGGTAGGCATAGGTTCCCAGTGTAGCAGGTCCTGGCTGCGGGCATGAGCCCAATACCATCCACCCGGATGAAAGGCAAAAGGCTGAAGACCATAAAAAATGTGATACCAACCCTGGTGATAAATCCCACCATTGGGATCACCCATACACCCTGAGGGGGGCGTGAGGTGGAAACCTGGGCGTAAACTATCTTTTTGGAGCATAGGCCTGAAGTAATCAATGGCCCGGTCAATATTATCCGGCTCCAGTTTCCAGTTGTCCCAGCTTTGACCATAAACTGAAACGGTGCCTCCCAGGTAAAAGATAAATACCCATCTTATAATTGGTTGCATGTCAGACATTTAAGTTACTGAATTATATTCAGCAATATAGTTAGATTCAACAAAATCCTGTAATATTTTAAATACATTTTGCTGGAAAGTTTAAGGTTTGTATGGCTTTATTGCAACTTATCAGACCTGCTACCTTACTTCATTTTTTTGTCCTGTCCGGAGGGGACCTGCTTCTTTTGTGAATTCCTTACACTTTTTTTGGGAATAATTTCAGAAGCTGCTATTTTGGTTGTTGGAATTGTCAATAGAAAAATGCAGTAGGAGGGGAAAGAGAAACTGAGGTGATTTTATGTTGCTGGTGTTAAAATATTTACCGGAATTTTCGTGTGACTTTGATACCTGGCTACAAACCATTTAAAAAACATGAGCACCCATTATGGCCTGGTTGCTTTTGCTCTCTATATTCTGATATTTCTGTTTTATCAAAGAGCCAATGTTCTGAAACAGAAGCTGGAATTGAATCCCTATGGAGAAAATGATGAAAGCCTGGTTTTGTTATCCATTTTCTATGCCAGAGACTAAGCTGTCGCATTTTTACTATTTCTGCATTTGAGGTAGGTATAATTTTACTTCCTGAACAAAAAATTTTTAAAAATGAATAGCATTAGGATCATTTTCTTGTTTATGATTGGGATTTTTGCTTGCAACTACTCAACAAATGCCCAGCACAGATCAGTTATAAATCAAAAATCAAATAATATGAGCAATTTAATATCAATAGTGGAAATTCCTGTCAGTGATTTTTCGAGAGCAGCAAAGTTTTATCAAGCAATTCTAAATGTACCCATTGAAGAAGTTAACATGGATGGAACCCAAATGGGTATTTTGTCGGGTAATGGTGAAACAGTTAATGTAGCATTGGTGAAAGGTGATGATTACACCCCAACTACAGATGGGGCTGTACTTTACCTGAATGCGGGAAACGACCTGCAACCAATGTTGGGTAATATAGTACAAAATGGAGGACAGGTTTTGCTGCCGAAAACCGAAATAAGTCCTGAAATGGGGTACTTTGCCTTATTTATTGATACTGAAGGCAACAAATTAGGACTTCATTCTATACAATAAGACTTTGAAGAATTATTACTGGGCCGGAGGATTACGGAAAAACCAGGATCAACTAATGGAATATGTTTGACCAATCCTGGTTCCTGCCTCCTCTTATTATTTTTAGGCTAAAACCTAAAAAAAATGACTTGTATGTGACAATTCCAATAGTTTTGCCACTAATAATATAAAGGCTTCAGCTTAATAATGGAATTGAAAAAGAAAGACTTCATTCATATTATGATAATATCTTCCTAAAATGATAGACAAAATTTGCCGAAAACTGGCTTCAGACGCGTACAGACACTATAAACTTCAGGAAGTGGCTTTTTGCCTGTCAATTATAACTTAAATCTGCTTTTCTAATTACACAGAGCATTACCGTCGCGTGTTTTGGATTACCTGCAAAGACAATTAAGCTCATTTTTTATGCTAAAGAAAATTGTAAATTACAGGAAAGATAATGCAGTGGATAAATTAACCAATGAATTTCAGGTACTTACTGAAGATAAATGCTTTAGCCTTAAGTTTGCATATATCAAAAATGATTCGAAATATTCTCAGCAGGAAAATTGTCCTGTCATGATCGACTAGTCTTCATTATAAATTACCGGCATTCTTCCCTTCCACTGATCCCAGCTTGCCTGGTTTGTCACCAAATCAGCCATAAAATGGCCCACATTGATGCGACTGGTTTTTCCCGGGTTAAACAAGGCACTTCTGGTGGGAGATTCATGCAAATGGTACCTGGAGACTTTGTCATGATTGACCAAACTATCCGGTCTTACAGCTACCCATTCAATCCGGGGATGATTTTGACCAATATTGAGCCTCAGAAAATCTGCCGCCTTTTCATTGTCCGGGTGGGGCGGCAGTACAATACGCAGTAATCCTATGATCAATTTTTCCCCCAGGGTGACTTTTTCATTCAAATCCCTGTTGCTATTTCCGGCCGTATTCATCAGGACCAGCTTTGTCACTTGTTTGGATTGATTTTTTTGGATAGCTTCATAAACAAGGCGTACCGCATTTGTAACCAGTTTTCGTGGTTTTCCATAAATACCCTTGAATGTCAGATTATGTCCCAGGCAGGAAATCACGGCCTGGCAATCCTTCAAAAAGGCGACCATATCTTCCTGGCTTATTTCTGAGATGTTTGTCGACACCAGGTTGAGATTTTTATGATCCTTCCAGGATTCAGGTACATTTTCAGGCCGGCGAACAAGCACTTTGACCGGTTGATTTAAAAGAAGCAGTTGTTCAACTACCTCCCGACCGGTGGCACCGCTGGCGCCCAACACCAAGGATTTCATAAGGCATTATTTTTTAAAGGTAATGGCTCCGCCAATTGATCAACTTTGGCATCAACCAGAATAATGACGTTCCCTTTTTTATGACCCTGATCCACATAGCGATGGGCCTCAACAATTTCTTCTAGGGTATAGGTTCGGTCTATTACCGTCCTGAGTTTTCCCTGTTCTACCAATTCCTTCAGAAAAGAAAGTTCCTGCTGATCTTTTTCCGGGCCTCCGCCCACCATGTTTTTTCCGGTGGTCCATTTGGCCCATTGCATTTGAAAACTAACTGCCGGAGTGGCCACTGCATGAAGAAAATAACCATTTTTTCGGATGGAACGAATGGTTTTAGCCATAGCTGTTTTTCCTACTGTATCAAAGATAATATCATAACTTTCACCATTTTCAGTAAAATCTTCCCGGGTGTAATCAATGACCTGATCAGCTCCTAATGAACTTACCAGTTTCAGGTTGCTGGTACTGCATACTCCGGTCACTTCAGCCCCAAAATATTTGGCTAATTGTACCGCATAGGTACCCACACTGCCTGAAGATCCATAAATCAACACTTTCTGTCCGGTCTGAATTCTGGCTTGCCTGAGGAAATAAAGGGCTGTACGACCCCCAATAGGGATTGTAGCAGATTCAGCCAGGGAGAGGTTTTTTGGTTTTAGTTCAATTAAAGTGGTTTCAGGCAGGCAAATGTATTCGGCATAACCACCAAAATGCTGCATAACGGTTTGGCCAAATACCAGGTCACCAATTTTATATTTTTTCACCTTTTTACCTGCCACCACCACTTCTCCGGCTATTTCCATACCTAATATATCTTTACGTGGTTTGTTAAAACCCAGGGCAAAACGTGCAATTAATCTATAAGAGGAGGGTACATTAAATCCTCTCATACGGCAATCTCCTGCAGCTACCGTGGTGGCATGGATTTTAACCAGGATCTCGTTATCTTTAGGAATTGGTTGGGCAACCTCGGTAAGCTGTAATACCTCAGGCGGGCCATATTTCAGACATCTTACCGCTTTCATTGTTTCCATAGATTTAGGTTTTTGTTTTGAATAAAAGTAGTTATAATCCAGGAATTGTACAGATGTTTTTACATTAGTGGATCAATTAATGGTTTTATTGGTGTAAAAGAAATGATTTATCTGAATTATTTTTATATGGTACATCATACTAATTTTTTCCTCTATGAATAACAAATTCCAACTGAAAACATACCCGATAAGATCCGGCCAGGGTTATGACTTTGGTTTCATGGCCCCAATCCTGGAACATAAAAAAGTTGTTCTGTTGGGAGAAAGTACCCATTGCAGCGCCGAGTATTTTTTAAGTAAAGCGACACTGGTAAAGTACCTCAATCAGGAACTGGGATTTGAGTACCTTGTACTGGAAGCCAGTATGGGAGATTGCCTTTTTACCCAACAACAAATTAACCAGATGTCGGAGGAAGAAGCATTGAAAAACACCATGTATCCTTTTATGCATTTTAAGGAAGCCAATCCTTTATTTGAATTGGTCAAACAAAACAAAATAAAGCTGCTGGGCTATGACCTCTTTTCGGCCGGTACTTTTGGGGAATGGCTGAGTCAATTATTCCAGGGAAAAACAGCATATGACTATCAGCAATTAGAGCTGGCATTTTATGATATTCAAATGCAATCAATGACTCAACCTGATTTTGTTTTACTGACACCAGCAAGGTTGAACTGATTCAGGCTTATCAATGGGCCCTTCAACATCTTCACCTTATCAGTTTAGGCCAAACAGGGGATCAGGTGTTACGAAAAGCCTTACAAAATCGGGTGGACTATATCCGGCTTTCTACCGGCAATCCCTATCAAGATCATCATGTCAGAGAGCTCATACTGGCTGAAAATATCCTTTGGATCTCCCAAACCCTGATACCGGAACAAAAAATAGTAGTCTGGACCCACAACACCCATGTGCAAAAAAGCTATAGTCAAAATCCGGTATCGGTAGCCGGGCAGGTACTGATGGGAAAAGGGGCAGGTGAAATCATCCACAATGTCAATCCGGATCAGGTTTATGCCATTGGATTATATGCCGGTTCCGGATCGGTATGGAGGTTTTGGGATCAGCAGCATTTAGAAATTGGGCCATTGGATTCCACCTACCTGGAACATCAACTTCTGGATCATGGTAAGGACCTGTTTATCAATCTGAACCAGACTGATCAGGGAGCCAATGATCATTGGATATTTTCTCCCGTCAATTCATTGAATTACGGGTATGAAACTGTTCGACTCAATCTCAGGGATAATTATGACGGATTGCTTTTCATTCACCAGGTTTCTGTGGCTCAATGGCTGGATCAGCTATATAATGACGGAGGCTGAGTATGATATTTTATCTGAGCAGAAAATAATTTCTTTCCCATATCTGTCATTTAGATCAATCATTTCTATACAATTGCTGAAATAATGTTGATTATCAGTCAAACATCTATTAAAATAGCTGAGCCAGGTACAAATTTATTCAGCTGATTTTTACAATAGTTTGGGTTTATGCATGACAATTTTTAATTATAAACAGCTTAATTTAGAGGTACATCAATGGATATTTCAAAATAAGAATTGCCAATGTGTAGAAATTAAATCACCTAGTGCTATATCTGAAACAGTTTATGAATCTGCCAAATTTAATAACCTTAATTGTATTTTACTTTTTATTTGCTCCCCTGTGTATGTCCCAGGAGATGGAATTTAATAATCCTATAGCAGAGCAACGGGCTGATCCATGGGTCTATAAAACTAAAAGCGGAATTTATTATTTCATTGCCACAGTACCGGAATATGATCGCATTGTATTAAGAAAGGCATTGAGTATCAATGGATTAAAGGAAGCTGAAGAAAAAGAGATATGGCATAAGCATGAAAAGGGGGTGATGGGTCACCATATCTGGGCTCCGGAACTTCATAAAATAGCGGGAAAATGGTACATTTATTTTGCTGCAGGTGAAGCAGAAAATATTTGGAATATCAGAATGTGGGTCTTGTCCAATCCATCTGAGAATCCTATGGAAGGATCATGGAAAGAAGAAGGGATGATAGTAACCAAATGGAATTCCTTTTCCCTGGATGCAACCACTTTTGAACATCAGGGGAAAAGATATTTAATCTGGGCTCAAAATATACCGGGAAAGGAAGGAACAGCCTTATTATTATCTGAAATGAAAGATCCGTTAGCCCTGACAGGCCCGGAAGTTGTACTTAGCCAACCTGAATTCAACTGGGAAAAAATGAAATATCAGGTGAATGAAGGGCCAGCAGTAATCAAAAGAAATGGAAAGATCTTTGTGACCTATTCGGCCAGCGCTACCAACCACAACTATTGTATGGGATTATTGTGGATCAATGAAAAAGATGATTTACTGGATACAGTTAACTGGAACAAATCTCCCGGCCCGGTATTTTATACCAATGAAGATCTGGAAAGATTCGGGCCAGGTCATAATTCATTTACATTGGCGGAGGATGACGAAACCGTAGTTATGATATATCATGCCCGTAATTACAAAAATATCCTGGGACATGAACTGGATGATCCCAATAGGGCATCCCGGGCCCGTGTGGTGGATTGGACCAGTTCTGGCTTTCCCGATTTCAGACAACATCAGCAGGATTAGATCTCGCGATCTGTTTAAATTCTATCGCTGCCGCAGGCTTTATTTTTTATCCCGGGTTACTTTGTTATGTAGGCACTGTTTTCCACCCTTCAATGATATTGGGAAGCAAACTATAGCTGGTTGCTGGAGAATTAGTGGTTTCCCGCTCCAGCGTAGTATTTTTTAATGGTTTAAAAATATTGATGGATAACTGCTTATTTTTTTTACTATCATCCGACTAAAGTCAAATTTCGCAAAAATATGGTCGTTGTGTGGTTTTAAGGGTGCTTTTTTTTGAATTATAAAAATACCCGCTATGAACTGTCAAATAAATATGTTTGCATTGATTCAAGATTCCGCTCGTTCTCATTAGGTCTTCGTAGTCTCACTATTTTTATTAGAGAAATATAAGAAGTCATATTTTATACCCTAAAAACTATGTTATTTAAATGCCATACATTAACTTAATGATGACTAAAATCTACCTCATCATGCGTTATATGAATCTGTTGTCAATTGGGAAATTATTGATTTATCTTATTATCTTTTCAGCATTTACTTCCAGCTTTGCTCAGAAGGATCATGTTTCTGACCCGGAGGCTCTTTATCAAAAATTACAAGAAAATTTTGCCCGCGGTTGGAATACCTGGAATCCCAGAAGCACCACCTCATTTGTTGACCTGCCCTCCGCCTTTTCAATCACTATTGGATTTAAAGACTACCTGAATCCGGAAGTGATGACCGAAACCATCCCTCAGGTAGATCATGAAAAGATATGGTTTGGTGGCCATACCTATGATGGCTCCTATACCGATCAGGAAATTTCCTATTCCGAGATGAAATTTAAGATCCAGTCCGCCACTGAGGGTGATGAACTGGTACTCCTGGTTACCCCGATCGAGGTAAAAAAGGTAAAAACTCCTACAAATTTTGTCGCCATAGGTGATCGATCTTCCCAATCAACTTCCAACTATACGGAAAGAATAAAACTGCCCCTGGTACTGGTTGAAATTGGCATGTTATGGAACCGAACCGGGAGCCTCTCCAGGGAAGGCGACCGGCTGATTGCCCAGACCCCAACTAAAAAATATACCATTCATGCCACCCAAAAACCGGTGGAAGAATATTATGTTGGTTCAATAAAAACCCCTTATTTGGCTTTGAAAGCTGATCAGGCCATAGGTATATCCACCAACCAATCCATGAGCCTGGATCAGATCAGGACCATCATTAGCCGGAATAAATCAGCCTGGGAAAAAGAAAAAGCAAGATATGCTGCCGAGGAGGAAGTGTATAATGCCATGCAAACCTGTTTGGCCTGGAATACCTTTTTCGATCCCCAGGATGAACGGGTAATCACGCCGGTAAGCCGGTTGTGGAGTTACACCAACAAAGGATATGTGTTGTATTTATGGGACACTTATTTCGGAGCCTATCAGGCCGCGGCAACCGGTCATAAAGCCATTGCCTATGCCAATGCCAAAGCCATGACCGATGCCAAAACCGAAGGTGGTTTTGTTCCCAACAATATACAGGCTAACGGTTTCATTACCCGGGATCGTTCCCAACCCCCTGTAGGTTCATTATGTATCAGGGAGATCTACCGGAAATTTGGTGAACGGTGGTTCCTTGAATTGTTGTATGATGATCTTCTGCAATGGAATCGCTGGTGGGCTGAAAAACGGGATTATCAGGGATTGCTCAGTTACGGCTCCAATGTATATGAACCGGTTATTGGATTTATCTATGAATTGACTACAGTGGGACAGGTCCATGGCTGGTTTGGCGCTTCTATGGAATCTGGATGGGATGGTTCCATTATTTATGAAAACCAGGAATTTGATCAACAAAGGTCGATCATGAAATCCTGGGATGCTTCCCTGAATGGATTATATGTAATGGATTGCCGGGCCCTGGCCGATATAGCAGAAGTGTTGGGTAGAAAAGATGAAGCCAGAGAAATCAGAAACAGAGCCGGTCGTTATGCCCAAAATCTGCAGCGATTATGGGATGATGAAGATCATTTTTTTAAAAACAAGAATTGGGAAACCGGAAAATTTCCAGACTTCAAAGCTATAAATGGTTTCCTTCCCCTTCTTTCAGGTGAAGTTACAGAGCATCAACTGGAAAAATTAATAGCAGATAATTTATTAAATCCAGCTGAATTTAAAACCAGCTGGATGATCCCTACCGTACCTCAAAGTAATCCGGTATTCGAGGAAAACCGCTATTGGGATGGACGGGTCTGGCCTCCGGTAAACTTCCTGATCTATTTGGCACTTTCTTTATACGATCATCCTTTAGCTGTTCAGGCCAAAAATGAACTGGTTCAAAATTCCAAAAGTCTTTTATTAAAGGAATGGGAGCGGGGTCATTATGTGCGGGAGAATTACGATAGCACTACCGGTGACGGCCTTCAATCCAATCATTCGGCCAGTTTTTATCATTGGGGCGGACTTTTGGGTTTGATGTCTTTGATTGAAAGTGGTTATGTGGAAGCTCCTTCAGAGTCTTTAAAATAAGCATTAGCCCATGACTTATCAAGTAAATATTTTAAAACCCCCTTTAACCTGTTATTAATGAAAAAAATCATTTTTCTTGTTTTGATGGCAAGTATTTATCCTTATTTATCATCAGCTCAGCTATATGATGTGGTTGTTTATGGGGCTACCCCAGCTGGAATAATAGCTGCTGTTGCAGCTGCCAGAAATAATGCCCGGGTGATTCTTATAGAACCAACCAATCATGTGGGAGGGCTCAACACCAGCGGGTTGGTCACAGCAGAAGCCAATCATCTGATCGATAAGGCCATCACTGGTTTAGCCAGGGAGTTTTATATCAGAATGGGTCAAAATTTTACCGAATCTTATTATGATTATGATAAAAGGTTCAGCTTTCAAAAAGGTGATCCGGCTTTTTTCTTTGAATCCCATATCGCTGAAAATGAATTTAATCAAATGTTAAAAGAGGCGGGGGTAAAAGTAGTTTTTGAAAAGTATGTAGATCAGGTAATGAAACAGGATCATAAAATTAAACAGGTGATCTTTACTGACGGAGAATCATTATCAGGAGTAATATTTATTGATTGTTCTTATGAAGGGGATTTGATGGCCAGGGCTGGTGTATCCTATACCTGGGGCAGGGAAAGCAACGCTAAATACAATGAGTCCTATGCTGGGATCAGATTTATTGATGATACCTTAACCAGCAGAACGGTGGATAAGCATGGAAAAATCTTACCCTACTTCAGTGAAAATAAAAATCTGAACCCAGGACAGGGAGATAACCGGGTAATGAATTACAATTTTCGCCCCACCATGACCAGGGACATTAATAATATGCGGAAGGTAATCCGACCTGAAAATTATGATTCAACCCGTTACCAGTTATTAGCTGATTTTTTAGAAAAGTATCCTGATACCAACCTTAAAGATTTAATCGGGGTTTATCCCCGGGGGAATGGCAAATTTGAATTTAACAACCGGCAAAACTCCACCATATCGTTGGGGCTTTTTGGAGGCAATGTGGACTACCCGGATGCGGATTATGCCCAAAGGCATCAGATCTATCAGAATCACAAAAATTACACCCTGGGATATTTATATTTTTTAGGTCATGATCCACGGGTGCCGGATCGGTTAAAACAGCAGATGTTATCCTATGGATTTGCTGCAGATGAATTTGTGGATAATGATAATTTCCCCTATTACCTCTATATTCGTGAAGCCCGAAGAATGATCGGTGACTTTGTCTTAACCCAACCTGATATTTTATCCAACCGGTCAAAGCCTGATGCAGTGACTTTGGGATCCCATTGGATTGATTCTCATCATGTACAGAGAGTGGCCATTTCTGATACCACTTTTACCAATGAGGGACGAATATGGCATAAGGTGACAGAACCTTTTGAAATACCTTATCGCATTTTATTACCCAAATCCACAGAAGCAAATAATTTATTGGTTCCGGTAGCCTCTTCTGTATCTCATGTGGCTTTTTGTGCCTTTCGTCTGGAGCCCACCTGGATGCAGATGGGACATGTTGCCGGCACTGCAGCTGCTTTGTCTTTGAGAAATAATTGTGTAGTAACCGATCTTTCCCTGGCTGATTTGCAATATCAGTTACGTTTGGAAGGAATGATCTTCAAAATTGATGATTTAGGGCCTTATGATGAATATTAAATGGTCACCCGATGCAGAAGTTTCTTTATTTATACCAGCCACTTCAGCAATCATTATTACAGCCATACCTTGGTGTTGGTTTAATAGGAATTTTTAATCAAAAGAATGATCTAAGAGAAAGGTTATACGGATCTGGTTTTGGTTCAGGTGCTTCAGAATATTCATTCAGCTTGTAAGGCTGCAATGCCTCAGCCTTCATAGTCATCGTATAGGGTTTCCGGCAGGGGAAAATTTCGTTGGATAAACTCCCTGTAATGACGGGGTGCAGAAATCCAATCATGGGGAGGTTTATGCAGGTAGAATAGCATGAAGGATTTATCCGCCTGTCTTCTGTTTTCAAACCAGTCCAGGGTAAGATCGGTAATGATATCGGTGACATATCCCTGAATGGTGGTATCAGCGGTATTAGTTATAAATTCCGTGTTATAAAAATCCCCTTATCCCGGTAGTATCTTGAATTCATCAATTCCCTAGGGGTTTTACCAAAATGCAGCTTCCCAAACATGGCCGTTTGGTATCCATTTTCATGCAAGATCTGAGGGAAGGTGATATTGGTGGTATCAAATGGGAAGATGTTGTCGATCTTTCCGTGTATATGGGCATGCTTACCAGTAAGAATGGTAGCCCGGGAGGGAGCACAAATGGAATTTGTCACTGAGGCATTGGTAAACAGTAAGCCTTTTTCAGCCAGGCGATCTATGTTGGGAGTATGTAACAGCTTATCATCATAGGCACTGATTGCCTGGTAGCATGGTCATCACTCATGATGAAAATGATGTTTGGCCTCTCCGGCCTGGTCTACTCTGAGGAGCAGGCACTGAGCCAACTAACCAGTATTATCAAACCTACCGTACGTTTAAACTTCATAAAGCTGTTCATTTCATTGTGAAAATACATGCACACTTCTTTCAAATCATTTAATTTAATCAACTTGAATAATATCGGTTGTACGGGAAATGCCATTCTGATTAAATGCTTCTATTTGGAAATAATAAGGGGTATTGCGATCAAGGTTGCGCATAAAGTGTTGGTTTTCCTCATAAATCAACCACGACAAGTATAATTTATCCGGTGCGATTCCCCAGCGAATGTTATAACCCTGAGCCCCTTCCACAGCCTTCCAGGACAAAGCGGCATCTCTGCGGTCTTCCTGTCGGTTTACCTTAAAATCTTTTACCCTGGCCGGTTTTTTGCCGAAACCTTTCCCAAAAACCCTGATCTCAGACAGGGCCAGGTTGTTTCCGGGTACTTCCACATTATTATAGCGCACGTACCTGCCTTGCACCGGCTGATTCAGCACAATATAAGCATTGGGCGTATCTTTATAACTATCACTCCGGTCTATTAAGGTTTGCCAGTTCTCTCCATCCTGAGAAACTTCCAATACAAATCGGTGTCGCAAACCTTCCCTACGGGTATAAATGCCTGTATTATGATCATGAAAATTCAACTGAAAGGCGTAGATCTTGCCCGGGGCCAGCATTTCTATTTCCACCCATTGCTGATCATCATTGGCTTCAGCTACCCAAAATGATTTGGGACTTTCGTCGGTCAGAACCTCCGAAATAATCTGTCCATCCTGGTTTTTCCTTATTGGCATTTCAGTGATGTCAAAATCATCATCCGTAGACGTACTTTTACTGATCTGTATCCTGGAGGATGAAACGGTTGCTTTACCCCGGAAAGAAAGCAACATCCAGCCATTGTGCTGACCGGCTTTGGTGGGATGATCAGGGGCAAAGCGTGGATAGTCACCGTAGTGGGTATTGGAATACATCAGGCCATCCTGATCGAAATAGGTGGGAAACATACTCAAACGCCGTTCCCAGTGAGAATTGGAAGCCAAAGCCATGGTGGCAAAATGCCAGTACTGACCATTGGTTTGCTGCATGGTCATACCATGGCCTGCGCCATTGGTAAATCCCCCCGGTTTGAAACTCATGGGATTGCTTTTCATGTATTCAAAAGGACCCAGAGGGGTTTCCCCAATATAAACCCCATCACCGTAAACATTAAACTGGGTTCCGGGGGCAGCGTATTGCAGATAATACTTGCCGTTATGCTTGATCATAGAAGCGCCTTCCATATAACCTTCTTTTATGGTAGGGTGGAAGTTATTTTCACCAAAACGCTCCCAGCCATGCTCCTCCTCATTCAAATTGATCAGTTCTTTTTCCACCCCAATTTCCAGCATACGATCATCCTTGTTAAGCATTTTCACTTTAATGGGATGGACATTGGAAGATCCCCAATACAAATAGGTCTTGCCATCATCATCAATGAAAAGCTCTGAATCCTGAATATTGTAACTGATAGACGCGGTAGGGGTCCATTTACCGCTTTTAGGATCGTCGGTATAGAGAATACTGCCATATCCGGCAGGATCACCGGCAAAATAAATGATAGAATCTTTATAATTAAAAGCAGTTGGCGCATTGCTTCCTTCAAAAAACCATTGTACCGGTTTAATAAATTCCCAGTTTACCAGATCGATAGAATGCCAGTATCCAAAAGAACGGGTTACAAACATGTAGTACTCCCCCCGGAATTCAACTACAGCCGGATCAGCACCTGATCGATAGGAAATATTTTTACTTGAATTGTAGACCATATAGGTATAGTCGAGATCAAGCGGATTTATGTAAGTCTCCGGTATGATCTCCTGTGCCTTCAGCCAATGGGACACCAACAGAAAGCAGAAAATAAGGTATATTTTCATATGATTTAATCTTTTTAGATATATATCCCATTGAAAACCTGGCATATTACAGTTGGTAATACCCTGGTAGTCAACTCTTTGAATAATCGATGTTTGAATTTTTCTAACGAAAATCTTTAATATACATTATGTTATAGAGAGCAGGTTGGCGGTTCAAGTGATCCAAAACAGACCATTTATAAGGTTAATAGCCAGTATCCACCAGGACAATATTTCACACCCAACCCGAATGATATAAGTGAAAAATGGAAAGCTTTTAATTTTCTATTCCTGCCATACCAACGATGCTTTTTTCCAGTCTACTGAACTGCTGCCTATCATGATTTCGAATTCTCCTGGTTCCCAGGTATTTACAATGTCCCGGTATCCCGATTCAGTATCATAGTGATAATATTTGAGCATTTCGTTAGTAATTGAAAATGAAACTGTAACAGTTTCACCGGGCTTGACCATTACTTTTTCGAATGCCTTCAACTCCAGGTTAGGCCGGGTATTGCCGGCCACTACATCATGGATGTATAACTGAACCGTTTCCTTGCCGGCCCGGTCACTGGTATTGGTGATATCTACAGAGGCAGTTACTATTCCGGAGCCAGAAACCTCATTTTTATCCAGCTTTACTTCACTGTATTCAAAATCACTATAAGAAAGGCCATAACCAAAAGGATACAGGGGTGAATTCGGTACATCCAGGTAATTGGATCTGAACTTTTGAAATTCATCACCTGCCTGCGGTCTCCCGGTTGATCTGGCTGCATAGTAGATAGGCACTTGTCCCACATTGCGGGGAAAAGTAATGGTCAGCTTACCGGATGGGTTTACCTGACCAAAAAGCACATCAGCAATTGCATGACCTGCTTCAGATCCGGGAAACCAGGCATTGAGAATGGCCGGCACGTTGTCAGCTGCCCAGGGTATGGTGAGTGGACGACCATTAAATAATACCAAAACTATAGGTTTTCCAGTTTCCTGCAATGCTTTCAGCAGTTCCAATTGAACTTCAGGTATGCCAATATCAGAACGGCTGGCACTTTCCCCTGACATTTCTGCCGCTTCACCCAGGGCCGCAATGATCACATCACTTTGTCTGGCTATGTCCAGTGCTTCCTGGCGAAGGACTTCCGGTGAACGTGAATCACGGTCGGTGGGTTTGCCAAAAATACTCACTTTGGCTTCCAGATCCGGGTCCCGATAGATATTAGCTCCTTTGGCCTGTAGAAGGTTGATCTGATCACCTGCCACATTTTTTATTCCTTGCACCAGGGATACGCTTTTTTCAAAATCGGCAGCCACACTCCAGGTACCCGCCATATTCTCCGGGTTATCTACCAAAGGTCCTATTACAGCAATCTTACCATCTGGCTGCAGGGGTAAAAGGTCATTTTCATTCTTAAGCAATACCAGCGATTCTGCTGCCACCTCCCGGGCAAACTGCCGGTTTTCAGCTGAAAAAACTTCCCTGGCTGACCGATCCTCATCGCCATACTGATATGGATCTGCAAAAAGTCCCAACTTGAATTTTGCTGTTAATACCCGGTGTACCGCCTGGTCAATATCTTCCATAGTAACTGCACCTTCTTGGTAAGATTGCTCCAGGGTGGTAAGAAATCCTTCCCCCACCATATCCATATCAATGCCTGCTTCTAATGCCAGTTCAGATACTGCCTGTAGGTCACCTAATCCATGGGCGGTCATTTCATTGATGCCGGTATAATCAGACACCACAAAACCATCAAATCCCCATTGATTACGTAAAACTTCGGTCATCAGCCATTCACTTCCGGTGGCAGGAATGGCATCCACATCATTAAAGGCAGCCATTACGCATCCTACATCGGCTTTCACAGCTGCTTTGAATGGGGGAAAATATACATTATACATTTGTAACCTGCTCATATCTACGGTATTATAATCTCTTCCGGCTACAGGTGCGCCATATAGGGCGAAATGTTTTACACAACTCATCAGGGTGTGATCACTGGTAAGATCGTCGCCCTGATATCCATTTACCATGGCCCGGGCGATTTCCGATTGCATAAATGGATCCTCTCCGGAACCTTCGGCAATACGCCCCCAGCGGGGATCCCGACTCACATCCACCATGGGAGAGAAGGTAAGGGAAATGCCTTCGGCAGAAGCTTCACGGGCAGCTACCCGGGCAGTTTGCTCAATCATTTCGGTATTCCAGGTAGAAGACAAACCCAGTGGGATTGGAAATACGGTTTTATATCCATGGATCACATCCATGGCAAAAATCAGGGGAATGCCCAGCCGGCTTTCCTCTACAGCAATACGCTGGGCTTCATGGATCTTGTCAATACCCTGGATATTCAACAAGGCTCCAACCTTTCCTTCTGCTATTTTGGCTGCAATACCTACATTTTCAGCCAGTCCGGTAGTGATATCACCGGCTGCAGGCATGTTTAGCTGACCTAATTTTTCTTCCAGGGTCATTAATTCTAAGATTGAATCAACCTGAGAGGTAAATTGATGATCGGATTCTGTAACAGGTGCTATGTTCCAGGCGGAAAAGATCAATAAACCAGCGAATAGAGATGGATATATTTTGTTTAATTTCATAATTACTATGTGCTTGCTTTAAAAATAAAAACTAATTACTGGCTTTTTTGTGCAATACTTATGCCTAAAAAATTAATATTCAGTTCATTAAGTCCTGGGTTTCATAGCAATCAATAGCAAATCTGGTCAGTTGTTTTGGGAAACAAGCGCCACAAACCATATAGGTTGATTTTTAACTCCTGATTAAACTCCTGGTGAGAAGCATTTTATTGATGTAAAAGGAGTATTTGAATTACATATTGCGTTAATTTTAAGCCAAAGGGTTTAGTTGTAAATGGCAGTTATGGATATATGGTATTGATCCGGGAATAGAAGCAATCAGGTGGAAGAGGAGGGACCAGCCCCTCAATGTAAACTGGCTGGTCCCTTAAAATAGAGGGTAATTTTAACCAAGAGGAGGAATTACCCCTAGTGTGTTAATTACTAAATTAATTCACTATTTTCACCCTTCTTTTTCCTTTATACTGTGTTAAAATTTTCAAGCGTAACGCTGCTATGCTCTCAAATTTTGCCTTGTCTAAAGAAAAAATAATAGCAAAAATTTAGTAAACCAATTTAATAATTAACACACTAGCTGCTGCATCATACCAAGATTGTCCATGCAGGACAGTACATCTGATATTTTGCCATCCACATATAGAAACAATGCTGCTTTCATTGCCTGAAATTTAATTTATTTATCTTCTATTTTAGGATTGGCTGGAAGAGTAGAATGATTTTGCAGGAATATCTTAATGTACAAGAAAAAAGCCCCTGCAGAGGATACAGAGGCTTATAATTATACTAAAAATAAACAGCGCGGCTTTTTGCAGAAATTCCTGGTAGATATGCCATATTAATTATTCCAAGACTAATCCTTGACAAACTCCCAGATAAGTGGATTGATTTCTTCATGAAATACCCATTGAATAACATGTCCTCCACCAGGATAGCTATAGGTTGTGTTGTTCGGAAATATCCAGTTTACTTTATCCATATTTGGGTTTGGATTTGAATAAAGACAAAGTTTGGGATAAGTCCAGCCTACCGGTTCATTTGCATTTTCTGCATCAAAATAGTATCTAATATTAGCCAAAATGTCTGAAGGATAATACCAGAAATACTGGACAAATTCCTGTAAGTCAGCTGGTGATCCGGGAGGAACCAAGACTTGAGCCAGTCCTTTCTTGGCATTAATATCCCACTCGAGTTGAGCCAGGTAAGTAGCTTCCCTAATATTCTGCCTTTTTTCCCTTTCGACAGGATCTTCAGGCCAGGGATTAAATCCACCATCCAGGTTTACCAGTTTACTGATCATACCTGGATGCGATTTTTCATACAAACCCCACACCCTGTTTGCTATTGAAAATCCCACTGCTACAAATTTTTGCCATCCTTCTTTTTCAATAACTGCATGTACAGCTTTGGTCATGAGTTCCATGGTGTAATGAAGACCAGGCTCACCTGGATCGAGCGGATTTCCAGGGATTGGTGCATCGCTTTTTCCATGTCCGGGCAGATCAATGTAAATACTACGGGCTTTGTTATTGAAATATTCAAATTGTTTGGTGAAAGCCGTTAACGGATTGGTCCATCCGGGCACAAATACCATGTTGACCGGACCATCACCAATCACCCGGTAATGGATAGAAAGGTCAGGATCTTCCATTATTACGACCCGATGTTCCTCGGAAATTTGAAAAGGCTCAAAATTTTCCTGGCAATTTTTATTTAAATGAAGATATCCTTCCATTTCATTGATTTTATCAATTTCGGCCAGGCTCAAAGTAGCAGTGAGAAAAACATTTTCTGATCTCAACATCACATAGAAGGTCTGTTCTGAGGCGGGTATTTCGGGATCATACGGAAATTTTAAACAGAGCAAATTGTTATTGGGATTTTCATCTTCTGTATCCGTACGAGCAGTCCAGATCAAATCAGTTGCTGTAGTATGCTGAGCATCCGGATAAATCCAGGCTTCCATTTCAGCCACCAGATGGCCTGATGCCGGTTCACAATAATTGCCAAATATGCAAAGATTTCTGGTTGTCTTTAAGCCAATATTCCAGAAAGAAAAACCAAATTGAGGCGGGGTAAAATTTTCAACACATAGCACTTCAATCTGAAGCGCTGATTTTTCATATATGGAAACAGCAAATTCCAGGGGCAGCGGTTCCGCCACAAAAGCACCAAATTCACTGCTTGCAGCCGGAGTAGCGAAAATAGGGACATCCTGTTGGTTATAAACTACAAAGCTTAATATATTATAAGTACCTGGTTCCAATTCAACCAGGTCTGTTTTATAGTCAGCATCCCATTTTTTGATGGGTATTTCTATTTCCTCCAGTATACCTTCAATCACAATTTTTGCATAAGCAGCATGTACAAGATCACACAAGCCTTCGCCAATCTGGGGGAATTCATCTTGATCCTGATTTATCCTGGCCCCATCATTTTGGACCGATCCCGGTGACAGAATAAACCTTACCCCGGAAGGGGCATCAACAAATTCATCCTGCTGGCAGGTATATAATAAAGTAATCATCAGCATCATTAACGATGTGATAAAAATAACACTAAAGGTTTTCATGGATGTAAAATTTTAAATTCAAAAAAATTATTGACACTTTTTTAGGATTACAGAAAATCAAAAAGCTGCTATTGTACTCTGATAAGGTCAATTCCTATCCGTTGGGTATCAAGATTTTCTGTAGGATTTTGGCCCGCCCGCATACTAATGTTCAGCAAATCAAAACCGGTTATGGTATTGTTTTCTCCCTTATCAATAACGGTTTCTCCCTGATTTTTACCTAAAACGGTCCAGTTTCGGGATCCATAGTCCAGATGTACAGTAGCCCCGGTATAACTGGTTTGGGAAAATGTATTTTCAGTGATCAAGCCATTTTCGGTACTTACATCTTTCTGTCGCATGATGTAAATGCCATCAGCACCTGATCCACTTAATTTGTTATTTTTGATTACCATGCCACTAGTATTCATGGAAACAATGCCGTATTTATTGGGATTATGGGCTTTTATCCGGTTGTTTTTTACATGGACCAGCATTGATAATTCATCAGGATAAAAAATAAGGCGATTATCATTAATAATCATAGCGCCATTGCAATCTGCCACATCAAAATCATTATTGTCAATATAGACAATTGACCTGAAAGTTTGTGGTACTTGTTCCAGTCCGGAAGGGTAGGGTGCACTGAATAGTTGAATAGATGCACCGCCGCCATGGCTAATAAATGAATTTCCCTGAACCAACCCTTTAACATTGGCGTTGTGCCATATTCCCAGGTCTACAAAATTATTGTTTTGAAATACATTACCTCTTTCATTAGTTCCTACGGTTATACTACCTTCGTCTAATTCCATGATCAGGACTCCATACCATTTAAATCCTTCAAAAGAACAATTGGTGACTTCTATATCGTAATTGGAAAGAGGTATAGGTGTTTTATAACCAAGATAACCAGATTCAGCCTTTAACCCGTGATATGCATTTAAATGTCCTTTAAATTCAACATTATCCACAGAGACTTTTATATAATCATCTTCGGCTGTATATTGAGCGGTGATTGAAGAAAACCCAACCAAACCATCGATGACTTCTAGACTTCCTGAATTAAAACTTCCCGGATTGGTTTTAATGGTCATATCACTCATGGTTACATCACCACCCACAAATCGTATCAGGATTGTGTTAAGGTAAAGATCGATCAAATCCTCTATGGCAAGTTCTTCTGCCGGAGTAATGATGGTTTTTCCTTTACCAGCGCCAATGAATTTTCCTTTGAATTCTCTGATTTCAATGAAGTCAATGAAATATTCACCCTCAACAAGCTCTACCACCGAACCTGGACCTGCAGCTTTGGCCAGGGCAAAGGCCTGCAGCATAGCCTGGGTATCATCCTCTCCACCAGGTTCCACCCTGAAATTTGCTGTATTTTCGAATAGATTAAAATTGTAGTCGCAATCTTTGTTCAGGTGAATATAGCCTGCGTTGGTATTTATTTCTTCAATGTCGGCCAGACTTAAAGTAGCAGTCAGTAAAATATTATCTATTTGCAACATCACATAGAAAATCTGTTCTTCCGCTGGTATTTCCGGATCATAAGGGAATTTCAAACAAAGGATGTTATTATCCGGGTCTTCATCTTCTATATCCGTACGACCACCCCAGATCAGATCCGTTGCCTCAGTATGCTGTTTATCCGGATATATCCAGGCCTCCATTTGAGCCAGACCGTTATTTTGATCTGGATCACAAGAATTACCCCAAATACAAAGCTGCCGGGTAGCTTTTATATCTAAATTCCAGAATGAAAAGCCAAATTGAGGGGGTGTGAAATTTTCAACACATAGCACTTCTATAATCAAAGGCGTTTTTTCATACAGGGAAACTGAAAATTGAAGCGGTAGTGCTGTTGATACAAAAGGACCAAATTCACTATCTGCAGCAGGGGTAGCGAAAATGGCATCTCCCTGATCATTGTATACTACAAAGCTCAATATATAATAGGTGCCCGGTTCCAGTTCAGCCAGGTCTGTTTTATATTCGACTCCCCATTGATTAACGGGCAACGTAAGTTCATCAGCAATTCCCTCAATAACTACTTCAACATAAGCAGCATTTATAAGCTCACACACTCCTTCTCCAACGGTGGGAAATTCATTACCATCCTGATTCATTCGAGCCCCATCATCCTGAACCAGGCCAGGTGAAAGGATAAATTCTACCCCTGTAGGTGAAACAGTGATATCATCCTGCTGACAGGAGACTAAAAATGCACTCATCAGAACTACCAATGATGCGACGAAAAAAGATTTAAAATTTTTCATAGGTGTAAAAATTAAATTAAAAAATGGACTTGTTGATAGTGAAATTATTAGGTTTAGATTCTTAGAAATCTGATTGATTATTACAAACCCAAAACCTGATCTAAAATTAGCTTACTTAGCAGCCTAAAACTATATACTTATGTTGCAAAAAAGTGAAAGTTTTGATCACATGTTATCATTATGTTGCATTTGGAACTTTAGCGTAACCTCTACAAAAAATTTGGTATACAAATCAAGCATTATAATAGCCCCTGCAGAGGATACAGAGGCTAAGAATAATACTAAAAATAGTCAGTGCGGCTTTTTTCAAAAGTGCCTGGTAGATATGAATTTTGAATGGTATTCCAGGTCTAATCTTTTACAAATTCCCAGATGATCGGATTGATCTCTTCATTAAATACCCATTGAATAACATGCCCTCTTCCGGGAAAAGAAAATGTTGTATTATTGGGATAAATCCAATTTACTTTATCCATATTCGGGTTCGGATTTGCATAAAAACAAAGTTTGGGATAAGTCCAGCCTACCGGTTCATTTGCATTTTCCGCATCATAATAATAGTAAATATTAGCCAAAATATCGGGAGGATAATCCCAAAAGTATTGCACTAATTCCTCTAAATCAGCCGGAGACCCGGGAGGAACTAGCACTCGAGCAAGTCCTTTCTTGGCATTAATATCCCACTCGAGTTGAGCCAGGTAAGTTGCTTCCCTTTTCTCTTGTCTTTTTTCTCTTTCAACAGGATCTTCGGGCCAGGGCATAAAACCGCCATCCAGATTTACCAGTTTACTGATCATGCCCGGGTGGGATTTTTCGTAGAGCCCCCAAACCCTGGGACCAAGAGAAAATCCCACCGCTACGAAATTTTCCAATCCTTCTTTTTTTATAACTGTATACAATGCTTCAGCCATGAGATCCATGGTGTAGTGTAGACCAGGTTCATTAGGATCTAGTGGATTTCCGGGGGCTGGAGCTTCACTTTTCCCCTGTCCGGGTAAATCAATATAAATGCTGCGGGCTTTGTCACTGAAATAATCGAATTGTTTAGTGAAAATGGTTAATGGATTGGTCCATCCGGGAACAAATACCATATTAACAGGCCCATCACCAATTACCCGGTAATGGACGGCCAGATCAGGATCTTCCATTATGGCCACCCGATCCTGCTCAGATATTTGGAATGGTTCAAAATTTTCCTGGCAATTTTTATTTAAATGAAGATATCCTTCCATTTCATTGATTTTATCAATTTCGGCCAGGCTCAAAGTAGCATTGAGAAAAACATTTTCTAATTTCAACAATACATAGAAGGTTTGTTCTTCCACAGGTGTTTCAGGATCATAAGGAAATTTTAAACAAAGCAGATCATTATCCGGATCTTCATCTTCCGGATCAGTACGGGCCCACCAGATCAGATCAGCTGCTAAAGTTTGCTGTTCATCCGGGTAAACCCAGGCTTCCATTTCAGCCACCTGGTGTCCAGTTGCTGTTTCACAATAATTACCGAACAGGCAAAGCTGTTTGGTAGCTTTTAAGCCCAATTTCCAAAAGGAAAAACCAAATTGCGGTGGAGCAAAATTTTCCAAACACAAGACTTCTACCATATGCTCCGATTTATCATACAGGGATACTGTAAATTCAAGCGGTAGTGCCTCAGAAACGAAAGGTCCGAACTCACTTTCTGCAGCAGGAGTAGCGAAAATCGCCTGATCCTGCTCATCATATACTACAAAGCTTAGCAGGTTGTAGTTGCCCGGAGCCAGTTCGACCAGGTCAGTTTTAAATTTGGTTCCCCATTGTTTTACAGGAAGTTCAATGGCATTCGATATGCCTTCCACCATTATTTCGGCATAGGCAGCATGAACAATATCACACATGCCTGGATCTACTGTGGGGAACTGGTTATCCTCCTGATTCATTCTTGCCCCATCATCCTGAATCATTCTGGGTGAAAGGATAAATTTGACCCCGGTGGGAGCATCAGTAAATTCGTCTGGCTGACATGAAAATATTATGGAACTGATGAGCATTAACAGGGAGGCCCCGTAAAAAATTCTAAAGCTTTTCATAGTAATAATTATTAAGGTTTAAAAAAATGATTGAGTATATAGTCTGGCCGATTTATTCTAATATCCGCAAAGCCAGTTCTTATACTTTCTGGCCGTCAAATATTTACTTAAATATCGTCTTTCTATTAGTGGAAGGTTAAATACTTATGTTGCAAAAGCATGAAAGTTTTTGGTTCTTTATGTTGCATCTATGTCATTATGTTGCATGATGGTTCCATATTTGTTTTAAGGAGATGAAGTGTGTAATAAGCTTAGTTTGGCCCCATCAAAAAATTATGCACATACTCCGGATATAGTATGTGCATAATGGTAAAACCAGGTGGGTTCAATGATCATATTTCACGTATAAATATGATACTTACTTGTTTATATGGATCGAAAATTGGTATTTCCTCTTTTTCTTTGAAATATTCCACCGGAACCAGAAATTCCACCTCCAACTCCTGAGTATTTATAAAATTTTCAACAGCGATCCTATTAACCGATACTTTTAATGGATTTGCAAATGCAGTATTTTCGAGATCAATAGAAAATGCCGTTTTATTACAATTCCATGGTTTTTGATTACAATCAAAAGCATATTGCCCAAAAATGCAACAAGTAGCCCGATCCTTAATTTGGAATTTGAGGGAACTTAATGAAAAATCAGTAACCTGTGAATAAGGAGAAATCCTGGCAGCATTCCAATTACCTTCCAGGTCATCCAGGTTCAATGCTGTGGTCGATGTTTCAATGAAAGATCGTCCATAATTAACTGGATCTGCTGATTCTTCCTGGCAATTGACCAACCCGAACATACAGATTAAAATATAAAACAAGGATATTAAAATTTTCATGATCTTAACTGTTATTATTTTTCATTTATTTATCATAGTAATGGTTCCTGACCAGTGATGGTGAGAAATTCGATCAACTGTATTATTAAAATCGTCAGTATATCCACTTCCAGTGGCACCTCTTGTCTGCCACCAATTACCTGGCCATCAAGGATAGCCAGCGCTAACGTATCGCCATGGCTGTCAACCATATAGCTTGTTGCCCAACCCGCCAGCACTTACCGGGACTGCACAAAAACTAAAAGCTCCACTAAATTCACCAATGGGGAATCTGTTTTCCTGAAAATCGACCTTTAAACAGGAAGCCCAATGGCATCCGATATGCCTTCCAGCATTATTTCGACCTAGATTACATGAACAAGATCACATATGTCTGTGTCTACATTGGGGAATTGATTATCTTCCTGACTCATCCTGACTCCTTTATCCTGGACCAATCACGGTGAAAGGAAAAATTTGACCCCGGTGGATGAATCAGGAATTTCATCCGGGTGACATGAAAATAGTGCGGCGCTCATTAGCGCTACCAGGTATACATTTAAAAAGAAACTTAAGCATTTCATAGTAATAAGTATTTAGGTTTGAAAAAACGATTTATCACAAAGCAAGCCCTGTGTTTGAAGCTGTTCTTGTGGTTTCCGGGCCAACTAAAACTTATTTAAATATCGCCTTTTGGTTAGTGAAAGGTAAAATACTTATGTTGCAAAATCATGAAAGTTTTTGCTTTCATAGGTTGCTTCTATGTCATTATGTTGCATGAAGCCGCTATGTCAAGTTAGAGGCTTTTAAGTGAATAATTTTAGCCTCATAATAGATCACAAAAAGCAACATCTATTAAAAAAATTTAGTAATAGTGGTTGATATTCAGGTATTTGCTAAATTGTATAAGGCACCCTGTCTTTTTTAACTTAATCCACAAAGCATCCATTTGCCCGGCTGTTACAAACCTCTGCCAATGCTTAGCCTGGTTGAAGATTGCTATTGGTGATTGGGCATTGCTTATATTTGAGGTACAGCTGATTTCTGTTTTTCAGTGGAATAAGACAACCGGATGAGAAATATGATAAAAATAACCATAATAATCGGGAGTATTTACCTGGCATTAACTGCTCTTGTTTATTTTCTGCAGGAAAAGAACTTGCAGCTGAAATACGGCGATATGCCAGGCCAAGCAGAAAGCAAAATATAACCTGTACAATTCTGAGAAACATTAAGAAGTCTCCAACAATTCCATGAGTAGGGTAGGGGAAACACAATTGATATCTAACTATAGCAATAAAAATGGATCTTTAAGTTTTTTCTCAGTTTTTTAGCTACCACAAAAAATATTTTTCCTTTCCCTGTAACTTTTCGAGCTGCTAATGCAACTTAATTAATGAGTGCTAAAATTAATATCAAGTGAAAAATTTACAGCAGGTATTTCTCAGCCACTATCAACCTTTACACACCAGCCTTTCCCGCTACTGCCGGGTATTGGCCGGAAATAAGGAGGATGCCGAAGATTTACTGCAGGATACCATCCTGGCCACATACAACCAATACCAGGATATAAAAGATAAGAATGCTATAAAGCCCTACATGTTCCGGGTTGCCGGCAACCTGAGCCGGATGCGTTTTCGGCAGCAAAAGTTCAGGGGAGAAATCAATCCTTCCGAATTGGAGCAAATAGAGGATCTGGCCCATGATGCAGAAGCGGCAACTGATTTTAAACTAATCTACCAAAAGCTTTTGCTATTACCGCCCAAAATGGCCGAGACATTGATCTTATTCCATATTTCAGATCTATCGCAGGAAGAAATCAGGAAGATCCAGGGCGGCAGTTTATCCGGGGTAAAACTGAGACTGAAACGGGGCCGGGAAAAATTGCTGAAGATGCTCAATGCTCCCCATCAGGTGAAAATGATGCTTTTGTTTTTATCACTATGACCATGAAAAAGAAATATAAAGATAACGATCTCAACCAGTTTTACCGGCAATTTAAAGCGATGCCGGATTACTACAGACTCGACCAGGTGCACCATTTAATCAACAACCCGCCTGCTAAGGCCACGCAGAGGGGAAAAACAAGTATTAATCATTTAAACATCACGATCATGACTATTACTATCATGGGCCTGGGGCTACTCCTCTATTGGTGGGCTCCATTACAAATCAACCAAACAGCAGAAACTGTTAGTCCGGAATTTGAAAAAACTGAAAATGTACCAAAGATCATAAAAAAGAAAAGGCCAGATTTAACGCCTGCCGGCAAAAATTTAGCTTTATCAAACGCTCCAATAAAGGATGCTGAACTACCAAATAACAGCAGGTCCACTTCACCACAACCGACAAAAAACACTCCAATCATCAATCCCTGGCCGGAGGATACAGTCATCGACGGCAATTCTTTGATCGTCACCCTCACCAATGAAGAGCTGAAAAAGATTGGTTTTATGCTGGATGAAACGGGCATTTACTATAAAAATATCTGGCAGGGAGATACGGTTTATTTTCACCGGAGAAGGGTTGCGCTCGGTGGGGAGTTTACCCGGGTTTCAGGTGCGAAAAATCGTCATAATAAAAAGCAATTGTATTCAAATTTTGATTTTTTTCCGGCTCGCATCACAAAATATATAGCCCATAGAATTGAAGAAGGTGAATTTGCTTCTGAGAACGATTTATTAATACCAATTCTGATCAATCCAGAACAGATTAAAGTTCCAGAAACAGAATATTTGCTTTGGCTACAACCATCTGATCAATTATTTGAATTATTTCCTCAAAAATTTCAACGACATCAGGAGATTTATGGAAAAATTCAAGCCGAAAAAGCGTTGCAACCGGAAAAAAACCTGGTGGTTTATCTCAAAGAAAATCGAAGTGCGGATTTGATTGAAGAATTATCAATGATTCAACTTTCCAAAAAAGAACTTAGTGAATTGGGTTTTGAAATCAGAGAAAACAAAATTAGTTTTTCATCTACCTCATTGGAAATTAATTTATTTCCTAATGGTAGAAGTATAAATGATAATTCCTCCAAAGGACCAAATCAAAAATTGGATTCAAAAATTTCTTTGGTTTTCCTGACAAATATATTTGGGGAACAACAATTTCAATGGATAACAAAAAAAGATCAAATCGAGAAATCAAGGAGAAAATATTTTGATGAAAAAATCCAGCACCTGGTGCCAGTATTGTTGAATAATTCCGATTATCCCTCCATACTTTCTGAGGATCAAATCTTCTGGTTTGAACCCTCCGAAGCATTATTCGCTGCATTACCACCGGATACCGGCAATCAGCTCCGGCAGGAATATGAGCTTATCACATCTGATTCAGAAGAATTAAAGTCTGGTTCCTCCTGTACCTTCTTCGAAGCCTGCCGTTCAACCCTGCACCTGCGTAGACTCAGCATCTATCCCAATCCTGCCAGTGGTCATACTTCCCTGGATTTCGAGCTGGCTAAACCCATTACAGGTCGGGTGGCATTGCTCGACATCTCAGGAAAACCTGTCAAAGAGTTAGTCCCGCAGAGAAGCTTCAAAACAGGAAGAAATGCCTTTACTTTCGACCTATCCGATGTACAGGAAGGCATTTACCTGCTAACAATTTACAGTGATCATGGGTTTAAAACTTACCGGTTGATGGTGAGCCGGTAGTAATCCCAAATGATACCCCTATTTAGAAAAGATAAAAAAACAAAACCCGCACTGTAACAGGGCGGGTTTTGCAGTTTACAATTTCAAATTAATTGTTAACCAATAAATACCGCCTCTTTTGAAACTACTTTAACCTTTTCCTCTTTACGGAATGTCCATTTCAATCCAAATAAAGGACGTAAGAAACCAGCCCTTCGTATAATAAATTCATACAAAATATAGCAACCAGCAAAAGTAAAAGCAACAATCCCAATCAGTTTTAGCATAACTGGCATCTCTAAAGGTAAAATAATGGCCGCCCCCCCATAAAGCACGAACATATGAATGATATATACTGGATATGCTGCCTGACTCAGGTATTTTAAAACAGCGCTGGGCTGATTCAGGTATCTGTATCCAAAACCGAATAGGCCAAGTATCCAGCAGTAGGACTCGATGGCCATCAGGTAACCAGGCCCCTGAGTATCGAAATAGACCCAGCGGAAGGTATAAAATGCTACCGCTAAGCCCAGATATAACCATCGCCACTTTAGAATAGTGACCCAGAAGGTTTTTCCGGTATATACAAACAGAAAGCCAAAAAAGAAAGCTAACATACCCATGAAAAACCCATGCCACGTGTCTACATACTTTGCAAAAACTGCTGGATTAATCAGCAAAACTTCTATTACAAAAAAGGCTGATATCAACAGCGGACCAATGGGGTTGCTCATCAGTTTTGACAACCCCTTCATCCATTGGCTTCCTTCTTTTTTCTTTAAATAAAAGAAAACAGGTGACAGCAGTAGCACATAGGCAAAAATATTTCCCAGAAACCATAGATGACTCGGATGCGCCATGTAACCCATAGGTAAGTTGTAATAATGCTGAAAAACAAAAATGTGCAGGGGACTAATGGCCACTATGCCAAAAAGGAAGGGTACCAGTATTCTTTTGGTACGCTCAAGCAACAACTTTCGCCAGTTTCGCTTTTGGATGGCAAAATAGACACCCATACCTGAAACAAAAAACAGCAATGGGATCCGCCACACATTGAGCATGGTCATCGGTATCCATAAATCCGGCATCAGATCATCGCTCCTGATAAAGCCAATAAACATGGCCCAGGGTTGGAAGATGATGGCTATGTGATAGATCAATAGCAAACCTATTGCAATCACTCGCAGCCAATCAATATCGTATCTTCTTTCTGTTGTCATTTTTTCGTTATTTAGATTATTGTAGCATCATGGCAATAACCGGACGGGTTTTTTTCAGTTCGTCCATATCAAGTTCCAGACCCAATGGTCCTAACTGCTCCTGCATCATGGCATAAACAGGCTTTATCTGAGAGAAATCACCCATAACAGATTCCCTGGCAGTTGCTCCAAAGTTGTTGCGCAAGGTTTTATCCGCATTTGCATCAATCAGCATTTGTACGATTTCCACCCGGCAAAAAAATGCAGCCACATGTAATGCTGTGGCACCATCATTATTTTTAATGGAAAGATCTGCATCCGCATCTATAAGGGCTTTGGCAATATCGGTTTTGCCAAATGTAGTGGCGGAAATCAATGGCGTTGAACCACTCATTGGTTCAGGTTTATTAATGTCTGTTCCTGCTTCGATGTGCTGATTTACCACTTCCAGATTTCCTGATAATACAGCTGTATGAATATCCATTTCCGGCTTTTCTGCACCATTTTTAGCTTCTTTTTGGTCACCAGACGATGCACAGGCTGGTAATAACACAGCCGCTATCAGGATAAAACTTAAGGTTTTCATCAGGTTGATTTTTTGTGTTTTCATAGTTATTAATTTTTAAGTGTTAGAAATTTAATTTTCGTTTTTACAAAGATCAGTGAACCATCAAAATCAGGTGTATAAGCTATGCAGACAAAAACATTAAGTTTGTGGCAGGTATATAAATTATGAAGCAAGGATATAAATTATGAAGCAAACGGTTATTTTAAGTAGCTAAAAAGCATATTATCAAATGGTGCAGATTGCCATTAATTTTTATTAATTTTACTATTCCAAAAAATATCATGTCAGACGCATCAATTTCAGGAGAAGAATTTATTGAAGAGTTGGAAGCCATTATTTTAGATAATGTCTCTAATGAACAATTTGGCGTTTCTGAATTGGCAGAAGCCATGAATATGAGCCGATCCAACCTGCTTAGAAAAATTAAGAAACATACCAATCTGTCAGCCAGCCAGTTTATTCGGCAGGTAAGGCTGAAAAAGGGCATGGAGTTACTCAAGCAAACTTCAATGTCCGTTTCTGAGGTTTCCTTTCAGGTAGGTTTTGGCAGCACTTCTTACTTTATAAAATGCTTTCGGGAGCATTTTGGGCATGTGCCTGGTGAAGCAAGGAAAGGGAATGCTGAAAAAAGTGCAAATAAAAATTTTCTGAAGGGGTACCAGTGGCCGGCGATCTTAGCTGTTTCGGCAGTATTGCTTATTTCATTTTTTTTGTTCCTAAAGAAACCCTCCACTTCTCCTGAGGTCGAACTGGAAAAATCTATAGCTGTTTTACCTTTCAAAAACGAAAGCAACGATTCTTCCAACCTTTATTTTGTCAATGGGCTAATGGAATCGGCCTTGAGCAATCTGCAGAAAATCGAAGACCTGAGGGTGGTCAGCCGAACTTCAGTAGAACAATTCAGAAATACGGATAAGCCTGTTCCGGAGATAGCAGCAGCTCTGGATGTAAGTTACATTGTAGAAGGTAGCGGTCAGCGGGTAGAAGACCAGGTTTTACTTAATATTCAGTTGATCGAAGCCTCCAGTGATCAACCTATCTGGGCCGGGCAATATTCGCGTAAATTGGTTGACATTTTTGCTTTGCAAAATGAAGTAGCCAGAGAAATCACAGAAGCCATCAAAGTAATTGTAACACCCGCAGAGCGAGAGCGTATTGAAAAAAAACCTACGGAAAATATGGTGGCTTATGATTTCTACCTGCAGGCCCTGGATCCCTATCATGCCAGAACCAGGGAAGGACTAAAACTAGCCATTCCCTTATTTGAAAAAGCCATCGAACATGACCCGCAATTCTCTCTTGCTTATGCCAATCTAGCCATTGCTTATTACTTCCTTGACATCTATCAGGTGGAAAAACAATACACTGAGGAGATCAACAACAATGCCGACAAGGCATTACTTTATGATGCTAAATCGGCTGAAAGCCTTATTGCCAAGGCTTTGTATTACATGCATACCAAAGACTTTCGTTTGGCTTTGCCACACCTTGAAAAAGCGCTGGAATATAACCCCAACTCTTCGGCTGTGGTGCAAATCCTGTCAGACTTTTATGCCCGCATTATCCCAAATACTGCCAAATACCTGGAATATGCCCTGAAAGGCATTCAACTGGATGTGGCGGTAAATGATTCCAGCACAAAAAGCTATACCTACCTGCACCTGAGCAATGCGCTGATTCAAGCCGGTTTTGTCGATGAATCGATCAAATACATTGACCTGGCACTTGACTACAACCCCCAAAACCATTTTGCTCCATATGTAAAGCATTTTATCATGTATGCCAAACATAAGGATATCACAAGAACCCAGCGGGCCCTGGAAAAGGTTTGGCAAAAAGACACCACCCGGCTGGATATTTTGCAGGAAGTAGCCAAAATGTTTTACTTCCAGAAAAAGTATGATTCCGCTTTTTACTATTACCAAAAGTTTGTGAAAGCCAGAGAAAGCGAAGGACTGGATATTTATGTTTATGATGACATCAAAGTGGGTATGGTTTATGAACAAATGGGTTATAAAACCCAGGCTGATGATTTTTTTAAAGCTTATGCCAACTATTGTGAGAATGATGAATCTATTTATAAAAGTGCCAGTATGGCCGTTAAATATGCACATGAAGGAGCATTTGACCTGGCTATCGAACAACTCAGGATTTTCTCAGCCCAGGATAACTATCAATACTGGATCCTACTTTTTATGGAACTGGACCCGATCATTCAACCCCTAAAAAGCCATCCGGAGTTTGACCAGGTCATGCAAAAGATTCAAGACCGTTTTTGGCAAAATCATGCTGAACTGAAAAAATCCCTGGAAGAGAAGGAACTTCTTTAATCAGGGGATACTGTATTTTAAAAGTTGAAAATTAAGCTTTGTAGTTAAAATGGTTTACCGGATGCTGAAAGTATTTTGATTAGACAAATCAAAAGGCTTTAAAAAAACCCACAATGACATCAAAACCCCTGCTGCTGGTGTCTTCATTATTATTCCAGACCCAGGAGTAGCCAGGGGTAAGTGTAATGGCCAACAGATTTTGTAACTTAAAACCAGCGCTGAATTTCAGGGATACACCATAAGTTATGGAGTTTTCTATTTGGTCCAGATCAAAATTATTCAAAGAAAAATTATTGATGGCGCTGTAAACATCATTAAAATAGACGAACTCACCATATAAAGCTTCTCCATTAAGCAATACACTCAAAATATGGTTTTTGCTAAAATTATAGCCTAAACCGCCTTTGAAATGAATCAATTGATCAAAACCATCCACAGAACCGGAATCACTTAATGTTTGATAAGTAAAGGCTTTTTTACCCAGATCAGCCAGGGCAGTACTGTTATAAGCAGCATCAATTTGCAACATAAAACCATCCTTCAGCCATAAATAATCTCCTCCCAGTGTAGGAGTACGGGAAAACCTTTGTAAATGAGCCTCTACATCATTGCCATTTACCATGGCACTCGAATTAATTTCGCTCACATTGATATTGTCAAATCCGGTACTGGCCCCCCAGTAGCTTTGGCACCATACGTTTTGATCATTCAGTAATGCTGAAATAAACACAATCAGTAGAGTAATTCTCATAGCCTTAAGGTTTTCATTTTTTGACCTTAATGACTATAGCTCCTTGCAGGTAAACAAGTTGTATTATATTTTCCTGGCTTTTCCGGGAAATCAATGGAACCTACATACTTCTATCATTGGGTGGCCATACAATCCCTCCATGATGTGATCTTAGCCAGGGAATGTAATCGGTACCCAATGCCTTGGTTTTTTCTACAAGCTGTTGGTATTTAGATGTCTGTCTGAATGGATCTGTATTCATATCATAAGGGTGATCAAAGGCTTTCAATTGTGCATCCAACGCCTCTTGCATCCGTTCCAGTTCTGCCTGGTATTCCGGGTTTTGGACCAGATTATTTTGTTCATAGGGATCATTTTCCAGGTCATAAAGCTGGTCCGGGGCAAAATAAGCCGGATAGGCCTCAATGGCAATAGAGGAATGGGCTTGTTTGTACATTCCCAGCTGATTGGGGGCATAATCAATTTCTCCTGCTTGCATCTGTTCAATCATAAATTGGGGATATTTGAATGCTACATATTTGTACTTACCGTCATTGATGGCCCTGGTATAACCTGCTTCGGTATAAACATGCTGCCTGATCAGCCTGGAAGGCGCTTCGAATAATTCTACCATATTCATACCATCAATCTGATGATCCTGAGGCAGTTCAGCTCCGGCTAAAGCGGCTAAAGTAGGTAACACATCGATGGTTTGAATAAATGAACTGGATTGGGCCCCACTAGTGACTCCCGGCCAGGATACAATCATGGGAATATGAATGCCTTTCTCATAAGTAGTGGCTTTCCCTGGTTCCACATTATGATCTGCCATAAATAAGATGATGGTGTTGTCCGATTTGCCTATTTCTGCCAATTTTTTTAAAACCGTACCCACATGGTGATCCAGGTAAGCCATCCCGGCATACTTATGTTTATCCGGTCCCGGTATGTTTTGAATTTCTGCTTTTAATGAATCAATGTTTGGTTGATATTGTGCTGCTTCATTTATTTTTCCTTCAGGGGTCTGGGTCACGTCCTTATCCAATGCGTCATGGTGGCTGGGGCCATGTACTGCCGTAGTGGCTACATATAAAAAAAATGGATCTTGTGCATTTTTTTGTTGTTCCAGGAAATCTATTGCTCCTTTGGTGATCCAGGGGAAATTATGGAACTTCAGATCCGGATGAGGGAAGGCATCAAAATTGCCCCACAAGGCACTATTTACTACCTGGAAACCACCTTCCTGGCTGATCTTTTGTTTCACTGCCTTCTGATAATCTTTTAATTTTTGCTGGGTGGCCGGATCTTCCAGAGATTCGTTTTCTGTAAAAGCGGGTCGGATTCCGGCTTGTTCAAAAGTGCCAATATGCCATTTTCCAGCCATTCCTGTGTGGTATCCCTGTTCTGCCAGTAATTTAGCAATGGTTACAGATCCATTGGTCAAATGAACATTCCAGGCAATGGAGTACGGCTGGTCTTTAGGGTAATCCAGCATAAACTGTGGATGCTGACATCGGCCGGGATACTGACCGGTCATCAGTGAAAAACGGCTGGGTGTACACATGGACGCCGCCGTATAAGCCCGATCGAATCGGATACCTTGGCTGGCCAGTTGATCCAGGTGGGGGGTAGGGATTTCGCCACCATAACAACTAAGGTATTCAGGGGCTAATTCATCAGAAAAGAAGATCAGGATATTGGGTTTTCCCACTTCTGTGCTGGTATCGTCAGTTTGACCGGGATTGGAACAGGAGATGACTAATACACACAGGGCCAATCCAAGAACTATTGAAAAAGTTAATTTCATCATATTGTGCTTTTAGTGGAAAGCGAAATTATAACAAGATTGGCGAAATGTAAATGATCAGTCAATAAAAACAAGCTGATTAAGTTTCTCTGTAATTGTGCAAATCAGGTAGCTCTTATTGATTTTGGAACTAAAATAAAGTACTAACTATGGAACCTTTCCCCCCAGTGTTTCCAAAGATATCTGGTTCAGACACAGTTTCCATTGCCTGGTGACAGGAGGGTTTGCATCTGCATCATCAACAGATTAAAATCCGTCTTTTTCAGATCTTATTCAGCCATTAACTTGCCGTTCCATTTATTTTTATCTGCTAAAAACCTGTAGATCAAGAACTTTTGATGAGATAAAATTCGTGGAACCGGCCATTTAATTTATTTGTGGTCCACCTGGAAATACTTTCCTGATTTATTGTTTTAATCTTACTTAAGTGTTTACAACCATTTTTAGACAAAATATATTGATGTGATTTGGTAATTTACCGTGGAGCATCCTAATTTTTAAATGTTAAATCATATTGATCTTACATATTGTTTTCGTTATAGCCCTAATACCAGATCAATCATTTTCTTAATGGCTTTTGCGCCCTCACTTGCGTCAACCACTGGTGTAAGGCAATTTGTAATTCAACCGCTTTATCCGGCTGTTGCTCCGCCCAATTGACTAATTCATAAGGATCTTCTTTTAAATTATATAGCTCCAAATAGCCGTCTTCCAGGTATTCAATCAGTTTCCAGTCTCCTCGTCTGATAACGCTGCAAGGTCTAACATTTCCCAATGATTGATGGTAATGAGGATAGTGCCAGTGTAAATCTCTTTGTTCCAGGCTGCCGCCAGTGAACAAGGGTGTCAGATTAAATCCATCCAGTTTTTCCGGTTGATTAACCGGGATTAATCCAGCCAGTGTGGGGAAGAGATCTGTCGTAATTACCGGAATATCTATGGCCGAACCAGGCTGGGTAAGACCAGGCCATTTTATTATCATAGGAATCCTGATCCCTCCTTCATGATACTGACCCTTCTGCCCCTTCAAAGGATCATTATCTGTAGCGTCAAAAGGTCCGGTTACCTCCAGACCACCATTGTCAGAACAAAACACAATGACGGTGTGGTCCAACTTTCCTGAAGTTTCCAGGGCTTGCATTACCTGCCCCACACTATTATCCAGACTTTGCACCATGGAAGCATAAACCGGATTATTTTGTCCTCCATCTACAGGTATATTCTTCCAATTTTCTACCACATCTGCTTTAGCTTGTAATGGTGTATGAACAACATAATGGGACAGCATCAAAAAAAAAGGACGTTGATCATCCTTTGAAATTTGATCCACTGCTTCCCGGGCTAATCTTTCCGGCAAATATTCTCCTTCAGGACCATCCGGGATCTGGTCCGGGAATCCATAGGGAGAAAAATAGGAGCGGGGAGCCCCACCCCCCAGGGGCCTTTTTCCCAGGCTCACCAGGTCAGTTTGGTAGCCATGATCAGACGGGGTGGAATGGTTGTCCTTGTTACCCAGGTGCCATTTGCCAATATGAACGGTACGGTAGCCAGCCTGAGAAAATAATTCCGGCAGGGTCTCAATTTCTGGTTTAATGAATTTTTGCCAGTCAGGCTCGTTCAGAGTAGCATCATCCGGTCGAAATAAGCCTCCGGGTATCCAGTCGGTGATATGAGTTCGGGCCGGACTTAAACCGGTTAAAATGCTTGATCTGGTAGGAGAACAAACCGCACTGGCTGCATAGGCAGTGGTAAATTTTACCCCTTGTTGGGCCAGAGCATCAATATGTGGGGTTTTATAATACTTGCTGCCCTGGCAGCTAAGATCGCGCCAACCAAGATCGTCTGCCAGAATAAACAACACATTTAATTGGCCTGGCTGATCCGGGCTCTGTCCGGCAACTGGTTGTGATATCAGCCCTATCAGCAAAATTGATAATTGAAATACCTTCATCATTATTTGTAAATTCTATAAATTTATGCCAACTCACTTTATACCAAATTATACATTTATTTAAATAAAAGGGTAACAAAACCAGAAAATTTGCTGGCAAATCACTAATTTAAACTTGTTTTTTAAGAATAATTATTCTGTTTTGTCAAACAGTAGGGGATTTTAATGTGTGTCAAATTTTACAACAAAAGTCCTAAATTTTCATATTTCTTAAATTATGCAATGATTATTTATGCTAGATTATTATCCAATCATGTCAAATATGGTTAGAAGCTACTTGAATTTTTCAGTATTCCTGCTGGTAATGATTTCCTGCCAACCGGAATCAGATCAATCGCGTCAGAATTCGATAGAAACCTTGATCCGTGAATTTGAAAACCCACCGGTTTCGGCCCGTCCCAAAGGTTTCTGGTGCTGGATCAATGGCAATTTTGATCTGGAAAGAATCACGCTTGAACTGGAACAATCCAAAGCCAATGGCATGGGAGGATATGATATCTGGGATGTTTCACCCATTTCAGATATTGAAAATAAAGTGCCGGCCGGACCCCGTTTCATGGGACATGAATCTACCAATGCTATTATCCATGCTATTAAAGAAGCCACTCGTTTGAATTTGGAATTGGGCTTGATGGTAGCCAGTAGCTGGAATTCCGGTGGGAGCTGGATTCCTCCCGAGTATGGGGTCATGGGCATTCTGGATACCACCATCATTGTCAATGGTAGCAGCGAAGTCTCCATAAACATTCCATTCCCCAACCTGCCTGAGTATGATGCTTACCATGATCGGGGGGTGCTGATATCTAAAGATAGTTCTGGTTTACCTGCCTTTTACCAGGAAATTGCCCTCATGGCTCGACCAGTTGGTCCAGCAATAATAGATACAGCTCAATACATCAATCTGGATGACAATTTCGTCAATGGTCAGCTCACCTGGTCAGTTCCTCCCGGTCAGTGGGAAATCACACGCTATGTTTGCACTAATTTAGGCACGGCCTTAAAAAGGCCAAGCACTAATTCAAATGGCTTGATGATTGATCATTTTTCTCGTCAGGCCCAGGAATTTCACCTGCAGTTTTTTATAGATAAATTAAAGCCCAAATTGGGGGATTTGGGAAATACGGCCCTGAAATATCTTTATAACGACAGTTATGAGATTAAAGGCCCGGTATGGACTCCCACCATGTTGCATGAATTCAGACAAAGAAGAGGCTATGATATCCGTCCGTTTTTACCGGTTTTTGCAGGAAAGATTGTGCAAAGCCAGGAGATTACTGACCGGTTTCTCTATGATTTTAAGATGACTTTGTCTGATCTGGCCGTGGACAACCACTATAAATTTGGGGTGGATTTTTGCCAGCAATATGGTTTGGGTTATCATGCCGAAGGAGGGGGACCCGGCCCTCCCTTACATGATGTTCCGGTAGAATCTATCAAGGCACTGGGCGCTCTGTCTGTACCCAGAGGAGAGTTCTGGCATAAGTATCCAAAATATGATGCGGAAGGTTTCGACTCACATTGGTTTATAAAGGGTATTGCCAGTGCAGCCCATTTATATGACCAAACGTTTGTAGAGGCGGAATCATTTACCAGTCTGCTTCACTGGCAGGAAGGTTGGCAGGATCTGAAACCCACAGCTGACCAGGCCTTTTGTGAAGGTCTTAACCGGGTGGTTTTCCACACCTCTAATCATTCTCCCGATGCCTTTGGCGCTCCCGGTTATGTTTATGGATTTGGTACCCATATGGATACCCGGCAAACCTGGTGGCCTAAAAGCCGGGCCTGGATTGATTACCTGGCCCGCAACAGTTACCTACTGCAACAGGGCAATTTCGTAGGAGATATCCTTTATTATTATGGGGATCAGGCTCCAAATTTTGCCAAACAGCGGCATACAGATCCTAGCCTTGGATTTGGCTATGATTATGATGTGATCAATACGGAGAAATTACTGGAGTTAGAAATGTCACAAGGGAAAATGACCTTGCCTCATGGTCAGGAATATGCTTTGCTGGTACTGCCTCAGCAAAATACCATGCCATTGGTGGTATTACAGAAATTAGAGCAATTGCTGGGTCAGGGCGCTCTGGTAGTGGGCCCCAAACCAAACAAAACGCCTGGCTTGTATAATTTTCATGAAAACGATCTGAAGCTGAATCATCTGGCTGATCAGTTGTGGCAGGGACTGTCTGAAAACAATTCCAATCCCCAACAAATTGGCCAGGGAAAGCTCTATTGGGGAGCAACCCAGAGAGATATCCTGAGGGAAAATGGTATATATCCTGATTTTCGTTTCATAGGGCAGGATGACAGTACTTCCTTGAATTTCATTCATCGCCGTACAGCTGAGGCCGATATTTATTTTATCAGGAACAGGATGGATAAACCGGCCATTACCGAATGTGTTTTCAGGGTCAAAGGTAGGGTGCCTCAACTATGGATGCCTGAAACCGGGGAAGTTGTACAAGACCTTATCTATAAGGCTGAAGGTGACAGTATTAGGATAGCACTGAACTTTGATCCCCATGATGCCTTTTTTATCATATTTACACCTGACGAAAATAAAAGACACCGGCAAAAAGTGTCCATGAATGGACAAACCTTATTTCCAGCCAACCAGGCATATGCCAGAATGTTTGGATATCATACCAGACAAGGGCGTTTTACTGAACCCGGAAATTATAGTTTTACCTATAATGACGGCACTACTGAAACAAAAGAGGTGGTAGCGGCCCGGTCTGACTCATTGAACGGCACCTGGAGAATTTCATTTCCTCATGGATGGGGTGCCCCTGCCTCTCTGGAAATGCCTCATCTCATATCGTGGACTGAATCTGACCAGGAGGGAGTGAAGTATTTTTCCGGCATCGCAAAATATGAACTGGATTTTGAGTGGCAGGAAATAGAAGCCTCCCACCGCTATTACTTGGATCTGGGCGATGTGAGAGAACTGGCAGAAGTATGGTTGAACGGGCATTCTCTTGGCATTATATGGCATAAACCTTTTGTATTGGATATCACAGAAAGACTGGAATCAGGAAAAAATCACCTGGTGCTGGAAGTGGCCAATGAATGGAACAATAGGTTAGTCGGTGATGGAAAATTACCTGAAAGTGAACGACTTACCAACACCAATATCGTAAAAGGACCCAAAGCCTGGAGCGATCCCTGGGCTGAAGTGCCTTTAAATCTGGCCGGGGTTTTAGGTCCGGCCCGGATCATTATTTATCCTGAATAGTTTGATCAATAATTATAAATCAAGTGATGAGTAAGATATTTTTGTTAGCTTTAATTTTTGCCATTTCATTCCAGCCCTATCTTTACAGTCAATCTGCTGACGAGGCTTATTATGAAAAATATTATAAACCCACTTCCCTAAAGCGCTGGTATATCGCTCCGGGGGAAGGTCCGTTGGTTGGCACTCAACAGGGAAGATATCTGGGCCCTCAGGATCTGTTGCCTGGGCGGTTTCAGCTGAATGGTAAGGTGAAACCAGTTCAACCAGGCACCTTTGATTTAATCCAGGGAAACTGTGCCTGGGGCAAATATACCTATCGGTTCAGCCCGGCAGACCAGATCAATCTGGAAAAAAGCCCTAAAACAACCCCTCTCGCGGCCAAATTGGTGTTGAGTCAGCATATTAAACTGGCAGAGGTTCCTCTGGTTCAACATGAACTGCAGATCACTGGAACTATAAAACAGATATTAGCTGAAAACACAACTTTCCTGGTTGAACTTGATTTTACCGGTGATCAGGTCATTCCATTTGAAATGACACTGGTCAAATCGGAAGATGAAAAAAGAAGTCCTGAATTACGAGGATTGAGGTATGGCCCTCACTGGAAACATGCCATTGATATTTATTATCCCCGTCAAAAACCGGAAAAACCCATGGCTGCTATTGTATTTATTCATGGAGGTGGTTGGAGTGCCCTGGATAAGGCCGCCCGGGGTAAGGATGCACAGTGGTACAACGACCATGGCCTGGCTTATATATCAATAAACTATCGTTATGTTTCCATGCATGAAGAGCATCCGGCAGTTGAGCCTCCGGTAGCCGCATCTCTTCTGGATGCTGCCAGAGCCGTACAGCTAATCAGGTATAAGGCAGAAACATTAAATATTGATCCTGATCGGTTGGGATTTACCGGTGGCAGCGCTGGAGGAGCAACTTGTACCTGGCTGGCTTTACACGACGATCTGGCCCATCCCAACCATCCGGATCCGGTGGCAAGGATGTCCACCAAACCTGGCTGCACAGTTCCGGTTCAGGCACAAACCTCGATAGATCCCAGGCTAATGAAACAATGGATTCCCGGCATAACCTATGGCGCTCATGCCTTTTTTGATCGTAGCATTCTTCCCTCAGAAGACCGGGAAAGATTTCAGTTTTTTCTGAATAGACGAAAGGAAATCTTGCCATGGATTGAAGAATTCAGCCCCTACAGACATGCTTCAGCTGATGATCCGCCCATATTGCTTAATTATCTGATGAGAAAAAACACCATTCCATCGGAGGATAAAGGACATGCCACCCACCATCCCCGGTTTGGGGCTGAGTTGCATGAAAAATTGAAAGCACTGCAAGTAGAAAGTCATTTTATCTGTGATGATGATATCAGATCCGATCAGTATAAAAACTGGTATGGTGTAAAACTCTTTTTCATAGAAAAGTTGCATGCACAGGATGAGGCAGGATTGTAATATAAAAAAAACTATATATTATAGCATTCAGATCAAAACCTTTTATAATGTGGATTATTAATTTTTTTAGTCTAATGGTTTTACTTTTGGTTTCAGCAGGATCTGAACATTCCCAAAAAGAAAACCAGGAAGAAGCATTCAGAAATGTAGTTTTTATCGTTAGTGATGACCATCATCCTGAAGTGATCGGGACAGCTGGCAACTCCCTGATTAAAACCCCTAATCTGGATCTTTTGGCTTCAGAAGGTATGTTTTTCACAAATGGATATGCAAATTCACCCATTTGCAGCGCCTCTCGTCAATCTATGATGACCGGAAAATACCCCCATTCTACCCGGGTAAATTTGTTATTCACACCTTTTCCCGATCATGGAAATGTTACCATTGCCGAGTACCTGAAGGATAAAGGATTTAAAACCGCATTGGTGGGAAAAAACCATTTCAATAATTGGGTTTTTAATGAGTTGTACAAAGAAGGCGCTTATCCTGATCATGGCTGGGATCATATGATCGATAAGGCGGAACACCAGGCTTATTTAAAAGAAAACCCACCAAAGAAAATCCCTGATCATATCAGGACCAGAGCCAGTGTGCAAGCCTATGAGGGAGCAGCCTGGCGAAAAAATGCAGACATGCTGCCTGAGCCTTACTACGACAAGGATAGCCAGGGCACTTTTCTGGCTAACTGGGCCGCTGATTTTATTAGTAAAAACAAAAATGATCGTTTTTGCCTGTGGGTTGCCTTTCATGAACCACATGCCCCCTTCAATTTTCCGGTAGAATATGCTGGTAAATACGATCCCAATGATGTGCCTTTACCGCAAGGCTCTCCTGAAGATGATCGTTGGATCCCGCTACAATTCAAGGATTTAACCGAACAGCAACGGCGGGGTATCATCGCCTCTTACTATACTTCTGTGGAATATATGGATAAAAATGTAGGCATAGTACTGGATGCACTGCGGGATAATGGATTGGAAGAAAACACCCTGGTAATTTTTAACGGAGATCAGGGTTACCTGCTTAATGAACATAAAAGGTTCGAAAAACATACCTTCTGGGATGAATCTATTACTTCACCTTTGATCATTCGGGGAAAATCCAGGTATCTGGCCGGACAAAAATCTGATGCCCTGGTAGAATTTATAGATCTGGTTCCCACTGCCACCCAAGCCCTGGGATTTAATTTGCATCCTGATTTCCAGGGAAAGCCTCTCAACAGCCTGCTTCAGGGGAAAACAACCAGCCATCGTGATCATGTTTTCGGGGAATTTTTACAGGATGATAAAGCCATGGTAGCTGATCAGGAATGGAAATACATTTTCACTACGGGCAAGTATGACCTGGATCTTGGTTATGCCACCGGTCATGGACCTTCCGGGATCTATCATCGGCTTTATAATATCAGTGAAGATCCTGATGAAACTACTAACCTGGCTTACCAGGAAAAATACAAGAACAAAGTATTCGAAATGCAGGATATAATGCTAAATAAATTTAACCAAACCCATCCTGATGCTGACCGGCTGCCTTTGGAGCTTAATCAGACAGGTCAGCTGGTTTGGTTCTGTCAACCCCGGGATATCGGGTCCAATTATGATGAAAAACCTATAAGGTATTTTGTTCCAAAGGGTAAAGAAATACCGCATCAACAACAGTAAAAGAATAAATAGATGGATCAAAATGTTCAGGTTCAATGTATTCAGCAACAAACAATGTTTAACCACGTAAATAATCAGACATCTCCGCCAGAAATAATTTTAAAAATCATTAACAGAATCAGATAGTTTGAGTAAGGATCTCCACATTTGGAAAAAATTTAAACAAGGGAATAAGAATTCTTTTGAATTTATCTATAGGAGCTATTATAATTTTTTATTTAATTATGGCTGTAAACTTTGGCAGGACCAGGATTTGGTTAAAGATGTGATTCAGGAATTGTTTGTAGAAATTTGGGAAAGCAGGGAAAACCTGAGTCAGACCGATTCGATTAAATTTTATTTGTCCAAAGCTTTAAGAATTAAACTATTTAAAAAGATTGGCATTAACAAAAGAATGCTCAACCTCGAAAGGTCTGAATTTTATGATTTTCAGGTTGTTTTATCTTTTGAAGATGAACTTATTAGCAAGGAGTTCAACCAGGATCAGATTTCCAGCCTGAATAAAGCTTTTAGTTCCCTTTCTGCCAGTCAGAGGGAAGTATTATTTCTGCGCTATTATAATCAGATGTCGCTGGAACAAATAGCTTCCATCTTAAACATCAATTACCAATCAGTAAAAAACCAAATCTACAGATCACTAAAACAACTTAAAAAAAATATGACAATCGATTCCCTGTTGATCTGCCCATTCTTGATAACACTTCTTCATATACCATTGATAATTTATTAGCAATACCTCTCATTTTTATAAATAAATCAACAATAATTCATTTTTATTGAATATATTACTTTTTTATAAAATTAATTCATTTTTCATGAGTACTTTTTACCCGGTATTTACATTTAATATTGAATGTCATAGCAATGATTAATAAATACGAAAAATTTACCGCTTTAGAATTTGCCCAGGACGACGCCTTTATCCGATGGGTAAAAAATCCTGCCGAAGCAGACATTAGATTTTGGCAGACCTATATCAATCAGCATCCGGATCAGAAAGACCAAATACTGGAAGCCCACAAACTGGTACTGACCCTGCAGTTCAAAGAACATAAAGTATCTCAGGAAACAATCACAGACAACTGGAATCGTCTGATAAATCAAACAGATATCAGTTCCAGGTCAAAGAACAGACTTTTTCCTTCCTTTAAAATGGCAGCAGCCCTCCTGATCCTGGTTATAGCTGCATTTATTACTACTTATTATTATTACAATCATGCTGTTGCCATACAAGCTTTTGAAACCCAGTACAGGGAAACAAAAAAAGTTGTTTTGCCCGATGGCTCATTGGTAACTCTTAATGCTAATTCAAAAATCACATATCATCCGAACTGGGAAAACAGGAATTGGCGGGAAGTATGGTTACATGGAGAAGCTTATTTTGATGTGGTTAAAAATTCAAAAAAGTTTATTGTCCACACCTCAGATTTAGAAGTAGAAGTTTTAGGCACCGAATTTAATGTGAAAAATCGCAGGGGAAAAATTCAGGTGGTACTAAACTCCGGCAAAGTGAAGCTGGACTGGGAAGAGCAAAAGCTAGAAGATCAATCAAATTTTTTTCTCAAACCTGGAGAAATGGCTGAAGTTGATCAGAAAGATAACCAGCTGAGAAAAGAAAAAGTAAAAACGGAAATCTATACCTCATGGAAAAACAACCTGTTGATCTATGAAGAATCAACAATTGCTGATATTATAAAGGATTTGGAAGATATGTATAATTTCCAGGTGGATGTAAAAAATCCTGATATTCTAAGCAAACGATTTAATGGAAGGGTGAAGGCAGATGAAATTGAATTGTTATTGTTAGCCCTGGCTGAAACCCATCAACTGGACATAAAACAGCATCAACTTAAAATAACTATAGAATAGTGTCTTTTTTAAAACTTAAACCTAAAAACTATGATGTCAAAAATACGGTTTTTGAAAGCTATGATTGGAATACTGTTTTTTTTATTAGTATTTCAATTTAATGTGCAGGCTCAGAACCTGGCATTATTTAACCAACATTTTTCCACATCGCCTCAGAAGGCAACAGTTCAAAATTCATCCAGCCTTAAAAAGGTGCTTTCGGATCTTGAAATACAATTTGATGTGGTTTTTTATTATGATCCTGCTATCATTCAGGATAAAAAGATCATTTCCAATGATTTCAAGGATAAAGACTTGAAAAAAGCTTTATCTGATTTACTGGCACCCCTGCAACTGGATTATAAAGAGATTCAATCAGGAAAATTTGTAATTCAAAACCGTCAGTCTGAACCACAATTTCGAATTAAGGAAATTGAAAAAAAACCAGATCAATCCCGCAGTCTAACTGCTTCCAATCTTAACCTGTTGGTCCGTAATAAGGCCAGTTTAGTAGGCCAGGTTGGTCGTTTTATCCAGAACAGAAGTATTTCAGGTACCGTTATTTCCGGGGAAGACAATCAACCTGTTCCAGGGGTGAACGTTGTTGAGAAAAATACAACTAATGGGATTGTTACAGACGTAAATGGTAACTATACCCTTTCGGTTTCTCCCAATGCTACCCTGGTTTTTAGTTCAGTGGGATTTGAAAGTCAGGAGGTAGCTATTGGCAACCGTTCCACCATTGACGTGACCCTGCAATCTGATGTGCAGCAACTGGATGAGTTAGTAGTAATTGGATACGGCTCCCGCCAGGAAAAAGACGTTACTGGTGCCATTTCTCAGATAAGCTCCGAGGAAATAAAGAAAACCAACTCCATGACTCCGGAAATGGCCATGCAGGGTAAAATGACCGGAGTTTTTGTATCAAATCCTGGTGGTGACCCGGCCGCCCGGCCAGAAGTCAGGATCAGAGGAGTAGGCACCATAGGTTTTAATGAACCCCTTTATGTTGTGGATGGTGTACCCATAGCTGAATTTGGAGCAGGTTCCACCTACTCCGTTTCTCAGGGAGCCGGAAATAACCTACGGGGGCCGATAAACATTTTTAACCTTATCAACCCCAATGACATCGAATCCATTTCGGTACTAAAAGATGCTTCTGCCGCTGCCATTTATGGAGTGAGAGCAGCCAACGGGGTAGTGCTGATTACCACCAAACGGGGCAAAAAAGGAAAGCCCCAGATTTCAATAGACCTGAAGCGGGGTATTCAGAATGTACCCAATACTTATGATGTTTTAAATACTCAGGATTTTACGGCTTTATACCAGGAAGCTTATGCCAACAATATAGCCGACAATACCATGCCTGAATTTTTTGATCCGGCCAGTCCTAACTATCTGGGAGATAGCCCTACCTATGATTGGCAGGATCGGCTATTGAATCAGAATGCCATCACTGAAGATTACAATGCTTCTGTTTCTGGTGGAAATGATTTTTCCAATTATTCTATCAGTGGAGGTTTTGCCCACACCGAAAGCGTATTGAAATTTAATGATATGAACCGGTATTCCCTGGGAATTAACTCGGATCATCAGTTGACACCCTGGCTCCGGGTAGGTGAAACTTATCGGTTGGGTTATTCCCAGTTTTTTGATCATCGCAGCAATGATCTGGCTGGAATGGCCACTGTTTCTCCCTGGCAGCCCATAGAAGATGTCAACGGATTCAGAGGCTATGCCATTATAACCGATGAAAACGGAGATTTCCTGTATGGGCCTGAAACAGATGATAATTTTTATGCCATTGACGAATTATTACTTAAAACTGAAGACCGGGATCTGGTCAGAAACCTGGGTTCAGCTTATGTAGATGTCACCCCGTTACCCGGTTTATCTATAAAAGGGACATTCAGCGCTGACTACGTGCATCAAAAACGTATTTTCTGGGATGATGAATTTCAAGGGGTATTTGATAATGGATATAATGTTAATCGAAACGGAAACCGGTTAAGAACCAGGCATACCTGGAACAGAAACTTCACCAAAGAACTTGCGGTGAATTATGTGAAAGATTTAGGTGACCATCATTTTGACCTGCTTTTCAATGCCATGGATCAACAATTTGATTTTGAAGGTACCCAGACCAATGGGAATCAATTGGTTTTCAAAGATGAATCTCTCCGTAATGTAAATAATGCCGAAGGAGTGATTGCTTCAGAAGAATTTGGAGAGGGGTGGGCCCTGCAAGGATATCTGGGCAGATTAAGTTATAATTTTTCCAGTAAATACTATGTAGATGTAACAGTTCGAAGGGATGGAACCTCCCGGTTTGCCCCGGAATATCGCTGGGGAACTTTCCCTTCTTTCTCCCTGGCCTGGCGGGTCAGTGCTGAACCTTTTATGCAAACCCTGACCTTCATTAATGATTTCAAGCTACGTGGAGGATGGGGACAACTGGGTAATCAGGAAACCAGACCTTTTGCCTTTTTGTCTACTGTAAACCGCAATCCTTCCTACACATTTGGAGTTGGTTCAGGTGATTTCCCCTCGGCTGGTATCAATTACCGGGGCGCTGCTTTAGGTGATTTTCCTACTGTTGATCTCTCCTGGGAAACTTCCACCACCATCAATGTCGGTTTCGATGCCTTATTATTCAATAATAAACTTAATGCAACATTCGAATACTATAACCGTACAACTGACGGGATTCTGCAAACTGTAAGGGTTCCGGGTACTTTAGGTGTGATCACCGACCCTGTATTTAACATTGCCGCGGTACAGAATGAAGGTTTAGAAATGGCCCTGGGTTATAATGGCCAACTTGGTGATTTCAATTACAATATTTCCGGAAACATTACCACCGTAAAAAATGAAGTTACTGAGCTAAAAGATAACCAGCCCATTGGTGGCGATCAGAACCGTATCGAAGTAGGCCAGCCATTGAACTTCTTTAATGGCTACCAGATGGTCAAGATCTTTCAAACCCAGGAAGAAGTAGATGCCTGGCTGGATCAAAATGATGATCCGGGCAATGTATCGCAAAAAGCTCCTGGTGATATTCAATTTGCCGATATATATGGGCCTCCTCAGGAAGAAGGAGAATTTCGCAGCGAAGGACCTGACAATGTGGTAAACTTCCATGACAAAACCTATTTAGGTAAGCAGATAGCTGGTTATTTTTATGGGGTTAATTTAGGAGCTCAGTATAAAAATTTCGACATATCCATCTTTTTTCAGGGAGTGGGCGATATTCAGCGATATAACAACAGAAGACAGGCAGGTGAGAGTATGTCTTCCAGAGGTAACAACCAATGGGTTACCGTTTTGAACCGCTGGACTCCGGATAACAAATCCACTACTATGCCCCGGGCTGTTTTTGATGACCCGTCCGGTAATAATCGCTTTTCCGATCGATGGATTGAAGATGCCGGATTTATGCGATTAAGAAATATGCAACTGGGATATAATTTGCCAACTGCTTTAACAGAGCGTTTGGGTAGTTTAAACCAACTGAGGATATATTTAAGCAGCTCAAACTTATTTACCCTCACTCCTTATTCCGGGATTGACCCGGAAAATGATGCTATACCTCCTCCAAGAACCTTCATTTTAGGAGCAAATATCAATTTTTAATTAACCTTTTAATTGAATCTGAAATTATGAAAAGAATAAGTTTAATTATATTGCTTTCCCTGGTTGTCATTGTGAGTTGCGATGAAGATAACCTGGATATTGACCCTGTAGTACCCACTGAAGCCAATTACTTTCAGGATGAGGCTCAGATGGAGACTGGCATGATCGGATTATACTCCAAACTGGTATTTTTCTACAATTACCGGGGTGGCAGTTGGTTACATGACGTAAGGCTTTTACCTGGTGATGACCTTACCTCTCTGGGTGGTTATGATTTTGAAACCTTTGAAGGCATTAATGCAGGAAATGGTGATGTATCCAATTATTTCTCTTTTGCCTATCAATTACTGAACCGGGCCAACTTCCTTATCAATCATATCCAGGAAAACGGAGACCAGGTTTATGAAAATGATACCATGAAAAATCATCATTTGGGAGAAGCCCTTTTTCTGCGGGGTTATATGAATCTGATGCTTTGGAACCTGTTTGGCACTGCACCTGTTGTCACTGAGCGGATAACCAATATAAGCGATGCCTATGTGCCGAATTCATCCGGAACTGAGTTGTTGGATCAGGCAATCAATGACCTGGAACAGGCCAAAGATTTGTTACCGGAGAACTGGGCCGATTCTTTTAAAGGAAGAGTAACAGCTGATGGGGCCAGAGGAATGTTGGGTAAAGTATATTTATATCGGGGCACTGTAAACAATGATGCCAGTGACCATTCCAGTGCCATTGCTGCCTTTGATGAAATCCAGAACGCCCGTTTAATGGATAATTTTGGTGACAATTTTTTGGCCTCCAATGAAAATAATGATGAGTCACTTTTTGAAATTCAGCATGGTAAGGCCAATGGATTCAACAACATCTGGCTGGATACCGACCGGTTCTGGACCATTGGAGATCTGGGCGGATACTGGGGCTTTTTTGATGGACACTGGACCTTGTTTGGTAATGAACCTTTCCAGCCTACTGAAGGTCTGGTCAATACCTTTGAAGCAGGTGATCCCAGAATTGTTCATACTTTCTCAGAAGATGGCACAGCGGTAACCAAATATGTGATAGAACCGGGGCTTGATAACAACACCTATTATAATAATGCCAGAATATTGAGGTATGCCGATGTTTTGCTGATGAAGGCAGAGGCAATCCTTGAATCAGGGGGAAATCCCGGTGATGCCATTGCATTGATCAATCAGGTGAGAGAAAGGGCAAGAAATTCCGGTGAAACACCATCTGAAACTCCGGCAGATCTGGATCTGAATGAAACAGATCCGGATTTGATCTTTCAGTGGATCATGGATGAAAGGCGCCGTGAACTGGCATTTGAAGAAGGCCACCGATGGTATGACCTGAGACGCTGGCACCTGGGCGGAAAAATAGATTTAACCAATTGGGACTTTGGTTCGGTCAGGACGGATTTTGATTTTCAGGAATATAACCTGAACCTGCCTTTCCCAGCCGGCGAATTGGAATTAAATAGTAATCTGCAACAAAATGAAGGGTACTAATTTCTCTGTTTATTTAGAAAAAGGTTAGCTCATTTAAATGGGCTAACTTTTTTGTTTTTTATTTGATCCTTTTAAGCGGACATATATGCTGAAAATTTGTGGAGTCATCATTTTAATTATTGTTTTAGGTTCCTGCCAGAAGTCCCGGGATACTTTATTTGTAAAGTTATCCCCTCAGCAAACAGGTATTACTTTTAATAATACCATTCAAACCAACCAGAGATTTAATGCCATTAATTTTGAATACATTTATAATGGGGCAGGAGTGGGGGTAGCAGATTTTAACCAGGATAGTTTACCAGATTTGTTTTTTGCCGGAAATATGGTTTCTTCCCGGTTGTACCTGAATCAGGGCAATCTCAAATTTACTGACGTGACGGAACAGGCCGGGGTCACCACTGATCAATGGTGCACCGGAGTCAGTCTGGTTGACATTAACCAGGACAATTTGATTGACATTTATATTTCAGTAGCTGGTCTTGAGCCAGGTGAAGCCAGGCAAAATATTTTTTTTATTAACCAGGGATTGGAAAATGGCGTACCCCGTTTTACCAATAAAGCTGCCAAAATGGGTGTGGCTGATACTTCCTACAGTACTATGGCCATTTTTCTGGATTATGATAAAGATAATGACCTGGACCTTTATGTAATGAATAATGCCCTGGAAAAAGATGCCCGCAATGCAGTTCGGCCGTTACGTAAAGATGGTTCAGCCCCCTCCAACGATCATTTATTTCAAAATCATCAGGGCCTGTTTACAGAAGTAAGCCAATCAGCCGGTATCAGTATCGAAGGATATGGTTTAGGTGTAACCATTTGTGACCTTAACCAGGACCAATGGCCGGATATCTATGTGGCCAATGATTTTTTAACCAATGATGTACTATGGATTAATCAGCGGGATGGCACCTTCAAAAACCAAATTTCATCCTATTTTAAGCACCAGGCCCACAGCAGCATGGGACTGGATCTGGCTGATTACAACAATGATATGCTGGACGACCTGATCGTGCTGGATATGCTACCCCAGACTAATCAAAGAATGAAAATGATGATCCCTAACCGGAATTATGATAAGTTTCACATGGGGTTAAAGCTTGGTTATCAGGCCCAATTCCCCCGCAACAATTTGCAGTTAAATCAGGGTAGATTTCCTGACGGCTTTTACAAATTCAGTGAGGTCGGCTTTCTGGCTGATGTAGCTCAAACTGACTGGAGTTGGGCTCCATTATTGGCTGACCTGGATAATGATGGTTGGAAAGACCTGTACATAGCCAATGGATACCGGAAAGACATTACTAACCTGGATTTTATTGTTTTCAGTTTGCAGGGTGCCCAGATATTCGGTACTGATCAAACCCAGTCAGCCAATGTGTTTACGGAAATTGAAAAATTGCCCGAGATCAAGCTTTCCAATTATGCCTTTAGAAACGAAAAGGATCTTACTTTTGCCAATTTCACCAAGGATTGGGGACTTGATATACCCTCTTATTCAAATGGCGCAGTATATACTGATCTGGACCTGGATGGTGACCTGGACCTGGTAATGAATAATATTGATGACCCGGCTTTTATTTTTAAAAATACCTTAATGGAAAATCAAAATACAGCCGCAAACTATCTCCAGGTTCATCTTCAAGCGCCTGATTTAAGCCAAAAATTAAATGCCACAGTAAATGTTTTTACCGAAAATGGCCCTCAGCAATTGCGTTTCAATCCCTACAGAGGCTATCGTTCTACCGTAGATCAAAACTATTTGCATTTTGGACTGGGTTCCATTCAAATGGTAGATTCTCTGGTGGTAAACTGGCCTGATGGAAAAACAAATACCTCCTACAGGATCAAAACCAATCAAATAATAACTATAGATTATCAGGATGGTAATTTTCCGGCCGAATCAGAAATAAAAGGAAACATACCTAATTATGACTTTGAGGAAGTGGCTGATATGCTGAATATAAATTATGTGCACCGGGAACAAAAGGTCATTGATTTCAAGAAAACACCCTTACTGCAACATATGCTTTCCCAATCTGGACCAGCACTGGCCGTAGGAGATATAAATGGGGATGGTCTGGATGATTTCTTTGTAGGGGCTGAAGCAAATCAATCCGGCATCATTTTCATTCAAAAAAATGGCAAATTTGAAAAGAGAATTTTTGATCAGGATGCTGTTTACGAAGATGCCGGAGCCCTGCTTTTTGATGCAGATGGCGATGCAGATCTTGATCTTTACCTGGTTTCAGGAGGAAGTATGTACCCAGAACAATCTGAACTATACCAGGACAGGCTTTATTTGAATGATGGCGAGGGTGTTTTTACCAGAGATAAACAGGCTTTACCTGATCTGAAAGCCTCAGGATCTATAGTCACAGCTGGTGATTATGACCAGGATGGTGACCTCGACCTGTTTGTGGGAGGTAAAATAAGACCTGATAATTATCCACTCAGTCCGGAAAGTTACCTGCTGAATAATGACAAGGGCAAATTTACTGATGTGACTGACCAACTGAATGCTTCATTAGGAAAAAGCGGCATGGTATCCGCTGCTTTATGGACGGATTATAATAATGATCGCTTGCTGGACCTGATCCTGGTGGGGGAATGGATGCCGGTAATGGTTTATCGAAATGATGGAAGTAAGTTTACCCAGGCAGGATCCGTTTTAGGATTTGAAAATACAGCAGGTTGGTGGAACAGTATCAGCGGAGCAGACCTGGACCAGGATGGTGATACGGATTACGTATTGGGTAATGTAGGTTTAAATACTTTCTTTGAACCTACTACTGAACAACCGGTTCAATTATACGCCAATGATTTTGACAAAAACGGATCTCTGGATCCGGTTATGACTTATTTCAATCAGGGTCAGGAGTTTATCATTCATCCATTAGCGGTATTGACCGATCAGATGCCTTTTTTAAGAAGCAGGTTTCAGCGGTTCAATACCTATTCCAAAACCCCATTTATACAATCCTTTACCACTTCTGAGCTGGAAGGACACCAGCGTTTTTCCTGCCAGATGCTGGGTTCAGCCATTCTTAAAAACAACAGGGATAAAGGAATGGAATTGATACAATTACCTATCCAGGCCCAGTTTTCGGCAGTGTATGGCCTGCAAATCACTGATCATAACATGGATGGGCTTCCTGACATAGTATTGGCAGGTAATAGTTTTGCCGAAGAAACAATTCGAGGCTGGTATGATGCCTCATATGGATTGGTATTGGAAAATCAGGGAGCTTTTAATTTCAAACCTGTCAAGGCTGCTAAATCCGGGTTTGTGGTCAGCCAGGATGCTAAAGCTTTAGCCCGGCTCATTTATGCTGATGGGGAGCAAATAACCCTGGCCAGTCAAAACAATGGTCCCTTGAAAGTTTTCCGATCAACCACACCAATTCATCAGCTTATTCATCTTAAGCCTGATGACTGGTTTGCCCAAATTACCTATAGTAATGGGCAAAGTGAAAAAAGAGAGTTCTTTTATGGCAGTGGTTATTGGTCTCAATCTTCCCGCTACCTTTGCCTGTCAGCACAGGCAGAAAAGGTGAAAATATTCAATTATACTGGCCAATCCAGGAAAGTATCTCCCCTGAATTATTCGATGCCCCCGGTCAGTCACAGGAATGATTAGCTATGGTATTATAGCTATTAAATCAGAATTTCAGCTGATCTAGTGTGTTAATTACTAAATTAATTCACTATTTTCACCCTTCTTTTTCCTTTATACTGCGTTAAAATTTTCAACCGTAACGCAGCTATGCTCTCAAATTTTGCCTTGTCTAAAGAAAAAATAATAGCAAAAATTTAGTAAACCAATTTAATAATTAACACACTAGCCAGATTAAGAATTGGAAAAAAAACCCTGCTAAATGGATCACAACCATTATGATAAATATTATAATACCTTATGATTTCTTGAATATCATTTTAACCATTTTCTATCAATGGGGTTGATTTGTAGAACCCAATTAATGAATATGACTGAATCTGTTCAACATTTTGCTGAAATCTGTGCGGCTGCAGTAGAAATATTTGGAATTAGCCTTATCGTATTTTTTGCTGTATATTCTACCTTGCAGGCAGCAATCAGAAAACTCAGGAAAACGGATGGTGAAAAAGTATATAAAGATTACCGGCATCAATTGGCCCGGGGAATCCTGCTGGGGCTTGAGTTATTAGTGGCAGCAGATATTATTCATACGGTAGCAGTTGATTTAAGCTATTCCAGTGTGGGGGTGCTGGCTATTGTCGTATTGATCAGAACTTTTCTCAGTTTCTCCCTGGAAGTGGAAATTTCAGGTAAATGGCCCTGGCAAAGATAAAACGATTGTATGCTCCTTGAGCCATATCATAATCTACAATCTATAGTGTCAAAGTTTATAAAGAGACACTTTTAACTAATCATAATCAGAGCAACAAATACAACTAAGCCATTTTTTCATTATATTAGTTAGGATATGATCAGATTAGAATCACCTAAAATTTTATGATGATGAAATGTAAATTTCCTTCAATTTTGTCCCTAAACATTGAAATGAGTTTGCTAATCCTCCTGTTGGTTTTTTTCAACTATTCAGCATCTGTGGTGGCTCAGGAATTCAATACAACCCATAATTATGGCAACCAAAAGAAACATTACTGGCAGGCAACCTGGGTAGCCCATCCCCAAACCTCACCCTATGATTACGGTGTGTTTCATTTTCGCCGTACCTTTAACCTAAAGGAGGTTACCGAACCGCTTCAATTATTTATATCCGCCGATAATCGCTATCGGGTATATGTGAATGGTAATTATGTAGGTATGGGCCCGGCCCGTGGTGATCTGATGCATTGGCGCTACGAAACCCTGGATATTAAAGATTATGTAAGGCCTGGCCAAAATACCATAGCTGCTATGGTTTTTAATATGGGGAAAGAAAGTCCGGCAGCTCAGATGACCAGGCAAACGGCATTCATATGTCAGCTTGGCCCAGCCGAAAATACTACAGTTTTCACTGGTGATGGTCAGTGGAAAGTGAACCAGAATATGGCCTATCAGCCAATACCCTGGCAACATCCGGTCAGGGGCTATTATGTAGCCGGACCGGGAGATAAAATTGAAGCCGCCAAGTACCCCTGGGGCTGGAAACAAACAGGTTATGATGATTCATCCTGGCAATCACCCATAAAAGTAGCTGATGGAAAAGGAAGAGGAGCTATGAATAATTCCCATTGGTATCTGGTACCCCGCACTATTCCACCATTGGAAAAAACTGTGCAAAGGATACCGGTGGTGAGAAGAATAGAAGGATCTGATCTGAAAGCACAATTTCATAAAGGAAAAGAAACCATTATCCCTCCCTTCAGCCAGGTGGCAATCTTGCTGGACAATCAGGTGGAGACGATGGGTTATCCGGAACTTCATCTCAGCCAGGGAAAAAATGCCAAAATCCGTATCACCTATGCTGAATCTTTGTATCATACAGATAAAACCAAAGGGAATAGAAATGAAATTGAAGGAAAGAAAATATTGGGCATTTTCGATGAATACTATCCTGAGGGTGGCATGAACCGGGTATATAAACCTTTATGGGTAAAAACGTTTCGTTATATCCAGCTGGATATTGAAACAGCTGAGGATCCTCTGGTGATTTCTGATTATTATAATGTGTTTACAGCTTATCCGTTTCAGGAAAAAGCCGCATTTGAAACAAATGATCCAGAATTAAAAAAGATCTGGGATATCAGTTGGAGAACGTCGCGATTGTGTGCTTTTGAAACCTATATGGATTGTCCTTATTTTGAACAACTGAATTATCCCGGAGATACCCGGGTACAGGCTCTAATTTCTCTCTTTGCCTCTGGTGATGACAGGTTAATGAAAGATGCTATCCGTTTGTTTGACTACTCCCGTACTCCCCTTGGGATTACTCAGGGGAGGTATCCCAGTCGTATTCCGGTCATGATCCCGACCTATTCTTTATTTTTGATCGCTATGCTCCATGATCTTTACTGGTACAGAGGAGATCACGATTTTATTCGCTCCTATTTGCCTTCAATCAGAGGTATTTTAGAATATTATGAAGCTTTTTTGGATCATCAAAACCTTTTGAACAGCCTGGAATGGTGGCAATATACCGATTGGAGTTATCCCCGGGGGACTCCTCCGGCAACCAATGACGGCCAGTCTGCCATGCTTAACTTACAGTATGTATATGCCCTGCAAAAAGCCATTGATCTTTTTGAATACTATGGTTGGAACTATGAAGCTGAACGATGGCAAACCAGGGAAAAAGCCATTAAGGAGGCTGTTGCTACACATTTTTATGTGCCACAAAAACAGTTATATGCTGAAACAGTACAAAAAGATACCTTTTCACAACACACCAATATTTTCGCTATTTTAACCAATACCGCTTCACCGGATCGTCATCAGGCTATTATGGAAAAAGTGATCAATGATAAAAATCTGATTCCAACTTCGATTTATTTCAACTTTTATTTTTTCAGGGCATTGAAAAAAGCAGGGCTGGCCAATCACTATATTGAACATCTGGATGTGTGGCGCACCATGCTGGACTATGGTTATACCACCTGCGGGGAAAAAGGACAGCCTAACAATGAGCGGTCTGATTGTCATGCCTGGGGAGCGACACCCTGTTTTGATTACATGAATATTCTGATGGGTCTGGAATCAGCTCAACCAGGATTCAGCCAGATAGAAATCAAACCGGCATTTGCTAACTTGCCTGGATTAAAAGGAAGGTTTCCTCATCCTAAAGGGGAGGTTATCATTGATTTGAAAAAGAAAGCGGATAAAATTGCAGGAACAGTGGAACTTCCTGAGGGATTAACCGGGCATCTGATTTGGAATGAAACCAAAATCCCATTGAAAAGCGGTAAAAATGAGATATGAAATGATCGATTGGGAAAATAAATAAAGACTTACATTTAGCTCTTTACTAAATTTTTTGAAATCATGTTAAACTAAACATAAGTTATGAATAGGAAAAAAGCAACATCAAGCAACATCAAATTGATTTATACCTGGCTAATTCTGGCAATTAGTGTTTGGGGCATTATTCATTCGGCTCAGGCCCAGCCGGAGAAGCCCAATGTGCTGTTTATTGCCATTGATGACCTCAATGACTGGGTAGGATATCTGGGAGGGCATCCCAAAGTGATTACCCCCAATATGGATCGTCTGGCTGAAAATGGTGTGGCTTTTACCAATGCTCATTGTCAGGCCCCCCTTTGCAATCCTTCTCGAACCAGTTTTATGACTGGTTTAAGACCCACTACCACTGGGATATATGCCTTGGGCCCCTGGTTCCGTCAGCTGGAAAATTACCAGGACCTGGTTACTTTACCTCAGTATTTCGAAGATCATGGATACCACACCTTGACTACCGGTAAGATCTACCATGATGCTTATCCACCTGAAGAGGATAGGAGGGACGGGCCGGAATTTACTACCTGGGGCCTGAAAGGCGGTTTTTATCCCCGTCCGGATCAGCCATTTGTAGAAAACAGCGGGCATCCTCTGGTAGATTGGGGAGTGTATCCGGAAAGGGATGATCAACAGGATGACTGGAAAATTGCGGAATGGGCCATTCAACAATTAAAAAATCCGCCCAAAGACAAGCCTTTCTTCCTTTCAGTAGGTTTCAGACATCCACATGTCCCTCTTTATGCTACCCAGGCCTGGTTTGACCTCTATCCAGAGGAAGAAATGCTACTGCCAGTAGTCAGGGCAGATGACCGGGAAGATACCCCTCCATTTTCCTGGTACTTACACTGGGATCTCCCGGAGCCCAGGCTGGCCTGGCTAAAGATGAATCACCAATGGAAACCTAAAGTACGGGCTTACCTGGCCAGCGTCAGTTTTGTGGATATGCTGGTAGGGCGGCTATTAAATACCCTGGAATCAGAAGGATTAAGTGATAATACGATCGTAGTGTTGTTGTCGGATCACGGATATCACTTGGGTAGCAAAGACATCAGTGGAAAAAACACCCTGTGGCATGAGTCCACTCGTGTCCCATTTATCTTTGCTGGACCCGGTATTACTGAAAAAGGTAAACGAAGTGATGAAGCTGTGGAACTGCTGGATATGTTTCCCACCCTGGTGGATCTGGCCGGAATTCCTGAAAAGCAGGATCTTGATGGTCATTCCTTACAAACGATCCTGCAGGATGTACAGCAAAAACGTCCCTGGCCTGCCATTTGTAGTCATGGACCGGGTAATCATGTGGTAGTTACGGAAGACTGGCGTTTTATTCAGTATGCTGATGGTTCGCAGGAATTGTATAATCGAAAGCAGGATCCTTATGAATGGAATAACCTGGTCATCCATGAGGGTTATCAGCCTGTAATTGAAGATATGGCTCGCTACCTACCGGAGCAGATTGCTGCTCCGGCTCCGGGTAACAAAGTGAGATTGATTGAGATATTGGAAGGCCATCCATACTGGCAGGGTGACAGGATAGGGGAAGGAGACCCGGCACCTATGAGCTTTAAATGAGTCCATAAAAATTAAGAATTTCCAGGTATTTCGTTTTATTTTAGTAATGCCTGCACCACCATTAGATGGTTGTGATTTCCACCGAATCATCAGAGCCATCTGGCCATAGACTCTAATGTGAAAGAAAGTTTCCAAGTCTACAGACCCAACATTTATGGGATAGACAAGACAGATAATTGCGTCAAACTTAAATGTTTCTTTTAGATTTAGAAAAATCATCCTGTTAAATGAGGCTTGAATTTCTATCCTTTTATAATTTTAAAAATGTTTTTATGGGCTTATTGGCAGTTAAATGGTACGGGATTAGAAAATAAAAAACCTTCAGTCGTAGTATTTTACCAGGAATCTTTTAAATGATAAACAAGTAAATAATGTTTAATCTGAAAGTGAAAATATGCTGTATCAGCAGCGTAAATGAAGCGATGACTGCCATCCGGTTTGGCGCTGCCGCCATTGGATTGGTAGGCAAAATGCCCAGTGGCCCGGGCGTAATTGAAGATGATCTGATTGCAGAAATCGCCCGTGCTGTTCCACCTCCGGTTGCTACTTTTTTACTGACCAGTGAAACTCAGGCCGAAAATATCATTGCTCACTATAAAAAAGTCTATACTTCGGCCATTCAACTGGTGGATACCATTGACCAAAACCAGTACCAACAAATAAAGAAGGCATTACCCCAGGTGAAATTGATCCAGGTTGTTCACGTGGTTGATCAGGAAGCGGTAAAAGAAGCCATAACAATTGCGCCTTACGTAGATGCCATCTTGCTGGACAGTGGAAATCCCAAACTCGCCGTTAAAGAACTGGGAGGAACCGGTCGGGTACATAACTGGGACATCAGCAGAAAAATTCGGGAAACAGTTTCGGTACCGGTGTTCCTGGCCGGTGGGCTCAACCTGATTAATGTAAAACAAGCCATTGAAACAGTGGAGCCCTTTGGAATTGACCTTTGCAGCAGTGTTAGAACAGAGGGCAGATTAGATAGAAATAAATTGGAAGCATTTTTTAATGTGCTGGATAACTGAAATTCTTAAGTTTCCTGATCTTAGGCATAAGACAATGGCAAACAACCATCGTTTTAATTCTAAAATCAACACTTATGGTTTTGAATTGAACCTTTCCATCAGGTTTGCTAATTTTAATGCTTCTTCGATAATTTCCGGCGGATACCCTTTGATCTGCAATATTCTGATAGCATTTCTTTGTCTCAGCTTTCCATCCTTGAGCTTATAATCAAAGTCAATGGTCTGACCCTGAACGATTTCACTGAAATGATAGAGATCGTATTCCTCCTTCAATAGATCAGCTAGTTCAATATCATGGGTAGAAACAAACACCAGGTTTTCTTTAGCCAGGCTGGATAAAACCGCTTTTCCTGCAGCTATCCGTTCTATTGTATTGGTCCCTTTAAAGATTTCATCCAATAGAAACAAACTTGGAACCTCATCTTTACTGCACAGAATCATTTCCCGGATGGTCAAAACTTCTGCCAGATAATAACTGACATCATTCATCAGGTCGTCGCTGATGCGAATGGCCGAATAGATCCGGCATCGGGGCATCAAAAACTTGTGAGCAAAACAGGTATTCAAAGTTAACCCTGTTACTACATTGATTCCAATAGTACGTATGAAGGAGGTTTTCCCCGACATATTGGACCCGGTTAGTAAAACTGATTTCTTATCCACCCGCAGATGATTATCCACGCAGTCTGGAATCAGGGGATGATACAGACCTTCAGTTTGAAGAAATGGTTTATCAGAATGGGTAAATGCTGGTTTACAATAGGTTTTTAAACCACTTCTGAGGGAAGCTACGGCTATCAAACTGTCAATTTTACCTACAAAAGAAAAGACCTGGTCAATGGACCGGCGCCGGCTGTCAAGCTGCTTTAAAATACGGAAAAGCAGTAATGGCTCCAGCAGGAATAAGATCTTGATAAACTCCAGCAGGGTCCAAAAAAGTACTTCAATATCTCCCTGCATTTTGGCCTCCATCTGGAAAAGCAACATCCTGTTTTTTACCTGATCAATGGATCGGATTCCTTCTGGTAAAGCTGGTTGAAGAAATTTCAAAGGTTGCTGCCGGTACAGCCATTTAGCTATACGGTTCATTACCAACAATTGAGGGATTGAACCGATATATTCATTCACATGTTTTTTGTTCCAGTAATGAATGCCCAGATTCACGATGAACAGGCTCAACATCAATAAAAACAACTGAGGTTGAAAAGGTATAAGGATCATTGATAAAAAGCTGGTGAAAGAAAGCAGTGGTATGATCCAGAACCAGGGCGGGGGAGTAATATGTTCCTCCTGGAACAGTGAAGCAATATAAAAACTTTCCTTTTTTCCTAATTTTTGCAATTGTTGCTGAATTGAAATACGCCAGGGAATGTTTTGGCCAAATTGTTGGATCAACCGCTCATCTTCTTCTGAAATTTGCTCCTGATCTGGAAAAGTCCTTATCTGATCATATAAATATTGTTGACCTACCCTGGAACTGGTGCGGTCCAGGTACATAAATAATTCATCAAAATCCAGGTCATTACAGGTCCTGTCTGAAATCACTTGCAGGGCGTCAGAATGATCTTTGTTTTGGAAATACTTCTCAATCAGACTGAAATTGAATGTTTCATCCTTCGGTTGGCCAAAGGATTGATTCAGTTTTTCAGCATTTTTTTGCTTCTTTGGGAAAATCATCAAACTGCTTTAGGGTTTATGACCGGTAGTTCCAAAGGAACTTCCCGGATTACCACAGATTAAACGGCAATTTAATCAATATTCTGTAACTTCAGTTTTATTACCAGGAGCTAATTTATTCTAAGACCAACGGTATGGTGTATCGGCTAAAGGATCAGTTGGCAAAATTTCCCCCATACTTTTGGATTGCTCTTTTTCCCACCAATTGAAATAAGCTTTTGCAGCCTCCCGGAAGGCTTTTTCTTGGTCGATCATTTCTGGTACTTTCGGATTTTTAAGACCTAATACTGGATTAAGGGAAGGAAACCGCATCACCAAACGATCAGAATTGATGGCTTGTAAACGGATAAATTCTATAGTCCATAGCACATATATACCTAATTTTACATCAACCACATAAAACGAGGAAATAGGATTATAAGGAAAGTTGGTGATCAGGGTTTCGTCATATCGATAGGACAACAAATAAGGAATGGCGGCAATATCAAATTCAGGCAAACGAGAATCAGTATAATTCCCTGCTTTCAATTGACCGATGTATTGATCTACCTCGGTTTTAATATCATTATCACTTTCTTCCTGACAAGCAGAAAACACCAGTAATAATAAAAGCAGAGGGTAAAGTTTGTTGGTCATAATAAGTGATGTTGATCATTAAAAGGACACCGAAAGACAACAAAAAGCTATAGTGGATAAGGTATTAATTACTTTTTCCATAATGAAGTTGTACTAATCCGGAATCAAATGATTTAGTAGTTAAAAGATTCAGCTGCTGATATGGTCGGTTATCCTGAAAAAGTCTGATGCCATTACCGGTCAATACTGGTACAATGGATATAATCCACTCATCCACCAGGTTTTCTCTAACCAGTTCATTTACAATTTCGGATCCGCCATCACAGAAAATATGTTTGCCGGCCTTCGATTTTAGACGATTTACCAGCACAGTCAGGCTGCCAGTGTAAAATACAATATTACCACTGGGAGGTCTTTCAGTCCTGGTGATGATGTAAGACTCCTTATCTGCATGAGGATAATCCACCTTTTTTATGACCCAATCATAGGTGCGTCGGCCCATAATTACTGTATCTACTGTGTTTATAAATGCCTGATAACCATAATCTTCTCCTTCTTTTTGCACCATGGACAAAAAACTCAAATCATCATTGGGTTGAGCGATATATCCATCCAGACTGGCAGAGATATACACTATTAATTTTCTCATTTTTTTTATTTAAATAATCCAAATCTTTCCTGGCCAATGATATTTATACAGTTCCTACCTTATAAAAAGTCACTGAAATACAATTCATCCTCATCTCTTTGATGCCTGAAATGATCTTGATGAGCATGGTCGATAAGATCAAAATATCCTTGTATAGCTTCTTTTATTCTAAAAAACCTTCAATCCCACAATCCAGAGGGAATTGATATCTGCATATATCGTTTTTTTACCTACTTTAAATATTTAGGCGTTTTTCGATGCCTGGTTCCCTGCTCAAAAGCATAGGCAATTTCGATCAGCACCGGCTCTGACCAGGCCCGCCCGAAGATTGACATACCCACAGGTAACCCATCAATTTGCCCCATCGGCAATGATATATTAGGATATCCAGCCATGGCAGCAGGAGAACTGGAATAAATGCCGAAATTATCTCCATTGGTTAAATCTGTTTTCCAGGCCGGACCTCCGGTGGGAGCAATGATGGCATCCAGCTGGTACTGGTCCATCACCTGGTCAATGCCTTCTTCCCGACTCAACTTCACCATGGTACTAAGGGCTTCCTGGTAATCAGGAGAGGAAAGATCTGCTTTTTCCTGGGCCATTTTAAGCAAATCATGGTCAAAATACCGCATCTCTACAGTGTCTGCAATGGTTAGTGCTATCAGTTGCTCTAGGTTTTTTACAGGGGCATCCGGTCCCAGTTGCTGAAAGTAGTGGTTGAGGCCATCCTTAAATTCATACAAGAGTACCTGGAAAGAATGATTGGAAGCTTCTCTGTCCACGATTTCTTCCAGCTCAATGATTGTAGCTCCCTGTGCCTTAAAAAAATGTACGGCTTCTTCCATAATCTCCTTCATCCGCCAGTGATCATCCAATGGCTTTTTAAATAAGCCGATCCTTTTACCTTGCAGCCCCTTAGGGTCCAAAAATTGGGTATAGTCATCAATAGCGTGGCGGTCCGGATTCTTGGTTTTGCTGTCCAGGGAATCTGTAGCAGTGAGTGCGCCCAGACAAATTGCAGCATCTTTGACTGTTCGGGCCATAGGGCCACCGGTATCCTGGGTAAATGAAATAGGAATAATCCCCCGCCGGCTGATAAGACCTACTGTGGGCTTAATCCCTACAATGCCATTATTATTAGCCGGACAAACTATCGATCCATTGGTTTCCGTACCAATGGCCAATACGGCCAGATTGGCTGCCACCGCTACCGCAGAGCCAGAGCTGGATCCGCAGGGATTGCGGGTAAGATCGTAAGGATTTTTGGTTTGTCCTCCTAGTCCGCTCCAGCCACTGGAAGAATAGCTGGAATGGAAATTAGCCCATTCACTTAAATTGGCTTTGCCCAGTATCACTGCCCCTGCTTTCCTTAACTGGGCCGCCAGCGGACTATCCTGGGCAGGGTAGGAATCCTTCATGATCCGGGATCCGGCCGTGCAAGGCATTTTATCTCCAGTATCAATATTGTCTTTGAGTATTACAGGAATGCCATGCAAATCTCCCCTGGAATTGCCTTTTTGCAGTTCCTGGTCCAGTTGTTCGGCAATTTCCAGTGCATCAGGGTTTACCATAATCACTGCCCGCAATTCAGGACCTTTTAGATTCATCGAATCGATCCGGTCCAGGTAATAACTGGTCAGTTGGGAAATGGAATAATGGCCTTTTTGATAAGCCTCCTGAATTTCACTAATGGTGATTTCAGGGTCTATGGTTAATTTTTCCGGCTCATTTTGACAAGACACCAGGCAAATCAGCCATACAAAAAATATAAAATTGGCGGAAAGGTTAATATTTATTCTTTTCATTATTCAGAAATCATTAATGACTGGACCTAAATCTATGGAATTATTCCGAATCTGACCAACCGGTTAAATGTCTTTTACCAACCTCACAAGATCCCGGCAAAGCAGACCATTTTCCAATATTGGTTCAGGATAATATTTGGTAAAATAATCCAAACTGATACTATGAAGCCGAAATCCCATTTTCTGATAGAGGTATAACTGCCCCAGACTAGAATTACCAGTGCTTATCCATAACTTTTTAACCGCCCGGTCTTTAGCCTTTTCTATGGCTTTTCGAATCAGCAATTTTCCAATACCCTGCTTCTGATAGTCTGGAGCTACGGCCAGATTCTTGATTTCCAAAGTATTTACGTCTAATGGATACAATGCCAGTGTTCCTATAGGCAATGACTGAATGCTGGCTATAAATACCTCCGACTGGTGAATATAATTCTTGACTTGAGCAGGGGAAGGATCAGCCAGTAACAATAAGTTCCAGGGTAAATCTGCCTGATGGACCATCTTTTCGATCCTGATATGATCCAGGTTTAAATTCATTATCTATTTTTTAAAAAACTGTACAAGGCAGAGAATACTGCACTCTTTTGGTTGAAAATCATGTTTCTTTCTGCTATCTTGTCCTGCTTTATTTTAATTGAAAATAATGATACAATTAACACGACTATTTCTGGTTATTATACCCCTTTTTTGCGGCTTGAGTTGCAATAATAATTCATCCGTAGATCCTAAACCAACAGAATTAGCCACTGTTTCCTTTGACTTCGAATCCAGCCTGGATCAATGGATCGATCTGGGAGGAAGCGGGGAAAGAAAGTTTGATTCGGACATTATAATAACCGATGAATTATCCCCCGGACAAAATCAGGCCGTAAAATTCACCGTGACACCTGAAAGTGTGGTAGGTAAGGGTAACAGGGCCGAACTCACCTTTGATCAGCAAGCAGTAGAAGGCCAGGAATCCTGGTATGAATGGTGGTTTTTCCTGCCGGACAGCTATCAGGATGTAGCATTGGAAGATGCAGCAGGAGCTCCCAATTGGCAGGTAATTGGCCAGTGGCACCAGCAACCGGATTTTGCCAGGGGCGAAACCTGGGACAATTATCCTGATGCCGGTAAGTCAGTGCCCATTGCTTTCAATTATTATTATTTCAGCCAGAAAGACCCATCTTACCAGGCTTTGTTACAGGATCCTCAAATTGCCCAACTGCACGGTTTTAATACGGGCTGGGATGAAGTTTCAGCCATTGGGCTTTCCTACGGAGATCCTCCGGTATCCATTGCCATTCATCAGATTAGCAAAAACACCTGGTATAAATTGAAAGTCCATATCCGATGGTCAGAACAGAAGGATGGTTTCATTCAGGCCTGGATAGATGAACAGGAATTCACCGATGGAAGATATTTTGGTCTAAATATGCTCAATTCACAGTCTCATTACTTTAAATTTGGGCTATATCGCAATCCCAACATTCCTTATACCAATAGCATTTTTTATGATGATATCAGGATCTGGTAACCATGAACAGGTTGATTTATAAAACCTACTTTTTGTATGCTATTTGGATGCTGGTTGGGGCCTGCAAATCTGCAGACCGTCCCTATAATTATAAACATTTCCCTAAGAAATACCAGGAAATAAAGCATGATTATCACCGGTATTATGAAGTAATGGGCTGCCAGTCCGGCGAAGTTGTTGGTAGCATCGGAGCTGGCAATGGTTTAAAAGAGGTCCAGATTTCCTGTGTGGTGGATAGCATTACCTGGTATCTGCAGGAAATAGACTCAATCCGATTGTACCAGTTTCACCAGGTGCTGGCCCATCATGAACAGCTAAGAGGTGACCCGGTGCAGGCCAGGTTCAGGCTGGTATTAGGTGACCAAACCAGCACCGGCTTGCCATCAGGAATTTTTGACAGGCTATTGATGATCAACGTTTTCCATGAATTGGAAGCGAGGGAAAATATAATGCAGGAAATGCATCAGCTGATGACTGAGAATGGAGTATTAGTGATCCTGGAACGGATGGGCCATAAACCAGGAGATATTCATGCCGATTGTAAATTTCCCAAACTGTTTGAACCTGATTTTTTAAAAGAAATGGACCAGTATGACTATCAAGTGCTGGAAAATAACCTCATATCACCTCTGTCAAATCTAAGCATTTACAAGTTTAAATCTTCCCGGTAATGGTGTGTACATTTCACCCGTTAACATTTTAACTGCCAATCCAGATCGGCTGAGCTGCAAGCTCAAAAAAGCTAGTGGGTTAGGGCTGAATTTGCTAATTTTTAAAACCTCTTGACTGAATTCTGGTTGGATAAAAAGTCAATCATCTATAATTAGCATGGCAAAAAAGCAGGTAATCATTGTTGGGGCAGGGATAGCAGGCTTGGTGGCTGCCCTGGAATTGGAATCCCGGAATATCGATGTCTTGATCGTAGAGAAAAATGACCGGGCAGGAGGGAGGGTAAAAACGGATCAGGTCAATGGGTTTTTGCTGGATCATGGTTTTCAGGTATTGTTGACAGCATATCCTGAAGCCCAAAAATATCTGGATTTTAAAGACCTTAAATTAAAATATTTTGATCCTGGGGCTTTAATTTTTCACCAGCAAAAGCAAACCAGGATATCTGATCCTACTCGTAAACCTGCTCAGTTGTTGAATACCCTGCTTTCACCAGCAGGTACCTTTCAGGATAAATTAAAAATATGGCAGCTTTCCCAAAAGCTGAAAAACGAATCGGAAGAAGCTATTTTTTCCAGGCCTGATGAGACCACCCTGAAATATCTGCAGGATTTTGGCTTTAGCTCAACCATTATTGATAACTTCTTTCGTCCATTTTTTGGTGGCATTTTCCTGGAGAACGAATTGAATACGAGCAGCCGCATGTTTGAATTTATTTTTAAAATGTTTAGCACTGGTCATGCCGCCCTGCCATCCGAAGGAATGGAAGCCATTCCTCGCCAACTAAAACACAAGCTGAAAAAAACTGAATTTCTGTTTAATTTTGAAGTGGTTTCAGTAAATCAAAAGCAGGTCCGGCTGGATGATGATAATGTGCTGGATACAGAGGCCGTGATCATTGCCACCCAACCGGATAAGATCATTAAAAATCTACAGGGGCAATTTGCCGGTTACCAAAAAGTGACCAATACCTATTTCAGCCTGGATCATTCATTCATTGATAAACCTCTGATTGGATTGGTGCCTGAGCCTGATTTTATGATCAACAACCTATGTGTTATGTCTGATACAGCCCCCAGCTATGGCAAAAAAGGAGCTGCTTTAGTCTCAGTTTCAGTAAATCAGGTGCCGGAAATATCCCTGGAAAAATTTGAACAAAATCTCAAGAAAGAACTGGAATACCTCACTGGCATTGATCAGGACAAGTTTGAAACCATCAAAACCTTTACCATTGAAAAAGCCCTGCCTATTGTAGAAGATGTACATTACCAGATGTATTATACAGAAACCAAGATGTATGACAATATTTATTTAGCCGGGGACTACCTGCTGAATGGCTCGCTTAATGCCGCCATGGCCTCCGGTAGAAGCGCTGCTCAGGCGGTAATGCATTATTTAAAACAATCATGATGAAACTGAGCATTTTAGATGGAGGGTAGGAATACCGGGAACAGCTCTGAAAACCTCTTAATCTAAGATGCATACAGACATGAACTCGTCAAACATTTAACCATATAAAAGATTTATCAACATAAAAATAATTTTTATGATCATCATATTGTCACCAGCCAAAACCCTGGATTTTGACAGAAAAGTAGATTTTGCTACCTCTGCTACCCGATTTGATAAAGAAACAAAACAACTAATCCAGGTGCTTAAAAAGAAATCCGGTAAGGAAGTAAAGTCTCTGATGAGCCTCAGTGATAATTTGGCCCATTTAAACCTGGAAAGATATCAGCAATTTCAAACCACTTCTCTGGCTTCGGCTGAAACTCAGCCCGCTCTTTTTGCCTTTCAGGGAGATGTATACCAGGGCCTGGAGTCCAATACTTTTAATCAGTCAGATGTAGATTATGCCCAGGAGCATTTACGTATTTTGTCCGGATTATATGGCTTATTGCGCCCTCTGGACCTGATTCAGCCTTACCGGTTGGAAATGGGGACCAAACTTAAAGTTAAAAACCACCCGCACCTTTACAGCTTTTGGGGTGACAAGATCACAAAACTTCTCCAAAAAGACCTGGATGACCAACAGGATGATCTTTTGGTCAACCTGGCTTCGCGCGAATATTTTAAGGCAGTCAATACCAGGAAGCTGAAAGCAAAGGTTATAGAAGTGGAATTTAAGGATTTTAAAAATGACCAATACAAGATCATCTCCTTTTATGCCAAGAAGGCCAGGGGCATGATGGCTAAATTTATCATAAAAAACAAAGTTCAGTCTGTGGATGACCTCAAGTTATTTCATGCAGACGGCTATGAATTTGATGTACGGGCATCGGATCAGGATAAACTGGCCTTTAAAAGAGGATAAGCTCCGGTTTTATAATTCAAAAAACCTTCATTTTGGCGGTTTCAAAACGAGTGCTCCAGCCATTTTGGCATCAAATAATGTAATTTAAACTTGAAATATGCCAAAATGTCTGACCTTTTCAACATTTTTTATTTTGGAATACCAATTGTATAAATGTTTTTAAAATTTGGAAATTGAAACAAAATATTTTAGAAACTAAAAATTTATACAACTATGGCACTTATTAAAAGAAATCAAAATTTATTTCCGTTCGATTTGTTCGATGAATTCTTCAATACTGAAGTAAGTAACTGGAAAAGAAAAAATTATGCTACCCAAAACAGTACCCTTCCCAAAGTTAATATAAGGGAAGATCAAAACGGTTATGTAGTGGAAATGGCAGCACCAGGATTGAAAAAAGACGATTTCAAAATTGAACTGGATCAGAATGTTTTATCTATTTCCTCAGAAAATAAAGAAGCGCATAAAAATGAGGATGAAGGATACAGCCGCCAGGAATTTGCTTTTCAGTCATTCTGCCGGTCTTTTACTTTACCTGAGACTGCAGATTCCGCTCAGATAAAAGCTAAATATCATAATGGAATTTTGGAAATTGGCATTCCTAAAAAAGAAGAAGCCAAACCGCAACCTCCTAAAACCATTAAAGTATCGTAATTGGGTAATTGGGTAGGAAACATCAGAAAGCTGCTTCATATCTCAGAGCAGCTTTCTTTTTTATATTCCAGCTAAAAAATTCAATATTTATAATAGGATAACTGAATATTTATGCCTTAATTTGCAGTTGATTCTACATACTTCATGCATTTGGTTGGCCTTCCCCCGGATGAACTTCAATAAATGTTAAAGGTTTTTTGGAAAATGAAGTAGCAGAATTTTCAAATAAGTATTAATTTAAAATATAGTTAATGGCCAAATCGAAAGAAACTTTTAACAAAAAAGAAAAAGAAAAGAAAAAACTTAAAAAGAAAAAAGAAAAGGAAGAAAGAAGAGAAGCCAGGAAAGCAAGTGCCAAGAATACGGATTTTGAAGATATGCTGGCTTACGTTGATGAAAATGGCAACATATCATCTACGCCACCGGATCCCGCCAAAAAGAAAAAAATTGACCCGGAAAGTATTCAGATAGGTGTTCCCAAACAGGATGATACGGTTGAAGACCCTGATGAAGTTCATTTTGGAACAGTCACTTTTTTTAATACCTCTAAAGGTTATGGTTTTATAAAAGATCAAAAAACTCAGGAAAGTGTATTTGTCCATGTAAATGGCACAATCGATGAAATCGGTGAACGGGATAAAGTAAGTTTTACTTTGGAGATGACTGCCAAAGGTCCTAATGCAGTGGATGTTAAACTCAGATAATGTAAAAAATCAATAAAAATTTTAATTTGGTGAACTATCTTTTAGTAATTTGTGTTTGCCAGTAGATATGCCTGTAGTAATGACCAAATTTTTTTGCTTATAACTACTATAAAAGCATTCGTAATAAAAGGCTAAAAAGAATTAAATGATTTTTTGACACCTGAAAGTAAAGTATTTTTAACCTATAATTTAAGCATTTGAATAATCAGTAATTTCAGTTACCAGCAACGGTACCTGTGAGAAAAAAAGGAAATGACTGCAATCTCCCAACTGCAGGAAAACACTCCCGGACATCTTTAGGCTCCCCGATCAAATGCTTCTGATAACAACAATCGAAATAATTAATGAATCATATAAAAACATCAAAAAACAGGAACCAAAGTTCCTTTAAAAAGAATAAACCGGATTATAATTCTTCCGGCAGAAACAGGAAAACTTCCAAAAAGGTATCTAATTTAGATCCCGATTCACTGATCAAAAGAGCCATTCAGGAAATTCCTTCTGTTTACCTGGCTAAAAATTCATTTGCAGAACTACCAGTTCAATCGGCCTTAAAAGCCAATTTGCTGGGCAAAGGATTTGATAAACCAACTCAGATCCAGGAAGAAACTCTGGAATATCTTAAAGCCGGAAGAGATCTTTTAGGAATAGCCCATACCGGCACAGGAAAAACTGCTGCTTTTTTAATACCCATCATTGATCGTTTGCTTGGTTCAGCTGACCCATTTCAAACTTTGGTGGTAGTCCCAACCAGGGAATTAGCCCTGCAGGTAGAACAGGAATTCAAAAGCCTTTCACGGGGTTTAGGATTATATTCTGCTGTGTTTATCGGAGGCACCAAGCTGGATCGTGATTTACAACAGCTTAGGAGACCACAACATCTGATCATAGGCACACCAGGTCGATTACTTGATCTGGCCCAACGAAGGGCTTTAAAGCTGAAGGATATTTCCGTACTGATATTGGATGAGTTCGACCGGATGCTGGACATGGGATTTGTCAATGATATTAAGAAAATTGTTCAGGCTATGGTTCAAAGACAGCAAACCATGTTGTTTTCAGCCACAATTGATCCTACTCAGAAGGAATTGATCCGGCAGTTATTGAAAAACCCGGTTCAGGTAAAAGTCAGCCAGGGTACGCCCAACAATGACCAGATTGAGCAGGACATCATAAGGGTCCCATTAGGTACGGATAAATTTGACCTGCTTTTGGACATGATGAACGATAAAGATTTTGAAAAGGTATTGATTTTTGCCGAAACCAAAAGATTGGTGGATAAAGTGAGTAAAAGGTTAGCCCGCTCCGGCATAATGGTTGATCTGATTCATGGCAATAAATCACAAAATTACCGGAACAAAGCCCTGGATAAATTTAAAAGAGGAAACGTACAGGTTTTAGTGGCTACTGATGTAGCAGCCAGAGGAATTGATGTAGCAGATATCACACATGTGATTAATTATCAGCTACCCCTGAACCTGGAAAGCTATACCCACCGCATTGGCCGGACTGGCCGGGCAGGGAAAACAGGTAAGGCGTTTACTTTTGTAGATTAAACTAAAGATGAAATTTATTATCAATTATTATTAATACAATTAACCAAAATGAAAGAAGGTATCGTAAAATTCTTTAATAATTCCAAAGGGTTTGGATTTATTAAACCAAGTGATTCAAATGAAGACATTTTTGTTCACCAAAGTGGACTGATCGATGAAATCCGTGAAAATGACCGGGTGAAATTCGATGTAGAACGAGGCAAAAAAGGGATGAATGCAGTCAATGTTGAATTGATTGATTAATTACATCTTTATAACATATTGAAAATCAATAATTTAAGTTACAATGAAAGAAGGAACTGTTAAATTTTTTAACTCAACCAAAGGTTTTGGTTTTATTAAACCATCAGATTCAAGTGAAGACATTTTTGTGCACCAAAGTGGACTGATCGATGAAATCCGAGAAAATGATAAAGTTCGTTATGAACTGGAAAGAGGCAGAAAAGGAATGAACGCAGTCAATGTAGAATTGGTTGACTAATTTCTTTTGCTAAAAATATATAGAGGCCACTGAAAGTCAGTGGCTTCTGTTTTTTAGGTCTTATCAGGAGTGGTCTTTTGACTTACTTTTTTTCCAAACAGCCTTCCGTTTCTGAATGCTTCTGCCAGTGCAATGGGTACTTCCGCCTCTGCATTAATCACTACTGCTTTGGCTTCCTGAGTCTTGGCGGTCATTTCCTGTTCAGAAGCTACAGCCATAGCCCTTCTTTTTTCAGCCCTGGCTTTGGCTACATTAAGGTCAGCCTGTGCCTGATCAATCTGAAGCTGAGCCCCAATATTTTTGCCGATGTTAATGTCAGCTATATCGATAGAAATGATCTCAAAGGCTGTACCGGCATCCAATCCATTCTGCAAAACACTTTTAGATATCTCATCAGGCTTATCCAATACCTGAAGGTAGCTTTTAGTAGCCCCGATGCAGGAAATAATTCCCTGGCCTACTCTGGCTTTGATGGTCTCTTCTCCGGCACCTCCTACCAGTCTTTGAATATTGGTTCTGACGGTTACCCTGGCTTCTGCAATTAGTTGAATGCCATCCACCGCTACAGCTGTAATAGACGGTACTATAATGATGTAAGGCGTTACAGATATTTGTACAGCCTTCAATACATCCCTACCGGCCAGGTCAATGGCAGTAGCTTGCTTAAAATGCATGTTCAAATTGGCTTTATCTGCCACAATTAATGCTTTTATCACATTTTGCAGGTTTCCGTTAGCCAAATAATGGGTTTCCAGCTTTTCAGAATTCACATCCTGTATACCAGCCTTGGTAGCCAGTATCAGTGATTTAACAATTAATCCTGGTGGTACTTTACGAAATCTCATAAAAACCAGATCAATCAGATTAATCTTTACTCCTGAAAAAGTAGCGGTAATCCATAGATTAATCGGGAAAAAATAGAAAAAGAGCCACATTCCCGCCAGGATGGCTCCTATCAAAATAAGGGTAGATACTGGCATCAGATAAAGGTAAGCTTTGGTTTATAACAAATGTAAGTGAAGTTGATCGATCTTTATCAGATATCAGGAATTAAATGTCTTCAATCGAAAAAAATGAACGTTTCAATGAAAAAATTAAAAAGATATCTGACTGATTCTGGGCTGATTCTATTGATACCTTTTTAAAAAAGTTTATCTTTGGCTGTTTTGGCAAATAAACAACCGAACAAATCGGCTGTTTAAAAAATTATTAACCATAAATATTTTATTTTTTATGAAAATTACTTTACAAACCCCATTATTTTTATTAATCCTGTCCGTTTTTTATTTAAGCTCCTGTAATAATGATACGGCTCAACAAGCTGATGAAAATCTGGAATCTGACTCTGTGCAGGTAGAAAATCTGGCCGGTGGACTGAACCATCCCTGGGGAATGGTATTTTTGCCCGATGGAAGGTTACTGGTTACAGAAAGGTCAGGCGATTTAAGGATATTGGATCAGGATAATAATCTTTCTGAACCTGTTTCAGGTGTACCTGAGGTTTTTGCCAAGGGACAGGGAGGGATGCTGGATATTGCGCTGGATCCTGATTTTACTAACAACCAATATGTATACCTTTCATTTGCAGAACCTGGAGCAGATAATACGGCATCTACCGCAGTGGGCCGGGGACTTTGGCAAAATGACCAGATTCAGGATTTTGAAGTATTGTTCAGTCAGGAACCTAAAATAGATGGCCCCAATCATTTTGGTGGGCGGATTGAATTTTCCCCGGATGGCTATTTATTCCTGACCCTGGGTGAACGATTTCAATTTGAGCCTTCCCAGAACCTGACTGATCATTTGGGTACCATTATTCGCATTAACCGGGATGGTTCTATTCCGGAGGATAATCCTTTCGTGGACCAATCAGAGGCAGAAGGAGAGATCTGGTCTTATGGCCATCGAAATATTGAAGCTGCCGCTTTTGACCCCAATACCGGAGATCTGTGGATCACGGAAATGGGGCCACGGGGAGGTGATGAATTCAACCGGGCTGAAAAAGGAAAGAATTATGGCTGGCCGGTTGTTTCCTGGGGAGAACATTACAGTGGGGAAGATATTCCCGATCCACCTACTCATCCTGAGTTTGCTGATGCCAAAATTCATTGGACCCCGGTAATTTCTCCCTCGGGTCAGGAATACTATACTGGTGATATGTTTCCTGAATTTCAGGGACAAATGCTGATTGGCGGTTTAACTGCCCAGGGGGTAGTGAGGGTCCAGATCAATGGAGAGCAGGCAGAAGAAGTAGGCAGAATAGAACTGGGTGCCCGGATACGTGATGTAGACCAGGCCCCGGATGGTTCCATCTACGTACTGACCGATCAACGGGATGGTAATGTTTGGCGCCTGTATAAGTAATTATCAAGAATATAAAAGTCTGGACATTATGAAGATGGTCTCATTTTACCATCTTCATTCATCAATCGGAACAATCATCATCTGTTTTATACTTATTTAAGAACTTATGCTTTCTGTCTTCAGATGGCATAAAGTGAAAAAAACTATTGATTTGTATGGTTGGTCAGGAACCTTCCACTCATAAACATTTCCTATTACACAAACCTTATGGCTTTGTTTCTCAATTCGTGTACCCTCACAAACGTAAAAAAGGCCTGCTGGGCCAGCTGTATGATTTTCCTCCCGGTACGATGGCTATAGGTCGGCTAGACGTAAAATCAGAAGGACTGTTGTTACTGACCACGGATGGAAAACTAAGCGCAGAAATAAGGAGTAAACTGGTAGAAAAGGAGTATTATGTACAAGTGGATGGAGTCATCAATCCTGAAGCTGCGGCTCATTTGGAAAAAGGAATAGCAATTACAGTAGATAAGCAAAAACAGACTGTAAGGGCTTGTAAATCAGCTGTTTTAGATCTTGTTCCAAATTTTAATGAACGACCGGTAAAAATACGAGATGCCCGACATGGACCTACCAGTTGGATTACTGTTACATTAACTGAAGGGAAGTTTCACCAAGTACGTAAAATGACCGCAGCGGTGGGTTTTCCCACCTTGAGATTAATTCGGATGCGAATTGGCCGGATACATTTAGGTCAGCTGCAGCCGGGAGAAGTTGTAGCTGTGGATCGGCTGGATTATTAGCTTTATTAGTTAGATCGATTTTTTTAAAATGCTTATCCTATTTATTAATTATCAAAAACATATCTGCGGTCTGATATGCCTTTTTTCTTCATAGGTTAATATTTTTATTATGCATAAAACAGGCTTCCCAATTACGGCAATTTAGCTAATCATGGGATCCATGGATGCTCAATACACCCATTTTCCTTCGATTTTCCTGATTTAAACTGAAAAAAGAACCTGTTCATTAAACTTTTTGCCAGCGATTACTTTTAGGTAATAATCATATTCACCAAATAAATTTGCTGAATTTTCAGTATAGTTCAGGCACATAAGGTAGCATCAATCTCTTATTTATGAAATTTACCAAGGAAAAATAATGAACCTATAATAACTGAAATATTATATTCAATTAAATGAAAATTGTTTTTACTGACTAAATAAATTTATGAAAAAAACATGAAAATGAAAAGCTTGACCTGGCTCTACTTTAGGTTATTAAATGTCTTTCCCGACTCTTGTACCCAATAGGCCCAAACAATATAAACCCACAAAATGTAGTTAATGCATGAATGTATTAAAGGCCTACCTGGAAGCCACCAAAACCACTGAAAAGGAGTATTACCATGAACCTTTGATCAAACTTAGCGGTAACATACCGGCTGGTTTAAATGGCACCTTAATTCGGAACGGAAATGGCAATCAGGTACATATGGGAACACCTTACCAGCATGTTTTTGATGGGGATGGTATGATCAATAAATTTCAAATTGATCAGCAGGAAGTGCAATACAGCAATGCCTATGTAAAAACCAGAGAATTTGTGGAAGAAACAAAAGCCGGAAAAATGCTTTACCGCAGTTTTGGTACCAATCGACCAGGCGGCTGGATCAAAAATATCGGACGTATGCATTTTAAAAATGCAGCCAACACTAATCTGATCTGGTGGGGAGGTAAATTATTGGCCCTCTGGGAAGGTGGGACTCCTCATGAAATCGATCCGGAAACCCTGATCACCCGGGGAAGATACGATTATGAAGGTGTGCTGCAAAACAATTTTAGTAAGCTTGAACAGAAAATACAACCGGAATTTCCTTTCGCAGCCCATCCTAAATTGCTGCCGGATCACCAGATCTTATTTAATTTTGGCACAGCCCAGGGCCGTATTCCACGGTTGATCCTGTACCAGGTGGATCAGCAAGGGAAATGCAGTATTGAACAGGTGATCAAATTGGAAAAGCTTTCATTTACCCATGACATGGTGATCACCAACAGCCAGAAAAGGATCTTTTTCATGCCTCCGGTGTCGTTCAGCAGCTGGAAAACCCTGTTAGGTACACTTTCGCCGGTAGAAGCAATGGATTTCCAATTGGATCAACCTACCCGAATATTGATAGTGGATAAAGGCAAAGAAATATACCTGGAGACAGATTTTTGCTTTGTTTTTCATTTTCTTAACACTTTTGAACAAGCAGATGGAACCATTGTGGTAGATGCTTTGAAGATGGATCATTTTCCCGACGCTGGCAACAATCAGAATGTACTTAAAGGAGACGACCAGGCCATTTTACAGGCTCAACCGGTTCGTTATTGGCTAAATCTCCAAACCAAAATGGTCAAACAGGTACCATTGGCTGATATTGGTATGGAATTACCGGCAGTACATGGAGATTTAAGAGGAAAGGATTACAAATATGCCTATGGCATTGCGGCTACTAAATCAAAACCGCATAAACTGCTGCAGGAAATTGTGAAATTAAATGTAAAAACGGGATCCTTTCAATCCATTGATTTTCCTGACTCTATTACCGGAGAACCGGTTTTTGTAGCCAAACCTGGAGTCAAAAAAGAGGATGAAGGCTGGTTGCTTTTCACACATTATGAAGCAAAAAGTAATACCACCAGGTTGGTTATTGCTGAAGCTGAAAACCTGGATATTTTGTATGAAGGTCAATTACCTCATAATATTCCTATGGGATTTCACGGAACCTGGGTGAAATAAGGAACTCATTCTGTTCGGACCTAAAAAGGTGTTCAAATGTGGCTGATCCGGAAATGTATCCAAACAATAAAATAGCAAAAATCTATCAAGCCAGTGCGAACCTTATTGTGAAATATTAACTGGGTCGTTCAGATCGGTTTAGATCCAAAATATAAAGCCAGTACCAACGCATGTATATAAATCTCTTCCGGACTATAATCTGAATGCAATGACTGGATTTTCCAAATATCAGGTGTCATAACACCACCTATTCGCTAATTGAAAAGATAAAAATTTGACCTATATTTAAGTCTGGATCCAGAAGAAGTTGACAATATGAAAAAGTATATCTATTTTTTATTTTCGGCTGTCTTGCTACTCATATTAGCCGCCATAGTTTATAAGTTTTCCTTTGGAACTGAAGATGATTTAAATCAGCTCAATTTGAATCACCTGAAAGTATTCTACAGCAACAATTATCAGGAAAGAGCTGAAAAAATTGGACAGAGAACAAATCAGGCCCTTGAATTATTCAATCCCGTTTTTCAGTATGATCCAGCTGTCGATTTGCTGATTCTCAATTCCACCGATTGGTCCAGACATACCAGGATGCCGGTTTATGGCATGCCTCACTATCAGAACGGATCTTTGATCGTTGCAGCCAGTGAAAATGATTTCTGGTCAGGGTTTTTGCCTGCTCAGGACCAGCTACCTGATAATCAGGCTGAGTTGATCCGGAACACCTATCTTGATACTACAGGAAAAATCAGCCTGAAAAGATTTTTTGACTTTGTTGCCCTGCATGAACTGGCTCATGCTTATCATCTGCAGGCACAGGTAAATATGCAAAGAAAATGGTTACAGGAATTATTTGCCAATTTAGTCATGTATACTTACCTGGCTGAACAGGAGCATGCCTCAATTCCGGCTGTTATGGTATTTTCGGAAATGGTCGTGAATGCCGGCAGTGATGATTATAAATATGTTTCATTAGAGGATTTTGAAAATCATTATGATCTGATAGCCTCAAGAGAACCCCAAAACTATGGCTGGTATCAAAGTAAATTAAATCTGATGGCCAGAGAAATCTATGACCGGGGAGGTTTAAATTTGCTGCGGCAATTGTGGCAAGCTTTGAAAAATTCACCCAACCACCTCAATGACCAACAATTACATCAGTTACTGCAAAATACCCTGGGCCAGGATATGGCTGATAAACTAAAAAATTGGTGAAATAATGACTGAGACTATTCTTGAGTTAATATGGCATGTCACAAGGCATATTTTACATGTAAATAATAATCGATTTTTCATCCATCCATAGTATATAATTAAATCTATTTGAAATTCAATAGATATTATCTATAACTATATAGATATTTTGAATTGAAATAATTAGGCTTATGATTTTCAAAGGCGTAAATTTATACAAAAATTACATCTTATTTTTTTAGAAATCCTTAAATTAAATCTATTTATTCAATGGAAGACAAAAACAGGAATGTAGCTACAGATCGTCCGGTATGGGATACCAATGAATCTAGCAGATGCCCTTTTATGCATGGAGCGGTAAAATCTACCGCAGGAACTGGTAGAACCAATCGCGACTGGTGGCCTAATTCACTCAACCTGAAGATTTTACATCAGCATTCGGCCAAATCTAATCCTATGGGAGAGGATTTTAACTATGCCGGAGAATTTAAAAGCCTGGATCTTAAAGCAGTAAAGGAGGACCTTTACAAGCTGATGACAGATTCGCAGGCCTGGTGGCCGGCAGATTATGGTCATTATGGTCCTTTCTTTATCCGAATGGCCTGGCACAGTGCTGGTACTTATCGAATTGCTGATGGTCGGGGAGGGGCTGGTTCCGGAAGCCAACGGTTTGCCCCCCTGAATAGCTGGCCGGATAATGCCAACCTTGATAAGGCCAGGTTATTGCTTTGGCCGATCAAGAAAAAGTATGGAAAGAAAATTTCCTGGGCTGACCTGATGATCCTGGCCGGTAACTGTGCCTTGGAATCGATGGGTTTTAAAACATTTGGTTTTGCTGGTGGCCGGGAAGATGTATGGGAGCCGGAAGAAGATATTTACTGGGGTGCTGAAGGAGAATGGCTGGGCAACCAGGAACGTCATGCCGAGGGTGTGCTGGAAAACCCCCTGGCTGCTTCACATATGGGATTGATTTACGTGAATCCGGAAGGCCCCAACGGAAACCCTGATCCGGTTGAAGCCGCGCATCACATCCGGGAGACCTTTGGCCGGATGGCCATGAATGATGAAGAAACTGTAGCATTGATTGCGGGAGGACATACTTTTGGAAAAACACATGGGGCAGCAGATCCCGGTGAATATGTAGGGGCTGAACCAGCCGGAGCCAGCATAGAAGAGCAAGGGCTGGGTTGGAAAAACACCTATGGCAGTGGCCATTCCAATCATACCATCACTAGTGGACTGGAAGGGGCATGGACCAAAACACCTACTCAATGGAGTAATAATTTCTTTGAAAACCTGTTTAGCTATGATTGGGAATTGACTAAAAGTCCGGCCGGAGCTCATCAGTGGAAACCTAAAGATGGGGCGGGAGAAGGTTTGATCCCTGATGCCCATGATCCGGCTAAACGACATGCACCTTTCATGCTGACTACTGATATTTCTTTAAAGGTGGATCCGGCTTACGAAAAAATTTCTCGACGATTTTATGAAAATCCGGAAGAATTTGCCGATGCCTTTGCCCGGGCCTGGTATAAATTAACCCATCGTGACATGGGGCCAATTTCCCGATATCTGGGACCTGAGGTGCCTCAGGAAGAATTATTATGGCAGGATCCCATTCCGGCAGTGGATTATGAATTAATCAATGATCAGGATATTACAACACTGAAAAACAAAATTTTAGAGTCAGGATTGTCCGTATCTCAACTGGTTTCTACCGCCTGGGCTTCCGCTTCTACCTATCGTGATTCCGATAAAAGGGGAGGGGCCAATGGAGCCCGGATCCGGCTGGCTCCACAAAAAAACTGGGAAGTGAACAATCCGGCCGATCTTAGCAAAGTATTACAGAGTTTGGAAGGCATTCAGCAGGATTTCAATACAGCCCGATCCGGTAAAAAGGTTTCCATGGCCGATCTGATCGTTTTGGGTGGATGTGTAGGGGTGGAAAAAGCCGCCAAAGATGCCGGATTTGACATTCAGGTGCCTTTTACTCCCGGACGCAATGATGCCAGCCAGGAACAAACAGATGTGGAAGGCTTTTCCATCCTGGAACCTATGGCGGATGGCTTCCGCAATTATGTCAGACAAGATCACCAGATATCAGCCTCCCCGGAAGAAATGCTGATTGACAGGGCTCAACTGATGAGCTTAACCGCGCCAGAACTGACCGTGCTTTTAGGTGGTATGCGGGTGCTCAATACCAACTTTGATAAATCACGGCATGGTGTATTTACCAGAAGCCCTGAGACGCTGACCAATGACTTTTTTGTCAACCTGCTGGATATGCAAACCACCTGGAAGAGCACTTCAGATGCCCAGCAATTCTTTGAAGGGCGGGATCGTACCACTGGTGAACCCAAATGGAGTGCTACCAGAGTAGATTTAATACTGGGTTCCAATTCAGAATTGAGGGCAATAGCAGAAGTGTATGCCTGCGAGGATTCCCGCGAACGTTTTGTGAAGGACTTCGTAAAAGCTTGGGATAAAGTGATGAATCTGGATCGTTTTGATTTACAATAGTAGACTGAATTTATTTTAGCCTGATTAAAATACTTCTGATCTTGAATAAGGGTCAGAAGTATTTTTTTTAATCCCCTCCAATCTTTGTGAAAAGCTCCATGGATCATCATCAGAGTCCCCTTGGAGAGACGCTAATAGAAAATAAATAAAATCATACAATAACAACTTCTCTTTACCTTCCCCTCAGAGTCTCCTGCAAGGCACTCGGAAGATTGTAAACATATCTCTCGGGGCAAATTCATCCGGACTGGATCATCCTCAGAGTCCTCTATCAAGAGACGCTGAGGACGAAAAAAAGTTCTTCATCAGGTATTTTTACAGTTCAGAATAGTTTGCTATTGAATGCCAGACACCTATATTTATTTCTTTTATTAATTTTAAATAATTTACCTGATAAATTGATATGAGCTTTTATAACATCCGCCTATGGGCCCTGTTACTTGTAGTAAGTTGTAATACCACTAAAAAAGAACAAAACACCACTACTATGGATCAGCAGGATAAATCACAATTGATTTTTATTGGTACCTATACCGGTAACCAGAGTGAAGGGGTCTATTTTACCCGATTTCATCCCGAGCAAGGTATCCTTTCACAGCCAATTCTGGCTGCTTCCACATCCAATCCTTCATTTCTGGCTATCAACCGGGATCAGCAAATGATATACGCAGTGAATGAAAAAGATTCTGGAATGGTATCTGCTTTTCAATGGAACCCAGATAATCAATCGCTGGAAATGATAGATCAACAATCTTCTTACGGATCTTATCCCTGCTATGTGGATATCAATCCAAGTGGTGATAAACTGGCCCTGGCCAACTATGGCAGCGGAACCGTGGCTTTTTATAACCTGGAAAATGGCCAGCCCACTGATACTACTGCGGTTCATCAGCATAAAGGAAAAGGTCCCAACCAAAGCCGGCAGGAAGGACCACATGCTCATTTTTCCAAATTCGTTCCCCAGTATAACCTGATTTATACGGTAGATCTGGGTATTGACCAGGTCATGGCTTACCCGGCTAATGAGGAAGGAGAGGGGTTTACTGCCCTGAAACTGGAAGGAGGCTCCGGCCCCCGGCACCTAGCTTTTCATCCGGAAAAAGACCTGGTTTTTATCATCAATGAATTATCCAGTACCATCGTTTCTGCCCGTGTGGACAGAGAAACCGGAAAATTTACGATGATTGACCAAGCCAGCACTCTTCCGGCAGATTATAAAGAAGAAAACTCCTGTGCCGATATCCATATCAGCCAGGATGGAAAATACTTATATGGTTCCAACAGAGGTCATAATAGCATTGCCATATTTATGGTAGGGGAGGATGGAACCCTCCAGTTAAAGAAAACAGAACCTGTGAGGGGAGACTGGCCCCGCAATTTCGCTCTTTCCCCGGATGGTCAGTTTCTGATTGTAGCCAATCAAAGGTCCAATAACATTGTGGTGTTCAAAGTAAATCCCGAAACAGGCCTGTTAACTTATAATCAGAACCAGATTACAGTAGGTGACCCGGTATGCCTGAAGTTTTACTAATTGGAGGGGATCCCCTGAACTAATGGACATTAACTCTTCTTTAGCTTTAATATGGTTTTACCAGTAGACTCTGGAGGGTTATCCAATTGATTTAGTGCTAATTCGTAGGCTGCTTCCAATAATGCTCTCACTTTGGGATTATTGTAATCTCCAGGCTGTTTGATTTTAATATGCCGGATCAATTTTCCAGTCCCTTGCAATAAATGTTCAGGGTCCGGCAATTTGGCTCCCAGATTAAAACCCAGATTCAGGTGTTGATTGTAAACAGGAATGTGACAAAAGGCATCAGTAAGCTTTTCCGAAACAGAATAGGCCGCTGACAAGATCCGGGTATGATAAAGTAATTCATTACTGGCTGGAAACAGGTGCAAAACATATGCTCTCAGATCCAGGAATAATTCTACCAATTCCTGGTCTTTATAGCCCATTAAACTCAGAAAATCCGGATGAACAGGTCTTGAAGTTATCATATTATATATTTTTCTGATTTAGGCGACAATAGTGAATTTATATGTTTTAGCTCAGGAAAAATCCGACACTTGCTTTGGCTTGCTGTATAGGGGCTCTGACTGTGGCCATCAAGCCATTCATGGTTATAGTGCAAATATTTGCATAAGTAAATCTAAATATTCGAATTAATCCTCGGTTAAATATAATTGTTTATCCAGTTGAAGCAAACTTTTCAAATGCTTCATCTCGTCCCTGATGCCTTGTCGTATGAAAAATCCGAAAATAGCTGCCGCCACCAGGTAAGAAAATGCCAAAAGCATCAACTCAGATTGATTAAAATAGTTCCCAAATTCAGGGATGAGAAAATAAAAGCCCACCGAATAGCCTATCAATATGGCAATGGTCACCGGCCCATGGATTGTTTTTCTGTAATGGTAAAAGTTAAGGTATTCACTGTTTACCCGGGCTGTAGGACCAGAAATATCAATTTTACCGGCCATATACATGCTATAAAATTCAATCAGGATGCGAACAGATAAACCTCCGGTCATTAAAACCATACCAGTCAGACTGAGGATTTCCCTGAAATGGGCCACATAGTAAAAATAGGCTGAAATTATGATCAGGGTAAAAACCAAAATGGAAATATTGGCTACAAAAATCAGCCGGATCTTTCTCATCCTCTGCCTGGATAAACTGATCAATTTTGAGGATTGATCGGTATTTACCGTGACATCCTTTTTGGCAGCATCCCAGGTGTTTTTAAATTCATCTAATATATCACTCATGCTGCATAATTTCTTTTAATTGTTTTTTGATACGATGGATCTTTACCCTTAGATTAACCTCACTCAGGCCGAAAACATTTGCTATTTCATCATAGGTACATTCATCCAAAAGCATCATAATGATCAGCCGGTCTACTTCTTTAAGTCTGCCAATGGCCCGGTACAAATG
>JBPRGG010000170.1:0-38126 GCA_051418075.1 Candidatus Cyclobacteriaceae bacterium M3_2C_046 | reverse complement strand
AAACAAACCAGGTTTAGGTCAATAGGTTTTTGTATCATAATATTTGCAAATTATACTGGAATAATTAATATATACAATAGTCTTACCCGTGATGGCCACATCCCCAAAGGTCTTGATCCAATAAGGTTCTGTATCAGGCATCACTTCCAGCACTGTTTTGCCCACAACATCTTTTTCTTTCAAACCAGTAAGTTTGGTAAACATGCTATTTACTTCCAGAAATCGATAGTTGATAGGCTGATTTTCATCATCAGTGATGATCTCATGCAGAGAAAATGCCACATTCATATTTTCAAACAACAGCCGGAACTTTTCTTCACTTTCAGCCAGAGCTTGCTTGGAAAGTATTTTATCTGAAACGTCCCTGGAACGGGTGATCAGGTATTTAATGGAACCATCCTCATCCAGGATTAAATCTGTATAGGTGTCAAACCAAATGTAGTTGCCATCTTTCTTTCTGATACGGTATTCTACTCCTTTTATAGCATTTCCCTCCAGAGCCAACTGATGGCTTTCCTTTCTGATCCTTTCCTGATCATCCGGATGAAAGTAATCATAGGGGTTTGCTCCAATTAATTCTTCTGCTTCAAAGCCCAACAATTCTTTCACCGAGGGAGACAAATACTGGTAAACACCATCTGGTTCATGCAGTGCCACCAGTTCTGAACTCGATTCTGCCAGAAAGCGGTACTTTTGATTGGTTTCCTTGACTTTTGCTTCTGTCTTAATTTGTTCGGTAATATCATGGGCCAATGTAACCAGCAGTAAAGGTTCATGAGGACCGTTTTTGATTGTCTTGGTTCTGGTTTCAATCCAGATCCATTGTCCTGCTTTATTTTTGATCCTGTACCGGGAGATAATGTGATGGTCATGATCAAATATTTTTTTTACATTGTTTTTTAATTTTTGATGATCCTCCGGATGTACATTCTGAAAGGAGGAGAACTGATAATACTCCTCTGGTGTATACCCGGTTAATTGATAAATAGCGGGAGAAATATATAAAAACTTTTTCCCGGGCTCATGCATGATGATAACATCTGAAGTATTTTCGGCAATAAATTTAAATTGCTCTTGACTTTCTTTGAGCTTTTTGTCATTTAATTTACGGGCGCTGATATTACGTACATTAGATAAATAAAAGATCTCTTTATTGGGATAAAATCTTTTAGTACAAATTTCTACCGGAATTTTTGCACCGGATTTATGGAGATGGTTGGATTCAAGTATAAATTCATCATTGCCCTGGTTTTGCTGCCAGAATTCTTTAAACAGTTTTTGGGTAAAGTGGCTGTCAATTTTTTCAATACTAACATTTAATAACTCATCCCGGTCATATCCCAGCATTTTGGCAGCAGCCTGATTTGCTTTTACAACATGGCCTTCCTGGTTTAACAAATAACAGGCATCTGTGCCCTCATCAAATAATTTATAATAGAGATTCTGTGAATTTGGATTAACAGTACCAAACGGATATTCACCTAATTTTTTCAATTGAATTTCCAGGAACTCAGCTGCTGAATATACCTGTTTCAAATCGTTTTCTGAAGAATGGTTCAGGCAGATAAATCCTTTGCATTTTGGGGAGACCTTTACTTCCACCCCTTTTCGACCATTCAGGGGAGGACTTTCCGACCAGGAGCAATTCGTCCCGGGGTATAGTTGGTTTAAGCCTTTTATAAATTCATCTATAAGCTTTGCCGGATCTTGAATATCCAGCAACCGGGATAGAAATAAATAGATATTTGATTCAGCAGTTTCCATGAGAAAGAATTGGTTCACAAAATATGATTATTTTAATTGGCTGTCAAGCGAGCTGAAGATTTTTTTAAGGAAATAATATATGATGTATTAAGGAAATAAGCTTTCAATATAAAGCGTCACTTAAAATCAGCTTTGGCAGGAATTAGTACTGTTTAATATCTTCTGCAGGATCATTTTGGTGATCAGATAGGTAGGTTTTACACCTTCAGGGCCCAGACTGCCACTGGCCAGGGTATTGCCGGTGATCAGGGGATTATCCGAGGCATAGTAGGCGTATCTCACCTTTACCTGTCCTTTCACACTTTTTCTGATTCTGGTAGCTGCCTGAATGGCTTTTTGATAATGGGCACCTTCCATTTCCAGACCAATTGCCTCCCATGAAGATTGCAGGAAGTGGTAAAGCACATCCCTGTTTTGCAAGGAAGTACCTAGTACGGTGATCATAGTTCCTTCATAGCAGTTGATCTGTCCATGTTCAAAATCGTCCTTTTTAAAATCATTATCCAGGGGATAGTTGTCTGCTGTTCCTTCAAAAACAAATGATGTGGGAATCATGATATCACCTTTTTCTCCATTTAAGATCCCAGCTTTTCCCATGATGGTAATGGATGCAATATTTAAGGGAATTTGTTCACTTTCTGTTTCAAAAGGTTTTAATAACTCATCAAAACACTCATAAGCCTGTTCGCCAAAAGCATAATCCATTACCAGGAGCAGGGTGTTTTCATCCGCATCATGAGGAGGAACAAAAGTTTGCAGGACCTCTTCCGGCAAGGCTCTGAAATCAAAGATCTGTACACTTAGATTGGTGCCATAATGATCGTGGATTTCATACAAGCCATGTTGAAGGGCAAATGTGTGAATCTGGTCTCTGAGGTCAGCATTTTTAATAATACTTGATTTCAATGCCAGTTCCTCAATGTTTCTGATGGATTGATCCTTAATGGCTGCTAACCCATATAATGTATTCTTGATGCTGTGCAGATTGGCGCTGATGATGTGAATAGGGCGTTGAATCCAGCCTTTTTTGTAAATAAAGTTTTTTATATTATTGGCCCATAATTCTCCATAAATATGATGTCCGATGATCTCCCTGAGTTTGGCTGAAAAAGAAATCTCTTTATAAAGGTTTTTCTTTAACTCCTCAATGGACAGTTTGCTCAACCAGAAAATAATATCAAAAAGCTCCAGAGATGTTTTACTGGCTCTGAATTCTTCAATAGCTTTTTTAGATTCATCAATGGTTCTTCCAATGATGTTGCTGAGATAAACTGTAGCTTTGTTTTCATCCAGATCTGCACCTTCCTGCCTCATTTCTATAAAATCCTCCAGCCGCTTCCAGTCGTCTGAAACTCTGCCTTTGGAGTCCAGACAATGGTTCTTGATTTTATCTGCCTCAATGTATAAAAAGGTCAGGTGAGTCAGGATATCATAGATATCACTTCGGCCCCGGGTCATCTCAATATACATCCGATCCTGATCGATCCGGTAACAATTCCTTCGCCTTTTGGTAGGAATGATCACTTCCAAACCGGCATTCTCAAACCCTTCCCGGGCAACCAGTTTGACAAAACGACATTCTTCAATGCCTTTGGGCAGTCGCTCCATCACATACAGCAGACCTTCCAACTCTACTTTTTCAGGATCGTTGATATCTCCATAAATTTCAGGACTCAGATCAAACAAACCTTCCTTTAAAGCCCGGCCTGAAATACCATTGGGTTTATAGCTTCCCCTGATCAAAAGCTGACGCATGGTAATGTAGATCTTTTCTATGGCAGCCCTTGAATCTCTGGCCCTCTTTTTATTTAGCTGAAAAACTGTTGGTTTCATGGCTTTTTAAGAAAAACAGACTGTTAAAATTAAGGAATTATTTTAACAGTCTGTTCAGATAATAGGTTAGTTCATCATTTCATAACTCAAAGTAATATAAAAGTTCCGTCCCGGCGCATATATCGCATTTTCACGACCCAGGACTGCCCGGGTTAAATGCTCATAATAAGCTTCATCAAATAAATTATTGATTCCGGCCGCGGCAGAAATTTTATCAGATAAAGCATAAGTGGTTTTAAGATCTACCAGACTGAAAGCCGGAGTAGTGGTTTCACCATATATGGAAGAAATTCTATCTTGCTCAAAAACATGTCTCAGGCTTGCCAATGGCTTAAGCTTATCTTTAAAAAATGATCCGGAAATGCTGAACCTGGCATCAAAAGGAGGGATCTCAGGCAGTGGATCCGCTCGGCTGAGGTCTTTTCCATATGTATAAGCCAGGCTTAGATGATGTTGCAGATATTGATTCCAGGATTGTTGGTAACTCAACTCAAATCCGGTCATAAAAGCCTCCTCCAGATTTACAAATTGCCTCACGCCTGGTGATTTGGGCAAGCGGGGGGTGAGTTCTGATTGAATTTCAGAAGTGATGAAATTCTGTAAATAAGCAGCAAAATAATTTAATTCGATCCTGGCTTTTTTTGCCTCAAAGCCCAGGTTTATATCAATTTGGTTGTTAATCTCAGGATCCAGGTTGGGGTTACCAATAAGTTCATAAGGGTCTAGACCCACCGGGAAATAATTTATATATCTTTCAGACATGTTTCCACTTCGTTGAGATCTTCCCAGCCATACACCAAAATGAAATTGATCTGAAAGGTCAGCCTGCATACCTGCACTAAGATGAGGATTATATTGTGTTTCTGAAGTGGTAGCGTAATTTTGTCCAAATTCTTCTGCCTGATCCTTAATGGAGGCTGTGTTTACATCTAAACGACCGGAAAAAACCAGGTTGATTTGGTTCATTATCAGGTGGTACTCCCCGAATATTCCGGACCGGCTGATCTTCCCTTCCTGCCATACATTGTCTTCAAATATTTTGCCCGCCATCGGGCCCATCAACATTTCTCTGGTCCTTGTACCATTGGCTGTCTCTACCCTAACATCTGCTCCCAAATATAAATAAGCATGACTGTACTGAAGCTTGGTTTCAGTTCTGCCACCAAAAGTAGTGGTTTGGGCCGGTGTCACTGCGTTTACTGTGCGGGGATCCATTGGTTTACCCAGATTATCCATCAGGTGGTCCACTGAAGTATAAAAAACGGAGGTTTTCCAGTCAGATATCAACTGATCCTGGTAATTTACTTCATATCCGGCTCTGAGCAGCCAGGTATCATCACTGACCAGGTCCATGGGCAAAGCCGCGAATTCAATATCCCGGGCCAGGTTTCTGGTGGCAGACAAACTCACTAACTGATTGGGTTTGATTTTCCAGTTTAGGTTTGTGCCAAAACTACCCTTTTTGAATTCAGCAGGCACTTCATTACCTACACCGTCCTGATAGTCATTTCCCTGTGACCAGGCACCGTTAAGGCTAAAGTTAACGGCTTCAGACTGTAAACCGATCAACCCTTCTGTTCGAAATATGTTGCCATTACTTTCATAACTGGTAGATAATCTCGACACAGGTTTCAAAGGCCCAAAAGTGGGAGGCGAAGTGATAAAATTGATGGTGCCACCAAAAGAAGGACCATACCTGAGGGCATGCGGCCCCTTTATAACTTCCACTTTTTGGATCTGGTTGAGTGGTATTTGGCTGGCTGGAGGATCCATCCGGTTAGGGCAAGCTGCGTTTGCCGTTTGCAATCCATCTATTACCAGATTAAGCTGGTCATATTTGAAACCCCTTAACACCGGATCCCAGCCGTAACTAGCACTTTTTTTAATCACAGAAATGGCTGGTAGTTGTTCAAGCACTGCCCCAGCATCATGAGACAATTTATCATGATCAGACATGGTAACCAAATGGTCCGGCTGCCTGTTTCTTAATCCCATCACGGTTACAGGTTGTAATTGTATAGGATTGCCCTTTGCTAAATTTAATTTATTATCCCTGAAGGCCTGATCCAGCTGCGGTGCTGAAATTCTGATTTTCCCCATTTCTACATGAGAGATCAACAGGTTCTGGCCGGGTAAATACTGCAGGGTTATAAAGCCGTCCTGATCTGAGATGCCCTTTTGAGCTCCATAAACAAAATGGGCATATATTAATGCTTTGCCGCTTATTTGGTCAATTAACTGAATTTTTTCTTGTTCCTGGGCCAGTCCCTGATCCGGTATCAAAAAGGTCAAGGCTAAGGCCAAAACTAACCCAAAGGCTATACTATAACGATGTATGTACATATTCTTTTTTATTTAAGGTAAAATAATTTCATAATTTGACATGATAATGCCAATATTCCTATTCACTTTATTGCTGCGAATTAGTCATTTAAAAAATAAGGAATAGGTGCAGATTAAGCTGCCTTGGGTGGATGAAAAACACCAGATGGAAAGTCTTCATGGATCAGCCGGTGATAATATGATTTGTAGACCTGAGGTCTAAAGGATATTTGTGGAACAATTGGTTCAAGATTGGGCTTACAGAACAAATTGTAGTCCCGCATGGCACTGGTGGGAAACTGTTGCTCCTTTTGTTCTTGTTCTTCTATTTTTTTGGTGAGCTGACAACTGCCATAACATACGGTGATTTTATCTAAGCGGTTAACACAAAGGTTGTTGGCGATATACTCCTGATTAATTCTAAATGAAATATAGATCAGTAACCGATTGAGGGGCTGGATCAAAATTATCAACAAAAATATAATAGAAACGGCCTTTTTCATTGTCAGGCAAAAATAAAGCAAAAAACAGGTAAAAAAGCATTTTAGGAAGAGAAACTAAAAAATAAGATAAAAGTTTCCCTAAGAATTTAAAGAGTAAATGGATGGGTTTCAAACAGCCAATTTATCTGCGGCCAAAGTCAGGACTTGTTGTTCCAGTTCTTCCAGTAAATTATAATACTTGATCAGTTTAATCTTTTCGTGATAATTTTTTAAATCCATGTTTTCCCTGTTCATGAATTGATCAATTTCAATTTTTCTGTTACGGGTAAAACGATCTATTTGCCGTTTGAAATTTTTGATTTTAATGATCTTATGGTCAACCAAAAAGAAATATTCAAAATAGGATTTATATCCTCGGGAAGGCTCATGTTTGGTGGGTGTAAAAAAAGAATAAAAATCCATTGTGGGAAAATTCATGGATTTTTCCCTTCTTAATAAAGAGATTTCTCCTGCCAGAACTATTTCAAAAAACACTTCTTCATAGCTGGACAAGGTTACGGATCTAAATTGCCTTACCTGGTTGATTTTTTGATCAAAAAATGAAAACTGATCTACCTGAAAGGCGGGGAAAGTCTTGATCTTGTATTCATTTTTGCACATGATCAGGTTTCGATAGTAATCAATACTTAATTCGCCGGAAATGATTTCCTGGTTACTAAGTTGTATCTTCCCGGAAAACCATTGGTAATCTCCGGCGTACAATTGAAGTGAAAGCAAAACAAGTAAAATGGGTGACAGGCAATATTTCATCAGAGATCATTTTTAATGAACACCAAATTACTTTTTCAAAAGGAAAGATACTTTTTTAAACAATTACATACATTATTTATGTAATGTTAAGGATCAAATAGGAATTTCAGGATAACCCTCCAGGAATTGACAGAATCAACAGACTCATCAATTCCGGTTTAAACACTCGTAAATGAAAACAGCGTAACGGGCTCCTGTCATAAATAATTATCTGATACTGGACCACCCAAAATATCTGCTTTGATTGGTTGAGGCAAACGTATTTTTGATATTGAATAACTTGATTATCAGATGGGTAGGGGAGGGACAGGTTAAGTTACCATTGTAAGTTAACTGCTAAAAAAGTGCTTCAGTAGTTTAGAATGAATCCAACAAAATGAATGAATCAGCCGGTTCATGTTGCTAGGCTGAGGCTAAAGTCTTGGTATAGTGGTACATCTGCTCAATGAGCTGTTTGACATTTTTTTGTTCCTGCTGGATCATCATCTCAAAAAAGGAACTTTTATCCTGCTGAAATCTACCTACCCGGCATTTTGCCTGGCTTTGAGCCAGGATATTTTCAATTAGATAATTGGGTTCGGAATCAATGTAAAAAAGGTAGTCATAGTTTTTACTGATAAAGGAATGGATACTGCCAGGCTTGAATTTGCCCGTAATAGAAACGTCTTTTTCGGTAAAAAAATCAAACATGAATTCAAAATTTTGTTTGTCCTTACCTAAAAAGCTGATCACATCCACCACTTTTCCCTCCAACTCGATGGTTCTGATAAATTTTTTGATTTCCTCATGCTTTGCTTTATCTTCCACACTATATATAATGCCTATGGATTTAGCCTCGGCATAGTTAATATTATAACGCTTTACCTTATTGCGTTTGAGGAGTTGTTGGGTCCTGAATTTTACCAATCTTTGTTTCAAAAATTGCATTTTATTGATCGATCATGTTCTGGAATTCTTTTTCAGATATAATTCTGGTGCCTAATTTTCGGGCTTTTTCCAATTTAGAAGGTCCCATTTTTTCTCCGGCCAATAGATAATCCAGCTTTCCTGAAACCGAAGATAATACTTTTCCGCCTTTTTTCTTTATAATTTCTTTTAATTCTTCCCTTTCATATTGTTCAAATACACCTGAAATGACAAAAGTTTTATCTTGCAAAAGGTTGTCTTCTACTTTTGCCTGGCTTTCCGGTACTGTTTCTGTTTGAAGACCTGCTTTTTTTAACCTTTCCACCAGTTCGATATGACCCGGATCCTGAAAATAATCTATCACGCTTTGGGCAATACGCTCTCCAATTTCAGGTACCTCAATCAACGCTTCATAGGTTGCTTCTTTGAGTGCATCCATGCTTTTGAAATGAGTCGCCAGCTTTTCTGCCACTGTTTTACCCACATACCTTATGCCCAGGGCAAAAAGCACATTTTCAAAAGGAGCTTTTCTCGATGCATCAATCCCATTCAGAATATTTCTGGTGGATAAATCCTCAAATCGATCCAGTTGTATAATATCCTGGTAAGTTAAGTCATAGAGGTCAGCCGGAGATCGAACCAGTCCTTTATCAAATAGTACATCTATTGTTTTATGGCCTAAATTGTTGATATCCATTGCTTTGCGATGAATAAAGTGCTCAATACGCCCCTTGATCTGGGGAGGGCAACCTTTACTATTTGGACAAAAATGTACGGCTTCCCCATCTTTTCTGATCAAAGCCGACCCGCATTCTGGGCAATGGCTGATATATTCAATGGTTTTACTGCCTGATACCCGCTTATTGAGATCTACTCCGGTTACTTTGGGGATGATCTCTCCGCCCTTTTCTACAAACACCGTATCGCCAATTCTCAGATCCAGACGTTCAATTTCATTGGCATTGTGAAGGGAGGCTCTTTTAACCACAGTACCAGCCAGTAAAACAGGATTAAGGTTGGCTACCGGCGTGATGGCACCTGTACGGCCTACCTGGTATGTTATACTTTGCAACACTGTGGAAGCGTCCTGGGCTTTATATTTATAAGCAATGGCCCAGCGGGGATTCTTGGCGGTAAATCCCAACATTTGCTGCTGTGTTATGCTGTTGACTTTGATCACAATCCCATCGGTGTCAAGTGGCAATTCCAGTCTTTTCATTTCCCACTCATCAATATATTCAAATACCTGGTCGATGTTTTTGCATTTACGATAGGTGGGGGAAACATTGAAGCCCCAGGCTTCCAGAGATTTAATTCTTTGTTCATGGGTTTCAAATTCCAGGTTCTCTCCCAGCATGGAGTAAATAAAACAATCAAGCTTCCGCCTGGCTACAATAGATGAATCCTGCATTTTTAAAGTACCGGAAGCAGTATTTCGGGGATTGGCCAGTAGCGCTTCTCCGGCAGCTTCTCTTTCCCGGTTAATTTGGTTGAACACTTCCCTGGGCATGAATACTTCCCCCCGCACCTCGAAAATTGCAGGCAGGTTGTCTCTGGAAATCTGCAGAGGTAAGCTTCTGATGGTACGGGCATTGTTGGTTATGTCATCTCCTCTTACGCCATCTCCCCGGGTGACGGCTCTTTTCAAAATGCCTTGTTCATAGGTCAGGCTAAGGGCCACCCCATCAAACTTCAATTCGCAGAAATAGGTATATGGTTGGTTCAAACCTTTGGTCACTCTTTTATCAAATTCCTGAAGCTCCTGGCGGGAATAGGTGTTTCCCAGGGAAAGCATAGGATACCTGTGATTTACTGTATCAAATGTTTTGGTAATGGTGCCACCAACCCGTTGAGTAGGAGAAAAATCAGATTTTAATTCCAGAAATTTATCTTCCAGGTATACCAATCTTTCCATCAATTGGTCAAATTCGTAGTCAGTGATTTCCGAAATGCTTTTCTGATAATAAAGATCGTTGTAATAATTTATCTTTTGGGTCAGTATCTGGATTTCCTGCCGGGCTTCCTCTTTTGTCATGAAAAAAAAATTAAACTGAATTTTTCCTCAAATCTAATTAAAGTTAGCAGATGGAACAAGAGGCTTCATTTATATGGATTGCTCTTATCATACCAGCTGCTCATCCTGACGCGCTAAAATAGCTTAATTATTCCTTTGTGAAATAAATCACAGATAATATTTGTCTAAGTCAGCCCATAAAAGGAAAATATAAGTATATTTGTTGGTATATATTTAAATTTATCTATACCTGTGAATTAAATCACAAAAAGCTGATTCCGATGATATCCGATGCTGCATTATGGCGTATCAACATGCTGGAAGAGTTGTTGAATAATATGGAGGACCAGGAGAAGATCCTTTCCTCCCGGCAATTGGGTGATATGATGGGTTTTCCCGGTCATTTGATTCGAAAAGACCTGAATCTTCTGGGAGCGTTAGGAGAATTCGGAGCTGGTTATAAGGTCAAAAATCTACAGCAACAGTTAGAGGAATTTTTGCTACTGTCGCCTCATTTAAAGGCATGTATTATTGGCCTGGATCATCAGGGATTATATCTGCTTCAGAACCACCAGCATTGGAGAGGAATAGCTTTAGCTGCTGCATTTGATTACCATGTGAATAAGCTGGAAACGATGAAAGCCGATGTGCCTTTATTTCCTGTTTATGAACTGGAAGATATTATTAAAATGAAAAACATACGAATTGCCCTGATTACGGCTCTGGATGGTAATATCAATGATTTGGCCGATCAGTTGGTCAGTCTGGACATTCTGGGCATTCTCAATTATACACCAATGGTTTTACCCCGGAACCTGGGTGTCAAAACGCTGGCAGTTAATTTTAATTTAAATCTTGAACTTAAATCACTTATATATCGGATAAATCACCAAAAATCTTAAATTATGGCAAGAGTATATAATTTTTCGGCCGGACCGGCAATGCTACCAGAACCAGTTTTAAAAAGAGCCCAATCAGAACTTTTGGAATATAATGACAGTGGGATGTCAGTAATGGAAATGAGTCACCGGGGCAAAGACTTTCTCTCGATCATTGAGAAAACTGAAGAAAACTTGCGGACTCTTATGGAAATCCCGGCCAACTACAAGGTGCTTTTTTTACAGGGTGGCGCTTCCACCCAGTTTGCCATGGTGCCATTGAATTTGTTCTCCGGATCTCACCGTGCCGATTTTATCAATACTGGTAGCTGGTCAAAAAAAGCCATTGCTGAAGCTAAAAAGTATGGAAAAGTCAATGTAGTGGCAACTTCGGAAGATACTACTTTTAATTACATCCCTGAAATAAAAAAAGAGATGTTTGATCCTGAGGCTGATTTTGTTCATATTACTACGAATAATACCATATATGGCACTTTGTTTCCTGAGTTGCCCGATACAGGCTCAGTACCTTTGGTGGCAGATATGTCTTCTAACATTCTAAGCCAGAAATATGATGTGTCAAGATTTGGGATCATTTATGCCGGGGCACAAAAAAATATAGGTCCGGCTGGTCTTACCATTGTAATTATCAGAGAGGACCTGGCCGATAAACCAATGGAAATTACTCCTACCATGCTGAGGTATACTACCCATATCGAAAACAATTCCATGTTCAATACCCCACCTTGTTATCCCATTTATATGGCCGGACTGGTTTTTCAGTGGTTGTTGGAGATGGGAGGAATTGCAGCCATGGAGAAACAAAACAGGCACAAAGCGGCCTTATTGTATGACTACCTGGATCAGTCTGCCCTGTTTTCTTCTACAGTGAAAGACCCTGATCGGTCAATAATGAATGTTCCATTTATATTACCCACTGATGAATTAAATAATAGGTTTATTAAGGAGGCTGATGCAGCCGGATTTAAAACCCTGAAAGGACACCGGTCGGTAGGAGGGATGAGGGCCAGTATTTACAATGCAATGCCTGTGGAGGGAGTGGAGGCTCTGGTGGGCTTTATGCAGCAATTCGAAAAACAAAACAGTTAACCCATTTTTCAGAAAACAGATCATTATCATGTATAAATTAAATGTATTTAAAGTTCAGACCTTAAACAAGATCTCACCCAAAGGTTTGGATCTGTTTCCCCGTGATCATTATGAATTTGCTTCAGAAATACCCAATCCGGATGCCGTACTTTTAAGAAGCTTCAAAATGCATGACATGGAGCTGCCTCACAGTTTAAAAGCTATTGCCCGGGCTGGTGCCGGGGTTAACAATATACCCATTGATAAATGTACTGAAAATGGGATTATTGTATTTAATACTCCCGGCGCCAATGCCAATGCGGTGAAGGAATTGGTTGTTACCGCTTTAATGATTTCATCACGGCAAATTATAGAAGGGATCAATTGGGGCAAAAGCCTGATTGGGCGAGGCAGTGAGGTACCCAAGTTAATTGAAGAGGGAAAATCCAATTTTGTGGGACCAGAGATCAGTGGTAAAACACTTGGAATAGTAGGGTTGGGAGCTATTGGGGTGCTGGTAGCCAATGCTGCTGAGGCCCTGGGAATGCGGGTGATCGGGTATGATCCCTATATTTCGGTGGAATCCGCCTGGGAATTGTCTCAAACTGTAAAAAGAGCTCCGGGGCTGGAAAGCCTGTTGAATAAATGTGATTATATCAGTTTGCACGCTCCTTTAACCGATGATACCAGGGGCTACATTAACCGGGATAAATTCCATATGATGAAAAAAGGCGTGCGACTTCTGAATTTTGCCCGGGGGGGATTGGTAAATAACCACCATTTACTGGAGGCCATTGAGGATGGGATCGTGAATCGGTATGTCACTGATTTTCCTGATGAATCGCTGCTAAAACAGGAAAAAGTTATTGCAATTCCTCATCTGGGAGCTTCAACTCCGGAATCAGAAGAGAATTGCGCCATGATGGCGGTAGAACAATTGAGAGAATACCTGGAAAATGGAAATATCAGGAATTCAGTGAACTTTCCTACCTGTTCTATGGAAAGAAATGGTGGGGTCAGGTTATTAATTGCCAATAAAAATATCCCCAAAATGATCGGGCAAATTACTGCCATCCTGGCTGATCAGGATATTAATATTGCCAACATGATCAATAAGCATTATGATCATATTGCCTATAATATTATAGATATTGATGGAGATATTTCAGCAGAACAAGTCAAAAAGATCAAGGATGTGGAGGGTATTGTGATGGTAAGGGCATTGCCAGCCAATTAGAAAAATATCTTATTGGAAGCTTGTGCGACAAAATGGTGCTATGGCCCTCCTTTTAGTAAGGCATTAGCCTGTTTACCAAAACAACGAAACAATGAGAATACATCTGGTTCTCTGGACCTTTCTGGTCTTTTTTTGGGGGTGCACTTCCTCTGATCAGGAAAATACTGCCAACGAAAAGCTAAATCATAAAGCAGCATTTGTGGCAGACCCTCAAGCTGTGGAGGAAATCCTGGTTAAAACCCTTCCTATTGGGGCAAAGGCACCGGATTTTAATCTACCGGGTATAGATGGAAAGTATTACCAGTTAGCTGATTTTAAGCAGGCAAAAGTGTTAACAATCATTTTCAGTTGTAATCATTGTCCCACTGCTCAGGCATACGAAGACCGGATGATCGAATATGCCCGGGATTATAAAGATAATGGGGTACAGGTAGTAGCCATTTCTCCCAATAGTCCCCTGGCTTTACTCTATGATGAATGTGGCTATTCTGATTTAGGGGATTCATATGAAGAAATGATTATCAGGGCCCATGATAAAAACTATAATTTTCCCTATTTGTATGATGGAGATACCCATCAGGCTTCTGTTCAATATGGGCCGGTGGCGACACCTCATGCTTTTGTTTTTGACCAGGAACGGCAGCTCCAATATGCAGGACGCATTGATGCTTCTGAGAAGCCCGGATCGGCACAGGCTGGCGACCTTAGAAAAGCTACTGAAGCTGTTTTAGCAGGAAATCCGGTGGAACAGCCGTTAACCAAAACATTTGGTTGTTCTGTCAAGTGGGCCTGGAAATCCGATTGGAAGGAAAAGATCTATCGCGATTGGGAAAGCCAGCCGGTGGTATTAAAAGAAATAGATCAGGCTGGTCTGGGAGAATTATTAAAGAATCCATCTGAGAAACTTCGTCTCATTAATGTATGGGCTACCTGGTGTGGACCTTGTGTGATTGAATATCCGGAGTTTGTCATTACCCACAGGATGTACAAAGGACGTGATTTTGAGTTTATATCGGTCAGCGCTGATCAACCGGATCAACGGGAAAAAGCTTTGAGTTTCCTGCAAGACCAACATTCAGCTGTTGCTAATTATATTTTTAATGATGATGACAAGTATGCCCTGATTGAAGCCATTGATCCGGATTGGAATGGTGCGCTACCTTACACGGTGCTGGTAGAACCAGGAGGAAAGAAGGTATTGGCTCTATCAGGCACAGTGGATTTCAACAATTTACGTAAGACATTAGTGGAGCATTCCATGATCGGCAGGTATTATTAAATGGATTTTTTTAAGGTATTTATGGCTAAATAAAATTTGAATTAATGATGAACCATAGAAGAATATTAATTAGTTTTATGAGTTAGCTCAGCCTTCTTTACTGAAATGTCAGCTGATGGTGAATAATGCTTGTATAAATGGCCGAATGAATTATCATGTTACGTAATTTGATTTTAGTACTGCTTTTTTTAGTCGGCAACAGGCTTTTAGCTCAATCCGTGACCATCAGTGGAACCTACCAGGATAAGCCCTTTGTCGAATTTGTGGCAGAAATAGCAAATCGGCATCAGCTGAAGATATTTTTTCCCAAAGACAGTTTGGAGCAGCTGAAGTTTTCTGAATCTTTCAATCAGACCCCTTTGGAAGTGGCATTCAACCGCATTTTATTCAATACCAATTATAGCTTTGTTTCCTATAGCGCCTATAACCATGTGGTGGTTTATGAGATCAATAAGGATCTGTCAGTGAAATCATTATTCAGTGAAAACAGTGATTCAGATCAGACAATTATATTTAATGGCTATATAAGGGATGCCAATACTGGTGAAGGAATAATTGGTGCCACTGTTTTTATAGAAAACCTGTCCCGTGGTACATCTACCAATCATTCAGGATATTTTTCCTTTAATATTCCAACCGGCACATACCGGGTCAAATTTAATTCGGTAGGCTATCAGGAAGATGTAATGGATGTTGATTTGCGTAAGAATACCACGGTCAATATAGATTTGTTCGAAAAATCCATTCAGCTGAACGCCATTACCATATTCGAAGAGTCCATGGATCAGAATATAACCGGCACTCAGATGGGGCGTAATGAGATCAATATCAAAACCCTGAAAACCATTCCTCCTTTTTTAGGTGAGGTGGATGTGTTTAGGGGGGTGATCTTGTTGCCTGGAGTAAGCACAGTAGGGGAAGGAGCTTCCGGTTTTAATGTGAGAGGAGGCAGCGTGGATCAAAACCTGATATTACTGGATGGAGCCCCCGTATTTAATCCCAGCCATTTGTTTGGCTTCTTTTCAGCATTTAATGGCGACCTGGTCAACAAAGTAACCTTACACCGGGGAGGTATTCCGGCTCAGTTTGGTGGCAGACTTTCATCCATTCTGGAAGTTAATTTAAAAGAAGGTAGCCGGGAAACCCTCAAAGGTTCAGGTGGCGTTGGTCCGGTAGCGGCCAGACTGGCTCTGGAAGGCCCCATTGTTAAAGATCAAAGCTCCTTCTTAATTTCAGGCCGAACATCCTACAGTAATTGGCTTCTTAAAAGCCTGCGGGATGAGCAATTGAGTCAAAGCCGAACCCAGTTCCTGGATCTGAATGCCAAGATAAACCATCGGATCAATGAAAAAAATGCTTTGTTTTTATCTACCTATATGAGCCAGGATGGATTTAAATTTGCCTCTGACACTTCCTACAATTGGGATAATTATGCTGCTTCACTTAACTGGAATTATTTGATCAGTGATAATATGGTTTCCAGTATCACAGGAGTATTCAGCAAATATCAATACCTCATAGAAGGCGAGGTGCCGGATAATCAATACAATTTAACTTCGAATATTAATTACAGGTCTATAAAAGCTGACCAAACCTATATATCTTCAGAAAAAAATAAATATGATTTTGGAGCGGGATTAGAATGGTATGATATTGCACCGGGAGATTTATCACCTGGTTTAAATTCCAGTCTGAACCCTTTCAATCTTGAACGGGAAAAATCCCTGGAATCCTATGCTTACATTAATAATGAAAGAGAAATATTGCCCGGAATAAACCTGATGTTGGGGCTTAGGTATTCTCATTTTCAGAAGTTAGGTCCGGGCCAGCAATTCTCTTATGAAAAAAATGCGCCCAGATCCAATGGAAGCATTACTGATACCACCCGTTTTGGCAATGGTGATGTGATGAAGTCTTACCATGGATTGGAACCAAGAGTTGCCCTGAAGATTGGATTGACCCCGTCCAGTTCTATCAAATTAGGTTATAACAGAATGCGGCAGAATATACACCTGATATCCAATACCACCGCCGTGACCCCGGTGGATGTATGGAAGTTGAGTAATGAACACATCAAACCGCAAATAAGTGACCAGTTTGCCCTGGGTTATTTTAAAAACTTTAATCAAAATACCATTGAGACTTCAGTTGAAGTTTATTATAAAGATTTTAATAATATCATTGATTATAAGGATGGGGTTTCACTGCTATTAAACAATAACATTGAAGCAGATCTGATAGCCGGAATTGGCCGGGCCTACGGCCTGGAAATGATGGTGAACAAAACCATGGGACGCTTGACCGGCTGGGCCAGCTATACCTATTCCCGCACAGAAAGAAGGGTGAATGGTGATTTTCCGGAAGAGCAGATCAATGAAGGAAACTATTATCCTTCCAATTTTGACAAACCTCATGATCTTACCTTATCCGGTGCCTACATCTTTACTAAAAGAATAACCTTTTCAGCCAATTTCACTTACAGTACCGGACGGCCAACCACCCTCCCTGTTTCCAGATACCGGTACAGGGATTACCTGGTGATTGAATATTCTGATCGTAACCAATTCAGAATTCCTGATTATCACCGGCTGGACCTTTCATTAACTGTAGAAGGTTCTCATAAAAGAAAGAAAAAATGGCATGGCAGTTATACTTTTTCACTTTACAACGTCTATGGCAGGGAAAATGCATATTCAATATTTGTAAAACCCACCGGTACCATGCCGCAGGCATTTAGATTAGCCGTTTTAGGTACTGTTTTTCCCTCATTCACCTATAACTTTAAATTCTGATGGGAAAACATCAATCATATTGGTTTAATCTTTTATTATTTTTGTGGGGTACGGCCGGTATGGCTCAGCCAACCGATCAGACCAAGGCATTCAGAGGTTGGTTTAATGATCATTACCAGGAGATAAGTCTGCATCTGGATAAACCCTATTATATTAGTGGAGAGTTGATGCAGTTTAAGATATACCTGTTGCAGAATCCGTCTCAGAATATTTATTATGGTCAGCATTTAGAAGTTTATTTGGTAGATGCAGAAGGAAAGGTGCGGGAACAAGGTAAGGTGAAACTGCATAACCAGGTAGCCAGCTCCGGCTTTTATATTCCTGAACAATTATCCACTGGTTACTACCGGCTTATGATCAAGTCATCGTCATATCCGGATCCAGGACTTGTATTTGAAAATATCATTCCTGTGATTCATCCATCATTGCAGGATGCAAACCCGGAGCCTCAAAAAGAAACAAAGGTCAATTTATCACTTTTTCCGGAAGGTGGAAATATGGTATCTGGTTACGATCAAAAAATCGGTGTTTTTGTCACAGATCAGTCTGGCCAGGGAGTACAAACCAGGGGAATGATTTTTGATCAGGATTCGACCTCAATTACTTCATTTGAAACCGATAGTCTGGGATTGGGGTGGTTCTCATTTAAACCGGCCGATCAAAGAAATTATGCTGTCCTGATAAAAACCAGCCAGGATAGCACTTTCCAAAGCTTCAGGTTGCCCCGGCCGGCTGGCCGTCTTACTATGAGGGTGAATCAACAGCAGGATAACCTTGAGGTAACCATTTTCCCCTCTCAAGCCGGTATTGAAAAGCATCTGCTGGCTTTTGTCAAGGATGGACACCTTCTGGAACTAAAGCCAGCCAATAACACCCATCATTTTAAGATAACTAATTGGGAACCAGGTGTTTACAAGGTGTGGCTGATCAATTCAGAAAAAGAAGTGGTCGCCTATCGAAATTTTCAGCTGGTAAATGATCAGGTGCTTAAGCCAGTTTGGCATATGAATTCAAACACCTTCAGTAACAGGGAACCAGTAAATATCCGGTTTGAGATGCATGATGCCAGGGGAAATCCTGTAGCAGTTGATTATTCCGTTTCCATTAGAAAAAAAGCACTTCTTTCTGGTCATCTTGAGACAGCCTGGTCCGGGCACCTGATTAAACAGATTACCCAGGTAAGTTCACAGCACCAGGTAAATGATATGCTGTTGTTTTCTCATCCCCCTCATCCATTAAGCCTGTATGATCATGAAAAACAAACCGAGGGATTATCTGTCAGAGGGCAGGTAACTGGTAATCCTTACGATGTAGTGATTTCTTTAATCAGTCCTACCCTGAATCCGGTATTTCGTTATACCAGCCCGGATAATCAGGGCAATTTTATTTTCCCCAACCTGGATTTTGAGGGAGAAAGTGAGTTTTATATAAAAGGCTGGTCAATAGCATCCGATGAAAGTGTATCACTAAACATACAATCCCAACAGGATGAGGTAAATTTTTCACCGATCCAATTACCTCCTTTAAAATTGGATCAAACCATGTTGGATTATGTTAAAGCCAAAGCTACTTTAAGAAAAATAGATCAAACTTTTAATTCCTTCCAGGTGCTGGATATGAGAGATCAGAATGTGAAGCCAGATGTGGTGAAAGGACACCCGGATTTAAAAATTGATACGGATGATGTATTCTACCTTGATGACTATGTGACATTTTCCAACATGACAGATGTGATGAGAGAAATCGTGCTGGGCGTAATGTTAAGAGAAAAGAAAGCAGGCTATAAAATCAGAATGCTGGACCGGCGCACCAAATATTATTTCAAAAAGGAACCATTGATCCTGTTGGATGGTATTCCTATCAGCTCAGAAACTCTGATGAACCTGAATCCAGATGAAATTCTGGCCATAGCTACTGCCCGGCCCATCGATAATTTTTATGATTTTGGTCCATTAGGGTTACATGGGGTTTTGCTGGTTTATACCAGGGACAGGTCCTCCCGACCAGTTCCTTCAGCCAATTTGACCATGGTGAAAAAGAGAGGATATCTGCCTCAACCATTGTTGCCTGAAATAAGTTTTGCTAATAAAGAGAATCATATAAAACCCGATTTCAGGCCTTTATTATACTGGCAGTCTCAGGATGATCAGGATAATTCTTTCGATTTTTACACTTCCGATGATGTAGGAGTTTATAAGATTATTATAAAAGGAAAAACACTGGATGGGACCTGGTGGACGGTCCAAAAGGAATTAAATATTGTACCAGGTTCAACCAAAAAAGAATGAGAAAGGCAAGGAATATATTTACCCGGTTAATACTGCTGATGGTGCTGTTGAACTTGAACTGTATAGAGCAAATTCCTCTGGAAACCGGCTCCTCAGCTCCCAAGTTAGTAGTGGATGGTCTGATCACAGATGAGCCTGGTCCCCATCAGGTTGCTCTGTATTATACCAATCCTGACCTGCTTAATTTACGCAACCCTCCTGTCCTCAACGCCAGGGTGACGATCAAAGATGACCTGGGGCAGGAGGAAGCGTTGATGGAAGTAGGAGCAGGGGTTTATCAAACCAGGGCGGATTTCGCCGGTCAGCCGGGTCAAACCTATACCTTATATATTGAAACCGAAGAAGGGCAACAATATGCTTCTTTTCCTGAATATATGCCGATTAACTCACCAATAGACAGTATATATGATCATCCCAGGGTGGAAACCGAATATTTGGGCAATGTGACCACCCAGCAAGTAGGCTATGTGGATGTATTTATAGATATAGATGATAATCCGTCCTCCAGCGAATATTTCAGGTATGAGACTGAAAAGGTAGAAGTAATCATCACCTCTGCCCCGGATGGCCAAATGCTGTTATGTTGTTTTAAATGTTATTGGCCCAGAGCCGGACAGGATGTTATTTCTTTAGCCAGTGATCAATTCAGTAACGGCAATCAAATCAGAAGAATAAAAGTAGAAACCATTGAGAATGATATTAGCACCGATATGCTGGTAAGGATCAGGCAGTATGCATTGAATGCTTCAGCCCATGAATTTTGGCAGCAGATCAAAGAACAAAGGGAGAGTATAGGAAGTATATTTGACCCTCCGCCAGCTAATATTAAAGGAAATATATACAATGTAAATGATAGAAGTGAAACTATTTTCGGCTATTTTGGTGCTTCTCCTGTTACCAGAACCCATTTTATTGTACAACGGCGGCTGTATGAAGCCCCAGGCCGCACCCCTGTTGGGGCTCTGCAGGGGGATTGCCGGGAGCTGCTTTTACCAGGAATAACTGAAGTGCCACCACCTGAATTTCGCTAATAAATATTCAAAAGGTTTATAATTCTTTTTCATAAAATTTGCCCATTTTTTATCAGCCTGTCTATGAAGTTTTTATCTACCATCATACTGGTATTTTATGGATTTTTCACATGGGCCCAATTGCTCCAGGAAAGGGGTGAAGTGGGGACATTTCAGAACAAGTTCATCTGGACTGGTACCGGTCAGGCTTTTGTCCCAAATTATTTTATGATCGATGTTTTGGCAGATGATCTGGGTCAAATTACTGACGAGAATCTGGACCAATTTATACAAACCTTCATGCATGAACATGGCTTTAATGGTCTTCATGTGCCGGTTTATGGGCAGTGGTTTCATATTGGGGATAAAAAAGTGACTTCCAATGATTCCATGCCGGATCCTGCCACCTTTGCCAGGTTGGAAATGATCATACGGAAAGTATATCAGGCTGGCGGGGCAGTACATTTATGGGCCTGGGGGGATCATCAGAGAAGCCAGACTGCCAGGAGCACCAAAGGGGGTATAATGGGTACCCAGGAAAAAAGGGTTATGGATATGATAGCCCGAAGACTCGGGCCATTACCAGGATGGACTATGGGTTATGGCTTTGACCTTTTTGAATGGGTCAACGGGAAGCAACTTAAGGCCTGGCATGATTATATGTGGGCTCAACCAGGCTGGAATCATTTGTTAGGGGCACGTGCTAACAAAAATGAATTGAATCAAATCTCAGAAGTCATGGATTATGCCAGCTATGAATATCATAAACCCTGGTATGAAGTATTGCGGGTAATGATCACTGAAAGACCGAAAAAACCTGCTTTTTCGGAAGATCGTTACAGGATCCGGAATCCAAGTAAATACCCGGAAAAAGATTACAATGAAGAAGAAACCAGGAGAGGTTTGTGGCATCATACTATGGCTGGTGGAGTGGCAGCAATCTGGGGAAATTTGGTTGGTGATGGCACTTATTCCAACCAGGAGGCTTTGAAAACATTTTTTATTTTCTGGAATGATCATCAGCGGTTTAAAAAAGATATGGTAGTGGATAACAGATTGACTGATGGGTATGGTTTAAGAGTGGGTGATAAGGCTTATGTATTTTATAAAGAGCATACAACCCACCTGACTTACGAATTTGCAGGAAATCCAAATATGGTAGTGGTGGTGGATACCAGACAGCCTTATCAGGAAATACCAGTAGGTATTAAAAAGGCGGGCCAATATACTTACCTGGCACCCTATGAATCAGATTGGGCCATTGCCGTGGAATAAACTGTTTAGTTTATCCTGTTATTATGCAGGAAGTGTTCAAAATCCTGATCCAGTTCAATTTCAAGAGAAGGAGAAAGTTTATTGATAAGGGATTTAACAAATTCTATTCTCAGCAGGGCAATTACCTTTAAATCTGCATCATTGGTATGTAATTCTATTTTAGCATCAGAAAGGTGAGATAATACGATACTTTTTAAATTTTCCATCTGTTATTTCGATAATTATTAATACAATGATAGTGATCAGATATTATAAAAAAAGGCCAAATGTGGCTATTAACTTACACTATTCTGATTTTTTATTATAATTATCAAATGATGGAGCCCTGCAGGAGCGGCTTGAGACCGAAATGGCCCTTTTCTTTATCAGGGCAATCCCGGTTTTTTCCTGCTCAGAGGGATAGCCCGGCTCAAGCGCGGTAGGCTTGGGGGAGCAGGTTTGCGGGAGGATAGTGCGCCCCCTCAGTCCTTCTGGCCAATAAAAATAAGCGTTCTGGACTGTTTTGATAAATAGCAACTACCTCGTTACGGACTGCTCAAAACACTATGTTTTTAGATTTTATTCAGTTTTAATGGTGGATGAAAGCCTGGCATTTTCCTCCATCAGCTGTTGATTAGCCTGTTCCAATTCACTTTGCTGTCTTTTCATTTCTTCCTGAGTGGCTTCCAACTCTTCCATGTTCTGGCGCATTTCTTCTTCCTGCCCCTTAAGTTCTTCGGCTTGCTCCTGGGTCTTTTTCAGTAGGTTATGGGTCAGGTCGTTATTTTGAAGCGCTACCAGTGTGGCACCTAATATGTTTGCTGTTTCTTCTACAAATTGTATTTCAAAGGTTTCCAGCTGCTGAAAAGCGGCCAATTCAAGCACACCAACCACCTTTTCATTGTATTTTATGGGTACTACCAGCAGATTACGAGGCAATGCCTCCCCTAAACCCGAAGTGATCTTAATATAATTATCCGGTATTTCGGTCATGTAAATGGTCTCTGCTTCCAAAAAGGCTTGCCCTACCAGACCCTGGCCGGGGGCTAATTTTTTTTCGATAAACTTTTCCCTGTTATAAGCATAACAAGAGGCCATTTCAAGAATACCCGAAAATTTTTGATCCGAATCCTCATCCGATTCCTTATAAATAAAAAGTGCACCCTGGTTGATCTTTAAATATTTTACCAGTTGGGAAATGAATTCGGCAAATAGTTGTTCTGTACGACCCTGGTTTCTCCGGGTGATTTCAGCAAATTTGGCCTGTCCCTGGGAAATCCAAATTCTTTCCTGGTCTTCTTTCCTGGCCTTCAGCATTTGACTTTTCATCTTGATCAGGTTCCCTGATAGGTTGTTTTGGTTTAACTGATGATGATCCTCTTTCCAGCCATCCCAGGTGATGTCATAGTTGCCCTGAGTAATGCTATCTATAAACTGCGTAGCTTTTTCCAGATTTTGGGTGATCTGGTTGATCACTTGATTTTCATTGATATGTTCCTGAGATTTATCACCATGGTTAAAAATGTAATAATCATTACTTTGGGATAATCGCTGGTAAAGCTGTTTGCGTTTTTTTTCATTTTTTCGGAGAATGTTGACTACATAAATTAGAACAGGAACACTGATCAGGATCATCAATAATTGGGAAATTCTAATGGCCCAGTTAAACCTGTTGTACCGGTTTTCTGCCTGAGAGATTAACTGATTTTCAATTTCTGATAGCTGACGGGTAAAAGGAACAAAGTAATTGATATAAAGATCATAACCTGAGTCCTGCAGGAAAATTTCCTGGGCTTTTTCCTGGTTTCCCTGCCGGGACAATTCGATAATGTGGTCAGACTCTTCAATTTTTTGGTTGAACCGCTGACGATAAGCATTAAACTCTTTGGATAGTATTCCCTGATGATACAATAAGCTGTCCATCTGGTCAAATAAGCCAGGGTAAATGTGTTTGGAGCCGGTATGGGGGCCCAGCATATTATCATCCTGTACCAGCAGAAAAGATCTTACGCCAAGGTCACTGGATTGGACCTGCTCCCAGATATCATCATTAAGGGTTAAAGTCTGAGAGGCTACTGCTTTGATCTGTTCCTGCTTTTTAAGCACATAATTCGCGTAAAGCAGAAGGATAGCATTGGCTACCAAAAATAGAGTCACCAGGTATAACAATGGAATAAAAGCTTTCCGGTGGATTAGTTTTTTTAAGTTTATCATTTTTGGAGTTGGCATAAGTAATTACTATTTAGCATTTTGCAAATATTATAAAGTTCAATTTTGCTTTATAATTAAATTATAAGCTGAACTATCAAATGTAAGATTTGGTATAATATTTATTTTTTGATGAATGTGGGGTAGGTTATGAAGAAATGCAGGTAATCTGTTGAAAAGTTTAAAATTATTTTGGATATTTATCCCGTAAAAGCACCAAGGTGAGTCAGACAGGCAAAAATTTTCCGGAATTTTTATTAATATCTCAGATCAAAAAGGGAGATAAAAAGGCTTTTGAGCAAATTTTTGAGACATATCACCAAAGATTGTTTTATTCCTGTATGAAATTCATCCATGATGAAGAAGAAGCCAGGGAGATTGTTCAGGAAGTTTTTTTCAAGGTTTGGCACTACAGGGAAAATATGGACCCCAATCTTTCTTTACCAGCTTACCTGATTACCATAGCCAAACGCTTGATATTCAATAAGGCCAAAAGAAAGCTTCACGAACAAGCTTATCAAAAACACTATATATCACACAGTCAACAGACTGGTAACACAGTAGATGATTATATAAATTACCAGGAGCTCAGTTTGCAGATCAACAAAACCATTGAGCTTTTACCTCCTAAACGAAAAGAGATATTTATTTTAAGCCGGTTGCAGGGATTAAGTAATAAAGAAATTGCCGAAAAATTAAATACATCTGTGAGTACTGTGGAAAATCAGATGAACAAAGCCCTTAAATTTTTACGAAAAAATTTGAATATGCTCTCCCTGATCATCTTTTGGATGCTTACCAGGTAATGAATAACCCTTTCCTTCCTGCTTCAAAACACATTCAGCAACCATTGTTGGAATAGTTTGAAAATATTTTAATGTTTTTTTCAGGGGCGAGTAGGTGCTATTCCGGTTTCGATTGTTTTATTATTGTTTAAAAAGAATAATAGTAAGATGAATAGAAGTCTTATCATAAAATATCTGCAAAAGAAGTGTTCAGCAGAGGAGTCACATCAGGTTTATGAATGGTTACATTCGGAAAGTTTTGAGGCAGATCTTTTAGATGGCATAGAAGAGGAATTAAAAATTGATTTACTGAATGAGTCTATAGCAACAGGTCAGGCAGATTTTAAAAGAATGTTGAAAGATATTTATTTAAAGGATGAGATTCATAACCTGGAAAATCATGTTTCTTATAAAAAGGCTTCCACAATTTCAGTCAGAGAAAACATTACCTGGTATTTAAAGATAGCAGCATCTCTGGCTATTTTGATCGTATCCGGCATATTTGTGGTCAACAATTTTACCTCTGAACCGAAAACCATCAATCAGATACCATCTACACCGATTATTGAAAAAGAAATCAGTCCTGGAAGAAAGTCTACTATTTTACTTTCAGATGGATCCACCATCTATCTTAATGGTGAAAGCAAGATCCAGTATCAGGAGCATTTTACGGAAACCTCTCGTGAAATTTATCTTAAAGGAGAAGCCTTCTTTGAAGTAGCTGAGGATCCTAATCGGCCATTTACAGTGTATGTAGACGATATTTCAGTGACGGCATTAGGCACCTCTTTTAATATCAATACTTTTGACCGTGACCAGGTGGCCATAGCATTGGCTACCGGAAAAATCGTGGTGCGGCAAAAAGAGAACCAGGAAATATACCTGAATCAGGGACAACAGGTATCCTATATTAAGCATACCAACAAGTTCAGTGAGATTGCGCCTCTGAATCCCAAAGCCGCCTATGGATGGAAAGATGGTATTCTATATTTTAGAAGAGCTGATCAGCAAAAGGTTTTTTCACAAATTGAAAGATGGTTTGGGGTAGATTTTATAGCTGAGGGAAATATCCGGGAAAAATGGAGCTTCACCGGTGAATTCCATAACCAGACCCTGAAAAGTGTGATGGAAAGCTTAAGCTTCAGCCAGAACTTTCATTATGAAATCGAGGGAAAAGAAGTAATTATAAAATAAATAGGCCTATGACATAAAAAACCGATAGCAATCCGCCAATTACTATCGGTAATTCAAATCAATTTTAACTTGTTACATTAAAATCATTGTAAAATTATGAAATTTAAACCATTACTACTAAAGATTATGAAGTTTTCATTCTACGGAATAGTACTTCAGTGCCTGTTTTTAAGCGTAATTTTAGCTTCATCGGGTAATGCTCAGCAGAAACAGCAAAGTGTAAAAGAAGTTTATATGGCTGTTAGCCTGAGTAATGCTTCATTGTTTGAAGTTTTTCAGCAAATTGAAGCAGAAACAAACTTTATTTTTAACTATGATGAAAGAAAGCTCAGAAATAATGCCACCAGAATAAATATATCTGGCAGAAAAACCGTGGCTGAAATCCTGCTGAATATTTCTGAATCCGCCAACCTGAAATTCAAGCAGGTAAACAATAACATCAATGTAGAAAAACTGGGAGCTGGCAAAATCAAGGAATCGGAAAAACTTGAAATTCTGATCCAGGCCAGGAATATTTCCGGAACCGTAACAGCTTATGAAGATGGAGAACCTTTGCCCGGCGTTAACATTATTGAAAAAGGAACCACCAATGGCGTTGTAACCAATGTGGAAGGCGAGTATAATCTCAACGTATCCCCCAATGCAGTGCTGGTTTTCAGCTCAGTAGGTTATACTACCGAGGAAATTACAGTGGGAAACCGTTCGGTAGTAAATCTTACCATGACCCCTGATATTCAGCAACTTCAGGAATTGGTGGTGATTGGTTATGGCTCGGTGAAAAAAAGTGATTTAACCGGGGCTGTTGCTTCAGTATCAGCAGAAGAGTTGGAAAAAGTGCCTATTACTTCCCTGGATCAGGGATTAAGTGGACGTGCCCCTGGTGTGCAGGTAACACAGGCTTCAGCTGCTCCCGGTGGTGGTGTTACCATCAGGATCAGAGGAGGAAATTCCATTAACAGTGGCAATGAACCTTTATTTGTGATTGATGGATTCCCCATATACAGCGACAATGATGAGGCTTCTCAAAGTACAGGAGCCTATCCGGTACAATCTGCACCCAATGCACTGGCTACCATAAACCCCAATGATATTGAATCCATCGAAATCTTAAAAGATGCCTCTGCTACTGCCATTTATGGGTCAAGAGGGGCTAACGGAGTGGTTTTGATCACCACCAAACGGGGAAAAGAAGGCGCACCTAAGTTTAACCTCAATTCGTATATGGGGGTACAGAGTGTGGCTAAAAAAATCGATTTGCTCAATGCACAAGAATTTGCCCAACTATATGATATGGCGCAGGTAAATTCCGGGGCAGATCCTGCTTTTGATGGTACCGATTTCCCTTTGATTGAAGATTTAGGAGCGGGAACCGACTGGCAGGAAGAGATCTTCCGTACGGCACAGATGCAAAACCATCAATTGGGTGTAACCGGAGGAACTGATGTGGTAAAATATGCCATTTCTCTGAATTATTTTGACCAGGAAGGTGTGGTTGTCGGCTCAAGATTCCAGCGGGCTTCGGTTCGGTCAAATTTTGATATTAAACTTACCGAGAAATTTCGGGTGGGGGCTAATTTGAATTACAATTATTCCATTGGCAATATTGCACAATCAGAATCATCTAATACGGGTGCCAATATGGGGCTAATTGGAGCTGCCTTACACAATGCTCCGGTTCATCCGGTTTATAACGATGAAGGCAAATTTTTCTCTAAGCAGGATGCCAGTGGTCCCCGGTTGCAGGATAATCCGGTGGCAATTGCCATGTTAGGCAAAGATGTCAATTTAGCCAATCGCTTTTTAAATAATTTTCAGGCAGAATATGATGTCCTGAAGGGCATGACCGCCAAGGTTTCCTTTGGCAGTGATCTGCTCAATGGACGCAGAAATGCCTATTTCCCCCGTCAGACCAGGAGAGGAGATCGAAGTGATGGTTTTGCCCAGCAGTCAATGACCAACAAAACCAGCTGGCAAACTGAGGCTTTATTATCTTATAATAAAGAATTCAACCAGAACCACCGGATCAATGTAATTGGAGGATATACTTATCAGCAGCAGGATCGGTTTAATAATCAGATCATCAGTACTACATTTATCAATGATATCCTGGAAGACAATGATATAGGAGCAGGAGCAAATCCTCAGATACCATCATCAGGCAGAGACCAATGGCAGATAGCCTCCTGGTTGGGCCGGTTGAATTATTCCCTGAATAACAAATACCTGTTTACCTTTTCCGGCAGAGCGGATGGATCTTCCCGTTTTGGAGAGGATAACCGCTGGGCTTTCTTCCCTTCAGTTGCATTGGCCTACCGGCTGGGGCAGGAAGAATTTATTAAAAATTCCAACTTGTTTTCTGACATAAAAATCAGAACCAGTTATGGTATTTCAGGTAATACCCAGATCAGGATGTATCAATCGCTGGCCCGTATGGCCCTGCAGAGTTATGCTATTGGTAATAACCTGGTTACCGGCTATGGACCTAATTCTATTGCCAATCCTGACCTGAAATGGGAAACCACCAACATGTTTAATATTGGATTGGACCTGGCTTTGTTTGATGACAGGATCCAGTTGAATTCCAACTATTACTACAACAAGACAGAAGACCTGCTGATGAACGTAGTGATTCCATCCAGCTATGGTTTCAGATCCACCTTCAAAAACAGTGGCTCAATGCGTAATTATGGGTTTGAATTCAGTCTGGATGCTTTTATTGTCCACACCAATAAATTCAAATGGAATTCCAATGTGAATTGGTCAATGAACCGCAACAAGATCCTGAGTATCGGTGAAAGTGAACCTTTCTTTGCCCGGAATATTTCTTCCGGAGCTAACATTTCCGGAGCTTTTATTGATGAAGGATTGATATTGGGCTCCTGGAAGGGGCGGTTGACCAATGGCATCTATCAAAACCTGGATCAGGTGGAAGAAGATGCCTGGGCCGATGAAAATGACCTGGGAAAAATGCGCTTCAAAGATATTAACGGAGATGGAAAGTTAAATAATGATGACTTGACTATCATTGGAGATCCGGAACCTGATTTTATCTGGGGCTGGAATAATAACTTTAGCTATGGCAATTTTGAATTGAATATATTCATTAATGGCGTGCAGGGTAATGATATAGTAAGTCCCGGATTAAACTTCCTGGCCAGCATGCGTCCAAGGATATCTAACCAGGTTCGTGAATTCTCACAAAACCCATGGACACCGGAAAATCCTAATACCAATACCCCCATGGCCAGCCGTAATGATGTTGACCGTGATGAATTTTCCGATTTTTATATCCATGACGGTTCCTTCATTCGACTCAGAAATGTAAGGCTGGCTTATAGCCTGCCCCAAAACCGTTATTTTGACAATGCCACCATTTACCTGAGTGGACAAAACCTGATAACCATCACTGATTACTGGGGATATGATCCGGAAGTCAACAGCCAGGGACAAAATAATATCAACCAGGGGGTGGATAAAAACTCCTACCCCAATGCCAGAATTTATACTGTAGGTGTCAATTTAGGATTTTAAAAAATTTAAAATAAGATGAAAAATTTCAATAAATATATTTACATATTAATTGGTTTCCTCCTTTTAAGTGCTTGTGAGGTGGAAGAAAATGTATATGATTTCTTAACACCATCTAATTTCTATAAAAATAAGGAAGACGCAGAATCGGCATTGTATGCCGCCTATGATATCCTTCAAAATCAGGATTATTATCCCAGTGGTGTATATACCCTAGGTGAAGCGCCTTCTTTCGGAGCCACCATAGAAGGGACGGATTCAGAAGAGGTGGCAGACTATGATTGGGATGAGATCATGCCTACCATCAATTCTGTATGGGAGACCCTGTATGAAGGCATAAACCGGGCTAATGCCGTGATTGACCGTGTACCTGGTATCAGTAACATGACTCAGGAAGATAAGGATCTGATTGTGGCTGAAGCCAGGTTCTTGAGAGCATTGCACTATTTTAATCTGGTTCGTTTATGGGGTCAGGTACCTTTTACCGACCATGAAATTACTGCGGTAGAAGGGAATGATCATCACAACAATAATACTGCTCCCCAGGTTTGGAACCTGATCATATCCGACCTTGAATTTGCTGAGGATATTCTACCTGAAACCCGCCCCACAAAATCCCCTGGTCGGGTGACCAGGTATGCCGCTAAAGCATTGCTGGCAGATGTTTATTTGCAACGTTCAGGACTTTCTGATAATGCACCGGATCCATCACACTGGTCACTCAGCGGAGTAGATGAATGGGCCAAAGCTGAAGAAAAAACCTGGGAAGTTATCCAAAGTGACAATTATGTACTGTTACAGGATTTCAATGATGCTTTTGTGGTGGAAAATAATAAGGAAAGGGTGTTTGAGGTGCAATTTCTGCCTAATATAACAGGTGAAGGGAACTATCGCCCTATGTTTACCAATCCCTCCGGAGCATTGTCATCAGCCCGTACTTTTGGTTTATTGAGAGGTACTCCTGAATTTTACCTGATGTGGGATACCACTGATTTAAGGTTTGAAACTACCTGGTTAACTGACTATATTTCTTCTGAAACCGGAGAAAGAGAATGGTGGACTCCAGAAGATGAAGGTTCATTAGGAGCGCCATTTACGGAAAAATTCAGGGTTAGTGACGGAATAGAAAGAGACAATGGGTTGAACCTGGGCATTTACCGATATGCCGAAATCCTGCTGATGCATGCTGAAGCAGCTCTGGAAAGCGGGAATGGAGATCCTTATTATGGGCTGAATCTGGTTCGGCAAAGAGCTGGTCTGGAGCCTTTATCCGGTTTATCCGAACCTGAATTAAGGGAGGCCATTCGAAATGAACGGATTATGGAACTGGCTTTTGAAGGCAAGGCTTATTTCGACTACCAGCGTTGGGGTATCGTGGAGGAAATGGGTACTGCCAAAGGTTTTCAGGTAGATGACAGACATTACCTGTACCCAATCCCAGGTGATGAAAGGATAAAAAATCCTCAACTGAACCAGGTCATTGATAAGTATTGACATTATTTATAAGAGGATGGCTTTAATCACAGCCATCTTCTTTTCCTCTTTTTTTATTTAAGGCTAATCTTTATAAGATCTTTATTTGATGATCAAATAGTTTATGCTTAAAAGAATATTTACTCTTACTGCGTTTTGCCTTGTATTTTGGCAGGTAAAAGCAGTGGCAACCAAAGTTTATCAAAAAGTCGAAGTAGAATTTGTAGCTGAATACCATTATGATAATCCTTATAAACAGGTTGAAATATGGGTCAATTTACAAGGTCCGGATTTTAATAAAAAGGTTTATGGCTTTTATGATGGCTTAAATAGCTCTGGTAAGGCCATTTATAAGGTGCGTATGGTGGCTTTATCTCCGGGAGAATGGCAGTGGACCAGTGATGCCAATGTACATGACCCGGGGCTGATCAATCAATCCGGAAGTTTTACTGCTACAGCCTGGACCGAACTGGAAAAACAGGAAAATCCTAATCGCAGAGGATTCCTCAAGATCCATGATAACAAAAGGGTGATGCAATATGCCGATGGTACTGCTTTTTTTCTTATCGGGGATACATATTGGTCTTCTTCTACCTGGCGTGTACCTTATAGTGACCTGCCACCTCGTCCGGATTTTATAACAACCCCCAAAGATGGGACTACCTTTCAGGAAATGATCCTGAACCGGAAAAAATATGGTTTTAACTGTATTGCCATGGTTGCAGCATTTCCTAACTGGATTGATGATGACCATCCTACTACCGTAATGTTTGATAATGATAGCATTCAGATCAGGAATGGCTGGCATCGTCCGGGTAGTAAAAAAATTGCCCACATGGAGGATGAGGAAGGCAATATGCCATTTGAAATACCAGGGCCCTGCGAACCTTCTGTTTCATGTGCCAACCTGGACCGGATCAATCCGGCCTATTTTCAGAACCTGGATAATAAAATGGCTTATTTGCATGATCAGGGATTTGTGCCATTCCTGGAAACCATTCGCAGGGATTTAGGCCCTCATCTGGCTCATTATTATGATGAAAAAGAAACCCTGAGCCGGTTTATAAATTATCTCAGAGCCCGTTATAATTGCTATAATGTCATATTTAGTGCTGTACATACCGATACTTTTACAGGTGATTATACGGGGAGATGGAGCCATGATCAATGGGCTGATTTCTGGCGGGGTATCACCGATTTTGCCTATCAAAAATATGGTTTACCTCCCTTTGGCCAGATTTATACTGCATTGGGACCAAAAAGAACTGATGTAGATTATCAGAATGCCGAGTGGTTGATGGTACATAATGGGGGTAATGAGCGCAGGAATAATTATGATGTTGAATTTATATACGATATGTATCAAAAGGCTGACCGGCCGGTGTTTATGTCGGAAGGATATTATGTGGGCTGGAAATTGTATGACAAGTATGTGGAGCCTGGTGTGGAAAAAAGAGGTAGCATCTATGATAACTACCTGGGTCGGGTGCATCACTGGAGTTGTATATTTAACGGAGGTATCCCCGGCGGCATATTTGGTACTGGTGCCTATGCCGGAGGACGCAGAATTGAAGGCGAGATCAATTATAATGGTATTTATATAGACCAGGCGCTGAATTATGAGGCAGGAAAACAAATGGAACACCTGAAGAGCCTGGTAACATATACAGAAGACAAATGGGACGATCTTCAGGTCAGGCGGGAAGATATCAGTCCCAGAACCAGCAGCTATTATTCTGAAAAAAGCCTTTATGGCTTGGCCTCTTTGTTAAAAACCAAAGATAATGAACTGGTACTGGCACATTTCCAGGGATATTGTGCCAGAAATCCAGAGATCAGGAACCTGAAATCAGGTATTTACCAGGTCAGTTGGTTCAATCCACGTTCAGGAGCCTTTCAAAAGTTGAAAAAGGTAAAACTACAACAAGGAAGTTACAAGATACCTGATTTCCCGGATTTAAATACCCATCCGGAACATGACTGGGTTTTTATTATGGAATTTAATCAAGACAAACGTGCATCAAGATAGAAGAAAATTTATAAGCAAAATAGGATTAAGTCTGGGTGCAGCCTGGGCAGTATCCAGTCAGGTACAGGCCAGAGATAGTTTCCATCAGATTGAACTTGATGGGTCCTGGATTGATATGAAAAAAGCTGGCGCCTCATTCGATGGAAAGCTAAAAAATACGGCACTTATTCAACAAATTATCGAAGCCCTGTCTAAAGGGGGAGGAGGGACCTTATATTTCCCTCCTGGTAAATATCTGACCGGGGCCATACATATGCTTTCCAACATCAGGATATACCTGGAAGGAGGAGCCGAACTGGTTTTTTCAGAAGACTTTGACGACTACCTGCCTATGGTACCCAGCCGTTGGCAGGGTTTGGCGGTTAAGAATTTCTCCCCACTGATCTATGCTCAAAATGCCACCAATATTTCCATCACGGGGCAAGGCACTATTAATGGATCAGGTCAGGTATGGTGGGATTATATCCTGAAAAAAAGGGCTACATATAAAAAAACCGGCAGTGAACCCGGCTCCAAATGGCAGGATCTATATCGGCAGAATAATCAGGAGGCAGAAAGCATTCAAAGTTTTGGATTTTTAAGACCATCTCTATTCCAGGCTTATCATTGCCAGCATGTTCGTTTGGAAGGGGTTTTTCTAAGGAATTCTCCTTTCTGGACCACTCATTTTGTTGCCTGTCAGGATGTGATGGTCCATGGCCTGGATATTCGCAATCCGGACTCTCCCAATACAGACGGAATTAATCCAGAATCCAGCCGCAATGTCACCATATCTAACTGCCGGATCGATGTAGATGATGATTGTATCACCATCAAATCCGGGAAAGGCAATTGGGGCAGAAAAAATGCCGGACCTTGTGAAAATATAGCAATTACCAATTGTTTGATGACTGGTGGTGCTTCCGGTGTTGGTATCGGAAGTGAAATGTCAGGCGGTGTGAGAAAAGTAACAATTTCCAATTGTATATTTGACGGTACTTCTACCGGTCTTCACATTAAAACCAATCGGCAAAGGGGCGGCGTGGTAGAGGATGTTCAGGTAAGTAACCTGGTTATGAACAACATTCATAAATCACCTGCCATTCATATCAATACCAAGTACTGGATTAAGTCTGAACCGGCCCCAGTCAATGAAAAGACACCCAGATTTAAAAATATTCATATCAGCAACATCACCGGAAATAAGGTGAAGACTGCAGTAGAAATTATCGGGTTGGAAGAAATGCCGGTACAGGATATATCTATCAACCATCTCAGGTTGCTAAATGCACAAAATGGATTAATTTGCAGTAATGCCACAGGCCTTTCATTAAACGATATTGATATTCGGGGCACAGCTTCTTTGCCTTATCAAATAGAAGATAGTGATAAACTGATAATCAACAATTTAAATAGTGATTATAACAAAGAAGCTCCTTTAAAACTGGTGAATGTAAAAGAAGCTGTGGTGGCTCAGTCTTTTCCTTTTAACCAGGGAGTGAAAGTTTCCTTGGAAGGGACTCAAACCAGACAAATTCAATTGGATCCCTTCCTGATCAAAAATGAGCAAAATAATATAAAGTATATGAATGGGGCAAGTTCTGATGCCTTGGTAAAAATATAAGTTATGTTGCATTGGATAAAATTTTTAATTTGGTTGGTTGTTCTTTCTCTGTTGACCCTCACCAGTCTGGCCCAAAATAAACCTAATATCATCGTCATTCTGGCAGATGATTTAGGTTACGGAGATCTGGGTAGCTATGGGTGTGAAGATATCCGGACTCCCAGTCTGGACCGGCTGGCTCAGCAAGGAGCCAGATTAGAGGCCTTTTATGCCAATGGCCCGGAATGTACACCCACCCGGGTGGCCTTATTAACCGGCCGGTATCAGCAAAGGGTAGGGGGGCTGGAATGTGCCATTGGGGCAGGCAATGTGGGCAGGTATGATGAAGCGGAATGGCTGTCCAAACAACACAGATTGGGATTACATCCTGAGTATGCAGTATTACCTTCGGCATTAAAAAAGGCAGGTTATCAAACGGCCATTATTGGCAAATGGCACCTGGGCTATGAAAAGGAGTTCAGGCCTATTAAACATAGTTTTGATTATGCTATAGGGCCCATCGGATATGGAGGCGATTTTTTCCACCACGTGGAAAAGGCTGAAGGGTTAAGAATTGATGACTTCAAAGGCAGCCATAACCTGGCCCGGAACGATCAGGAGATCTTTAGGGAGGGATATTATATGACCCATTTAATTACCGATGAAGCCAAATCCTGGCTATACCGGCAGCAGCCAAATCAGCCATTCTTTCTTTATCTTCCCTATACGGCTCCACATAAACCCCTTCAGGGGCCTGATGATTATAAACCGCGTCCTTTACAAGGTCAGGAATGGGAAGTCAAGGATAGAAAAGTGTATGCAGAAATGGTAGAGGAAATGGATCGGGGAATTGGAGAGATCCTGGAGGTACTGGAAAGGAAAAAGCTGACTGATAACACCCTGATTATTTTCTTTTCGGATAATGGCGCTACAGGAATTGGCAACAATGGTATCTACCGGGGAATAAAAGGCCAGGTATATGAAGGAGGTATTCGGGTGCCTTGTTTGATCAGTTGGCCCCATAAAATCAAACCGGGAACAATTTCTGACCAGGTTTCAATCAGCATGGACCTGACTTGCTCTATCCTGAAACTGGCAGATATCGATCCGGAACCACTAAATCTGGATGGAATGGATATCATCGGTCATCTGATCAGAAACGAAAAGGAGCAGGAGCGAACCCTGTTCTGGCGGAAAAAACGCTATACTACTGTATACAAAGCCGTCAGAGAGGGGCCTCTTAAGTATATTATAAATATGAAGGATGGAAATATTCAGCAGGAACATCTTTTTAACCTGGTCACTGATCCGGCAGAGCAAAATGACCTGAAACAAGAAAAGCCGGAGGAATTACATAGCATGCGGAAACTGATTAGCAACTGGGAGCATGACATGAAGCCTGAATGGCTGAAGAAAAATGGATTGAATCCTTAAATCGACCTAAAGTGGGATATTACGGAACAGCATGTGGGAACAGGTACAAAAACCATAGGCCGGTCCATACCTGTCAGATATATACTACCAGTTGCCACTGGATTATGAAAAATTGCGATTGAATTATACAAAAGTACCCAAATGCAAAACTTAAAATTTACCAATACTCAATTGTTGCTGTTGATAGCCTTAAGAGTGGGAATAGGCTGGCATTTTCTTTATGAAGGAGTGGTGAAGCTTAGTCAGGATAACTGGTCTTCCCAGAGCTACCTGCTGGATTCCAGAGGATTGTTGGCTTCGGTTTTCCAGATGGTATCCTCCCATGATTTACTGGTTAATGTCCTGGATACCATCAATATATGGGCTTTGATCCTGATTGGTTTTAGCTTAATGCTTGGTCTGTTTGCGCGATGGGGTACAATAGCTGGTATAGGATTACTTGTGATCTATTACCTGTCTCATCCAGCCTGGCCTGGATTTGATTATGCTGCTCCTTCGGAAGGAAACTACTTACTGGTGAACAAAAACCTGATTGAAATATTGGCTTTGGCTGTAATAATGGTATTTCCTACCAGCCATAGAATTGGTCTGGATCGGTTTTTCCAATCCAGGCCTAAATCTGAAATACAAGAGAAAGTATTGCAACCAGCTTAAACAGATCTTTAAGAATTCAAAAAGATGAAAAATCAACATAAGAAAAACGATGGAAATTTTTCCAGGAGAGATATTTTAAAAGGTATGGCTACTATTCCTGTTTTGGGGGCTTTGGGTGGAACCGCCTGGGGATATCATGCCAGCCATCCGGCCAAACCAAAAACATCTCATCCCCCGATACCAGATCTCAAACAATCTGCCTTGAATCAATTGACCAAATCAGTGGCCCCTGGATCAAAAATCCGGATTGGTTTAATAGGCAACGGCAACAGGGGTATGCAACTATTACGGGCACTAGGATATGCCGATAATGAATGGGTAGACAAAAATACCGAAAATGGCAGGTATAACCGGAATGTTCAACTTTTCCTGGAACAGGCAGATCTCAATCTGGAAATTGCCGCCATCTGTGATACCTTTCAGATTTATGCTGAAAGAGGGGCTAATGTAATAGTAAATGGACTGAATAAAGCTCAGACATCTTTACAACCCAAAATTTACACCCGGTACCAGGATATGCTGGCCGATGATCTCATTGATGCGGTGGTTATCGCCACACCTGATCACTGGCATGCCCGCATGATCATTGATGCCGCCAGGGCTGGAAAACATGTTTATTGTGAAAAGCCTATGACCCGCACTGTAACTGAGGCCTTTGAGGTATTGGATGCAGTCCGTAAGTCGGGCATCATATTTCAATTGGGTCATCAAAACCGGCAACAGGCCAGCTATATTAAAGCCAGGGAGGTGGTGGAAAATGATTTGTTAGGGCCGGTTTCACTGGTAGAAACATATACTAACCGTAACAACGACCACGGAGCCTGGATCAGGGGTATTCATCCTGAGGCCAACTCCGGAAATATTGACTGGGAGGGTTTCCTGGGTGATGCTCCGGCTGAAAGTTTTGATCTGGATCGCTATTTCAATTGGCAAAAATGGTTTGAATACAGTGGTGGCCCGGCCGGTAATCAGTTCACACATGAATATGATTGTATCAACCAGGTTCTGGGTTTGGGAATACCAACTTCTGTTACAGCATTAGGAGGTAATTATTATTTCAAAGATCCCCGGAATATCCCCGATGTATTCAACGCCATATTTAATTACGAGGATAGGGGGCTGACCCTTACCTATGACTGTAGCCTGAAAAGTAGTTATAAAAGAGATAAATTGATCCTGGGGCAGGATGCCGCTATGGTATTGAGCATTAATCTGGGTGTTTTTCCTGACCGGCAATCTCCAAAATACCAGGAATATAATATTGATCCTGATGTGCCTCTGTTTAGCTATAATCCGCAACAGGACGAAGTAGATGCCAAT
>JBPRGG010000169.1:0-13758 GCA_051418075.1 Candidatus Cyclobacteriaceae bacterium M3_2C_046 | reverse complement strand
CCCAGGCGGATCACAAACTCAGTATATCAGCCGTTTAAAGCCATTTAAACGGCTGTTTTTATTTCAATTCCGGTTACATCTGGCACTTTCCACCAATCGGGTGACTTTAAGTAAAATTTTCATAAAAGGAAAAACCAGTCCATTTTCTTTAGAGTCAGTTTCTTTACCCAATACTTGTTCCAGGTGATAAACCTCCTGAGTATCTTCAAAAGAATACATTTCACCATCGGTTAAATACCAATTTTTCTTTGTTTCAGGCTTAATTTTTTAATTGATGAAAAAAGACTTAATGGTATGATTATTATTCTGCCATCATTTAGCTTTATTAAATCTGAAATCTTATTTATATCTTTGTTTTGCAACAGGATTTTTTGGTTGTTTTGACGAATTTAAAATACTGTCTTTCAGTATTTTAACCAAATATGTCATGTTGCATTTTTATTAACTTTTTGGCCTTAATTGGCCTTCAAAACAACTGCGACACTTGAGTTATTAACAGAACCTGCAAAAGATGAAAAGAAATGATACAAGTCCCTAATACGCTAAAGTACTTTGTATGCCTTGCTTTGCTCCTGATTTCCTCATCAGTAAATGCGCAGGAAGATTGGGAAAGTATCAACACCGATCGCCCTGGCCAAGGCACCGATTCTCCCTTACTATTACCTTTAGGAGCAATCCAGTTAGAGCATGGTGTTTATTTTCAATCGGATCGTACTGTAGAAGGAATAAAAACCAATAGCTGGCTAATTCCCACCGGATTGGTAAGGTTAGGGGTATTGAAAAACCTTGAGCTACGGGCCGGGTATGGATTTATCCATGAAGAAATCACAGGGAATGATCAGGATACCAACCAATCCGGACTGGATGCTTTGTCCCTGGGTGCCAAGGTCTTTATTACTGAACAGCAAGGTATACTGCCCCAGTTGGCCCTGATTGCTTCATTTACCCTGCCTGGTACCGGCAATGAATCTTTTCAATCTGATTATCTGGCTCCTGCCATCCGGATCCTGGCCGGTCATTCCATCAATGATTGGCTGGCCATCACTACCAATTTTGATTTTAATTGGGACCAGGAACTTACCCAGGCTATCATGGGTTATGCCATGTCTTTTGATCTGTCTTTGAGTCAGAAAATGGGTGGTTTTGCCGAATTTTATGGCTATTTTCCTGAAATTTCCCCGGCCCAACACCTTTTCAACGCCGGTTTGGTATATTTAATCCACCAAAATCTACAACTGGATACTTCAGCCAGCTTTGCTTTTTCAGAACCAGCCCCGGATTATTTTTTGAGCCTGGGACTTTCTTACCGGTTTAGATTATTTTAAAAGTAAATTATGTTAATCTGCCTTTTCAAGTGCACCTTTATTATTTCCCACAGCCCGTGTAAAGAACGTTTCTAAATGATGATCACCAAAACAAGGAGCTACATTATCCCGGCTCATCATAGTGAGAAAAAACTCATAAGGTCCGTAAGTTTTTACCGAAGTAAAGGCCCGTAACAAGTAAATCATTGTTTTTCTTATCCAGTCGGGTAAATGGATGATCTTTCCTGATTTCCCCTGTGCCTTTAGGGCCAATTCTGCAATCTGATTCTGGGACAGCATGTCCGGACCTCCTGCTATAAGCTCTTTTTCCTGCCCATCAATCCTATCCAGAATGGCATCAGCCAGATCTGTACCATGGATAGGGTTTAGCTTATAGTTTCCCTTACCAAAAAGGTACACCTTACCTGTTTTGGCCATGTCCAAAAAGTCTTTCATATCTGAAAAAAAACCATTGGGTCTCACAATCAGGTAGTCCAGGCCGGAATTTTTCAAGGTATCCACAAATTTTTCTTTGGCAGCCAAAATTTTCAAGTGCCTCATTTTATCTCCATTTATGGCTGAAATGTAGATGAACTTTTGAACCCCTGCCTTTATGGCTTCATTGAGCAAATTCAGGTTGGCCTGGTAATCTACATCCATATAGGTCAGGCCATCTTTTTGCCGGGTAATACCCACAGTGGATATGATGATTTGGGCTCCTTCCAGCTTTCCTTTCATGGTTTCAGGTCGGGTGACTTCAGCCTGTATAATTTCTTTAGGCTGAAGATTCAGCATTTCTGATAGCTTTTTACGGTTACGGGCCAGGGCTCGAAAGGGAAATGCACGTTTTTGCAATGCTTGCACCAGGTATCTGCCTAAATAGCCTGTGGCACCGGCTACTACGATTTGTTTCATTTTCTAATATTTATCGTTATTGGTGATTTTATTTATATTTATTCGTTTGAAGATAAGATTTCAGGAATTGAGATGCTTTTTTATCATGGATAAAGTTTTAACAAGGAACATGACAGATCTTTTAGCGGCGTTGGTTTGATTTAGCGTACCAGCCAGGTATATATCCAACTGAGGGCAATAATACATAAATGAACCGGTGGAGCCCGAATGACCAATGATCTCCAGCTTTGGTAGAAGCGGAAACAGTTGACTGAAAACAAATCTCCGTAAACCAAATCCGTAGTATATGCCCTTTGACTCAGGCACCCATTGCTGCATTTTTATCAGGGTTTCAGGAGAAATGAGCTTCCTGCTATGTAAAGCCACCTGGAAATTATTAAGATCTGCCACCGTAGCGGTAAGTCCCCCTCCGGCCCAATCAGCGGTAAGGCTGGTAAAAGCAGATATTTCATAATCGCCGGCATAGCATTCGGTCAATCTTTTCACTGGCTGCAATGGTGGGGATCTGAGGTGCATGGCCGTTTGATGCATTTGCAATGGTTTGAAAAAATGCTCCTCAAAAAACCGGTGCAATGGCTGGCCTGATACCTTTTCGATGATCATACCCAACAAAACATATTCGGTGTCTGTATAATGATAACCCTGTCCGGGAGGGAAGAGGGAATTCATTTTTTCCTTGACAAAATGGATGGCTTCTTCCGGTTGCCATTTCCGGTGGGGCTCTGAAAAAAGCTGCTGGATCATGTTTTGGCTACCATCCCACGTAGTGTCTTCAAAATAATCGGGTAAACCAGAAGTGTGCTGGAGTAAATGAGCTATTGTCAGTTCCTGACTATAGTCCTGTCCTTTAAATACATGAAGGTTTTGCACAATCTCCTGAGGCAGGAAAAGGTTTATTTTATCTGAAAAATTCAATTTTTTTCGCTCTGATAAAATGGCAATGGCTGTGGCAGTAAATGTTTTACCCAGACTTGCAGTGAGGAATGGATGATCCGGGGTAACAGGAGAATGATCCATAAATTGGCCACCGGCAAAATTCCAGTTAATATTGTGACTGGGTGAATAAACCTGTAAAACCCCATTCCGGACATCTGTATGTTTTATTTGTTGGTCAAATGACTTTTCAACCTTTTTGTAAACTTTAGGTATATGATTTTCGGTGGGAGAAAAACAGGAAAATATCAGGTTCAGGCTTAAAGAGATAATCATTGTATTTGTTTCTATAATGTGGTTTAAAAACATTTCAGGCTTTTTGGTTGATCATGGCAAAGGCTTTGCGATCCCGAAGATTTCCCGCCGTACCTTTTACCAGGAGCCATAGGCATAGCAAAATTTCGCCAATATCAGCTGATAAAGTAGCAAATGGAGCAACATACCGGTAATGATCATGGAAAAGGAAATAGGTGGTGAAATCGATCAGGTATCCGATACACCCAGCCATTAGTAATAAGCTGATCAACTTACCTAAGTAGCCCGGGAAAAATCCTGACTTTCTCATTAAAATACTTAAAGGCCATAACCATAAACCAAAAAATATGTAACCCATATGGATCCCGGTAATATGAAGGTCCAGGAAAAACATAGCCCAGGCCTCTACCTGCTGTTTACTAAAAGATGATAACATTGATGGTTGGTTTAGCAATTGCATAGCAGCCCATTGGTTTAACAGGTTAAATCCCATGATGGCATTGGTAACCAATACAATAGATACCAAAGCCATAGCATAGGTCTGGTTTATGCTTCGAAAGATCTTGTAAAAGAGCAATCCCAGAAAGATGAAACTGACCATATGGATCAGGTCACTTATTATACCTAATCTGAAGAAAAAATTCATTTCAAGAATATTTTGGGCCGTTATAGAAGGCTCACCCGGGACTATCAATGAAGCCCGAACCAATAAGTGAGCAAATATTCCCGTGATTATCATATTGAGGTATAAAGAGCCGGCTCTGGCTGCTGTTTTGGAATTTAAGATTCTTTCCATTTTTGTAAATAATTAAACTTTTTTAAAAAGCATAACCCAAAGAAAATTCACCATAAAAGCCATTGATAAAGTTGTATTTCTGCTGAAATCATCAATAGCTTCCTGTAAGAGGTGTCATCGACTTTACGATTGGTAAAGGGCCGATGATTTTAGAAATATACCCGGTACATCAGGTTCGGAAAAAAGGCGAACTGCCTGGTATAACCGATACCACCTGGTTCACTGGCGTCATAGTATTCCGACAAACGTCCCTGGGCATTGGTGACATTGTTCAGGTCGATAAAAATTTCATGGGTGGCTTTAGGCCTGTGTATTTTATAACTGGCTGACAGGGTGAGCATGTAAATATCATCCAGTTTATCATCATAAGCGCTCTGGTGATCCCAGAATTGATTATTTTCAGAATCCACGGCCAATTGTCCGGCTTCATTTCTCAATAAAGCTACGATCCTGCGCCCGCCACCGGCATAGAATCTGGCATTTAGGGCAATGGAACGATTTTTCTTTTTTCCCAGGCGGGTAAATTCTTTGCCGGCCAGCATATTGATCAGGTAGTTTCCATTGAACTCGGTGTTTCTTTCAATTCCATCCAGAGCGGTATAGGTAGAATTAAATAATGATCCATTGATCAGGAAATAATAATTGCCATCAAAAAACCTTTCCAAAGTCAATTCTAAACCATAATTTTTACCTGTTCCGGCATTAACTAAATCTAGATAGCGGTAATTCACCCCTTCATTGATGGTAGCAAAATAACTGGTATCATTGTTTTCAACCGGTAGGTTATACAGGTCCTGATAATAGGCTTCCACTGTAAACATCAGGTTTTGGGAAAAATGGTTTTTATACCCCAACACAAAATGATGGGCTTTTAACAAATCCAGATCCCGGTTGGGCTGGAAAACTGAACCATTTGTTTTTTCTGTTTGGGCAAAGTAATGATGTATCCGCTCCATGGTACTGTGTTTCCCATAGCCCCCATAAATAGATGCTGATGGACTGATTTGTTGGGAAATTGAAAATCTGGGCTCCAGGGATTGTTTTTGATTTAAACCCACTTGCAGATGGTGGAGCCCCGCCACCATAGTAAGGCGATTATTGACCCGGTATTTCCAGCTGGCAAAATTTCTCAGGATTCCTACCGGCTTATTGAAGTCCATCACCGGGAATAATTCACCGGACTGATTTATTTGCTTTTGCTGATAATCATACTGGGTCAACGAATAACGGGTGCCAAGCTGGATTTTGTGGCGGGCATTGAGCTTGGAGTGAAAACTAACAGAACCAAGATAGGAATGGGTCGAAAGTTGATTTTTAAAATTTAAGTTAGGCTCAATTAAAGAATCCTGAATGATGTTTCCATCCTGATCCATTATCTCCTGACGATTAATTTCGAAGACCTGATCATCCACCCCATTTCCGGAGTAGGCCAGGGAGGTTTCTAAAAAGCTGTTAGCGCCCAGAGGTAATGAATGATTCAATCCCAGATTCAGCAGGTAGGCCTTTTTATTGAAATCTTCACTGATTCCATCAGGCAGGGTGGTATTGGTAGGGGTTTGATAGTCAGTAGGGGTCACTTCAGTGAGGGAGAACTGGCTGAATCCACCTAATCCAAACAGGGAAAAAGTTCCCAGTTTTTTGCTGGGCAACAAAATTTTAAATGCCATATCCTGAAACTTCGGCTCACCTCCAATATCTACCAGGCCCAGGTCTGAAATCATGGCTGCAGTAGAATAACGGTAATTAAATAAATAAGACCCGGAATAATCTTTAGAGAAAGGACCTTCCACAGTGACATCGGCACCTAAAAGCCCAAATCCGAAGGTAGATTCAAATTTTTCATTATTACCTGGTCGAAGACGCAGGTCAAAGACGCTGGAAAGTACGTTACCATATTCGGCTGAAAAAGCCCCGGTATAAAAATTAGAACTGGCTAACAGGTTGTTATTCAACGCGGTAAGCCCACTGTTTCCAATGGTATTTTGATCATTAAAGTGATAGGGAGTGGGTATTTCGATACCTTCCAGCCGCCACTGCTGATATTTGGGAGAATTTCCCCTCACAATAATATCGCTGCTGCCGTCAGGAGTACTGGCTACTCCAGCATAATTCGACATGATGCGGGATGGATCATTGAAGCTGCCGGTATATCTTTCAGTTTCATTGAGAGAAATGGACCGGGCACTGACCAGGGCCATATCATTTGACGCTGCTCCCTTTTCTGTATTGGACCTGATCAATACTTCCTCCAGGTCTACAGCTATTTCTCTCATGTTCAAGTCTAAGACCACTTCTTTACCTGAATTCACTTCTATATCTGGCAGGATAACATTTTCATAACTCACATATAATAATTGCAAGGCAATATGACCTACTGGTACTTTTGTTATTTTGAACCGCCCTTCCGTATCCGTAATGGTACCTAATAAGGGTTCAGTGCCGGGAATTAATACATGCACTCCTACCAGGGGCATCTTACTGTCTATGTCTGTAATTGTTCCCCTGACTGTTTGGGTAAGGATTTGTGCCTGGATTAATTGGCAAATAAATAAAAGCAATAAAGTTGTACTGAAGAATTTTTTCATGATAGTTAGTTTTTAAGGTTGAGTAAATGGTTTTACTGTTTTTTGGGATTGATTGAAATAAGTTTAAGGTTTAGATCTCTGACCAGATTGAGTATTCCATGCAAATTGGATTCATCCCGGATCATCACCGATATGATGGTGTTTTCTCCTTGATAGCTGATCTTGAGATCATCAAATAACGATTCCCATTTTTTGTCCAGGTGGCCTGATACTTCAATGATGGTTGTACCTTTCATATCTTCTGGTATTTTAAATGATGATCAAAATTACCAGCCACCCATTATAAAAAAATCACCCGCCGGGTGATTGATGCGGGTGATTTTTCGGGATAAAGAAAACAAATTTTAAAAACCCTTGAAGATCGGGTCATTATGCCTGGCCTGGTTAGAAGAAGGTAGGATCAGGATTTTTATCCAATTAAATTATAATAGGCCAAGTTGCCTGGCTTTGGACACAGCATCCGTCCTTTTATTAATTTCCAACTTGAGGTAAATATTTTTCAGGTGGGTTTTAACAGTATTGAGTGAAATAAATAATTGATCGGCCACATCCTGATTGGTCATTCCCTGAGCAATTAATTGCAGGGTGTCCAGTTCTCGTTGACTTAATAGATCGAGAGGACTGTTGTTTTCATTTTTTATTTCACCAAAAGCAGCAAGCAGTTTATTAAGGTAAGATGAAGCAATAGCCTTATTTTTATTTTGTCCGGTAAATGATTTTAGCATTTGTTCCATATCCTCTCCTTCATGAATAAAAGTACTAATAAATTCTTCATTTTGGCCTATTGAAAGCGCCTGCTGCAGTAGTTCATTGGATTTTTCAGTTTCATGCTTTTTAAAACAGGCCCTGGCCGAAAGCAATAAAATCTCCAATAGCATTTCCTTGACATCTTTTTCTTGGGTAAGTAGTTGCAGATCATGCAGGATAGTTAAGGCTTTATCAGGATGGTAATCATCCACATAATGCCTGGCCAGGACGGTTTTTACGGCTACGGTTTCATATTCATTGATTATATCCGTACGTTGTTTTTCTTTTTTTAATAGAAGGGCTGCTTGTTTGGGCTGTTGCTTAAGCAATTGAATTTTAACAGATAAAGAATAGCCCAGGCCGGTAAGTAACTGGGTCATTCGGGGGTCATGTTCTATTTCTGCCAACAGGCTGGCAGCTTTTTCAAAATCAAGCAATTTCATATAAGTGCAGGCCAAAAGCCAGTCACAATAGCCAATAAATGAAATATTACTGGTTTTGCGGGAAAGCCGGTATCCGGTTTCTCCCAATTCGATGGCCTTTTCTGGTTCATTCCACTCAGCCAACACATAACCGGCCATACAATAGAACATAGAACTGAATATTTCCATGCTTTTTTCTTTGGCCGGAGGTAGACTTTTAAGCGCTTGGATCTGCTCCAGGCAAAGCTGATAGGTATCCCTCAATCGTCCTTTGAGTAAAAAGGAATAACCAAGTTCAATATAACATAGAATAATTAAGAAATGATTATTAAGTTGTTGGCTGATAGCCAGGGCCTGGTGCCAGGAGCTTAAGGCCTGATTCACATCCAGGGTGCAATGACAGGCTTCACCATGAGATAGAAAAGCCCAGACATTCCAGTTTAGATCTGATCGAGACAGGTTTTGTAAAGCCAGATCAGAATAGTGGAAAGCTCTTCGGGTATCCCCGGTAAAGGTGAACAATAAGTTATAGGTGATGTATAATTTACCTGATATTTCAGGGTCATCATCTGCGATTTTTTCCAGGCCTTCTAATACCAGCAAGGCTTTGTCTGTTTCTCCCAGGATGACCAGGGCCCAACCATAATAGACGGTGACTCTTTTATTTTTCCGGAGTTGGTCCTGCGGAATCAACTGACCGAACCTGACAATCTCTCCGGTTTTTCCATTAAGCCAGTAATCATCTAATACCATATCCAGCAGGTCGAGTGCTCTTTGAAAACTATGGGCCAACAAAGCGTGATCAATTGCTTCATTGAGCATGTTGTTTTGCTCAAACCATTCACTGGCCTTCTGGTGCACTGCCAATAATTGATCCTGGAAATGCACCTTCAGCCGCATTTGAAGCAGATCCGAAAAAAGATGATGATATCTGAACCACCTGCGTGAATCATCCAAAGGAACCAGGAACATGTTTTCTTTTTCCAGCTTTTCAATGACCGACTGACTATCAGATTTTCCCAGCACATAATCGCAAAGCGATCCGCAGAATTGATCCAATGAAGAAGTTTTAAGCAAAAACTCATGAACTTTTTCGGATTGCATAGCAAGCACTTCTTCCAACATATAGTCCATGATATACCGGTTATCCCCAGCCAATTTCAGCAAATAGCCACTCACATCCTCCTTATCTTGTAAAGACAAGGCAGTTAACTGAATACCGGCAATCCATCCTTCTGTTTTCTTCCGCAGAAGATCAATATCATTTTCAGACAGATGCATGTTCAGCTTTTTATCAAAAAAGTAATTGATATCAGATCCGGTAAAGCTTAGGTTTGCTGCCCTGATCTCCACCAGTTGTTGTTGGCTGCGTAAACGGGCCAACGAAACAGGTGGATCAGAGCGGGTAGCCAGTGTCAGGTGGATATGTAAAGGCAAATGATCCAGCAGGTAGGTTACTAACCGACAGACCTCAGTTGTAGCAATCAGGTGAAAGTCATCTATGATCAAAAAAACATGCTCTTCTATTTGTAAAAGGTCATTGATTAAAAGATCCAGTACATAGTCCGGATTGGCATCCTGGGGAGAATTTAAAGTTTCCAGTGAAATGATCCCTGCTTCCTGGTATTTAAGCTGGATGGCATTGATGATTAAGGTGATAAAATCTTTGGGGTCATTGTCCCTGCTTCCAGCCGAATACCAGGCGGCCGATATTTGGTTTTTATGGATCCAGCTGCTCAGTAAGGTGGATTTTCCGTAACCGGCCGGAGCTGAGATCAGGATTAGCTTGCGATGAAATCCTTCATTTAATAAATGGAACAAGTGATTCCGGTAAACCAGGTTTTGATTGGGGACAGGTATATGAAATTTAGTCAGCAGCACGGGAAATTATGAAGTTATTCAATTTTACATTAAAAATTTGATGATTAAGAGCTGATAGCCATGCTTCCTAATTTACTAAAGTAAACCAAAATTTAACCAGAATGAAATTTTACCAGGTTTTTAGATTTGAATAATCAGGTGCAGACCGGTTGAATTGACATTTTTAAGTGATCTTCAGGTCCTTTGGCTAAAAGGCAATCAACTGGAGGGAACAATTCCGGCAGGAATCGACAATCTGAGCAACCTGCAGGTTCTATGGTTAAGCCATAATCAGTTCTCAGGAAGCTTGTCAGTATAATTATTTTCATTAATGGTTAATCTCACCAATTTGGGCTTGAGAGACAACCATTTACCAGCTTACCGGATCCTCCTCCCTTAAACTGCTGGAAGATGTTGGGGTTTCAGCAAATGCCCTGGATTTCCAGGATCTGGAAATCAGCCAAATTTCGGCTGCTGGCTTTTATTATTCCCCTCAGGATAGTTTAATATTAAATCTTGATACCCTGGATAGGCAAATAATACTTTCAACTCCAGCCAGAGGATTGAATGGTAGTAGATTTTGATTAAGCATCAGTCAAGTGCTTAATCAATAAAAAATTGAAATGTCAGAATCAGGACCATGGCTGATAATTTTCATCCGTTCGTAAATGCCGCGGGATTACAAATTTCAAACCCGACCAGGTTTCATCAATAGCGCATACTTTAATATCCACAAGGTTATTTGACAAACCAATGGTTCTGACCTCATGACCTGATAAATCAGTAACAACTCCTGAAGCTTTTTTAGGCCAGGATATCCAGATAATCCCATTTGGCTTTATCTTATTGCGTAGTTGAGGTAAGAGATCAATTAATTCGTGTTTGCTTTTGGTGAATACATGTATAAAATCATGCCCGCTCCCGGCCTTTTCTGATATAATTATTTCTTCAGGTAAATTTTCTAAAAGGTCGAAATAATGGCGTGGTTCATTGATAATCTGAATTACAAACCCACTTTTGATTCCAAGTTTTTTTACTAAAGGAGTGCCCGAATAACCAGCCATAAGTAGTTTAATTGGACAGGTTATAGACCTGTTCTCCGTTATCATTAATTAATTCCAGGAATTCCGGATCTGCCGGCTCCCAAAGTTCAATTTTTTGTCCTTCAGGATCAATGATCCAGGCGAAGCGGCCAAATGGGTATGACTCAATCTCACCGGAAATTTTGACATTTTGCTCTTTGAGCTTCTTGAGAAGGCCATTAAGGTCATTGACCCGGTAGTTGACCATAAAGTTTTTGGCAGATTCCTTAAAATAATCATCTGCCTGATCAAATGCATGCCATACAGTAAATCCATAGTTTTCCTGGTCGTTATATTTCCGCCATAAAAAGCTTCCTCCCTGATTACTGTTAATGATACCCAGTTTTTCATGATACCATGCTCTTGTTTGGGCTACGTTGCTACTCTTAAAGAAGATTCCTCCTATTCCGGTTACCTGTGGTTGTTCCTGATAGGAGTTAAGTTTTTTATATTTAGCTTCAGCAAATTTTTTATATTCATCTTTTACCAATACAAAATCAGTAACTTCCATTTCATTAGGGCTTATGATTCTATAAATGGTACGACCTTTTTCAGATTGTTCTTCACCCCAGACTACTACAAGTTCCAGGCCTGTTATTTTAGCTAATAGAGGTAATACCATCCCTCGTGAATCGTACCATGTTCCTATCCAGTTTTCTCCTTGTGGTTTATACATAGCCGAAGCTTTAAAAAGAACATTTCTGGTACTGTCAATTTTTCGTTTACTTACGAAAGAAAGCCTTACGAACTTTCCATCTAAAGCCTTTTCCCAGCTCATTTGAAAACTTGCTTCAGTTCCCTGCAAGTTACCTTTTCCCTCCCATGTACCAACCATTTTTTCAATTATCAGATTTTGTGCTATTATATTTGTAAATGAGCCACATAAAACTAAAATAACAAGTAAGTTCCTCATCATGAAATCATCATTTTAGATTAGAGCAAATATGATTCTCTTTATATTACGAGTATTGTAAAAAAGCGAAATTCAGTTTTAATGAAAAAGCTTTTCCATTTCCGTGTCGGTTTATAGCTGTTAGATGCCCACCAATCCGGACTTACCCTGAAGCTTATATAGGCAATAAGACATGCCATTCCGTAAGCAAATATGATAGGAAAAATGAATCGAATATTGCTTTGTCGTATTTCTTCCATTACTATCTGAAAATTTCATTCCTAATTTTCTACGAGTCATCATGGTTGGCTTTGGTATGTCCAGCATCGATTTCAAATGTAAATATTCATTTGTTTATTAGCTTGTAAAAAAACGAAACCTATGATGATTTAGGGTAACCTGATCATCTATCGCTTTATAGGCATCCTTTAGAAAAGCCATTTAAAGCTCAGACTCCTTAAATCTACCTAATTTTAAGTATTTCGGAATAGGTACATCTTGATTACCCTTGCACTAAAAAGTGTAATATGGCAAGGCCTTTCCTGTTTTTAATTCTAATGTTTATGTCTCTATTAGTGAGTGCCCAGGATAACCTGGATAAGGTGGTACTGAAGGATGGTGCTTTTATTGAGGGTAAGGTGAAGGAAATAGCTGAAACATTTATCCTGATCGAATACCTGGAGCAGCAACAAGTGCAAGAATACCAGGTAGAAAAAGGCAAAATAGCCAGAATTATCTATGCCAATGGGTATGAGGAAACTTTTCGGGTTAAAGATAAAAATGGAAAGGAGCAACTGGAACAGCCTAAAATTGAAACTGATCAAGCAAAACAGGAGGTTTCAGATCGGGAAAAACCAGAAGAGAAGCTCCGGTCTGAATGGAAAACCAAAGAGGTGATCCTGCCGGATTATAGCATATTTAAACCATCCTTTACTTTTTTGTTGGGAGCAGGTTATGCTCCGATCATTGGAGATAATGTGTTTACTAATCCGATGGAAACTTGAGAGGGGTTAGGATTATCACAGGGATTTAAATTATATTTTCAGGTGGAGTCCACCCTTCCCCTGGATCAACTAAAAGCTTACACCGGGATCAGTTATGGACAATGGCAAAAGATACATTCAGCAGAAGATCTCTATCAATTGCGGAATAAGTTGTATAACATCAACCTGTTTATCGGATTAAAGTACCTTTTTTGGCGAAATTTCTATGTAGCAGGGGATATAGGTACCAATCAAATGCATCTGATCATGGACTTGGTAGAAGAAGATCAGATCTGGCGCAGCAAAGCCAACTACGGTTTTTTTGGTACCAATTTGGGTGTAGGCTTACAGGCTGGCTTATGGGATATTTCTATTGAAATGCAGCATGTAGCTTCCTCAGAGTTCGGAGGCTTGTCTGATTTGACCAACCATAAACAGAAATTAAATTTGATTTCGCTGAATTTGAGATATCGGATAGGGTGGGAGTATTAGGTTTTAAATTATGAATTATATTAATTAATATTTATAATCAACTGATAAAGATTATTCAGGAACTAAAGAAAATGAGAAACGATATTAATCATGCTGGCTATAACAATGACAAGCCACAATACAATTTTAAATTTTTATTAAGATAAGATCTTTCTACTGATTGGAACAACTCCCTGCGGCTGGCTTCTTTGCGTTGTAGTAAGAGGTTATTGTAATCTGCTAACAGACGTTTTATCTCCCGGTTTAAATCGCTTAATGAGAAAAATGTCATTTTGCGTAATGGATAATAGATGCGCTGATAAGCCAGGTTTACAGCACTTTCCACCAAAGCTTTATCCTGCGGGGAATAGGTACGGGTAGGATTGATCACACAGTTATTATGTTGGGCAAACTCTTTAAATGTGCGGTTAATAATTGGTTCATATTTACTAGCCCTGTTTACAGCAGTCTTCAGGTTATCAGAAACAATGGCTTTGGGCACACCGCCGTAAT
>JBPRGG010000168.1:0-27495 GCA_051418075.1 Candidatus Cyclobacteriaceae bacterium M3_2C_046 | reverse complement strand
TTCTTCCTGTCCGATATCCCTTTTTTCATTAATATATCTGGTGAAGGATAATATATTTTTAGTCTTTGAAAAACCCTGTTTTTGCATTTCATCTCTAAATTTTGTTTCTAATCCCTCCAGCCACTCTAACCAATCTTCTTTGGTAATATTATTCTGGTTCAACTGGTGGTATCGATAAGCCGCATTTCCATAACTAAATATTAATTCATGATATCTTTTCTGATCAGCCGGGCAGGAATTTATAATGTTTTCCTGTGATTTGTTATACTTTTCCAAAGGGTGCTTTACTAATATCATAGGATCAAAATTAAAGAAATCAGATTTAATTAATGTAGAAAAATTAGGATGTTAAGTTAATAGGTTGGTAATTCGGATATTTTCGACTTGTTTTAAAGGGAAGGATGGCCCTAAAAATGTAACGATAGTTTTGTAGGAGTAGGCCTATTACCAGCAATGCGCATTCTTTTCAATTTATTTTACGATAGTTTTTAGGGTTTTATCGACAGATATGTTTATCTGATCGAAATATTACCTTTTATATTAAATTTCCTGCTACTTTCATCTTTAAAAAAAGCTATGTCATTATTTAATCGTGTGATCAAGGCGGTTACAGATGAAATCAGTAAACCGGCCTCTTTTGTCAAAGGTGAAGCCTTTGAAAACTATATTCAGAAAATAGTCTTTCCCAGGGACCAATATAAGCTGATTAGGAAATCCCATAACTATAATACCAATAAAGAAGATTATGTGGAAGACTCCCTGAATCCAGACTTTGAATTTCAATGTATGTCCACCGGCAATAGATTTTATGTAGAAGCAAAATTCCGGCAAGGATACTATAACCGGAATGACAGGATAGAATGGTGTAAACCGTATCAGCTAAAACGATATAAGGCCCTGGATAAAGATGTTAAAACGTTCGTGGCTCTGGGACTGGGTGATAAACCATCACAGCCGGAAGAACTGTTTATATTTCCTATATCAGTTACAGAACCATTACTTGTTCCTTTTTCAATAACATTAACTCCGGGCAAGGGTTCATCATCCTCACTTGATGTTACTGTTCCAGTAATTTTACGGCCTTGAATAATTATTTCAATCTTCGATTTTTGGTTAAAGCCTTCCTCAATAGGTTTAACACTAATTACACTATTAACTTGCCGAAAAGAAAGATCAGTTAATTCAGATATTTTCAAAAGAAATTGACTTAAAGTTTGCCTTTGTTTGTCAATAAAAATTCTTTTTTCAACATCCACATCTTCATAGTAATGAAATTCATAGTCGGTTTCCATCTCTATCTGATGGAAAACATCTATTAGCTTTTCATTAATAACGCCCATATCAATGAATACTTCACTTACAGGCTTAACTAATTGAGCTTCAGAGTTAGAAGCAATTGAAATTCCCAGTAGAAAGAATTGGAGAGTGAAGCCAATAAAAGTGTACTTAGACATAATAATGACTTTTTGTAGTAATCGATTTTTCATATCTTTAAGCTTGTGTTTTAATTAAAGTATTTTGCAGAAATTGTTGGAATTTTTCTGTAGAATGTCTTTGCTTAGCCGGTAATTATCATAATTACCGGTTTTTTTTAATTATTTAAATTTCCATCTCATTATTTTATTATCTATTAAAATCTAATTTAATTTCATTTCCATTGACAGAATAAGTAAATCCTTTTCCATAACTAATGATGTCCAATATATTGACCAGGTATTCATTATCAAATTTACCAGTATAGCGCCAGCCCGCTTCTGGTTTGCCATTTGTATAATTAAACTTAACCCCATACCATCTTTCCAGTCTTTTAATTATGGTTTCGAAACTGTCATTATTAAAATTCAATATACCATCTTTCCACTGCCCAATTTGGTTAACATCAATCTGACCTTTTTCAAAAGCCTTTAAATTCTTTAAATATACACACTGCCAACCAGGTTCAAGAAAATAGGTATTGTTGAGTGAATGATTCATGACTTCCACTTTCCCGGACACCAAAGAGACAACAGAGTTCTCATCTTGAAAGGCAGAAACATTAAAGGATGTTCCCAGTACTTTAATATTAATATCTTGCGTTTCTACAATAAAGGGTCGATTCTCTTTGGTCACTTCAAAATACGCCTCACCAGTTAATTTAACCATGCGGATGCTGTCCTGAAATACCTTCTGATATTCAACGCTGCTTTCAGAATTCAGCCATACCTTAGATCCATCCGAAAGCAATATCTTTGATTTTTGTCCGGAAAGGTTTTCTTTAAGAATAGTATCTGAAGATATAGGGTGTTGGTATTCATCTAATTCTCCCGGAATTATACTAAATACATAAATGATTGAAAGCAGTAATATTAGTGATGCAGCCACCCAGTATCTACTTATAGATCTTTTTTTGCGGGGAAACGGATGAATTTCTTGTTTATTAATTGTTTGAATTACGCGCTTAAAAACTCTTCCTTTTCCATTCTGCCTGTCCTTTATTTCAGTTTTTTGCCATAAAACTTTTAATGCATCAAAATATTTGCGGTTTGTTTCTGATTCTTGTAACCAATCAATAAACCTTTCATGTTCAGACTGAGAAGCAGTATTTGACAGGACTTTTAATATTATATGATATTGGTCAGAGTTATTCATTGATTTTACCCTTATAATAATGAAGTACATAAAAGGTAAAATCACCCTATATCAAAATGAAATTTTTTTTAGCTTAAAACTAATACCAAAAATAATAATGAAACAACCTTGATTTTTTTACGGTAGGAATGACTGCTGCAAAAGTATTCTGCTAAATCATTTCTAATGATTTTCAAAGCTTTAGACATGTGCAATTCAACAGTTTTTTCAGAAATGTTTAACAATTCAGCTACTTCCTTATACTTCAGACCATCATCTTTAACCAGCCTGAACACAATTCTGCATTTTGGGGATAGATTTTTAACTGCATTGATAAAATGATTTACCAGTTCCTCATTTAAAAAGGAAGATTCAGGATCATTTACTTCTACATATAAATTTTTTAAATTGTCTATGTCAAAATTCGAATATTTCCTGTTTCGATCCCCAAATCGAAGTGATTGTCGCTTAACAGCTATAAATAAATAACCTTCAAGATTAGGAATTTTGTCCAACTTTCGTCTATTGTTCCATAGCTGTATAAAAACCTCGGCCAACACTTCTTCTGAAGCATAACTGGATTTAGTAAAAAATTTGGCCACTTTAAACAATTTTGGATAGAAATAATCATAGAGAATTTCGAAAGCCTTTTGATCCTCTAAAATGACCCTTGCCTTAAGACCATTAAGTTGTATTTTATCCATAAAGAAGTAAAAAACTGGTGAAATGAATTTTAAGTTAATAATTTTTATTAATAATAGCAAGCAGTTAGAACAAGATAAGATTGATTTTGAATAATTATCAAATCAAAGTTTTTCAAATAAAATCCATTTGGACCCATTTTCACATTTCGCTTAATCCTATTAATCAAAAAGGACATGAACAGCTACATCGTTGTTAAACTCTGGTAATTCTATCAACAGCTGATCATCATTTATTCTGCCTGAATATATTTGAGTCAAACAAGTCATTGGATGAAGCAGGATAATCTTTGCCTTTGTTTCATTCTTCTTATTTAAGTTGGTTAAAACCAAATTGGCATTTTTATTATTTGTTTGAGCTATCTCACCTTTGTGCAAGTATATTACCATCTCATCTTCTGAGGCCAAAACCAACTGATATTTACCCGGAGCAGATTTTATCGAATTCTCAGAAAATTGCAACCTCTCATAATTTTTTATGTTTTTAAAGAAATCTGTTAAAGCTTTAGACCTTTTGCCATAAGATTGAACCACGGTATCATTAAAGTTAAGGGGATATTTTTTAGCATAAACTCCAACCCCTTGAACTTTAACCATCATCGAATACCACTGGTATAAATGTATAGCTTCTAATTCTTCATCAACCGAATATCCTGGACTATTGGTGCTAATTACCGGCTTTCGATATTTTTCTCGATAAAGTTTAGCAATATCCTTATGCTGAGGTATTCTTTTATCACCAGCTACCAGATCAGGAACTACATGACTTTCCGACCCTTCACAAATAATAAGTTCCATCCTTGGATGAGCAAGAACATATTCTATTCTCGGATCATTTTGTTTATACATATGATCAAAATCCATTCCTACCAATATATCATTACCAGTATTTCTTTCCCAATTCTCTATAATATCCAAAGTGGTCTCAATCCAGGCTTCTGTCATACCCTCTTTAAAAGAGGCTTCATTCAATAAGTCAATCATCACATTACCATTGTTACCAATTCCCTCCAGAATGTGTTCAACCCATTTTTTATGCAGTGATTTCCAAGGTTCTTCTTTAGCCATGGCATCCCAAAGACCATAGCCACCTGGCCCTTTGGGGATGGTAAAATTATTTATATTGTTTTCAGGATTAAAATAATTGCTGCTCCAATAAGTAGGGCCTTGCCGGGGAGCAAAAAAAACTCTCTGATATAATTGCATTTGAAGCACAATTCCTCTTTGGGCACATTCTGAAATAATCCGTTTGAAGTTTTTCCAATATGCTTCATTAAATCGGGTTAAGTCAACCACTGGTTTATCTTCATTCCAATCTACCAGTTCAAAAGGAAATAATCTTCCATCAGCATTATGTGATACCCAGGGATTTCCTCCACTCTCAGGATAAACCCGGCCATAACCCAAGCCATTTTTTTCCATCCAATCAAGCCATTCCTGATGTGGAAAATCAGAAGATCCCCACTGCAGGGAAAACACAACCACCTCCGGCAAAGGACCGATCTTAAGCATAGGCTTACCCTTGTACATTAAAGAAGGGTTTTGTGTACCTTTATTTAAAACGGTTATCTGGGCAACCACACCAGATGATATCATCAGCAAGCCAAGCATAATCATCAGGTTAAAAGCATTAATTTTTTTTATTAAATTCATGAATAAAATTTTGGAAAGAATATCATTTGTTAAAAAATTCCATTTGCCTATGTTAATATAGATAAAAAATCTTAGATTATATTTGATCAATAAAAAAAATCAAATCAACATAACAGTAACTCAATAAGTTAAAATATAAAATAGATAGGAGCACATCAGTTTTTTTCAAGGGGCCAAAAACGGTCATTTAAACAGGTTCTACAATGCTAATTGGAAATAAACGTGGTAATGTCCTGACTTACAGGATCTGACTCAGAGCAGGGGTGCTTTCGGCTGATTATACTCCATGCTTTTATATCAATCAACAGTATCAGCTAACTTGTATATTTCACTGGCAGCCAGTAAAAAAGTACCTGTAACATACTCATGAGAATCATCTTTTTGAATTTTATATGGACTTGCACCAACTAATTGTCCCCATTCAACCTTACCGTCCTCATTCACAACTGATACTAAAGCCTCCCATCCTTTCTTAACCACAGGTAAATATTCTTGGCTGGCAAGAATTCCATTATTAATCCCCCAAGCAAGACCATAGGTAAAAAAACCGGTTCCACTACTTTCCTTAATTGGGTAATCTAAAGGATCATCCAAATTAGGATACCAAAACCCATCAGGTTGTTGCCTTTTCTTTAACTGAATAGCCATTTGCTTATATAGTTCCAGATACTTCGGATAATTTCCGTTGTTTTTGGGCAAGTAGGATAAGATTCGAGCCAATCCGGCAAAAGCCCATCCATTCCCTCTGGACCAAATTACCTTTTTGCCCTGCTCGGTTGTTTGATAAGTATAGGATTTCCTGGCCTCTTCATGGATCACAGTGTCTGGACGATCAGCACGAAAATGATGACCTTCAAATTCAGGTTTATAGCGGTAATCCCTGTAAAACAAACTATCTTGCTGATCGTATAGTTCTCCATAAACATCCCAAAAAAAGGAATCCATCCAATCAAGGTAGATGGGATCATCTGTGATTTTTGCGAGCATGGCAAATACGGGTGGTCCAACATACAGGGCATCCACATATCTTCTTCCTCCTTCATAATAATAGGTTAAAGGGCGTGTGGTAGGATTTTTAATGTTGTCTTTTTTTAAATGCGCAAGGGTTGGATGAAGCTTTTCAGGTTGAGGATCAATCAAATAACTTTCCAGCCAGGTTTGACTGCAGGTAAGAAGATTGGCACCGCTTTGATTTGCATCCGGAGGAGCAACAGGAAGCGTCCAATCATGTTTTTCACCCCAATCGTTACATTGTTCAAGATATCTTTTATCACCAGTAGCTTTATAGGCAGCCATTACTCCAGTATAATATGTCCCCCGAATCCAATTGTCATCCGTTTCTTTCCAGGGATGATTATATTGATAATCATTTGTCTTATTTATTATATTTTTGATATATGGTGTTGAATAAATATTATCCTGAGCAATAATTGATGACTTAAAATATAAAACAGCAATTAAAATCGGAATCACACTTTTCATACTTAATAGATCTTTTGATAATCCAGCTAAGATCAGCTGGATAAATTCTTTGCAGCTGATCTTTTAGCAAATATAAGTATATCTAGGAAATTAAATCTGGTTCCCAACCTGGTTCATATTCTCTTCCCCATAATTTCATAGCATCCCGGTCATAAATTTTACCAGAATTCACATCAATTTCCAGGGGTTTACCGACTCTATAGGCTATATTGGGCAGATGGGTGAGATGCTGACTGATAACACCTTCTGATATAGGCAGGTTAAGCTTTTCTTTACCCCTCATGGCATTGAAAAAATTCAATACGTGTAAAGTTGACATTCCTCCGCCACCTCCCAAAGCAGTTCCGGCTTCATCGGATCCAGAAGCTTTTTCCCTGACCAGTTGTCCCTGGCGGTCATATAATTTATAGCCATCCCGGTTTATAAAAACGCTGCCATCGGTTCCGTAAATTATCGTGCCCCGGTCATACCCATAAGTGTGGTACTTATTACGACTCTGGCCATCCCATTGGATCACTTTATTGCCTGGAAATATAAAAGTAGCTTCCATGGTATCATACATGGACCAGCCATCATCTTTGAAATGCCGTTTGGCAGCTTCAACAAATACCTGCTTTGGATACTTCACATCCAAAGCCCATCGTGCCACATCCAATTCATGAGTAGCATTATTACCCGTTTCTGCTGTACCGTAATCCCAGCCGTACCAGTGCCAATTATAATCCCATGTATCATGCTCATAGGCTTTGCGTGGAGCAGGTCCCTGGAAAAGTTCCCAGTCAAGTCCTGGGGGTACCTGCGCGGGTTCAGGATTCACCACCCTACCTCTGCCATTGGCATAGAAGCTAACCGCTTTATAGGTTTCACCGATCATTCCATTATGAATTTCATTGATGATCTCGATGGATTCGGGCGATGACCTTTGCTGAGCTCCCATCTGTATCAAATGACCATATTTCTGCTGATAATCCAACAATAATTCACTTTCGCGAGGGTTATGGCTTACCGGTTTCTCCAGATACATATCCTTACCTGCTTGTAACGCCATAAAAGCCATAGGTGCATGCCAATGGTCAGGTGTGGCGTTAATTACTGCATCTACTTCTTTATCGGCAAGAACTTTTCTAATATCGTTTTCCAAAGCAGGTTTGTAGTTGATGTGTTCGGAAAACTTATTCAATGCATTTTCACGCTGGCTTTGCATCACGTCACACAAGTAAGCTAGCTTTACATTTGCTTTTTTTGTTGAGACTGGCTCCACATATGCTTTCAGCCGACGTCCTAATCCTGCAATAGCTACATTTATGCGCTCATTTGCCCCTACTATGTTTCTGTAATTTTTTGGGCTGGTGGCAAAAGCTTGCTGGCTAATAGCCATCCCAGCAAGTCCTGTAACCGCCTTTTTCATAAAATTTCTTCTTGTTTTACTCATTTCATTTTCATTTATGTTATATTTCGATCTATTTCATTATTCTCTTTTTGCAACACTTATTTTGCCAGTAATATCATTGCCTTTTTGGATTACATTTTTATCTACAAAATGTATTTCCATCTGCCTTGGGCTGGCGACTTAACCATCTTACCTGTGGTTAGACCAGCAAGTTGAACAGCTTCCATCCAATATTTGTATTATTGATCACTATATGTTAAAGTCAGCCTGTTTACTTTAAAATCAATGTTCGATCAAACCATAATACATCATCATAATCCTTTGACACAGGTAGGATACTCAATAAATTATCTGCATTCAGAGCAGAATAGGCATCTGTTACAGGTTCTAAATGTTCATTATCTTTTATAATACTAATTTGATCATTGGCCATATCTTTTATGCCTTTGATCAACATGGGACGTGGAGCTAATAATGACATCACCTCCGGTACATCAGCATACAGCAGGACTTGTGGGATATATATGTCCAAATCCCATTGATGCAGGTCGGACAGATCAGCAGAAACAGGCTTATAACTGATAATAGGATTTAACAAAACCAAACTTTTAATTCGTTGATCCAGAGCCGCTGCATAAAGAGCATGCATAGCATTACGGGTAGAGGATACTCCGGTTAACCCAATTCTTTCCTTATTTATTAATTCATGCCGGGTTTCAAGATAATCTATCGTTCGGATCAGATCATATACTTTCATACCTGCGGATGGTTTACCACTACTCATTCCCCGAACCCATACTCCCCAGTTTTCACCGTACCGTTTTGAAAAGCCATCATCTGGTCGAGGTTTTATGTAAAAAACAGCATATCCATTATTTAAGTAGCTCATCGCATCTTTATAATGATATGGCATTTCCTCCACTACACTTACTATTACAGGAATATTTTTAGCTTTATCTCTATATAGGAGATCACCAATTAAAGTAATTCCAGGCTCACTATCAATAGCAACTTTTTCAATACAGAAATTGTCATTCTTTACTTTTTGCAACACTTTTTCATTTAGACTGCTCTTTTCAGCCATATACGCATCAAAACCAAAAATCTCATTTTTTAATTTTGTAATAAGTTTATCCTGATATTTTTTGAATGATCTCCTATCTTTTAAATCTATTTTCTCTCGGGGTAAGCTTTTTGAATTTTCATATACCAGAGATGCTACTGTCGCGGTTGACTGCTCCGGCAACCCGCAACTGAGTTGCTTCACAGTTAAAGGGACTATCGATTCCTCCTGATCATTGGCATCTAGATCTAAATGATAATTAAAAAAGCGGTATATCTGCCGGCGAAACTTCAGAGAAAGATCATGACCCACATCATCTATTACCAATTGCAGGTTATCTTCCCTTTGGTACAGTTTGTAAACCTGTTTTGCCTCCTCTACCAGTTTAATTGCTCCATGCAAGGGATGATTTCTATCTGTAGTGCCACTGCAAACTATGACCGGCCGGGGAGCCACAGTGGCCAGCAGGTGATATTGCTCGGCAGTGCGCCGTATGTTGGTAGCACACACACAACAGATACAATGTCCCCATAATTTAAACTCCGCAGTGTAGGTATTTCTTTGGGTCACCGGAGCGGCAGCTTTGATTCTGTCATCCACAATGCTCAGGTAAAATGCCTGCATCGATCCACCCGATTTGCCAGCTACACCTATCCGGTCAGAATCAACCCATTGACTTAATCCCCCGGATGAAAGCAGATCCACCGCCCTTATATTATCCCAGGTTTCCAATCCTTCAATCGAAATGCCACTCAAATATGTAAAAGGCGCTTTTTTACCATAATTATGGTCTGTGTGTTTTCTTTCTCCTTTGCCAAAACCATCCTTGAATAACACCACATAACCTTTCTTGACCAGGTTTTGCACCCAAACCTGGTAATATTGAGTAGCTTTTCCTTCATCGGTATGGCCATGCAGCATCAGGATGGTGGGAGCCGGTTTTGTCAGTTCATTGGGCAGGTATAAATTGGCAGTTACCCACAGATTAGGCCTGGACTGATAGGCCAGGTATTTCACTGTAAAGCCATCAGTCTTCAGATCTGGCCGGGTAAAGCGGAGGTTCAATGGCCACTCCTTTTTTTTGCTTGCCGGGGGCAGATTCAACATTTCATGTATTGCTTTCAGATAATGTTGCCGCTGACTTTGCCACTCCTGTAAATTAGCCGGGGGCCAGGATTTTGCTAAAGGAGGGGGCTTTTGATAAATTTGATACAGATGTTCTACTACACTGGTGGTGTCTTGTATGTTCTGGTGAAAGTTTCCCTTCAAACGATTGACCACCAGGTCATTTTCTTCAGGTAAGTTCTGAAAATATGAGACCTGAAAACCTGAAATAAACAAACTTATTTTTAATATAATCCAATAAAACATCATCATAGTATCATTCTTAATTATTCATCCAACTCAACAGACAAGCCATAAATTTCCAGGCCAGGATCAGGGCTGGCGTGTACTTTCATGTTGTACTCTCCTTTTTTGAGCCTGATTTTGCCCCAGTAAAAATCCTTCCATTCATATTCTAAAGCTCTGCCCCGGTCAACTGTATCGAAATTAGGATAGGGCTGGGGTGAAAAAGCTGTCTTGATATTGTTTTCCAATGATTTATCGCCTACTGAGACCGTAATTTTATTTCCGATATTCGCAGTTGCATATTTCAGGTAGACTTTGTAGAGTCCGTCTTTCACCACTTTAATCGGCCAGCACAAAGCATCTTCTGTATCCGTCCAGTTAATCACCCAGTCATAAGCATATCCATATTGGTTTTTATATGATAGTCCTCCTTTAATCTCTGCCCCTACTGTAGGCAATTCTACTACAGGATATTCCGGGTGCCCTATATGTACCACAGGTACCTGGAATCCATTTTTGGAAACATCTTTATACCAATGATCATATGAGTTGGCCATTGTTTGGGTAATCTCTTTTTCATCTTCAGCAATATCATGCAATTGTGAAGGGTCCTGCCACATATCGTACAGTTTTTTACCTCCCTCACGATCAATAATAAGTCGATACCGATTGGTCCGAATCGATCCGGGATAAGGTTGATCACCATGACGCGCAGAAAATAACTTTCGTTCCGGCCATTCTATTTCATGACTTAGAAGCAAGGGTTTTAAGCTTTTACCATCCAGTTGAAGTGAATCAGATAAACTAACATTACACAGATCAAGTAGTGTTGGCAAAACATCTATGTGATCAGCCAATTCCAATATGCTTTTTCGCTCTATTTTATTTTGCCAGTTTATCCAAAGAGGTACTCTGATACCTCCTTCATCTAATCTGGCTTTCTTACCCTTCATTCCACCATTGAACCGATACCCGTTAGGACCATTGTCTGTCATGAAAAGAATAATGGTGTTTTCACGTATTCCCAATTGATCAACTTCAGCTATTAATCTGCCAATATTATGGTCCATGGCTTCACACATAGCATATATGCCGGCATCATATTCATCAAGTCCTTTACTTATATATTTCTCCATTAATGTCCTGGAAACCTGAATCGGTGTATGAGGCACATTATAGGGAATATAACAAAAGAAAGGCTGTTGATTTTTCTCTTTTATGAATTGTAGAGCCTTATCAGTTAAAAAGTCAGTAATATAGCCCTCAGTCTGCACCCACTGGTTGTTATGCTTCATCTTTGTATCATAGTAGTTCCTGATGATTCCAGAAGTAAATCCCCAGAATTCCTGAAAACCTTGTCCAATGGGATCATAAGGATAATTATGCCCATTGTGCCATTTACCAAAAATCCCAGTCCTGTATCCATTCTCCTGCAAAATTTCGGCAATTGTAATTTCTTCAGCTCGCATAGTTTCCTTCCGTCTGGTTACTCCATGTACGCCGGTTCGGGGATAATAACGGCCGGTAAGCAGACTTGCGCGGGTGGGAGCACATACGGAGGAGACATAATACCTTTCAAATACCGCACTTTGATTAGCAAGCCGATTCAGATTAGGGGTTTCAATCAGATCATTTCCATTATATCCAAAATCACCCCATCCTTGATCATCAGAAATAATCAGGATAATATTGGGTTGTTTTTGTGCCGAGGTCTGATATATGCCTATTGAAATCAATAATATCATCAGCACAATTAAGTGCTTAATAGCTAGCTTAGTCATAAATTACATATTAAAGTTCTTTTAATCTTATATTTTTCCAGTAGACTTTTTGACCTATTTGTTCATCTCGGTAAGGTTCGTGTAATTGCAGCCCAATAAAACCTGTATGATATAAATCATCCTTATAGTCAGCTGCTTTTACACCATTTATCCATGATTGAAAATGGTTGCCTTCCGCTTTGATTTTTAAATGATTCCATTCATTTTGTTTGAATGCAGTTCGGGCTTCTTCATTGTCTGTTAAAGGTTGCAGCCAGCCGCGGCCTGCTTCCTCATAAAAACCACCGGTCCAGGCTCTTTCTGAAGGGTCAATTTCAATTTGGTAACCATGCACTCTTCCTGCTTCAAAAGTGCGTTTTTTATTCTCCAGTTTTCCACTCAGGTAATCCCCTGAATATGGTTCTTCCAGCACTTTGCTCCTTATCTGTACACCGGTATTTAAAGTAGGGTGTACTTTGAAATCTAATTCAAGAATAAAATCATTGTAAGGTTTTTCAGTTACCAGAAAAGAGTTTGGAATACCCGATTGCGACACCCCAACGATCATACCATCTTCTACCGAAAAGCTTCCCTGGCCACCTTCCACTTGCCAGCCTTCCAGATTTCCTCCGTTAAATAAGAGTGCATAATCATCATTATTATGGGTTTTACAGCCTATCGATATAGTTACAATTAGGATTGTGAATAAATGCTTCTTCATAATTTTATTTTTTTACTAGTTAACTTAATTTCTTTTATATAAATCACTTCAATAATTGGCTTTGCAGGATCAAATAACCTAAATAGAATCATAAAATAATCCCCCCTGAATTTCTTTGAATTAAAATACCTGCCTTATCTAATTCTTTTCTACATTTATAATAAATTTTCCCTTTATAAAAGTTATATTGTCATACTCCGGCCAACCAGACCAACCCAGGATGAACGAATCTGATTCTTTGTTCAGGAATTTTGCTGGTATTACATAGTTAAATTTAATTAAGCCATCATAAAATGAATCATTGTAGTACACAGAAGTCCAGGGGCCCCACGGCGTGGGTGCATCAAAAATACCTAACCCATTTATACCTGTTTCATAGATCCTGATTTGATCAGGATCATCGTCCTTGTCAAAATGTGGTTTGGCCAATATTATTTTATCATATTTGGGATGGTAAACAATGCTCAAATGCCAGGCATAGGCATTATTATCCTGAAAAACCACGGCTTTATGCGAAAAATCTCTGGTCCAGCGGGCCGAGCCGTCTGGTTTTCTGTACCTGAACCATTCATATGCCAGACCATCAAAAATTTTTTCTTTTTGTACCCGGGCCAGGAATATATCAGGATGCCTGTTCATTCCAAAATAAATATACAGATAATCATCTTTGGCATCCTGGTAATCTTTACCATATTGAGCAATTCCCCGGACTCGAAAACCGGAAGGGGCATACCAGAAAACTTTTTTATGAATTAAATGCCAGTTTTTGCCGCTATCTTCAGATACAGCAGCATAGCTATCATGTTCATATTTGCTATCACCACTGGTCCAGAACATGTAAATTTTATTCTCGAAGGCAATTAAAGCTTCAGGCTTGCCAAATTGACTGCCAGGTCCCTCCCCCCATAAATCTTCGGCCGCTAGATCACCCCAAGCTCCTTTGATCCTGGAAATGCCAATGCTTTTCTTGTCCATAGCCTCTTTATCGGCATTCCATCCCCATCCATCACCCCAGGCGGCATACATATTTCCATCGGCAGCCCAGGTCATGGGCCACTGATCACTACCCTGTCCAAATTGTTTAATGGAAGTAGTGTCCCAGCTGACGCCTTCGAAATAGTTGCTGGGAGGATAAGGTAATGTCTGACAATTGATCCTTTGTGCGGTCAAGCCAATAATACATATTGCAATGATTTCTTTTATTTTCATAAATTGTAAACCCTCAGTTTTAATTTATTACTTTCGGCATAAACAGTGAATTTTATTTATTTATATCTTTTATTTAATTTGAACTTTCCCTCTATGGTACCCCACTCATCACTGCCTGGCCCGGTATATACCATCACGAATGTTTTACCGTTTTTACTCAGCCATTTAGGGGAAAAATTGTAATAAACCGTTTTGTATTTTTGATCCCTTTCCTGAATGCCAAGATCCCATGGATCACCAAAAAAAACCGTTTTCCATGGCCCCCAGGGATTATCGCTTTCATAAAATCCCACCCTGGCCCCATCAGCGTGATAGCGACCAACATGCTGGGTGGCCAGTATGTATTTTTGCAAGCCGGGATTATAGATCACACTGGTGCGCATGATACCATTTTTTATATCGGTGAACACCGATTCTCTGTGATTCTTATCACTTAACCATTTACCATTTTTACCATAAAATCTCCAGTTTTCTTTTTGGTCTAGACTATCCTGATGGCAGCGCATCAAGGTGATTTTGCCAGGCTTCTGCACATTCCAGATACTGTCTTCCTGACTTTCGATGGTTTGGGTACGTTCCGGTAAAAAAGCATACACATACCGATCGGGCGACTGGTCAAAATCCTGTCCCGCTTGCAGGAAGGTAGGACAGAAGAATCCCGGGGAATTACGCCAGCCATAAAGCAGTTGCCAGGATTGTCCATAATCGCTGGATTTATATATATCCTGATGATCGTAGCAGATCGATGGACTGTTTTCATTGTAGCTTACCCACAGGTAAAGATCTCCGTTAACACTTAGGATGCCATAACTTTTAGCCGGAAGAGTAGATTGATCACTTTCCGGATTATGTCCACCCCACACATTGAAGGCGCTGTAATTTCTCTTGTTCCCTTCTATGCGGGCAACTCCCATCTTAACCCGACCCAATTGATTATCGCCGCCAAAACCACCGCCATCACCCCATGAAGAATACTGATTTCCATCGTCGGCCCAGGTGATGGTCCAATTGTCACTCCCCGGAGCAGTGAGACCATTTCCAGGGGTAGTGTTCCTGATCGTACTTAAGTTGAATTGGATTTCCTCAATCCATTCACTTTCAGGATACGGCGCCTGAGCAGTGGAAAAAGATGAATTAACCAAAATCAAACCCAGCAGAATGGCTGGAATTAGTAGCTGTCTATTTCTCATTATCATTTATCTTTTACCTATATTTTTACTTCCGTTTACCTATAAGTTGAGCTTAGATTCATCTGCTTTATATACTTTTATCTTTACCGGACCTGTTAATCCAGAAGACTCCAGCGGAGAATTTTGGTCAAAGAACTTGTAAGTAACAAATGTTTTTCTTCCAGACTTTCTGATTTCCGGCTCCCGGAGCCAATCTGGATATTCCCCGTTAAATTCCCATCTGCCGGTTCCATCAGGTTTATAGGACAGGTCAGCCGGTAGCTGTTCGTCCCCGATCAATTGATTGGCAGCTGTATTGGTCACCTCAATTTTAATTTCATTGATTCCCGCTTTTACATAATCAGTAATATTCAATTCAAAAGGAGGCTTCCACAGATCACCAGCTTTTTGGCCATTTACAATTACGGTGGCAATTTCCTCTACCTGCCCCAGATCAAGGATATAATGCTTCGTATTTAAATCTGATAGTTCAAAGCTGTTCTGGTAAATGGCTGTACCTGAATGGTATTTTATTGCGGGATCATTATGTAATGTCCAATCGAACAAATCTTCTGCAAAAATTTTTTGATTTATGGCAGGAAAACTAATTTGCCAATCATGCGCTATATCAATCACCCTTAAATGCTCCTTATTTCTAATTTCAGGAGCATAAACTCGCGCCGCTTGATCGGTAAACAGCACAAACATGGACCCTAGAGGTTCGAAAGACAAAGCTATTTCAGTATTTTCCTTACTTACTCTATCCACATGTAAGGGGGTGACAATGCCTTTGTCTGGATCCCATAGTTCCACAAACCTGGCAGAACTCCTGAATGAGGCAGTAATTTTTACAGGTTCAGGTTGCTCACTGGCCAGAAAATAAAGATCCTTGCCCTGCAGCTTTCGGTGGAGATAATTGATTTTAATCTGCTGATTTTCTGAATGATAAGTAAAATCAGGACTGATGCCTTTAGCCTTAAGGACATCCTCTACCGGTATTCCCCATACTAATTCTCCTTTTCCATACCGAATTCTTTTAACCTGGCTACCATCCAGGTTTTTCCAAACCCGATCAGCCATCATTTTGACCAACTCATCAGCTTTAGGGAAATCCTGTAGAGAAGGCGATCCATCAGGTTTTTGTGCCATTATCGTTGCACCATCCTTTACCAGTCTTTCTACTTCAGTGATAAGAGCCGGTGTCATTTGTTCCAGATCCCGGAAAACCATGAGGTGATAAGATGCCCCCGAAGGTAATACCATTCTGCCCCCTGCAACCTCCATTTGTTGCAGCAGTTCCAGGTTCACTCCATCATAGTCATAACCACTGGGAATTCCGGGGATTAATTCTTCCCGCAATCCAAGATAGGCCGGTATCCCTTCGCCAGTAAAGTAACAAACATCAGCCACAAAATCCCCTTGTCGCAACAAATACTGTGACCGGGCTACATAGTCCAGCCATCCTCGGGCTTTAATGTACCAGGGATTATGCCTTTGAAAATGATTGCCATATTTGGAAAGAGTAAAACCAGGGCCTATATCATAAGGCTGATGTACATAACTATGCAATACAAACTGGTTTACCCCCAAAGAAAAAGCCTGATCGCCTATTTTTTTCATATCATAAGGAGCAAGTCTCCAGAGATCATTGCCCCCACCAGTAAATGATTCCGCCGCTACCAGTTCTTTACCGTAAGTATGTGCCACGGAGGAGGCATTCTTACAATCATTGCGTGGAACCGGAGCACCAGTCCAGAATTCTCCCATAGGAATGTCATTCTGCTTGTGGTACAAAATTGGATCATAAAGGTAATGTTGCTTGCCAGATCCTTCACCCAATACTTTTACGCCATGTTCCCGGCATAACCTGTGCATTACAGCCCAATAGTTCTCACTAAATAATTCAGTGACGGTTTTGCGCATATCCCATAAAAAGCGGTTTGATTCTTCGTAGGAGTTGATCACATGACCTCCAGTAAGTACCGGTAACCAGGGAATTATGGAGTAGCCACGCCGACTTTGAAACTCCTGGTCAAAACCCTGAGTCCAGTTTTGGATACCAGCTTCCCAACTCTCCATCTGGGCGAAGTCTATCGGTCTGTCTACTGTATTTTGAGACAGATTGATGACTTTCGCCAGATAGCCATTGAAGTGCTTTTCAGTAGCGGATGCACTCATTTTATCACATTCAAAACCCCGGCCGGCAGTAGATGAAGGAGCATTTTTACGCAAGGTGGAAGTATAACCCACTCTTTTAATGATCCAGTTCCCAGCCGGTGCATCCCAGTTCAATACACCTTTTTGATCAAGATGGCGGGTGATATTGAATAATTCATCCCCATTCACTACCCATTCATCTGGCAGTTGCTCATAAGTTGTCTCAGCCAATTCCTTCATAAACTGAGGCTGTTTAACATGGCTGATGCGCTTGGTCTGGCCACTTTTCGGCTCCCAAAGGCCTACCTGTGGCTTGGTGTAGAAGTCGATACCGGCCAGATCCACCGGGTCAGGATCATCATCTTTGTTAATAGATATTTGTATATATCGAGCCTGAATCAGTGGAAATGAAAGTGTTGCTGATTTAATAAATCCTTCATAGCGCAAACCTAATGGCAACTTTTTATTTATTTCCGTAAAATTGTGCCCATCCAAAGAGTACTGCAAGCTGGCATTAATTTCAGCCCAGCGATCAACTTTTTTCAAATGCAATACGGCTGATCTTATTTCCTGCACCTCTCCCAAATCAAACAAAATACGCTCTGTTTGACTATCGGGAAAATCCAACAATAAGGAAGTTTCAAAATTATGATCTGTTAACAAGTGTCCGTTTTGCCTGTGTACTTGTTTCACCGGGAGCGGTTTTTCAGCAGGAAGTGCCGGTAAAGCTAATACTGCAATATCTTCATAAATTATATTTCGTAACGGCTGCTGTAAAGTTATTGACAATTTTTGCCCTCCCTCAACCACAGTATCTGTCCAAACCAATTGTTTCATAGATTCTTCTGCAGAAATCCAGGGCCCGCCTGACATACTCCAGCCATCGCTGTTGAAAATCCCGAATTTTAATCCCAGACGGTCAGCTTCCTGTATCGCATGTTTCATATGATCCCACCAAATGTCTGACATGAAAGGCACCTCCCCTTCCGGAAAAAAGCCCACATTGAAAAGAATGGCTCCTTGCACACCAGCTGTTTTCATGGCTTCAAGGTCTTTGCTGATACCTTCTTTGCTGACATTTCCATTGATCCAGTGCCACCAGGTAAGGGCCTGACTGGCAGCAGGAGGATTGCGAAATGATCTTTCCAGGTCATTGATTTCTGTGGGAGTAGTGCAGGTTCCCAGAACAAATACCAGGATTACGAAAGGTGAACAGCTTAATAGTTTATTTTGTATGGATTTGATCATAATGGTTATCGTTTCGATGGATGGGTTCCCCACTGATGCCGTTTATCCGGATCAAAATCGGGATTTGGTTTTACATCCGGTGCATTCACTTGTTGCCGCCAGTCATCCAGAAGTTTTTTTAAGTGCCGGCCTTTTACCGGATGTTTTTTAATCAAATTGATAGATTCCGACACATCCTTTTCCAGGTGATAAAGTTCCTGCCAACCCTCATCCAGAAACTGAATTAGTTTCCAGTCACCCTGGCGTACCGCACTGGCCGGGACGCTGTGGTGATAGACAGGATAATGCCAGAATATGGCCCGGTCATAGATAAGATGGTCCCTGGTAAATATTTCCTGAAGGTTTAAACCATCTATCGTGTGATCCTCACGTGATTTTGCACCAGCCAGCGCCAGGATTGTCGGATAAAAGTCAACACTGCTGACCAGAGACCGGTTTACTTTACCCTGTGGCACTTGGCCTGGCCAGCTTATGATCATTGGCACCTTCACACCTCCTTCATACAGCGAACCTTTTTCATTGCGAAGAGGATAATTAGAAGTGGCAATGGGTTTTAATGAATCGATGGTAATATATTGAAGCTTGGAATTTACAGCCACCGGTTTTTTGTCGAAACGAGACACCAGCCCCCCATTGTCCGAGAAAAAGATCAGTAATGTATTATTGGTGAGGTTCAACTCCTCCAGGGTTTGTCGGATAGCAGCCACACTTTGATCAAGATGTTCTATCATAGCTGCATAAACCGGATTACCAGGATAATGATCATCTGGATTATTTTTATTAACATACTTTTTAATTAAGGAGGTGTCAGCATCCAATTGCACATGTACATCGTAATGAGCCAGAAACAGGAAAAAAGGCTGCCCCCTATTCTCTTTGATAAACTCGATACTAAAACGGGTAAGTGCTTGGGAAAGACGCTCTCCTGGCTTGGATGCTGTTTCAGGCTCAAACCGGGGATTGTAAAAGCCACCACCGGTGTAGGCTATAGCATTATCATAACCATGCCTGGAGGGATGTGCTTCTTTGGTTGTTTTTAAGCCAAGATGCCACTTACCAAAATAGCCTGTCCTGTACCCGTTATCCTGCAGCGCTTCTGCCAAGGTGTAGGTGTCATAGGGCAAATATTGAGGAGCATTAATAGGAACAGTAACCTTTTCAAAAGGCCTCCAGTGGCCGGAAATAAAATCAATTATACCTGTTCGGGCCGGATATTGCCCGGTTTGAATGCTGGCCCGGGTAGGTGAGCATACTGGCGCGGCAGCATAAGCATTGGTAAAAAGCATTCCTTCCTCTGCCAGTTTGGTCAGGTTAGGTGCTTCATTAAATCGATTGCCATACATGGGCAGATCAGACCAACCCAGATCGTCGGCTAAGATAAACACAATGTTTGGCCGGTTTTCTTTTGGTTGAGCCATAACCGTTTCTTTAATAGCATCCTGAAATACTATAAAAAAAATTATACAGGCTAATTTGTCTCTCAAAGCGTATTCTTTCATTTATATTTTCTTTTCAGGCTGCCAGAATGAATCGAGACTATTTTTCAATTGCTCCACCATTTCAGGCATCTCTTCTGCCAGGTTATTTTGTTCATGTTTATCTTTCACCGCATTGAATAATTCAACTGAACCCTCCTGATCATTGTAGGGAACAATTAACTTCCAGGGTCGTTGCATAATCACCAGGTGCTGCAGGCTGGCTGAAGGATCGTTTATATCAAGCAGGTCATGTTCAAAGTCCTCGCAAAATACAGCTTCCCTGCTTTCATTTGCTGCCTGGTTCATGGCGTTAATGCCCAACATTTCCCTGGTGGGAGATAATCCTGCTGCTGCAAGTATGGTAGGTACTATGTCTGTGGTACTTACAAAATTTATTGTATCGATTTCCGGCTTTATCTTGCCAGGCCAACGGTAGATGATAGGTGTTCTGATCCCCATTTCATAGGGTGATCTCTTTGATCGAGGGGCATACCTGGGACCGGAACCTGAAGTATTGGTGATCCAGCCATTGTCGCATACATAAACGACCAGTGTGTTGTTTGCAACCTCCTTATCTTCCAGGTGATTCAACAGTTGCCCAACAGTATGGTCAAACCACTCGATCATAGCCCAGTATTTTGCTTCTTTTTCATTAGGAGCCTTATGCAGGTAGTCTTGCAGCAATGAATCAGGTGGATTGTGAGGAGTGTGGGGCAAAAAAGGAGCATACCAGACAAAAAATGGATGCTGGACTGAAATAGCAGAATCCATAAAGCTAAACACCGGTTCCATTCCTTCCCGACCAATGTCCAGACCGCTATCCCCGTGTCTGCCCCCCCTTTTACTATCGCCCTGGGTCATACCATGCGTAAATCCACCATTCTGATAGTTTCCTTCCCACCATTTACCGGACTGAAAAGAAATATAGCCTTTATCCTTTAGCATTTGGCCAATAGTAGGATGTTGTTGAAATTTTTCCAACAATGGGCGATTGAATTCCCCTCTCTTTTCAAGCCATTCTTTGCTATATGATTTACCATCAAAAGCAAAATCCGGATCGTTACCTGTGATACCATTTTGATGCGGGTACAGGCCAGTGGCGATAGAAGCCAATGATGGCCGGCACAATGGCGCAGTCACATATCCATAAGTGAAGGTAAGGCTTTGTCTGGCCAGTTTATCAATGTGAGGTGTTTTTATGTGCGGATGTCCCATAAAACCATAGTCAGTCCAACCCTGATCATCAGACAGGATCAATACAACATTGGGAAGATCGTTATCTGATGCTATCTGCTGAGGACTGTTACATCCAACCATAAAAACTGACAACAGGATTATCAAATTGCTAATCGTTTTCATACTTGATGAAAGTTATTTTTCTACTATTACTCTTACATGAAAGGTACCAGGACCTGCCCCGGCATCACTACCGCTTACCGTTACCAGGTAATTGCCGGGAATTTGGTAAACATGATAAGAATTTTCCGTATAGGGCACCTTTGTACCGTCGCCATAGTCTATTTTTACATCTTCCAGGTTATTGAACCTGATCAGAAAACGTATGTCTGTACCAGCTTTAATCCCACGTATAGGATAATAATTAATCCAGGCTCTGGGCGGCTTTATTTGTTGGTTTTTCTCCAGTACATTGACTTCAACGAAATCCCGCTCCCAGTTGCCGTACTGATCAAAAACCCTCAATTCTTCACTATAAACTCCTGCTTTTGGATAAGTTTTTTCTATCAAAGCACCAGTTGCCTTTTCACCGTCAGTAAATCTCCATTCAAATTTTCTGATTTTGCGATCCTGCCCGGCCAGTGATTTCGAACCATCCAGTATGATAGTTTCTCCCTCGAAAAGATGCCGCAGATTTCCGGCAACAGGCATTAATTCTCCCGGAAAACTGTTCTGATAAGCTTTGACTATTGCTGGAAACGAATGGAAGTACTGCTTGTCGTTATTTTCATTATGCAGGCTCACATGCAAGTGGGGGGACGGACTCCTGTGTCCGGCATAGGTATTTCCTGTAAGGCCTAACAGTTCTCCCGCGGGTATAATTTGTCCTTCTTCCAGCTGATGGTTAACATTATATTCATTGAGGTGGATAAAGCGGCTGATCAGGCCGGTCTGATGCTGTAGCCAAATGGCATTGGACGATCCGTCTCCTTGCGGAGGGGGTTTTCGCAGCAGTTTGCCTGAAGTTAAAGCCAGCGTTTTTTCCAGGTCGGGGATCATGCCAAAATCTTCACCCCGGTGATAATACAGCCGGGATTGATTAGGAACAATCCCCAGGTAGGTATGCCGGTAATTGGAAGCATGCCAGCGATAGTTATGAATAGGAAAAATAAATTCATCAGTGCCATACCAAAGCGCTGAGGCATCATTAACCTCTATCCTCACATCTTTTTGCAGTCCGTCAGAAAAAATACCCCCGGCAAATCCCCTGGTGCAGGCTACCAGCATGGTAAACCCTCCAATGGTATCCGGTTGCTGAAACGGCCCACCCTTCAGGGTGTATTTTTGCTCATTGACCATGATCTCCACCTCAGACGTGGTGACTGCCTCCACGATACTAGAGTCGGTTAATTGAAAATAAGGTTCAGTGTGTTCTTTCAGGTCCAGCAATTTGATGCTTGCCGTTTTACCGGAGGGCATTTTTATTGTCTTGCTTTCTCCCAGACTGAGTTCCACCATCAAAGGTTGAGCCTGCAAGTAAAACCCACAGACCAGGATTACAATTAGCATAATCAATATTTTCCACTTCATCCTATTAATGGCTTTAATTATACATGAAAAAGGCTGTGGTTTTACAGGGTTTGTTTACTGTTAGCCGCACCCAATGCGCTGAAAATCCTTGAGGAAACTCGTGATGAGCATACCCGTTGGCCGGTACATCCACTTTTCCATAGGTCGACCAGTCCCCATCTCCCACAAAGTCTACTTCTATGTGGTAGCTTACCGGCTGACCAGCATCATGTTTCAGGTGCAAAACCTTCTGGTCGAAACCGATCATGAGGAAAGGATCAGATACTTCATTGACTTTCACTTCTGTATTGTACCACACACCTCCCATGCCGCTGGGCTTACCCCAGGACCAGATGTCATCGGTCTTTCCAAACCAGAGGTTAGCCTGGGGCTGCCCGGCCAGCGGATTACGGTCAATCGGGTCTTTGAATTTCATGGGGGTGGCCTGGTTGCCTCCCAACACCAGCATACCTCGCCATGAACAGAAATCGGGTACTACCCTCAGATGTTTGGCGATGGGACGGATGCCAAACAGTTCACCGCTGTAGGTATGGTAAGAAATTTCATAAAACAAGCCATGGCAGTCCATCAGAGCCCTTTCTGTTTCCACTTCCCTGATCCTCATCCACTCTGTATTGCTGGTCTGGTCAAACGTATAGCTGGACTTGGGTAGGCGGTAAGTTTTCCACTTGTCATTGACCAGTACTTTCATGATTACTGACCGGTTGTCCCAGCCGGTGGCAATCATGGGATGGCCAAAAGCACGAGCCGACCATACTTCTGTAAAAGCAGTTTTTTCGATGATCTTCCAATCTTTACCATCCCACTCAGCCAGGCGTCCAGCCTGCCAGGTGCCGTCAAAATCCTTGTTGTTATAGCTATTGTTAGCAATCACTACCCGACCATGGTGAGTGAAGCCACTCTTGAAATGTGGTTTGGCTTTTTCCGGTTCATCCAGCTCTTTATTGAGATCAAAAAGCTGTTTTACCTCCAATGAGTGTACATCTGCTTCAAAGAACTCACCTTCCATGCCCAGGAAGTAAACTTTATTTTCCGGTTCTGTAAGATGTTCCATGGTGGCGGCCAGCCGGTGGTTGATCAGATTGGTAAAAGTACGAACATTACCCATGGTATCTATAGCATATGGACCTATAATCAGTTGATTACTAGGGCTGTGAATCAAACGATTAGCATATGTACCGGTGACACTTTCCGGCCTTTTTTTAATATTCATATTTTGGTCCATTTCGTATAAGCCTGTTCCAGACCCAGAACGGGTTAGGTGAGCTACATAAGTTACTATCCATAGACGGTTTGCCCAAGGCATTAAAGCACCCGTACCGGCTTCTGATCGTGGAAAATGATCAGCCACCATAGCTGTGGATGGAAACACTCCGCTTATATTTATCTTTTCTTCAGTTTTATGATCTGTTTGGGGATAAACCGGAATAACAAGAAAATATACAACTAATAAGATAATTATTCTTTCTACCTTGATTTCCAATTTCATTTAATCATATTTTAAAAATTAATCATTCCTCGTTTATCAGGATGAATACTATATTTTATTAGCTAGCTTGGTTGAATTAATGTAATAACAAGCGATAGTAATCTTCACCAGATAAAGTATCTCGTTTTGAATTGTGTAAATTCGATTTCTTTATAATTATGCCTTCTTATAATTAAGACGAATGACACTGTAAATACCCTGTAGGAAAAATAGATTTTTTAGATTATTGTCAAAATTAAATTTATGAAATGCATTAAAGATCCTGTTTTTTTGCTTTTCTGTGGTAAAGAATAATGCTCCAAATCTTTTCTCAGCGCTTTAAGTGCATTACCCATATGCATTTCAACAGTTTTTTGAGAGATGTTTAATACTTCAGCAACTTCCTTATATTTTAAGTTGTCTTCCTTTACCATTAAAAAAATTGTCCTGCACCTTGCAGGAAGCTTTTCAATTGCAACTTTTATGTTATTGCTTAATTCCTGATTTAAATATGAAGTTTCAGGGTCTTTGAAATCAATTTTGATACTTTGATGATCAGAAAAATCAAGTGCTTCATTCCTATTATAACTCAGCTTAAGCTCATCTAAACATTTCCTTTTAACCGAAGTAAATAAATAATTCCTTAAATTATTTATTTGATTTAGACTTTGATCCTTCTCAAGCATTTTTGTGAACACATCTGATACTACATCTTCAGCAGCTGGATAAGATTGAAGGTAATACTTGGCGATTCTTATCAAAACGATGTGATACTTTTCATAAAGCTCCGCTAAAGAACTATTTTCGGTAGATTTTAAATATTTATGTACAGCATTACCCATGCGCTAAGTACTTTATCTAAAAATAATAAAATTTCAGATAAATACGATTATAAATAAAGATTATTATTATGAATTTAGCATTATCCACTAAAATACATTGATATCTACTGGTAAAAGGATCGTATGATCTTTTATTTTTCGAAAATTATAGCCGGCCCTTCTCTTACACCCTTTAATAAGCTCTCAATACCTTTATCATGTTTTTACAATCATTATTTAAGCTTTATTTAAAAGAATTAACCGGTCTAAACCATATTCATTTTGGGTGGGGAATAGATAGAGAACCCATAATGCTACAAATTCAATAAGATTCATATTCACAATTAAGTAATGTCCTTCTGCAGGTGAATTTGCGGATCCAATAAATGGAGGATTTACTAAATAATAAAGGATCAATAAAACCATGCCCGCAATAGTTGCATATCTACTCATTAGCCCTAAAATTAAGCTTAATCCAATCAGAATCAATCCCCATACATTTAAGACATCAATAAATTGAACTATCAATTCATTGGAAGACAGCAATTTAAATATCTTTGATAGAGGACCTGTTGCAGCATTGAGAAATGAAAAAGAACTCCAATCAGGATCTACAACTTTTACCATGCCTTCATACAAGAAATGCCATCCGATCAATACTCTAAGTAAGGTGAGTATCTTTAATTTGGTCTTATTTATTACAATTTCCATAAACTAAACAAGCATTTCCTTATTATGGTCATATTGAATAATTTTTTTTTCAAGATATGCCCGATTCGCCATATAAAATGTAGCAGTCTCCTCATAGCCATGATTGACATCACAGCTTGGCTGCATGTTATTTCTTATACAGTAAAGCCATTCTTTCATATGCAAATAGGTAGCATCGATACGTCGGCCATCCTGGTAGGTATATCCAAATCCTCGTTCCTGATAATATTTAGCAGTAGCTGAGGTCACAGCATCAATATCATCGAATTTAGGATGAAAGGCGATCATCGGTTCATTGGATGGGATTTTGTACTTTTTATACTTTTCTGATTTGGCATCAGCAAAAATCGATACCCCAATGTTTAACTGCATAGAAGCATCTTGCCCGAAAATCATCTTATCTCGCTGAAAGCTGTTTCGTAAGGTACAGTCATATGTTAAAGTACATCCTTTTTTCTCATAATCAAATACAACATTCAATACATCGGGTATATCCCTGTCATCTTTAAAAAAATAATTTCCACCTGTGGCCACCACCTTGTCAGGAATACCTAAATATAGAATCTGATTGATGCAATCATATTCATGAGTAAACTGATTACCAGCCGGTCCGGTACCGAATTCAAACCATTTTTGCCAATTAAAAAAGCGATCCAGATCAAATTCCCTCCATTCTTTTTCACCCAGAAATTCTTTCCAGTTTACATTTTGGCTGTTCGCATTTTCAGGAATACCTCTAATCCAGGCCCCATGATCATCATTTCGATTTGTAAAGGTTTCAATTAAAGAAACATCTCCAAGAATACCTTCGTTAACAATCTGCGCGGCTTTAATGTAGCTTGCTTGCTGACGGTTCTGATGCCCAACCTGCAGAACTATGCCTGTATTCTGTACAGTTTTACGCAGCGTTTTAGCCTCTTCCAGAGATTGGCACATTGGTTTTTCCAGGTAAACGTGTTTACCTGCAATTGCTGCATCTGTGGCCATTTTAGCATGCCAATGATCAGGAGTCAGAATAACCAATGCATCAACATTATTGTCTGCCAACATATCTCTGTAGTTTGGAAATACTTTTGGTACCGATGATTTATTGGCATTCCCTGCACGCCATTTTGTAGTTACCTGCTTGACTGCATCCTCAGCTCTTGGCAGAAAAGTATCACATACTCCTGTAATCTCCACATTTAAATCTTCCTGCTCTAGGAAACTTTGCAACCGCGCACCTGAAACACCATTTCCTGACTGTCTTTTCACCCAATCTTCCGAAGCAAATCCCAGTGCCCGAAATATTTGAGGCCCTCTCATTCCATTGCCTACTACACCAATCCTTATTTTATTACCTTTTGCTGTCAGATTCCGGTAAGAAGTAGCCTGTGGTCGGTTAAATTTATCAATAAACTCAGGCAAATCCGTCACCCTTTCCTTTAAATCATTGTGATATTTACCTGTAAATCTATGGGCGAAATATCCTAATACAGGAATGGTAGCTAAAGATTTTAAAATATCTCTCCTTGAAAGATTTTTACTTATCATTTTATTTTATTTCTTAATTATTTTCTTGATTTGCTTAACTGAGGGTTGGAATAGTGAAATAATACATTTAAAACTCCTTCAACAACATCTAACCACGCTTAAAGATGAATACCTTTAAAAGGTATTCATCTAGTACTTAGTTTGATATTTATTTTGAGTTAATAGCCTGGATTCTGAGTTGCCTTTGGATTATTATTTAATTCTTCCT
>JBPRGG010000167.1:0-3792 GCA_051418075.1 Candidatus Cyclobacteriaceae bacterium M3_2C_046 | reverse complement strand
TGATCCTGCAGCTCCTGGTCTATAGTTTTATTAATAACCTCAATATAAGGCTGTACCTGATTAAGTGGTGTGTATTCACCCAAAAAATCAGTGGCAAACAATGTCTTCTTCTTCACCTGGGGATAATATTGAAAAGCCCGTCTAAGATCGGCAATGTATTGTTGGTTCAGGGATTTAATTTCAGGTTCAGAACCACAATCATCAATGGTACCTGATATATCTGTATACACATGGGTATGTTGGGAAACCAGCATGGCTGTTTCCAACTGATAGGGAAAGCCAAAATGGGATATGACAATTTTGGTTTGAGGACAATTTCGGGCCAGGTCATCAATATGCAGGGGATGGGCATATTTGATCAGTGCCACCTGATCTGTATCATACACATCTCCTGAATGAAACACCAAAGGTTTATTAAACTGCTGACAAAGCCCGGCAATTTCGACTACTTTAGGATCCGAAGGATAAAAGTGCTGGTATCCCGGATAAAGTTTAATGCCCAATATCTTTCCCTGCTGAAACAGCTGTTTATGAAATTCCAATTGGCCATCCAGGTCTCGATCCATATCCATAGCGCCTAACGCAAAAACCTGTGGCTGTATATCTGTAAATTTAATCAGCGATCTCACATCTGACCAGCCTGGCTTGCCCGACCGGAACCAGGGCAGAGAAATGACTTTAATATCAGTATTGCCTGCTTTGGCTTGATAGGAAAGCCAGGATTCTTGATTAAAAATATGGGTATGGATGTCTATGATCATGGTAATAATGAGTGCTTGAATCAACTAAAATACAAATTTATATAAATCAGCCAAAAAACCGGTTTTGGAAGTGATCAGAGATGGGTCCATAGCCCATAGCCTGTTTGCGATTTTTGATATTGTAAAAAGAAAATAAGCCATTGGTCTGCTTTTGATGGCTTGATCCTTGATACCAATTCGACTTTGTTTAGATTAAAAAATATCTTTATTTTAAACTTCATGGTTTGACTAATGTAACCCATTATACACTTTTGGCGTTACTAAAAGCCTGATCTAAAGGGAAATCCTAAACTAATCAGAATAATTTACAAATGCTGTCACCATGATCTACAATGGAAAAGAAATAGAATTCCCGGCCATTATGCATTTCAGTCTTTTTAAGCTGATCGAAAAGCTGGAGGAACAGGCTCAAAGCCCGGATAAGCATTTAGCTGATTATGCCAGGAGTTTATTGAAAGAAGTGGAACCTTTTCCTGAACTTCGGGAAGGTATAGCTGATATGGGTAAATTGTATCAATATGATAAACCTGTTCAAAAATTGGGTAAGACCTTATTTCCTGAATTATTTACCACTAACGAAATTAAGATACTCACACCACCTTTTTATTTTGAACCTTTATTAACTTCCCAAAGGTTTGATCAGATTGTCAGTGCTTCAGGTCAACCTTTTAAATTCACTTTAAAGAATATAGATGCCGATTTCTTTTATGTTTATTGTTGCTATTATATTTTAGGTAGCTATTTTCACTATCCGGTTTCCACCAGCATTCCGCAGCTACTGGAAATCTTCAACCAGGATCAAGGATTGATGCGAACTTATAAAATTTTGATCAATGCTGATCTGTCAGAATTTATTCCCACTGAGAAAGCTGTTATGATCACACCTCAGGATTATCAGGAGTTGATAGATAATTTTGATGATATGGCACTCTGGAAGAGCAAATTCCCTCCTGACAGCTGGATTAACAGAGGAATTAATATTATCAACCTGGTAGATGTAACTTCGGATCAAGCCGTTAATTCAATTACCTCCAACCTGCTGGTTAAATCCACTGATTCATTTGAAAAGATTCAATGGGGCATTAGAAAATTACTGAATAAGTCTGACTTATCTATAGGAATTATGGCCCTGGATAAGAATAAGATCATTCCTATGAAAAAGGAGGGGATTACTAGTCTTCTACTTGGTAAAGGGGATTCCCTGGATTGTTCTAAGGAACTTTGTGATTATTCCTACGGTAAACTGGTGCAGCAGAAAGAGCCTTTTATAGTCACAGATGTACTTGGTTTTTATCAGCAGGCTAATACTGAATTATCCAGGAAATTAGAACGTTCAGGTTTTCGAAGTTATATGGTAATTCCTATAATACATCAAGAAGAATTTTTGGGTTATATGGAATTGGGTGCAAAAGAAGCCTATACGCTGCATAAAGGGATTGTTTTCCTTCTTTCAAATGTATTGCCTATACTGGCTATGGCCCACAAACGTTTTCTGAATGAAACCCAAAACCTGATAGAAGCTATTATCCAGCAAGAATGTACTACTATTCATTCTTCAGTCAAATGGCGGTTTGAGGAAGAAGCCAGGCAATTCATGAGCCAAAAAATGAAGGGGGAGCAGCCTGTTTTTAAAGATATAGTATTTAATAACCTCTTTCCACTTTATGGACAGGTAGATGTTAAAGGGTCCTCTCAGCGCAGAAATAAAGCAGTGATGGCTGATCTGAGCCGGCAACTTGAAGAAGTGATCAAATTATTAAATGTTGCCCATAAACATTCTGGAATGCCTGTTTTAGATGAATTGAGCTTCAGGGCCAGCGCCTACCAAAGAGAATTAACAGAAGCTTTATCAGCTGGCAGTGAGCATCGCATATTGACTTTTCTTAAAGGAGATATTTACCCGGTGTTTGAGCACCTGGAGAAGAAGGATCAGGATATGAAAAAGAGGATACAACAATACCGGATGCTGCTGAACCCTGAATTGCACACCATCTATCAGGAAAGGAAGAAATATGATGAAAGCATCAACCAAATTAATCAGCGGTTGGCTTCTTATCTGGATGATAAACAGATAGAAGCCCAAAAAATTTTCCCTCACTATTATGAACGCTATAAAACCGATGGCGTAGAATATAATATGTATATCGGGGAATCCATCGCCCCGGATAAACCATTCAATCTATTGTACTTGAAAAATTTGCGACTTTGGCAATTGATGGTAATGTGCGAAATGGAATATGAGTTTCAGCATATGCAGGCGGAATTGAATACCTCCATTGAGGTTGCATCGTTAATCCTGGCTTATAATACCCCACTTTCTGTTCATTTTCGAATGGATGAAAAGCAGTTTGATGTAGAAGGAGCCTACAATGCCCGATATGAGATCATCAAGAAACGGGTAGATAAAGCCCTGATTAAAGGAACTAATGAGCGTATCACCCGTCCAGGCAGCATTTCGATCATTTACTCTCAGGATCAGGATGCCAGGGAATACCGCACTTATCTGGATTACCTGGTCGGTAAAGGATACCTCAAGTCAAACTTTGAAGACCTCGAACTGGAAGATCTGCAAGGGGTACATGGTTTAAGGGCTTTGAGGGTGGAGATTGATTATACTCAACAGATCTCCGTAAATGAGTTGATGAAGGAAATCAAACAGGATGTAATGGGCTGAAATTAGTAGTGGAATCAGCGGCCCTCGGTCGTCCGTCAATACATTGAGTCATTTTCTAATTGTTATATCAGGGATTATGGTGGATTACAAATGACATTATTTGGAAAAGTGCAACATTTTCTTGCAGTAGTTTAAGTTGTTTTTAGTGGCTGCATTAAAACTAACATTCTATCTTAATCTATCTTTTGTCTTCGCCAGACAGGCGGTACTTTTTGTCTCTTAAGAAACACCCCTTGTTACTAGCAGAGGTGCCAACGACATTCCCATTTTCAAAGCCTGCTTTTTAAGAAAAGCCAGTTTTTTTTCCTGCAACTTTTGAATATACTGTTCTACCGGGATTGGCTTGAATTCAACCTG
>JBPRGG010000166.1:0-1572 GCA_051418075.1 Candidatus Cyclobacteriaceae bacterium M3_2C_046 | reverse complement strand
CCGTCCGGCCAGGACAAAAGATAGGGTAAGGTAAAATGTTTTTTAAAACAAATCCAATATCTGATACCTGGTATTTAGAAAATCAAAATAATCCCCCCTGACCAGGCCTTTCATAATCTTTGCCAGTGGCGCTGCCGGAGACAGCGCGATGACTTTTTGATCATCCAGCTGAATCTGACCTAAACTGACTGAAATAAAAAAGATCATCCGGTCCGTTTTCACCAGGCTGCCCCATCCAACAGAAGAAGTATGATGCAACGGTAAACCCTTCCAGTGATCTTTCATTTTGGTGGCATCATGTAACTGTCGTAAGATTTTATCTATTTCCAGTTGGATCATAGACCGGCCGGTTTCATATTTGTCACCCATACTGCTTTTTGTTTCCTGTTCAGACGATTTTTGGAGCAAATTTAATTCCTGCTTTAACTGTCCAATCCTTTCATCAAGCTTGATCAGCCCCTGATGATGTATTTTAGTCTTCAGATCTTGCATAAATAGTGGTAGATCAGCATAATTTCTTATTATTCCCGATACAGAATAAGCAAAGGTACATATCTTTTGGCAGGAGGTGAAACTGAACAATCCCGGGCCAGAAAAACAGCCTCAATGCTTCGATGGCTGGTGATCAACTGCCGTGGTATAATTAAAGGCAGATCTTATCTCAATGACGTTATTTTTGACGGACCACCGACGACCACCGTTAAATTTGTCTGAATTATGATGATTATGATGATAACATGAGGACTTTAATTATTTGAAGATCAAAACAAGCGTGCTATCTAATCCTTAATGATTACCCTGATTAGGTGATGTGATATTAGAAAATAAAAAATCCTGAAATGATCTCACTACCTGCTATCCCATCAATAAGGTATTTTGAAATCTAATAGCCATTTTTTCAAATTATTTGGATCAAATAATGGTTTATATAACACCTGAATAAAGTAAAGCTATTAAAGATAAACAAAACTATATTATGAAAGATAAACAAAATAAAATCCTTGCAAGGTATTTAATTGGAAAATTAAAATCCCAGGTGAAAAATATCAGGATCAGGGAGTTGGAAGATTTTTTTAATGAAAATGGCTGGTTAATGTATGATCTGGATACCATGACCCATAAGTTCAAGGCCTGGCGACAAAAACAGGTATAAATCATTTTTTAAACAATTTTAAACCAGTACTATCATGGAAAAACTATTTGTCCTATACACCTATTATCCAAATATGGCTGTTTATTTTGAACAAACCGATGTCCTGACTTTTGAACAGAATGTGCCCCTGGAATTGATCATGGAAGATATTTGCCTTAAAAATTCCTGTTCAGACAATGAAGTAGAGATCATCGATTATTTCTATTCAAAATCCACACTCAACCAGTACTTACAGCAAAATGGCATGAATTATCTGCGGGTTTGATCGAGTAAGCTGATGACATTGATATCCAGGGCATTCAATAGCAGTAATGCAGTTGTGGGGCCCCCCTGGGTGGGGGGGGAAACAAACCACCCAACACACCAAAAAAGAAAAAAACCAAGGGAAAGAAATTTAATTAATTTTTTTGTGTTGGGGG
>JBPRGG010000165.1:0-5795 GCA_051418075.1 Candidatus Cyclobacteriaceae bacterium M3_2C_046 | reverse complement strand
TTTAAAGAATGCTTTGAGAAAGATGAACCCCTTTCTATTAAACAATTAGCAGATTCGTTTTACGAAATTACCGAAACGGATTCAAAATGGATGACAAACTCAATAATTCAGCCTAATCCTTCTGACTTTTCTGAAAGAGATAAAGCAATTTATTATTTTAAAGCCCTTGATGAAATACTTGAAGGTGCATTTAAACCAAGATTTAAACTTTTTGATAATTTCCTAAACTATTACATAAGTGGTAATTTCTATGATAATTCAGAGATTGATTTTGGACAAATAATCAGAAACTTTCCACATTCAGTAAGTAATTACGCTGGATTATATTTACAAGACCCTGTTTTCTCAGTTTCCACAAATCAATTGTTACCAGAAAACAAATATGCACGATTTTCGGAAAGTAAGAATGCATCAAAAATGGAAAATAGGGATGCATGATTTTTTCCAAAATTAATCTTTTTTCTCTTTGTTTTTAAAAATTGTTTTTCTGTTTTCCATTCGATAACTATTTCCTTCAAGTTTAATGACCTCGCAACGATATAAAATTCTGTCCAGAATAGCTGTAGTTAATACAGTATCTTTCAGCACCTCAGCCCACTCTTTAGGCGATTTATTAGTTGTAATAATCAGGGAAGTCTTATCATGTAACTCATTTACTAAATTAAAGAAGGCAACAGCATCCTCTTGATTAAGAGGGAACATCATAATATCATCAATAACCAGCAGATGGGATTTCATAATTCGTTTATATTCCGTTTCTGCTCTGCGTGTAACATCTTTTAATCTCAGTACCTGGATTAGATCTTCCATGCTTTTAAAATAAGCACGATATCCTTGATCTACGGCATCAAAACATAAGCCCGCAGCTATGTATGTCTTACCGGTTCCGGAAGGTCCCATCAGGATGATATTAAAATTCTGTTCCAGCCAGGATAGTTCCCTTAACTGAGCTAATTGTTGTTTTCCAAGGCCGTTGGAAAATGAATAATCATAGAAATCCAGGTTATAATTTAGGGGCAACCTGGCCTGTTTTGTTCTTCGCTGCCTGTCTTTTTCCATTCTGTGATTGATTTCTTTTTTAAAAAGCGATTCAATAAAATCGAGGTAAGTTACCTGATTATTTTGAGCATTTACAACCATTTCATCAAGATTATTTGCCACTGTAGGCAATCGCAGCTGTTTACAATGCTCTTTAACAGTTTCTGTTTTACTCATAATATTCAATATTACTGGTTAATAAATTTATCATAATCATCTATATTGCTCTTTTCAGGCATATGGTTTATATCAAGTTTCTCATGATCATGAAGAAGCTTTATTTCCCTGTTAAACGCCTTTATTGATTGTTTTTCGGCAGCCAAAACGCACAGGACCTGCTCAAATTCATTTCCATGCAGGATGTGATTCTTGATACAAAATTCCAGCACCTTATCAGCTGTTTGTTTATCTGCACTGGAAAGAGCTTTTAGCATTGCCTGGAAATGATCCCTGACATACCTGGGCCACTTTTTCCGGATATTTTCCAGGTGCTGACTGATCAGCTGCCTGTCAGAGAAGTGTTTTATAATTTCATCCTCCATTTCATTCAGTCTCTTAGAAGTATCCCTCATATGATGTGTATTGCTAATGGTTTTGCCCTTTTCCTTCGATATGGTATAGCTTTGCATCGGCTGTTCATCTTTGTTATAGATATGCAGCTGATCGCCCACAGGTTTAATTAAAACGTATGATCCGGGGCCTTTATAGGTTCCTTTGGGCAATGTGTAAAAATTACTTTTAAAAGCAATTACATTGGTTTTTCTGACTATATATTTTTGCATATCTGGGTGGTCATTGAAAGTAATTGGATAAAAAGATTTGAGGCAACTTCTTTCTTCAGCGAAAGCTTCCTCTGGTGGTATCTTGGTATAATTATGCGGTAAATGATTCGCAGTTCGATAAAGCCACGCGATACCCTGTTCATTCAAGGTCTCAATATCATAATAAGTCCTGTTCAAAAGAAAATTCTTTTTGATATACTGGATAACATTTTCAACTTTTCCTTTGCTTTCCGGATCTGATTTGCGGCAAAAATGAAGTTCAATGCCACGGCTTTTGGTGTATTCTCTAAAAGGAGCTGTTAGAATGATTTCTCCCAGGTTCTCATCCACTACCATCGTTCGGTCAAGGTCATAGACAAGTTCTTTCGGGATACCACCAAAAAATTCAAAGGCTTTTTCATGAGCATATACTACCATCTTAGCGGTAAATGGCCGGTCACTGAACCAATGATATTTCATTCTGCTTCGGGAAAGAACCATGGCAAAAAAGTAAATTTTCTTTCGTTTGCCGTTGGTCATCCGCATATTATATTGGCCAAAATCCACTTGTGCCTGCTGACCATAAGGAAGCTCCGGAACAGCCGAATAATCCCTGCCTATTGGGATGTAAGGGATATTATACTTTTGCCTGACATACATGACAAAATTAAATACCGTACGGGTGCTAACTTCCGGCAGATCATCGTGATGCTCTTTTAACCAGTCATGGATTTGAGCTGTGGAAGTTTCAGGATATTCATTTAACTTTTCAACTACAAAATTTTCATAGGGAGTCAATACTTTTTTCCGTTCCCTGTTCAATTGATGCTGCTCATATTGTTCTTCTGTCATGAGCAGGAGTTTTTTCACAGTCCGCGGATCCATTTGAAGGTAGCGGGCTATTTGGGCTTTACTAAAGCCCATCCTATCTAATTTGTGTATTTCATGATACATGATCCAGTGGTTTAATTCTTTTTCGGTCATCTCGATGTTTTTTAAAGGGTTATCGAGATTTTTACTGTTTTTGCCTGCTGAAGTTGCCCTCGAGGGCAACTTCAGCAGGCAAAGATCATGCATCCTTATTTTACGAAATTGCTACATTATTATTTTCCGAAAACAATACATGCTCAATTTCCAATTTTAGAGCATTGTTATTTTCCGGTTACATCAATACCTCATTCTACCTCATTCTATTCATTAAAATTAAATAAAATGATAAAAGCTTCCTTCAAAGTAAGTAGAAAACAAAAAAAAACAGTTATACCATGAAAAAATTTTTATTAGCAACCTTACTTTCCACTCTGTTTCAAATGGGGTCCTATTCACAACAGTACAAGCCCTTTGCTATACCCGATACTACCAGATGGCTATTTGCAAATAAACCATTAGCCGGAAAGGTAATTGATACACTATTTGTGGCTAAAGATACTGATGAAGGACTTGTAAAATTACTTTATCACGGAATTTATTATAATCAGGAGATAAGCCTTGCCGGATTCCTTGAATCAAGTGAAAATAACAGTAAAGCCTGGTATTACTCTCCTGATAAATCAGAAAAAATACTGGTTTTTGATCTTGATCTTCAATCTGGCGATGAGTTCGATTTTAAATGGACACAATCAATAGCTAATGTTGATAGTGTTTATACACAAAATGACAGAAAGATCGTGCAATTCAACCTGGGTACAGATTGGAATGAACCCATTAAATTCATTGAAGGAGTTGGCCCAAATATAAGCTTTATTCGAAATTGGTATAACCCAGGGATCCTCTCACCTCTAGTTGTATGTACATATGAAGAAACGGAATTAATATTCGAAAATCAAAACCCGGGTTTTGTCAATTGCGGTTTGGATCCCACATCAACAGAGCATCAATATAAAGAAGCCATAGATATTTACCCTAATCCTTGCAGGGATGTTTTAAACATAAATGTTGATTTTCATTCTGAAATAAGCGGGTTAAAGTGCTCATTATATAATATAATGGGGGAAATTATATTAGAATTTAAGCTTTCGGATGATTCCTCCTTTGAATTAAATACATCCCGACTACAACCGGGCTTGTACCTGCTAAAGCTTGATCATCAGAATTTTACCAAACCTGTTAAAATTATAAAAAAATGAAAAAACTTTTACTACCGCTGATCCTTCTCATCTTGTTTCAGTTGAATTCACTTTCACAAAGCGAATGGGCTCCAATTGGTGCGAAGTGGTATTATCATACCGTGTCAGGGGGTTCGGACGGCCTTCTGATAATTACCTCTATTGAAGATACTCTCATTCTAAATGAAAATTGCAAGGAATTAAAGTTTGAACATATTTTTATTAATCAGAATTCGGATTTTGAATACTATCTGGATACAGCCACATACTACAATTATTTTTATTATGAACAGGATAAAGTATATCACTATGATACTTCAGGATATTTTTACAAATTATATGATTTCTCAATCAACACAGGGGATACAGTTCTAGTCAGGGATTCTTCTTTTGAGGGAGATTTTTCCTATGAAAAATTTGAATATGTAGTAGACTCCATTGATACCATTAACGTTGGCAATACCCCTTTATCAAAATTCTATACATCACCTTCTAAAGAAGCGGATTGGTGCTTTTCAACCTTCGCTGATAACTATCCAATTATTGAAAAAATTGGTTCGACCCAAAGGTTTTTAGGTACTTCTAAAGTTATTGCGATATCATATTCAAGTTGGTTAAAATGTTATATAGATCAAGAGATTTATTATCGGTCTGACCGCCTTGATGATACTGCCAGTTGTGATTATATCGATTTTTCTCTTAACCGTAATACTCTGCCCGATGTGAAATTTGGAATTACTCCTAATCCTTTTTCAAACAGAATTAGAATTTCCACTCAGTCACCCACTATTGATCAGGTTCAGATCTTTAATATTCTGGGAAATTTAAAATATGAATCCATGAATTTAGAGGGAAATTCTTTGCTCCAGCTCAATTTCCTTCCCGATGGGATTTATATTGTCAAAATAAAAATTGACAATACCAATTTCAGCCGATTAATTATTAAAAAATAGTCCTATGAATAATGACAAACTGCATTTAACTTTTTATCCTGCAAAGAGACTTTTGTTCATTTTTGTAAGGATTCTACAAAAAAGCTGATCTCCTGGGCTTTGATATTTTAAATGAGAAGAAAGGAAAATATCAGGAGACTGGTTTTTTTCATCACAATCAGGATTTTTGGATTACGGGAGTTGAAAATAATGTTTTTTGAGATAAAAACAATACATTGATTGCTCAACCAGGAATTTATTGGAAATTCAGCAGCCCTCATTGCGTCCCTTGCGAAAAAACCTTGCGCCCCTTGCGGTTAGAAAAGATGATTTTACAAGTATTTGCCCCATCCTGAATAATGACTTCATAAATTCAGTAAAAGATTTAAAAGTCCACCCATATGATTATGACCCTGAGCATAAATCCCACTTTTTTCCGTAAAAATTTGGAGATGTTTTTTTTTTTTTGTAAATTTAATTGAGGATAATTTCAAAGGATTTAGGAACAGGTTTTTATTAAAATAATAAACAGGTAAATCCTTTTGAATTGATTTAATTTTAATTCATCTCAGGATAAGCTGATTTTCGGCTGGTATCCATTTACCTTGTTTTTTGTGGAAGGTTTTCTTATGGAATATTGATTTATTCCTGAAAACAATAGTTGATTCCAATAAGCATTGGATTGAGGATTTGTTTTTTAATAAACAGGCAAAAGAGAAAAACGCAACGATAAAAATGGATAAAAACAGAGAGATAAATAGTTTACAATAAAAAGGGAAAAAGAGCAGCCCGATTAGCCGCCAAAGCAAATAAGGGCTGCCCCAGACCCCTTTACAAAGAAAGGAGGTGAAGTGACAAAGATACGGATTTAATTCATAAGGACTTCGTGTTCTTTCTATGAAGAAGCATTTCAATACTGTTACCAGAAAACAAATATGCACGATTTTCGGAAAGTAAGA
>JBPRGG010000164.1:0-56940 GCA_051418075.1 Candidatus Cyclobacteriaceae bacterium M3_2C_046 | reverse complement strand
GCAGGGCTACCTGAATGAATATTGCTACAGGTTTAACCGCAACAGGCAAAAACCGATGATCTTTCATTTAATGGTGGTCAGGATGCTGGCTACGCCGCCGGCGCCCTATAAATTACTTCATAATACTTAGATGGATAATTAAAATAGTAATAATAATTGTATTACTATTTTAATTACCAGAGTCAATAATGTAGCCTGCCGTAGGGAGAAAAAGTAACCTATTTGATTTTTTCAGATAACGCAAAATGTCAGAATTAAAATCAAAGGTTATCATCCGATATATTCTGTCCTGAATAACCTCCTTCATCTTTTCCAAATAATCATTGTTAGGATCATCAATTTTATAGGCCAGTAAGGACTCATAACGGCGCAGCATTTCAGGATCAATTGGTTTATTTTGCCGGTTTTCATTGAGAAGATACTGGAATATACTTTGGTAGGCAAACCCCGCATTATCTGGATGTGGATGGAGAACCGGTATTGGAAGTTAACCTTTAACCATTTCAGTCTGTCATAATGTTTGATTGGGTTAAGATAATCATAAAAGAAAAAAAGAATCGTAGTTAGTCCTACTCCAGCCAGACCCAACTTTTACTCACCCCCCCTGTAGTTCCTGAAAGAGTATATATTTCTGATTTAACAGATAATTCATACAGGTAAGTTGTTAAGGTTATATTTAGTGAAAAAATTCCTGTTGTACAGCATCTTTCATATTTTAAGATTTTAAAACATTGAAATGACCTAAGCCCGAAATTGGTTTCATAATGTCGAAAGTCCTTCCAAACCCGTTTCATGTATATCAAGCTATTCATTAGTATGTTTTTTTTGGACCCAATATTTTGAATATTAATCATGCCGGACAAATCAAAACATCAAGTGGAAGTCCTAAGGCTTTAAGAAAGCAATGTTGGTTTGAATTTCTGTTGCTAAGAACCACCTCTCCAATGGCTGAAGTTCGGCTTATAAAACTATTTGTGACTGATAATGGCTAGAGAATCAGGAATTTATACTGGAATGAAAAAAAACAGGCCCATATCTGAAAAATTAGATCTGTTGATTAAGAAAGAAGTAACCAGCCTTGGTCCAAGTTTAGCATTAAACCGAATTATTCATTAAAAAAAATCAAACAACAAATAATAATTTTTGCTATATTCAGATAATTTTTAGCATTTGCCTAAATTTGAATCTGCCAAAATCGTTAAGTAGTTATTATTAAATTTTTTGTACTGTGGAAGAAGTTAAGATGGAACGAATAGAAGAACTAAAAGATAAATTAAAAGAGGTTTTTGGTTACGGCCAATTCAGGGGTAACCAGGAAGAAATCATCCGAAATATATTAAATAAGACAAATACCTTTGTAATTATGCCTACCGGAGCAGGTAAATCACTTTGCTACCAATTGCCTGCTATCCTGCAAGCCGGAACGGCCATAGTTATTTCTCCCCTGATCGCCCTGATGAAAAATCAGGTGGACCAGTTAAATGCATTGGGTGTAAATGCACAGGTATTAAATTCCACTTTGAATAAAAGTGAAGTAAACCGTGTGATTGATGAAACACTCAGAGGCAAAGTAAAATTATTATATGTTGCTCCCGAATCGCTTAATAAGGAAGAATATGTAGCATTTCTGAAAAGAGCAAATATTTCCTTTGTAGCCATTGATGAAGCGCATTGTATTTCCGAATGGGGCCATGATTTCAGACCGGAATACCGGCGGATCAAATCCATCATTGGCCAAATTGGCGATCTGCCTATTATTGCTTTAACGGCCACTGCTACACCCAAAGTTCAGCTGGATATTCACCGCAACCTGCAAATGGAGGATGCTGATGTGTTTAAATCTTCCTTTAACCGGAAGAACCTGTATTATGAAGTCAGACCTAAACAACACACTAAAAAACAGCTGATCAGGTACATTAAGGAACATAAAGGAAAATCAGGAATAGTGTATTGTTTGAGTCGTAAAAAAGTGGAGGAGATAGCAGAATTACTCCGGGTTAATGATATTAAGGCCGCACCGTATCATGCTGGTATGGATAGTGCCGTTCGCATCAAGAACCAGGATGACTTTCTAAATGAAGAAGTAGATGTAATAGTAGCTACTATTGCTTTTGGAATGGGAATTGATAAACCTGATGTCCGGTTTGTGATTCACTACGATACCCCTAAATCACTGGAGGGATACTATCAGGAAACAGGTCGGGCCGGAAGAGATGGGTTGGAAGGCAACTGTATCATGTTTTACAGCTACAATGATATTCTGAAACTGGAAAAATTCAATAAGGATAAGTCTGTTACAGAAAGAGACAATGCCAAGATCCTGCTTTATGAAATGTCAGCCTATGCCGAATCATCAGTATGCCGACGAAGGCAGCTACTGCATTATTTTGGAGAAAAATATGAAAAAGATTGTGGTTTCTGTGATAATTGCCTGAAGCCCAAGGAACAATTTGAAGGCAAGGACTATATTCTCATAGTACTTCAGGCAGCTCAGCAGACCGAAGAACATTTTGGTTTAAATCATCTGTCTGATGTGATCCGGGGGATAAAAACCCAGTATGTAAACAGTTATGAACATGACAAGCTTGATGTATTTGGTCGGGGAGATAATCATGACCAGCATTTCTGGAGTTCTGTGATACGGCAGGCCCTACTCTATGAATTCCTGGAAAAGGATATAGAAACAGTAGGTATATTAAAACTGGCAGAAAAAGGCAAACAATTTTTGCAGCATCCCTTTTCTATTACCTTATCCAAAGATCATGATTATGAAAGCGGTGAGGCGGACGAAAAGCTGGAAAAGGAGGAAATTAAAACCACAGCCTACGACCTGGCTCTGTTTGATATGTTGAAGAGCCTGAGAAAGAAAGTAGCAAAGGAAAAGAATCTTCCTCCCTATGTCATTTTTCAGGATCCTTCCTTAGAGGAAATGGCCACTACCTATCCAGGCACCCGGGATGAGTTAGCTCAGATTAATGGGGTAGGACTGGGTAAAGTGTCTAAATTTGGCAAGCCTTTCCTCGATCTGATCAATAAATATGTAGATGAAAATGATATTGTTACCGCTTCAGATGTAGTGGTTAAATCATCTGTGAATAAGTCCAAGGTGAAAATCTTTATCATTCAACAGATTGATCGCAAAGTAGACCTGGAAGAAATTGCAGAAGCTAAAGGCCTCTCATTCGAAGAACTGATCGAGGAAATAGAACATATTTGTTATTCCGGTACCAAATTAAACCTTGATTATTATATTGATCAGTTCATGGATGGAGATAAACAGGATGAGATCTACGAGTATTTTATGAATGCCAGTACTGACCGTATACAGGTAGCCCTGGAAGAACTTGGTAGTGATGATTATTCTGAAGAAGAATTGAGGTTGATGCGTATTAAATTCCTTTCTGAATATGCCAATTAGTATTGTTTAACTTGATGACGCCTGCTTGATAAAAAGCATCCTGGTGTCTATTTTTAATTTTTTGATAAAACCTGATTATGAATGTATTAATTATCGGATCTGGGGGTCGGGAACATGTTCTGACCTGGAAGATCAGCCAAAGCAGCAAATGTGATCAATTGTATGTCATCCCTGGCAATGCAGGTACTGCAAGTATAGCCACCAATGTAGATATCAACCCGAATGAATTGACTCAGCTGAAAAAATTCGTTTTGGAACACCATGTGGAAATGGTAGTGGTAGGGCCGGAAGCCCCTTTAGTACAGGGATTAGTGGATAATTTTGAAAAAGATCCAGAATTGAAAGATGTCATGATGATAGGGCCGGACCAGTCCGGGGCCCGGCTGGAGGGAAGCAAGGATTTTGCTAAAAATTTTATGCTGGATAATAATATTCCTACAGCCAGATCTAAAACATTTACAGCGCCTTTATTAGAGGATGGCTACCGGTTTTTGGAAGCTTTATCAGCTCCCTATGTTTTAAAAGCTGATGGACTGGCCGCTGGCAAAGGAGTGTTAATCATTGACAACCTGGAAAAAGCCAAAACATCTCTGAAAGAAATGCTGCTGGACCAAAAATTTGGCAAGGCTTCAGAAAAAGTAGTTATTGAAGAATACCTTTCAGGAATTGAATTATCTGTATTTGTATTAACTGACGGATCCAATTATATCCTGTTACCTGAAGCAAAGGATTACAAAAGAATTGGTGAAAATGATTCAGGTCCAAATACCGGTGGAATGGGGGCTGTTTCCCCGGTGGTGTTTGCTGGTCCGGAATTCCTGCAAAAAGTCGTCACCCGCGTCATACGCCCCACCATCGACGGGTTAAAAGCTCAGGGTATACAATACAAGGGTTTTATATTTATTGGCCTGATGAATGTAAATGGTGATCCTTATGTCATAGAGTATAATGTAAGGATGGGAGATCCGGAGGCTCAGGTAGTGATTCCCCGTATTAATAATGATTTTGTGGAGGTTTTCTCTGCGGTTGCTAACAAAGGACTTGATAAAATTGCTTTACAAATAGATCCTCAAACAGCTATCACTGTGGTACAGGTAGCAGGGGGATACCCCGATAAATACGATAAAGGAAAACCCATCACTGGTCTGGACCAGGTAAAGGAAGCTCTGGTGTTCCATGCCGGAACCAAAATTGATGCGGACGGCCAGGTAGTCACTAACGGAGGGCGGGTAACTGCTTTGACATGCCTGGCTCCGGATCTGAACCAGGCCCGGGAAAAAGCTTACCAGGCCGCTTTACAGGTATGTTGGGACAATATTTACTATCGAAAAGACATTGGCAAAGATTTACTAAACTACAAAATATAAGTAATTTTATTTGATTAATTTTATTGTTTGTTATATTTATAGATTAGAACAGCAGGAAATAATGGATTGACTTACGTGTTCCTGCTGTAAATAAGTGAAACTGAAAATTATAAATCATAGATAAGGTGATGGCGGGATGTAGTACATGTACAACAGAATCAGGTGTTGTGCCCGGATGCAGGAGTAATGGTACTTGTGGCAGTTCGGGTTGTAATAAATTAAATGTTTATGATTGGCTGGCTCATATGGACCTGTCAATCCAGGAGCAATTTGATGTTGTAGAAATCAGATTTAAAGGAGGCAGGAAAGAATATTTCCGGAATATAGATAAACTAGAATTATACCCTGGTGATCCAGTGGTAGTAGATGTTCCTAATGGCCATCATATTGGTTATGTATCCCTGCAGGGAGAGTTGGTTCGTTTGCAGATGCAGAAAAAGCGGGTAGTCAATGATGATTCGGTCAGGAAAATATATCGTGTAGCCACTGCCAAAGACCTGGAGAAATATGAAGAAGTTAAAAAAAGGGAATTGCCCACCCTTTACCGGACCCGGCAGATCATATTGGATCAAAAGCTTGAAATGAAATTGTCTGATATAGAATATCAGGCCGATAATACCAAAGCCACCTTTTATTATTCAGCCGATGACCGGGTTGACTTCAGAGAACTGATTAAAATTTTAGCCGGTGAATTTAAGATAAGGGTGGAAATGAGGCAGATAAGCTTACGTCAGGAAGCAGGTAGATTAGGCGGGATCGGTAGCTGTGGTAGAGAGCTTTGTTGCTCCACCTGGCTGACTGATTTCAAAAGTGTTTCCACTACAGCTGCCAGATATCAGAATCTTTCCCTGAACCCTTCCAAGCTATCAGGTCAGTGTGGCAGATTAAAATGCTGCCTTAATTATGAATTGGAAACCTATATGGATGCCTTACAGGAAATTCCTCTGGTAGAATCACCTATTCGAACTGAGAAAGGAGAGGCTACGTTGCAAAAGACGGACATCTTCCGGAAGGTGATGTGGTTTAGTTACAATGATGAAAATACCTGGCATCCGGTATCAGTGACAAGAGTGAAAGAACTGTTGGAGTTAAATCAGAACGGAAAAACACCGGCCAGTTTAATGGATGATCATGCCCCTGAAGCTACCACAGATAGTATTAACAGTGACCTGGAAAAACTGGACAAGAAGTTTTCCAGAAAGGATAAAGGAAAAAAACGCACTAAGCGAAGGAAAAAAAGAAGAAAAAATAGGGATAATAATAAAGATCAATAATGAAACTAAGGGGTAAATTCTTCATGCTATTATGGATGGTCGGATTAATAGCCTGTGATAGCAATAGAATTTATGAGAAAAACATAGATTTTAGCAATAGGTATTGGCATGTTGATTCGCTGGCTACTTTTCGATTTCAGGTTCCGGATCCTTCCCGGGAATATCAGGTATTATTAACTTTGCGTAATACAGTGGCTTATCCCTTTCAGAATATTTATATTAAGTATTACCTGGAAGACTCCCTGGGCAATCCCCTCACTTCCAAACTGATCAACCAGCAATTATTTAATTCAAAGACTGGGAAACCAATGGGCAGTGGACTGGGTGATATTTACAGTCATGAGTTTCCTGTTTTAGAGGGTTACGATTTAAAATTAGCCGGTCTGCATGTATTGAAACTGGAACAATATATGCGGCGGGATTCTCTGCCTGAGATTGTTTCAGTAGGTATTAAGGTGGCTAAAAAAGAAGAAGAATAATTCAGCCTTTCCAGGATTGGTTTATTCTTCTTCAAATTAATTGACAATGTCAGCTTATCACATTTATTGTTTGTATACCCCCAGGTCTTTGTATTCGGATTTTTCGATATAATAAGCTTTTTCCTTATTGGATGCCTCCCCTTTTTTGATAAAGATCTCAGCACAATTCTGGAAATCATCATTGCGTTCAGCATCCATTACCAACAAGTATCCCATGATAATATTACCTGCCATTTCAACCAGGCGCCGGGCATGGAAATCAGTATATTCCGTATCATTTACAGCCATCACCTGTTTCACTGCATTTTCATATTCTCCGGTCATAAATCCTAAGATCCGCTTCAGGTACATTAATTCAGGATTGACTTCCAGGTCAGCATAATATTGCATCTGGTTAAGATATATTCCTGTATTGACACCCCTAATGGCAGCTACCACCTGCAACTGAGAGGTGCCCTCATAAATGGAGGTGATCCTGGCATCACGGAAAATACGCTCAACCGGAAAATCCTTCATGTATCCTGTGCCCCCATGCACCTGGATGGCATCATAGGCAATCTGATTGCAGTACTCGCTGGAGACCAATTTTAATAACGGGGTAAATACATCAGATAACCTCTGGTAATGTTTAAGTTCCTTTCTTTCGTCACCATCCAGGGACCTTTCCCCGGCAAGGTGCATATAATTTTTATAAATATCCACAAAACGGGCGGTCTCATATAGCAGGGAACGCATGGCATTCAGCTTTACCCGCATGGTGGTCAACATTTCATAAACAGCAGGAAAAGTGATGATTGGCTTACCGAACTGGGCCCTTTCCTGGGCATATTTATAAGCTTCACGATAAGCTGCTTCGGCGATGCCCACTGATTGTGCCCCTATGCCCAATCGGGCAGCATTCATCAATGACATTACATATTTGATCAGTCCCATTTTACGGTCACCCACCAGTTTGGCCGGTGCATTTTTAAACACCAATTCGCAGGTGGGAGAGCCTTTAATGCCTAATTTGTTTTCCAACCTTCTGATTGTTACAGCTTTATGCGACCGGTCATACACAAATAAGGATAAACCCCGGCCATCTATGGTGCCATCCTCTGACCGGGCCAAAACCAGCGAAATATTGGCATCTCCATTGGTTATAAATCTTTTTACCCCGTTCAGGTACCAGGTATCTTTTTCTTTGTTATAGGTAGCTTTGAACTGTACAGATTGCAGATCAGATCCTGCATCTGGTTCGGTCAGGTCCATCGCCCCTGTTTCTCCCTGTACGAACCTGGGGAGGAATTCATTTTTAATCTCTTCAGAACCAAATTCATTGATGGTTTCAGCACAATCCTGCAGCCCCCAGATATTGGCAAACCCTGCATCCGCCCGCGATACAATTTCTGCAGCCATGACATAAGGTGTAATTGGGAAGTTTAAACCATCATATTTTCTGGGCAGAGACATCCCCATCATACCGGCTTCGATCAGGGCATTCAGGTTTTCCTGGGTTCCGGGAGCATAGATTACTTCGTTGTTTTCCAGGCTAGCTCCTACTTTATCTACCTCCTCAGCATTTTTACTCAACACATTACCACAAACATCGCCCACAATTTCCAGCACCTTGTCATAGTTATCCATGGCATCTTCAAAATCAAGGGGGGCATAATCATACTTTTCTCGGTCTGAAAAATCATTTTCTTTCAGAGATACTATTTTATTCATCAAAGGATGGTTCAGATGAAATTTCAGGTTGGGATTGTCTTTATAAAAATTAGGCATTTTATTCGATTTAAAGCTTTAGATAATTTAGGTTATTTACTGTTCCTTTTGTAGAACTTGATCATTTTGGGGATTACATCCTCTACATTTCCCTGAATAGCGTAATCAGCAATACTATTGATAGGCGCTTTGGGATCATTGTTAATGGCAATGATCATGGCTGACTCCTGCATGCCGGCCCGATGCTGTACCGCTCCGGAAATGCCGCAAGCGATATATAATTTGGGCCGCACTGTGATGCCGGTTTGCCCGATCTGACGCTCGTGGGTAATGTATCCTGCATCCACTGCTGCTCTGGATCCGCCTACTTCACCTCCTAATACTTCGGCCAACTCAAATAACAAATCAAAATTTGATCTCGACCCTACCCCATACCCTCCGGATACTATGATAGGTGCATTTTTAATGTTAATTTTTTGCTTCTCAATGTGCCTCTCAATGATCTTCACTACAAAATCAGATTCCTTCATCATTTTTTCCACTGCTATTTTTTTGATATCTCCCTGAAAGGAATCTGAAACTACTTCTTTTTTCATCACACCTTCGCGCACGGTAGCCATCTGTGGCCTGGTATCGGGATTGATAATGGTAGCAATGATGTTGCCTCCAAAAGCCGGCCTTATCTGGTACAATAGATGATCATACTGGGTTTTGGTTTTTTTATCATAATGATCTCCGATTTCCAGACTGGTACAATCTGCAGTGAGTCCGCACTTGAGAGCTGAGGCCACCCTGGGGGCCAGGTCCCGCCCAATAGACGTGGCGCCGAATAATGCCGCCTGGGGTTTTTCAGATTCAAACAAATTGGAAACAATGGATGCATGAGGCAGTGTGAGGTAAGGGTATAATTTTTCATGCTCTCCAATATGCAGCATATCCACACCATATGGAAAAATTTGTTCCTGAATGCCATTGAGATTCGATCCCAATACAATGGCTTCTAACTGGCATTTAAGCTCATTGGCTAACTTTCTGCCTTTGGTAAGCAATTCCAGACTGACATCAATTACCTGTCCGTCTTCTATTTCACAATATACAAAAATATTATTCACTGTTATTTAATTTTTGAGGGTAAAAACTATTAACCTAAGGTATGATTATCAATGAGCTCCTTCATTAAATCTTCAATGTCATCGTCTGTGGCTTTCAGGATCTTTGATTCTTTGGCAGTAAAAACCACATTCATGATCTTTTTAACCTTGGTGGGAGAGCCTGTTAATCCAAGATATTGATCATCAGCACTGAGGTTGTCTACAGTCCATTCTTCAATATCAAGGTAGGGCCGGTTTTTATGCAGTTGAATATAATCTTCTGTATCATCCTGCAGCTCTGTGACCGTACTGGCGTGTTTATACTTCATCAATCTTTTGGCATTCCTGGCCCGGCAGGCTGGGGCAGAGCTGTGTACTGTAATTAAAACCGGCCGTGATGATGAAACAGTTTCAACCCCTCGTTCCAGTCTACGCTTGATCTTGATATCTTTATTTCCTACTGCTATAACTTCCTCAGCATAGGTTATCTGGGGAATCTGCAATTTTTCAGCAATCTGCGGACCTACCTGTGCTGTATCTCCATCAATGGCTTGTCTGCCGCAGATGATCAGGTCATAAGGTTCCATTTTCCGGATTGCCTGGGAGATGGTATATGAAGTAGCCAGAGTATCTGATCCGGCAAATTTACGATCAGTGATCAGGATTCCATAATCGGCTCCCCTGTACAGACCTTCACGAATGACTTCTGCTGCCCTTCCCGGTCCCATGGTAAGAATGGTAACGGTGGTGCCTTTGTACCGGTCTTTGATTCTTAAAGCTTGTTCCAGTGCATTAAGATCCTCGGGATTGAAAATAGCTGGTAAAACGCTGCGGTTTACGGTTCCATCTGCCTTCATGGCATCTTTCCCCACATTACGCGTATCGGGAACTTGCTTGGCCAGCACAATAATTTTTAATGCCTTCATTGTATAGTGATTGTTGAAATTAATTAATTGACAATGTGGGCAAATATAGAAAATATACAATAGGAAAAAATGACTTTTCTCATGCCTTATCGTATTTCTGAACCCTATAATGAATAATAAAAAATGCTGACACTGGTCTGAAATAAGCTGTACAGGCCAAACATAAGCTGTAATTAATGAGATTTTGAATCTCCTTTTCAGGTCAAATAGTTCAGGTATATAAAAAAAATATTATGCCAAAGGCAATCGGAAAGATTCATGTTACTTCAAAAAACACAATTATTTCATGGCCCTGCTACGGCAATTCATTAGGTAAATTTTTTGAGGAGAAATTAGAAGATAGCCGCTCAGCCTGGCTGTCAGGCTGTTTTGCCAGGTCAGAAAATTGAAAGGCACCAAAATCCGGTTAAAATAATTGAAGAATTGGAATGGTTTATTCAAAACTGTATTAATGAAAAAGATATAGCAAAAGGTAAGGATTTTTAAGCAAAAGTTACCATTTTTGCATGCCTTTTCCAAGGAACAATTAATCTGGCAATAAAAAACGAGCAATATGGCATATAATTTATTAAAAGGTAAGAAAGGAATTATTTTTGGGGCTTTAGATGAAAATTCCATTGCCTGGCAAACGGCCTTGAAAGTAAAGGAAGAAGGGGGTGAGTTTGTGTTGAGTAATGCACCCATCGCCATGAGGTTTGGTAAATTGCAGCAATTGGCTGAAACCTGCCAATCTGAAGTTATTTCGGCTGATGCTACCTCTTTGGCTGATTTGGAGCACCTTTTCCAACAATCACAGGAAATCATGGATGGAAAAATTGATTTTATTCTGCATTCTATAGGAATGAGCCCAAACATCAGGAAGGGAAGATCTTACGGTGAAATCAATTACGAATATTTTCAAAAAACACTTGATATTTCTGCCCTTTCCCTGCATAAGGTCCTTCAAACCGCAGAAAAATTAGATGCCATGAATGAATGGGGATCAGTGGTGGCTTTATCCTATATTGCCGCTCAGCGGGTTTTTCCACACTACCTGGATATGGCTGAAGCCAAGGCCATGCTGGAGTCTATCACCCGAAGCTATGGATACCGTTTTGCCAAACTGAAGAAAGTCAGGATCAATACCATTTCTCAATCCCCCACTAAAACCACAGCAGGGACAGGCATCGAAGGCTTTGATGAATTTTATAATTATGCTCAAAAATTGTCACCCTTAGGCAATGCAGAAGCAATTGATTGTGCCAATTATATTGTAATGATGTTTTCAGATTTTACCAGAATGGTTACCATGCAAAACCTGATGCATGATGGCGGATTCTCTACGTCCGGGATTACAGAGGATATTATTCATGATTTGTTAAGAGGCTAATTCATGATCGCTTTTCCCAATGCGAAAATAAACATTGGACTTAATATTTTAGGCAAACGGGCTGATGGCTATCATAACATCCTGTCCTGCTTTTATCCTGTGCCCTGGACGGATATTCTGGAGATAAATCCGGCTGATCAAATGAAGTTTGAATCCTCAGGCATTCCCATACCGGGCAAACCAGAAGAGAACCTATGTTTTAAGGCCTATAAGTTGCTGGCAGCTGATTTTAGCCTGCCGCCGGTTCATATTCACTTGCATAAACTGATTCCTATCGGAGCCGGACTGGGTGGGGGTTCTGCCGATGCCTCCTTTAGTCTGATCATGCTCAACCGCCTTTTTAATCTGTTTCTGGACCATCATGTGCTGGAAGATTACGCCGTCAAATTGGGCAGTGATTGTCCTTTTTTTATTGATAATCAGCCCAAGATGGTGTACGGAAAGGGTGATAAATTTGATCATACTTCACTGGATCTTGAAGGTAAAGTGCTTGTATTGGTATATCCTGATTTGCATATTTCTACGGCAGAAGCTTATAAAGGCCTTCAGAAATTTACCTCAAGCTTTGATCTGAAAGGCCAATTGGAAACACAGCCGGTAGATCAGTGGAAAGATTGGTTGAGAAATGATTTTGAAGCTTCTATTTTGCCTAATAACCCGATGATAGGTGAAATTAAGGATGCCTTGTATGCTTCCGGGGCCCATTATTCCAGTATGACTGGGTCCGGAGCAGCGGTATTTGGAATTTTTTCCCAAAAGGTGGATCTTTCCCGGCTTTTTCCGGAGAATTATCTTTTTTGGCAGGATTATCTGTAATGAGGCAATTGGAATAATTAGGGAGTTATCAAGGTGTTAAAAGGTATATTTTACTTTCTGCATCATGATGGATATTCTAACTTTGCTTGATCTTTTGTCCTGTCCGGACAGGGCCTGCTTTTTTTCTTGAATATGAAAGCAGGTGAAGGTTTTGTACCTCATACGAACCGAGAACTTTCTACTGCTGCTAAAGAACACGCTGCGGCACCTCCGTTCTCTGTCATGCATTAGCAAAAACCCGGTAAAAGGTTCAGTTTTGATGAAATTCTAACAAAGTCTTGTAAAATTTTCTCATTAAATAGTATGTATATTTGAACATAATATCACAGATGGTTTTGCTCTAACATGCCTTGTTAAGGCTGATCATTAATCATTTAGAATTATTCCAAATAACTAAAATTCTTAAATTAAAGCGTTACATTTTATAAATTTTTTTCGTAATTTCGAAGGTTCAAAAAATCAGCTATTTTGAAAAGTGCTTGCTTTTGGGATCTATAAAAAGTCTTGGCCCCTGGCTATGATTTAACTTTTCTGATTAGCATATAATGTTAATTTATAGGTATCTTGTTCGTATAGATTTTTTAAAATGAAAGTATCCACCAATAAGCCATTTAAGATCATCTATTCAGTTTTTGAACATGAATATTTGGGCTATATTTTTGAATCTTTTGTAGTACAGCTAGATGAAAACCACCGTTTAACTTTACAACATCAAAATATTTCCAGCCAAAATGCGGAGGAATTTGCCCTGGAACTGGATGAGGTGGATTACAAGTTGATCAAGATCATGGATTCCATGCAGCAAAATGTGGTGATCCGGTTTTTTTATGGAAAAAAGGTTAAACCAGCTGAATTTTTTCAGAAAGTATATGAAGGAGATAAACCGAACCAGCCATTAATAGACGAAATAGAACGTTACCTGGAAAGAAGGAGATCTGAGATTCTGCCTTTGCTTAAGGATAAAATGTTGTTTGAAATGGGAAATGATGGTGAGCCCACCTGGAAGCCCATAGAAATTCAACCCGAAAAAGCTACTGTTTTGTTTCATTTCAGAAGAAATGAAGACAATACCCATTACTTCCCCACCCTAAAATATCAAAGCGAAAAAATAGAATATCAATACAATGGATCTTATATTATCTGTAAAGAACCTGCCTGGTTGGTGGCCCGGGGTAAGCTATATAATTTTGAAAAAGATGTGGATGGGCATAAGTTGATTCCATTCCTGAACAAAAAATTTATCGTTATCCCCAAAAAAGTGGAGGATACTTATTACCGTAAGTTTGTTGCTCCTTTAATAGCCTCTTTTGATGTGTATGCCAAAGGTTTTGACATTGTTACTGAAAAACATAACCCGGTTCCTTTGATCACCATTTCAGAATTGGTCGGTAATGCTAGTAAAGTGCTTTCCTTGTTTGATAATGATGAACCGGAAGAAGTGGTGGAGCCGGAAGATGAAAAGATGCTATTTGAGCTGGCTTTCCGTTATGGAAAAAGTAGTTTTAAAGCAGATAATTTTAATCCGGTCAGTGTTTCGGTAGAGAAAAATGATGATACCTACCGGTTCCAAAGGATCAGAAGAAACACCAATTTTGAAAAAAAGGTCATTAAATCTTTGAATCAAATCGGGCTGGTTTTAAAAAATTCCCGTAGTACCATGCTAAAGCGGGAAGCATTTAATTGGCTCAGTGAATACAATGCAGTTCTCCATGAACTGGGTATTCAAATTGCCCAGTCTCAAAAAAACAAAAAGATGTATTTTCTGGGCGAGTCATCTATTAAAGTGGAGGTAAGGGAAAATATAGATTGGTTTGATATTTATGCTGTGATCACCTTTGGCCCCTATCAGATCTCCTTAAAAGAGCTTCGCCGGATTATCAATAAGAAAAGTAATGAAGTTGAATTGCCCAATGGAGAGATTGCGGTGATCCCTGAATATTGGATCAACCAATATTCAGAATTGTTTGCCTTTATGGAAGAAAAGAAAGGCAGTTCAACCCTGACTTTAAAAAAGCACCACTTGGCTCTGGTGCAGGACCTGGAAAAAGAGAATTTGGCCAGCCTTACCATAAATCGCAAGTTAGAAAAACTGAAGGGATTTGAACAAATAGATGATCACCCCATCCCACTGGCATTTAGAGGTGAATTGCGGCCATATCAGAAAGCCGGTTATAACTGGTTGAAATTTTTGAACAAATTTAATTTTGGTGGTTGCCTGGCCGATGATATGGGATTGGGGAAAACCGTGCAGACACTGGCCATGCTGCAGGCACAAAAAGAAGAAGGGATTAATTATGCTTCTTTGCTTATTATGCCAACCTCTCTGATCTATAACTGGGAGATGGAATCCAGAAAATTTACCCCACTGCTAAAGATTTTTAATTATACCGGAACAAACCGTGTAAAAGATGCCTCACAGTTTGAAGGATATGACCTGGTAATCACTACCTATGGGATCACCAGGTTGGATGTTAATATTTTAAATCAGTATTATTTTCATTATATAATTTTAGATGAATCTCAGGCGATAAAAAATCCGGCTTCCAATATTGCCAAGGCAGTGCGGAAGCTGAAAAGCAAACATAAGCTGATCCTGACCGGTACCCCCCTGGAAAACAGCACCCTGGATCTTTGGTCTCAGATGACTTTCATCAATCCCGGTTTACTAGGTTCCCAGTCATTTTTTAAAAATGAATTTTTACAACCCATCGAAAAGAACAAAGATGCCCATAAGACCCATAAACTGAATGCCATTATTAAACCTTTTATTTTGAGAAGGCATAAGTCTCAGGTGGCTACAGAGCTACCCGACAAAGTCATCAATGTTCAGTATTGCACTATGACTGCTATGCAGGAAGAGCAGTATAATGAAATGAAATCCTATTACCGTAATAAGATCCTGGATCAGATCGAATCAAAAGGGCTAAAAGGTAGCCAGTTCTTGTTATTACAGGGATTGAGTAAATTACGTCAATTGGCTAACCACCCGAAAATGATCGACCCGGATTACAAAGGTGATTCAGGCAAACTTGAAGATGTCATGCATATGGTGACTAATGGGATCAGTGAGGGCCATAAAATTTTAATATTCAGTCAATTTGTAAAGCATCTCACCATCATGCAGGAGTACCTTCAAAGTATAAATGTGAATTATGCCTACCTGGATGGTGCTACCAAAGACAGGCAGGCCCAGGTGGAGTCTTTTCAGAATGACGAAAATATACGGATATTTCTCATTTCATTGAAGGCGGGTGGACTGGGTTTGAATTTAACCAAGGCCGATTATGTTTTTCTGCTTGACCCCTGGTGGAATCCTGCTGTTGAAGCCCAGGCCATCGACCGGGCTCACCGCATAGGACAGGAAAACAGGGTATTCACCTATAAATTTATTAGCAAACATACTGTAGAAGAAAAGATCCTTACCCTGCAGCAAAGAAAACTTCACCTGGCTCATGAACTAATCACTACCGAGGAGAGTTTTGTCAAAGAGTTGTCAAAAGAAGATATTGAATCATTATTTGATTAATTTTTTCCTTGAAGTTTAACATTTTTTAACCTGGTTTTATGCGATTTTTATTTATTGGACTGATCTCTATGCTAATAATTACCGATCTAAGTGCTCAGACAGAAGACACTGAAACCCTGATGGATCAGATTACCTCAATCTCAGGATTTGGAGGGTTTATGATGGAATTTGCCCCCATTGATGGTGATTTAAATGTAGCAACCGGAGGGGGAGGTGCCTTGCTTTTTGAAAAAAAGATATTTGTCGGAGGATATGGGCTGGGACTAATAGGGGATGTGGTTAAGGATTTTGAAGTAGTCCAGGATGCCCGGCTCAGGTACAACCATGGCGGATTCTGGCTGGGTTATATTACCCGCCCGGCCAAACTGGTCCATTTCGGTTTTGATACTAAATTAGGTTGGGGAGCTGTGAGATTGGAAAAACAAGGTCGGGAGGAGTTATATGATAAGATATTTGTGCTGTCTCCCCAGCTTGGAGCAGAAGTAAATCTTACCACCTGGTTTAAAGTAAATATAGCCGTAGGCTATCGGCTGGTTTCCGGTCTGGAAAATCAGTTTTTCACCAATACAGATTTTAGTAATCCCACTTTTTCACTGGATTTTTTATTTGGCTGGTTTCGTTAATGCTTTAGCAGGAACTGAAGATTTTCGGAAGCATTCAAAGTTTTTACAGGCTCCATTTTCCGGAATATTTTAACAGGGTGATTGCCTAACAAAGAAAGATGCTCATCTTCCAGTTTGAGCATAGTACCTTCGGATAAGCCTACTACATAGATGCTGGGATTCTCTGACACAAATTCTTCAATTCTCTGGGAGCGGGTTTCGCCTCCATGATTGGGAATGGTGGCATCTGTAAAATGTGGATTGATCTGAAAAGGAACCAGTTCAAGCCCTTTAAATGATGGTGGCTCTACCACAGGCATGTCATTAGTGGTTTTGATGGTTGGGCAGCATACATTTGAACCTGCACTCCAACCCACATAAGGAATACCCCCAATAACTTTATTTCTAATGGCCTCTACTAAATGATAATGGTATAACATCTTAAGCAGCTTAAATGTATTACCTCCTCCTACTAATATAGCTTCAGCCTCATTGATAGCTCTTAAAGGTTCAGAATAACGTTGAATTCCAGTAACCTTCAGTTCGATATCCTGAAAAGCCTGGTTCACCTTATTCTCATATTCGTCATAGCTGAAATTGACAGCGGCATAAGGTACAAATACAATATGGTTGATTTGCTTTAAAAAATCCTTAATGGCATCTTTGGAATATTCAAAATATTTCTGGCCATAATTAGTTGAATTACTCAAGAGAAGTAAGCGCATGCATGAATGGTTTTAATGCTCTAAAATTCCTAATTTAAGCCATTAAAGGCAGGTAACCAAATGTTTACACTGCCTTTAATAAAGGTAAATATAAACACGTTAATCTCCGGAATAGATCTCCTGCTGCCATTGGGGACTTGGAGAAAAAGCCGGCTGATCTGATGTAACCAGGGTCATCTCTCTGATCAGGTGATCGGCCCGGGCAAATTTATCAATGATAAACAATACATACCTGATATCAACACTGATCATCCGTTGGATTTGTGGCTCAAATCTGATATCGCTGCTCATGGCTTCCCAGTTTCCATCAAATGCAATTCCGATCAATTCCCCCTGGCCATTAATCACCGGACTACCTGAATTGCCCCCTGTAATATCATTGTTTGAAGTAAAATCAAGCATCATGGTATCATTTACCCCATACCTGCCATAATCCTTATCCTCATAAAGCTCCAGTAGTTTATCTGGTGCATCAAATTCCTGACTGGTGGGATCATTTTTCTGTGCCACTCCAGCCAGGGTAGTATAATAACGGTAAGTTACTGCATCCCTGGGATTATAGCCTTTGATTTGCCCGTAAGATAAACGTAAACTTGAATTGGCATCCGGATAAAACTCCTTATCGGGATCCATCAACATCAGTCCTTTGATGAATTTCCGGCGGGATTGATTCAACTGGCTGTAGGATTCATTTAAGGCATTATATAAATACCGGTAATGGTTGGTAAGCTGATTTGCCGCCTTATAAGCCGGATCATTTTCCAGTAATTCCTGGCTGGGTGAATCCAGAAAATTCATTAGCTTATGCTGGTCTGTAAAAATACTGTTTTGATAAACCTGTTCAGCCCATTGGTCCAAACTGCCGTATTTCTTTTGATTGGTATTAATAAAATCAGGCTGAAGCTCATCATTTATATTGTTGGCATACAGGTTCATCAGGCTGGCCCAAACCTGTTGATCTGTAGCGGCATTATAATCCTGGTAAAATTCAGTGGCGTTTTGTTTCAATTGCTGTACAACCTGATTCAATTTTTCACTATGCACCGAATCTTCCTCCAGTATTGATTCCAAGGGATTAAAGGAATAGGCAAATGACATGACTTCGATCAGGTACCTGGTATACCGGTCATAATTAAATGCCCTGTTATAATTTCTAATGCTGTCATAGGCGGTAGCAATGTTTTGGATTACCTGTCCATATTCCTCCTGATAAGCCGATTGCTTGGCCCACTCCTGGAACTTGTTTTCTATCTGTCTTCGCTGGTCTATGATTTCCAGATCTTTAACTCCTTTGATTTGGCCGATATAATATTTCAAAGAATTACTGATGGTAAAGAACTTTGAATGATACTGTATGCGAACTTCCGGGTCCTCTTCCATAGCTTTTTTCAAAATTCCCTGCCTTTCCTGCATAATCTCAATCAGATCAGGATTGGTCTGCTCAACAGCCAGTTCCAGGCCATAGGAAGTAATATACCTTTTAGTAGTGCCGGGAAATCCCAGGGTCATGGAAAAGTCTCCTTTTTCATATCCTTTGAGTGAGATAGGTAAATAATATTCAGGTTTGAGGGGGATATTTTGAGGAGAATAGTCTGCTGGTTCACCTTCCGGACTCATGTATACCCTGAATAAAGCAAAGTCACCTGTGTGCCGGGGATAAACCCAGTTGTCCGTTTCGCCTCCAAACGCACCAATGGAAGTGGGGGGAGCCCCGACCAAACGAACATCTTTGTACGTTTTATAGATGAACAGATAATACTTGTTTCCTTCATAAACTGGTTTTATTTCTGCATCATAGAAGGAATTTTGTTCAGCCTGTGTCACCAATTCAGTGATAATGTCATGTATGTATTTTTCTCTTTCTTCCTGGCTCATATCATCAGCAATGTCTTTGAGAATATCTCCGGTTACATCTTCCATTCGAACCAGAAAACGGGCATATAAGTCTTCATTGGGTAATTCGTCCTCCATAGTTTGAGCCCAGAATCCGTCAGATAAGTAATCATTTTCTACTGAGCTATGGGCCTGGATGGCGCTTTCGGCACAATGGTGATTGGTGAGCATCAAACCTGAGGGTGAAATGATTTCGCCGGTACAAAAACCACCTAATGACACAATAGCATCGGTAAGGCTGGAATGATTGACGCTATATATTTGTTCAGGCGTTAATTCAAGCCCCATTTTTTCCATGTCTGAGTAGATCAGTTTACCAATGTCTATAGGCAACCACATCCCTTCATCTGCTTGAGCTACATTTACAAAAAATAGTAACAAGACACTAAAAAATACTTTTTTCATCATAATCAAATTGGTTTAGATTCATAACAACCCCTGTATACATAAAAGCTGAAATGGGGAATTGTTAAAATTGAGCCGGGTGGTAAGGATCTACAGGTCTGATTTTATGCCAAAATAAAAGCCTGTTTCCCCTGCTCTGTTGATGGAATATTCAAATCGCAGTACCATATCGTAAAAGGTGACCAGGTCTAAACCGATGCCTCCACCAAAAAGAAAGCGGTTGACCATGGTATTATTCTCCGGGATAATGCCATTGTTGGCTATATAACCCATATCAAAGTAGCTTTTCAGGTAAACTGCTATAGGGAATTTTTGAAACTGCTTGAGGGGGATAAATTGATTAAGCTGCTGTTCATGTTGAAAAAGTAACATTTTAAAAGTATTTCGATTCATCAGCATTCTTTGACCTTCTATCACATACAGATCATAGCCCCTGATCAAAAACGGATTGAACCCAAAAGCATTCAGATTATTATAAGGCTGCACAGCCGGGAAAGAGAATTTTCCACCCAGGGAAGAAGCAAAATAGAAATTATTTTTCAGGTCAAAATACCTGGTATACTGAGCTGAAATCTCCAATTGATCAATATCATTAAACAGCCCCAATCCTAGCTTGGTGACATCAGCCAAAAGCAAAAAACCATCCAGGGGATAGGGGGCAAAATCCCTCAGGTCTCTGCGAAAGTTATATCCCAGGCTAAACATTTTTTGACCAGTTCTGCCGTCCAGCAGATAATTAGGGTTTAAAATTGCCACTGTATCTTTAATACGGGTATTGGCATATTCCAGCCTGAACCGGTGAAAGTTGTAAAATGACCTGCGATAGGTGCCATCTATCCCAAATCGCATCTTACGCAGTTGCCAGACATCTGAATCCAGAAAATCCAGATCCTGCTGCTTGTTGCCTACTGTAATATAATTGAAATTGTCATTCTCACTATATTCTCCGTAAGTCCTCAGGCCTATTTTCTGAGCCTGGTCGATATAAGGCACAGTATAAGACATCTGGAATTTTTTGGTGAAACCAAACTGGGCTAGCAGCCGAAGGGTTTCATTGCTGCCTCTCATGTTGTATTTGTACAATTTCAAGCCATATTCAACCCGGCTCAGGTCCCTGTTCTGGTTGACCCACCATTCATTAAAGTTACGGTCAGCCAGTTCGAAAATGGGGAAAGGAAACAGGTACCACCTTTCTGCTACCCTGATGATAATATCTACTTTTTGGGGAGATAATTCAATGATGTTATAGTTTACATTCAGAAAAAGGCTGGTATTCATGATCTTGTTTTTGTCCTTTTCCAGCATTTCCTCCAGTTCCGATTTCACGATCATTTCACCTTCCTCTACATCCATTTCCCGTAGAATGATCTTTTCCTTGGTTTTTTTGTTGCCAATAATAAAGATCCTGTCTATTTCTACCAGGTGGGACATGCTGGCTGAGTCCTCTACTATAACAGGTGGCTCAGTTTCAGGCTGAAAAAGATATTTCTGCCCGGTGGGCTGTTCCCATGAAAAATGAACAAATGATATGAAAATGAGTAACTTGAACATTCAATTGCTATCCCCGCTTGTTTTCAAACACTATTGGTTTTACTGGTTTTTAACGACCAGGTGTTTAAATAATTTTGCCCTAAAAATGTCAAAATATAATTATTAACCAGAACTTTTTCAAAATATGTGACATTTAAATAATATATCAATAGGCTTTTAAAACAAAAATATGCTGCAGTACTTCAAAATTGGAGTTAGAAAATTATTTATCATTCCGGTTCTTATTTATCAATATGTTATTTCTCCTTTATTTCCCGCTACCTGCCGGTATACACCCACCTGTTCGGAATATACCAAGAAAGCAATTATGAAACACGGGGTGTTCAAAGGTGGCTGGCTCGGAATTAAAAGGTTTTCCCGCTGTCATCCCTGGGGAGGGAGTGGCTACGATCCAGTACCTTAACCATCCAATTCTGACAATTCCAGCCAACGGTCCATCTTTTGTTCCAGCTCCTGGTCTATGGCCTCAATTTCCAGGGACCAGGTTGTTAGTTGTTGATGGCTTTCGTTCCCTGTATTTAATTTTTCCAGCACCAACTGCTTTCTTTGCTCCAGGTGCTCTATCTGTGCTCCCAATTGCTCAAATTCCCGCCTTTCATTAAAACTCATTTTTTGTTTGTTTTTGGGAGCAGTGGGTTTCACTTCTTTTTTTATCGGTGTTTTTTGCTCCCGATGGCTTTTTTGTATTTTTTCCTGCTCCATGCGAAAATCCGTGTAGTTACCGGGAAAATCCCGGATCTGTTGCCCTTCTTCAAATACAAATAAATGATCGACTAAGCGGTCCATGAAATAACGGTCATGAGAAACGATCATCAAACAACCATCAAATTGCTCCAGGTACTCCTCCAGAATATTCAGGGTGAGAATATCCAGGTCATTTGTAGGTTCATCCAAAATCAGAAAATTTGGGCTTTTGATCAAAACAAGCAATAGCTGAAGCCTCCTCTTTTCACCTCCGCTTAATTTTTCTACAAAATCATATTGCATTTCAGGTGAAAACTGGAATTGCTGCAGGAATTGCGAAGCAGTAATCACGGATCCATTGCTGATTTTTATGATCTCTGCCACTTCAGTGACCACATCAATGACTTTTTTGGCAGGATCAAATGCAATTTCCTGTTGGGTATAATAGCCCATTTGGGTGTTTAATCCTTTGTCTATTTCACCCTGATCCGGCTGCAAATGGCCGGTGATCAGATTCAATAAAGTGGTCTTGCCTGACCCATTCTTTCCGATGATCCCGATCCTGTCATTTCTTTTGAATGTGTAAGTAAATTGATTCAGGATAACCTGCTGACCATAGGACTTTTTCAGGTTTTTCACTTCCATGATTTTTTTACCCTGTCTTTTGGAAGCAATGGATAAGTTTAGCTGATCCTGATCCAGCTTTTGCTGAGCCTTGTCTTTCAGATCTTCAAAGGCATCTAAACGGTACTTGGCCTTGCTTCCCCTGGCTTTGGGTTGTCTTCTTACCCAATCCAGTTCCTTGCGCATCAGGTTTTGTGCTTTTTCTACTTCCTTTGCTTGCAGAGATTGCCTTTCGGCCTTTTTTTCCAGATAATAGCTGTAGCTTCCTTTATAATTATAGATTTGACCTCTTTCCAGTTCAAAGATTTGATTGGTGATGCTTTCCAGAAAGTAACGATCATGGGTTACCAGCAATAAGGTAGTATTTTGGCTGGACAGGTATTTTTCCAGCCATTCAATTACATCCAGGTCAAGATGGTTGGTAGGCTCATCCAGCAGGATAAAATCCGGGTTTTGGATAAGGGTCTTGGCCAGGGCCACCCGCTTCTTTTGTCCTCCTGATAACTGGCTGACCTTCAAATCAAGGCTATAGATGCCTAATTTACCCAGGATCTGCTGTACCTGGCTTTCAAGGTTCCAGGCATTGAGTCGGTCCATTTGCATCATCAATTGTTGTAACTCATCCTGATGACTGTTATCTTTTTGAGAAAGCGCTAAGCAATCTTCATACTGTCTGACCAGTCTGATCATTTCGTTGTCGCCGGAAAAAATAGCATCACCTACTGTCCAGTCTTGATCAAATACCGGATTTTGTTCCAGGTATTCGATTAAAATATCATTCCGGAAAACTACCTGGCCGGTATCCGGCGTGTCTACTCCGGCAATAATATTAAACAGGGTAGACTTCCCCGAGCCATTTATGCCTATCAGGGCCACCTTTTCTCCCTGGTTTATACCAAAGCTCAAGTCCTGAAACAGATTTTTCTCACCAAAACTTTTGCTGATTCCTTCAACTGATAAATAATTCATTGCGTAAAATTAACTAAAGAATCAGAGATCTTTCAGTGCCAATATTGGATAATTGAGGTTGAACCGGATATATTTTAAGTTCATCACTGATTATTACCCAATAGAATAATATTTTAATTATTTTTACCATTCCCTAATGAGAAATAATATTCTCAGAAGCATAAAAGTTTGAAATAATGGAAAATTCCTATATAGTGGGAATCACCGGAGGCAGTGCTTCCGGTAAAACGAAATTTCTCAGTAGTTTGATCAATGCATTTCAATCAGATGAATTATGCCTGATATCACAGGATAATTATTACAAGCCTCAACATCTGCAACCTACTGATGAAAATGGCATCCCTAATTATGATACGCCTTTAAGTCTTGATTTTGAGTTATTTGCCAAAGATATCAATGAATTAAAAACGGGAATAACGGTGAAGAGGCCGGAATATACGTATAACAATCCTAATAAAAGGCCCAAAATTCTTACTTTCAAGCCAGCTCCCATTATTATTGTCGAGGGGATTTTTGTGTTTTATTTTCCCCATATAGCCAACCAATTAAATTTAAAGGTATTTATTGATGCCAAGGAATATGTCAAGCTAAGCCGCAGGATTAAAAGAGACAAGGAAGAAAGAGGGTATAGTGTGGAAGATGTTTTGTATCGGTATGAAAAGCATGTTGCTCCTACTTATGAAAAATATATAGAACCTTTTAAGTATGATTCTGATTTGATCATCCCCAATAATGACCGGTTTGACAGAGCTCTTGAAGTTATTATTCGATTTTTGAAAACGAAGATCAGCCCCAGGGAATAAACAAAGAGGATCCAGGCTGGATCCTCCATGTTTAGGAAAGATTATTAGTTAATCGTTGGCTTTATTACTTAATAAAACCAGGTCAGACACCAGGATCTCTGTGGTGTATTTCTTGACACCTTCCTTATCTTCCCAATTTCGGTACACAATTTTTCCTTCCAACGCTACTTCTCTTCCTTTTGAAAGGTATTTTTCAGCAATTTCACCGGTACTGCCCCAGATAACAATATTATGCCATTGTGTATCCGTGATTTTTTCACCCTCACCATTTTTGTAGGATTCATTGGTAGCCAGTGAAAACCGGACTACTTTTTTATCGTCACCTACTTGTCTGGATTCGGGATCTGAACCTAAATGTCCGATCAATTGCACTTTGTTTCTCATTGAATTCATAGTGATACTTTTTTTAATAAAACATAATTTTCATAGATGCCTTGGTTGAACATCTTGGGACAAATTAAGCAGATAGAATTTGAGCCAGTCGGATGATAAACGTTTATATTCGGAAGTAACCGTTTATATACGTTTATCATGGATTATGTAATGGAAATGATGAAGTATTTGGTGAATCTTGTAATTAAGATTCCATTATCGGTTTTTTCTTTTTTTTAGCTGTAAAAGACAGGTTTTCTATGTTTTGCAGCGAAGTAAATTTCTTGAAAACAACAGGCAAGTTGTCAACAAGTAATTCTGGCGGACCTATCAGCAAAAGGAAATTAATTGCCTGAAAGAAAGGGGGAAGCCAGATAAAGGCTTTTGGATTCAAATTTACTGTAAACAAAAAGAAGCCTAAACTACCCAGGAAATTTATTGAGGCCTATCCTGATCATTCATTTAAGGTAATTCCACCGGATAATTTCAAGACATTATTCAGCTGATTTGGCTAATAGCTGGTTTGAATTAATTTAAAAAAATCCACCAGTTTATCTTCGTTTAAATCTTAACTTTGAATTTGAAAATGAATTTATATGATTAAAGGTATCATTTTTGATTTTGATGGGGTGATTATTAACAGTGAACCCCTGCATTACGAGGTAGAGAAGGAGATATTTCAGGAATTGGGCATGGATGTGACATTTCAGGAATATGAAATGTATGCCGGTATTTCTGAAAAGGAAACCTACGACTTCTTAAAAGAAAAATACCAGGTCTCATTTGATAACCAAGCAGTTCTTCAGGACAAAATCTCAAGGTTTGTTCAGAAGGTGGAGGATGGAATGGAATTGCCTTTGGTAGAGGGAATTGAAAAGGTGGTGAAAAACCTGAACCAGGAAGGCTTTATGATGGCTGTAGGCACTTCCGGAACCCGGGAAATTTGTGAAGCGGTTCTAAAACAGGCTGGACTACGTACCTACTTCCAATGGATAGTTAGTGGGAATGATGTGGTGAAAGCCAAACCTGAACCAGAAATTTTCAACAAAGTGGTGGATTTGTCCGGCAGGACCAGGCATGAATGGGTGGTTTTGGAAGATAGTCACAATGGTATAAAAGCAGCCAGGGCAGCTGGTATCAAAGTAGTAGGATTTAAGAATCAAAGTAGTGGAGATCAGGATCTTAACCTGGCAGATCAGGTAATCACCCATCTGAACCAGTTTAACCGCAAATTGATTGAAAAATTGTAATTTGTTCAGAACTATTTCCGTTATTCACGTGTATTAATTGAAAAAATAGCAGCAATAAATAAAGGATATAGCCAGGCAAAATATTGTTTTATAATTTCTAAAATGATACTTTTGTTCGCTTTATTTTATGAGATCAAAATATAAAATATCGGTTCCTAAAGAGATCATCCTGTTAATGATAGGGTTAAATATTGCATTTTTTGCGGTAGGATATAATCCCTGTCTGGAACATATTATTGCTGCTCAGTCCCAGGATGAATTCACCCAAAATCAGGAATCGTCATCTTCTGAGGAATCCACTCCGGAGTTCTTTTTAATGGCTTATAACGCAATAGTTCCGGCCATTCAACTTCATGTAGATCACGACCTTTATTTTATATTTGATATTCCGCTGGTGGAAGAAAATGAATACCAGATCTTTTCTGATACTGTTTCATTTGTAAATAGTTATTTTCAGACGCTTTTCAGGCAGATTATATCTCCCAACGCCCCTTAGTACCTGTCTTTAGTTTTTCATTATCCTTGTTCCTCAGGGATCAATATTAAAATTTAATATCAATATCATTATTTAAGTAAAATCAGTATATATGAAAAATAAAGGTTTTATAGTATTTCTGACGGTAATCGTTACATTATTATGTATATATTATTTGTCATTTACATTGGTATCCGGTAATATACAGGAAAAAGCCAATGAATATGCCACGGATGAATCGGGTGTATTGGATCAGTCGCTTAAGCGCCAATACCTGGATTCTATCAGAAATGAGCCCATTTACAACCTGTTGGGTATCAAGTATACCCTGGAGGAAGTAAATGAAACCAAGTTGAATCTTGGACTTGATTTACAGGGGGGAATGCATGTTTTGCTGGAAGTATCTCCGGTTGATATCATCAGAGGTTTAAGTGGAGGTAGTGAAGATGCCGATTTTCAGCAGGCCCTGACCCTGGCCCAGGAATATCAACGACAAAGTCAGGAGAGATTTACTGACTTATTCTTGGAAGCCTGGAATGAAGTTGCTCCGGATCGAGATCTCAGTTCTATTTTTGCCACAGCTGCTAACCGGGGCCGGATCAGTTTTGATTCATCCGACCAGGAAGTGATTGGTGTAATTAGAGAGGAAGTAGAAAGTGCGATTGACCGGACTTTTAATATTCTCAGGACCAGGATTGACCGGTTTGGAACCACAGCCCCCAACATCCAGCGACTGCCGGGTACTGGCAGGATCCAGGTGGAACTACCTGGTGCTGATGACCCGGACCGGGTTAGAAGGTTGCTCCAAAGAGTAGCAAAGCTGGAATTCTGGGAAGTATATGATCTTAACAACATTGCACCATCTCTGCAAGCTATTAACCAAAAATGGGTAGAAGAAAACCAGGCCAGTGCTACAGACCTGCAAGCCTTGCAGGAAGAGGATGAAGGAGGTGTAGAAGAGATTGCCGAAGCTTTGAATCCAGGTAATGAAGAAGAAAGTTTGGGTGAAATGTTACAGGAAGATGTTGATCAAGAGGTACTTCAACCGGAATATGTGGATAGTGTGGACTCCCTGGAAGATGATCTGGCAACCCAACTGGCTCAGGGAGATTCTGCTTCTCTTGATTCCCTAATGAATAATCAGGTTTCGCCCCTGTTTAGCTTGTTACAAGCCCAAGGAGGCTTAATATATAATACAAGAGATACATCCAAAATAAACAGGATCATCCAGCGGGAAGATATGCAGGATTTACTTCCCCGGGACCTGCGTTTACTTTGGAGCAATGAACCCCGGGTAATGAATGGAGGAGAAGAATTGCTTGAATTGTACCCCATTCGTACTGCCAGAGGGAATGAAGCGCCTTTAACCGGTGAAGTGATCACTGATGCCCGCCAGGATTTTGACCAGTCAGGTAATCCATCTATCAGTATGCAAATGAATGCTACCGGAGCTAAAACCTGGCGTAGGTTGACTTCAGAAAATGTGGGCAACAGGATTGCCGTGGTTTTGGATAATTATGTTTATTCTGCCCCCGTAGTGCAAAATGAAATTCCTAATGGGAATTCTCAGATTACCGGAAATTTCACCATTGAAGAAGCTCAGGACCTATCCAATATTTTAAAAGCCGGATCATTGCCGGCCAGGGCCCGTATTGTAGAGGAAGCCATCGTAGGCCCAACCCTGGGAAAAGAAGCCCAGGCTCAAGGTGTTACATCCATTGTAGCAGGTTTAGTACTGGTGGTTGTGTTTATGATCATTTATTATGCCAAAGGAGGTTTGGTAGCCAATGCAGCCCTTGTGTTTAATATTTTCTTTGTTTTAGGCATCCTGGCTCAATTGAATGCTGCCCTTACCTTACCGGGTATTGCTGGTATTGTATTAACTATAGGCATGGCCATTGATGCCAACGTGCTGATCTTTGAAAGGATAAGGGAAGAACTGCGGCTGGGAGCTACCTTGCGAAATGCCATATCCACCGGATATGATAAAGCCTTTAGCTCTATTATAGATGCCAATGTTACCACATTCCTCACCGGTGTGATTTTATATGTATTTGGTCAGGGCCCGGTAAGAGGATTCGCCACTACCCTGATGATTGGTATAGCCAGTTCTTTCTTTTCAGCTGTATTCATTACCCGGGTGATTGTGACTTGGATGACCCGAAAAGGGGATCAAAGCAAATTGTCTTTTTCAAACCCGTTTACCCGGAATCTTTTGACCGGTCTCAGCCTGGATTTCCTGGGCAAAAGAAAAATTGCCTATGCTTTTTCCGGTGTAGTTATAGGTTTGGGTATGATACTGCTGGTATTTGAGGGGGGCTTGAATCTGGGTGTGGATTTCAAAGGAGGAAGGTCCTATGTGGTAGAATTCAGGGAACCCATGACAGCCTCTGATGTAAAAGTGGCTTTGACAGATGATTTTGAAGAGGCTGGTACTGAAGTGAAAACCTATGGAGCCAATAATATTCTGAAAATTACCACCAGTTACCTGGTAGATGATGAATCTGAAGAGGCTGATGCCAATGTTCAGAATGCTTTAATTGGGGGGGTAGCCGAATTTTCCGGAAAAAGTTTTACCCAGGATGCAGAAAATCTGGGTGAAGATGAATTTGCCATTGTCAGTTCTTCTAAAGTAGGGGCTACCATAGCTGATGATATCAGGAATGCATCGCTGGAAGCCGTTTTCTTTGCTTTGATCGTTATCTTCCTGTACATACTGGTCAGGTTCCGGAAATGGCAATTCGGTTTAGGTGCTGTGGCAGCTGTTTTTCACGACACTTTGTTTGTGATTGCGGCTTTTGCCATTGCCAGATTGTTTGGAAAGGCATTTGAAGTGGATCAGGTGTTTATAGCAGCTATGCTTACCATCATCGGGTATTCTATCAATGATACAGTGGTGGTGTTTGACCGGATCCGGGAAAATTTAGGGTTAAGACCCAGCTCTGACCTGATAAAAACCTTTAACATTTCCCTGAATGATACCATCAGCCGAACCTTGATCACTTCTGCTACTACTTTCGTAGTGGTACTGGTATTGTTGATTTTTGGTGGTGAAGTGTTGAGAGGATTTTCATTTTCGCTACTGGTAGGTATCCTGGTAGGTACTTATTCATCCATCTTCATTGCTACCCCAATAGTAGTCGATTTAAATAAGAAGAAACTGGATAAAACAGCTGAGTCTTTAAAGTCGAAGCCTAAAAAGTCTAAGAAAGTTTCTCAACAGCCTTGAGGATGAGGTAAACATCTTGTTTAGCCGGTTGGGGAATGCCCTGACCGGCTTTTTGTTTTCTATTGAAAGTACAAGATCAGCTATAAGAGCCCCAAAGGGGGAGATCAGGCTAGCAAAAGCTTGAAATTAGCTTTTATCAGCCAATCATGTTTGATTTATCCTTGTTCCCTGTAATTTTTTAATTTATTTGTTTAGGTACAGCAGAAAATTTCTTTAAGTTTACTTTAAATGTGAAAAGCTTTCTATATAAAAGCTAAATTGTGGTATTTTAAGGTGATGTTTTTCATCCAATGTTTACAAATCCTTTGCAAAAACAATTAAATCATGGCAGGAGTAGAAAATGACTTAATTGATCTGAAGTCGATTAAGGCAGGTGATGATCAGCCTTTAATCAATATTTATAAATTGTACAGGCAGGAGTTTGTAACCTGGGCTTTGCAACGCTATAAGATGGACAAGGATGACGCCATTGATATTTTTCAGGATGCTATCATCTGTTTTCAGCGAAATATTTTTCAGGGAAAGCTGGAACAATTAAACAGTTCACTTAAAACATATTTATATGGCATAGGAAAGAACCTGATCAGGGACAAAATGAAGAAAAACAAACGTATGGTTAAAAATCATCATATTTCAGAGATTGATCATATTCAATATCCTGAGGTGATAGAATCTATTTACAGTCATGAACGTTCCCAGTTGGTTTTTCAAATCATGAAAAAGGTTCAGGAACCTTGTCTTTCTATCCTGAAAATGTTTTATTATCAATCACTTTCCATGAAGGAGATTGCTGAAAAACTCAATTATAAAAATGAAAACGTAGCCAAAACCCAAAAATTAAGGTGTTTAAATCTGCTGAAAAAAAAGGTGAAGGATACTTATAAAAAAGATGATCTGTTTTAAATCTCAATAATATGGACCATAATGATCAACTGATTGATAAAATAGAAAGGTACCTTAACGGGGAAATGGATCGGTCAGAAAAAGAGACATTTGAAGCAGCCCTGCAAAATGATAAATCTCTGGCTGAATCAGTGACGCTTCACCAGGAAACTATGCATGGGATCAATCAGTTTTTTGCTCATCAGCTTAAACAAAGTTTACAAAAAGCAGAAAAAGACCTGGCTGATCAGCCTGATGATCAGAGGTTAGGGGGGAGAGGGAAAAAAATGTATTGGTGGATGGGTTTGGCTGCCAGTTTGTTGGTAGGTATTGTATTGATTTTCCTCTTTAATCAAAAGCCGGTGCATCAGGAGATATTTGCCACATACTATCGTCCCTATTTAAACCTGGTTTCACCCCTGGAGCGTTCCGGAGAAAGTGCTGAAGAATTCAATCAGGACCCTTTTAAATTATATGAATCAGGTGATTTTGAGCAAGCAATTGATTTATTTGAAAAATTGAAAAATGAAGGAACAGTGGGAAATGAGCATCTTTTTTACCTGGGGTTGAGCTATCTGGAAACAGACCAGGTGGATGAGGCGGTAGAAAATTTATTGTTGGTAGCTCAAAGGAATGAAGGTTTTTTAGCTAATCCATCCCAATGGTACCTGGCTTTGGCCTATGTTAAAGCAGAACAGCTTCAGGCCGCCCAAGAAGCTTTTGAGGAATTGGCTGGTTATTCAAATGAATATCAGGATCAGGCCAAAGAGATTTTGGAACGATTGAGGTGATAGTTTGGAGGGATAGCACCAGTTATGTATGCTGACTGCAATATGAAAGACATACTACATTCCCCATCTTTTGTCCTGGCTCACCATCAATTTTATTATAAAACGACAGTTTGTCGTCTCTCGCTCGCCAGTCAAAGAATAACGACATTATCTAATTGTTTTTTCTCCGACCATGAGGCAGTCCTCATTAATTCTTTACTTTTTCCCGATACTGACTGGGCGATATACCACCATCTTCCTTAAAATACCGGGAAAAATAATAAGGAGATAAAAAACCACATTCAAGGGAAATGGTCTTGACAGGCTTTGAGGTTAAAACCAACAAATCCCTGGCTTTTTGTAGCCGTAGCTTTAGCAGGTATTGATTAGGTGCCAGTCCAATGTATTGTTTAAATCTACGTCGCAACCAGGAGTAGCTTACCTGCATTTCACAGGCTAATTCCTTAATATCTATGGGCTTATCGAAATTTTCCAGGATTTTTATCTGGCATTTTTTTACCATGTTTTCTGCCTGGGCAAGTTTTCCGGGTTTAGGTAGGATCAGGGTTTCCAGCATTGCCAGCATTACTGGTACATAACTGGCAACAATTTTTTCATTACCCTGTTGCTGTGCCTCCAACAGGGAAAAAATTTTAATCATCAGGTTTGTAATCATTTCATTGTTACCAATATAAAGTACAGGTTGGGAAATCTTAAACATTGAATTTTGAAAAATATACTCTGCCAGGTCACCGTCAAAGCCTACCCAATATTCCTGCCAGCCGGTCGCTTTGTAAGGACGGTAGCGATGCCACTCATTTTTAAAGAGTAATATCACAGAACCAGGCTTTATTTTCCATCTTTTGGCTGTAGCCGATTCAAATTCTCCCTTTCCCTGTGTGATCAGAATTAATTGGTATTCCTGTAATATCCGGCCTCTTTGCCAGCTAAAATAATATTCATTAGGATGCTCCTGACCAGGATAGCTTTCTCCTGACAATACCTGAGTGTAGCCTGCGTTTTTTAACTGTATACCCCAATGGTTTTGCGGCTGGTTGATGGAGGAATACTCTCTGAAAATTTTTCTTTGCATGAGTGTCAGAATCTACATCCGAAGGTCAATAAATTTATTTATTTATGCAATAATAAGCTTTATTTTTAGGTCAGAAAATGAAGGTCGGAGATTTTGTTGAATCTCCGGGTGCTTAGAATTTTAAAGTAGCAGAAAATATTGCAAAGATGGTGGCAGAGCTGCAAAAGGATTATAGCAAGTTGTAAAAAAATAAAAGGCTGTTCAGCATGATAAATTAGCTGAGCAATTAAAGAAGAATTTCAATATTGAACCGAATATTATGAAAAAACTTAATTATTTTTTGGCATTGACAGTGATAACAATCCTTTGGCAATGCCAGCCTCAACAAATTGAAAATAGTGTAAGGCCCAAACATTCCTTTACCTATTTACAGGAACATTTTCATGATCCTGATAAAGCCTACAGTACCGGGCCTTTATGGGTTTGGAATGATGTAGTAACCAAAGAAAAAATTGATACCCAGTTAGAGGCCTTTCAAAAACAAAATATTCTGCAGGTGTTCATTCACCCCCGCCCGGGCCTGATCAGCGAATACCTGTCGGAGGAATGGTTTGAGCTTTCCCGCTATACCCTGGAAAAAGGTAAGGAATTGGGCATGAATATCTGGATCTATGATGAAAATTCATTTCCCAGCGGTTTCGGAGGGGGACATGTACAGGCCGAAATGCCGGAATCCTATACCGAGGGCAGTTCCATCGGGATACGCAGAGGTAAGGAAATTAAACCGGATAGAATGCAGGACTACCTCATTGTACTCAGACAATCTGGTAACGCTTTTGAAAAAATAGAAGAATTACCTGCCACAGTTACTGATCAATATTTTGCTTTTGAAGTATTGAATGAAAAAATGAGCGGGTGGTACGGGGGCTTTTCTTATGTGGACTTACTGATTCCAGGGGTTACAGAAAAATTCATAGAAGTGACCATGGCCGGATATGAAGAAGTCATGGGAAAAGCATTTGGTACATCCATACCTGGTGTTTTTACTGATGAACCCAACATTTCACCCCGGGGGCCGGAAAAAGGAGTGAAATTTAGCCCGGTGCTTTTTCCGGAATTTGAAAAACGATGGGGCTATGATCTGAAAATGCACTTGCCTGCACTTTTTGCCAAAGTTGGGGATTATAAAAAAGTACGCTATCATTATTACCGCTTATTGCTTGAACTTTTCATTGATCGCTGGTCCAAACCCTGGTATGAATACACGGAAAGCAAAAACCTGAAATGGACCGGTCACTACTGGGAACACGGCTGGCCTAGTCCCCACCACGGTGGCGACAACATGGCCATGTACGCCTGGCATCAGATACCAGGTATAGATATGCTTTTCAATACCTTCGATTTGCGACCTGATCAGTTTGGCAATGTAAGGGCGGTGAAAGAGCTAAGTTCAGTAGCCAATCAACTAGGACGTGAAAGGACATTATCCGAAACCTATGGAGGTGCCGGTTGGGAACTTACTTTTCAGGATATGAAAAGGCTGGGAGATTGGGAGTACACTTTGGGTGTGAACTTCCTGAATCAGCACCTGAGCTATATGACCCTGAAAGGCCGGCGCAAAGGCGATTTCCCCCAGTCCTTTTTAACCCATGCTCCTTATTGGGAAGACTATGGCATATTAGCCAAATACTTTGCCCGGCTTTCTCTGGCGCTCAGCCGGGGACAGCAAATCAATAACACCCTGATCCTGGAGCCCACTACTACCGCCTGGATGTACTACTCACCCACCGCAGCCCAAACCAAAATGGATGAAATTGAAGAAGGTTTTCGTCAATTGGTGGATGGTATGGAAAAGCGTCAGCTGGAATACGACCTGGGCGCGGAAAATATTATCAAGGATCACGGCAGCGTAAATGGGTCACAGTTCATTGTTGGTGAACGTGCTTACGATTACCTGATTTTGCCGCCGTATTTTGAAAATATTGATGATACCACCTGGAGGCTTTTGCAACAATATGTGAAAAACGGAGGCAAGGTTTTTAGCTTTTCAGTGCCCACTTTCCTGAATGGGGTAGCCACTGAAGACATGGCAATTCTGGCCGGATCCAGTGAAAATTGGGTGGAAATTTCTTCTCTTGATCAGCCGGAGGTATTAATTGCTTTGGAGGAAGTTGATTTTCAGGTAGATAACCCTCTTAATATAAATGGTAAAGTTTTTCACATGCGACGGCAACTGGAAGACGGTCAGCTGGTATTCTGGTCTAATTTTAATAGGGAAGAGAGCGAAACCATTCAATTTGCAATTAGCGGAAAATCAGTGAAAGCGCTTGATCCATTGACTGGGGAAATAAAAGATCATTTCACCAGGATTGAAAATGGCAAGGTCAACATTAAATTTGATTTACCGGCTTCAGGAAGCAAATTGTTTTTCATAGCAGCGGAAGAGGGTAACTCAGAAGCCAAAGATATTCCGGCAAATAGGGAAAGCTGGCAGGTGGTTACTACCGAAACCAGCCAGGTGAAACCTACTGCACTCAATAGTTTGACTATTGACTACCTGGATCTGGAAGTGCAGGGAAGTACATTTAACAATATATACTTCTCTATGGCAGCTGATTCGGCTTACAAACTCAATGGGCTGGAACAATATGGACGCAGCGGATATAATCCCTGGGCGGTAGCGGTTCAATATAAAACCAACATCGTTGATATGGGTGAAAAATTTGGTATCAACAGTGGATTTACTGCAACCTATCATTTTGAAATAGCTCCGAATTTTCAACCGGAGCAACTGCATGCGGTAGTGGAATGGTCGGAAATCTATCAGGTATCGGTTAATGGAGAAGCGATTCAACCAGTTCCGGATAAGCAATGGCTGGATCATTCCTGGGATGTTTTTGATATAACTGACCTTGTTGAACCAGGTCCTAACCAGTTGACCCTTTCCATCAGTCCCATGCATATTCATGCAGAAATTGAGCCTGTTTACCTGCTGGGTGATTTTAATTTGCAGTCTAAAGCTGCCGGATTCCTGCTTAATCCACCCACTGAATTGGAAATCGGATCCTGGAAAGATCAAGGATGGCCTTTTTACAGTCAAAGTATGCAGTACCGGAAAAACCTGGAAGTGGAGACCGATACACAGTACAAAATCAAGCTTAACCATTGGCACGGTACGGTAGCCAGGGTGCTGGTAAACGATCAACAAGTGGGGATCATTGGCTGGCCTCCTTTTGAATTTAATTTGACTGATCATTTACAGACAGGTAGTCAATCTGTTACAGTGGAAGTGGTGGGTTCCCTGAAAAATCAGCTGGGTCCGCATCACAATGTTAATCGCAGGGGTATCGTTACGCCCTGGAGTTGGTTTTTCGGTCCCGACCAAATGCCTGCAGGTAGTGCTTATGACATGTTGGATTATGGTTTATTCCATGACTTTGATATTTTACAGAACCGGGCTGATGGTTCAGTAGCCGAAGGCCTGAATTAAAGAAAATGATTATTCATGTCATACCAACTCAAAATCGGACTTTTTGGTATCGGATTGGATGCTTACTGGCCCCAGTTTGAGGGCTTGGAAACCAGGCTGAAAGGATACCTTCAGACAGTAGAACAGTTTATTGCTGCCCAAGGGGTTGAAGTGGTGAACCTGGGTCTGATAGATACCCCGGGAAAGGCCCTGCAGGCAGGCCACCAATTCCGCTGTCAGGATGTTGACCTGATATTTTTACATGTTACCACTTATGCTTTGTCCTCTACTGTACTGCCGGTTGTGAGTCGGGCCGGTGTCCCGGTGATCATTCTCAACCTGTCACCAGAGCAGGCTATTAACTATACCCGTTTCAATGCCCTTCAGGATCGCACCCAAATGACAGGCGAATGGCTGTCCCATTGTTCACCCTGCCCCGTACCTGAAATGGCCAGTGTATTTGGCCGGGCTGGTATAGCTTTCCACCAGGTGACCGGGGTGCTGAAAGATGAAAATGGTTCGGTCCGCCGCGAAATCAAGGAATGGATAGCTGCAGCCAAAATAAAGCATACCTTGTTTCACAATCGGCTGGGATTGATGGGGCATTATTACAGTGGTATGTTGGATATTTACAGCGACCTTACCCAGCACCTGGTTCAGTTTGGTGGCCACATTGAACTATTGGAAGTGGATGAATTAACCAGTTTGCGTATGGAAATTGGGGAAAAGGCCGTTATTGAACGGTTACATTACTTCCGGGAAATATTTGAGGTGCAGCCGGATTGTGCAGAATCAGACCTGCAGGATGCTGCCCGCACTTCTCTGGCCTTGGATAAATTGGTAGAAAAACATCAATTGGGATCGCTGGCCTATTACTACAAAGGTTCTGGTACTGACAACGAAAAAACGGTGGCCAGCATCATCCTGGGAAATTCTATCCTCACTGCCCGGGGTATTCCGGTAGCGGGAGAATATGAGGTGAAAAATGTGCAGGCCATGAAAATTCTGGATAGTCTTGGAGTGGGGGGCTCCTTTACAGAATATTATGCCATGGACTATCAGAAGGATGTAGTGTTGATGGGGCATGATGGGCCGGGACATGTAAAAATTGCACAGGGTAAGGTGAAGGTAAAGCCCCTGAAAGTGTATCATGGCAAGGTGGGCCAGGGCCTTTCAGTAGAAATGTCAGTCAAGCATGGGCCGGTGACATTGCTTTCGGTGGTGCAACAAGCCGATGGAAAACTGATGCTGCTCACTGCCGCCGGAGAATCTGTGCCAGGACCCATTCTGGAAATAGGTAATACCAACAGCCGGTACCGGTTCAGCCTGGGGGCAAGGAACTTTGTAGAAGCCTGGAATAGCTATGGTCCGGCACATCACTGTGCAGTAGGAATTGGGGATGTGACCAATACTTTAGAAAAGTTGGGTAAGCTGTGGGAAATGAAGGTGGTGAAAGTGTGCTGACTGATGATGTTTGATGGAAAATCGAGCAGTTGTAAAGGTCATGTTTCAGGCTTAGGTCCTCGAATGGAAATTTTCATCTTTGATTTTTATTTCCAGTTCTAACTTTTTCACCAGATGATTTAGTGGATGGCACAAAACCAATATATGAACAATAATGGTTAACATCTCTAAACTAGAACATCTCCTATTTCAATTAAAAATATCATTGCAGTTATTAATCCAACACCAGGGATGGTTTTTAATAATCAGACATTTTTACAATATTTTCTTGTTGTGATAACTTTCTTTTTTCTTTAGTAAACTTCAGTACTTCCTGGCGTAAATATCGTTGATGATCTATAAATCCTGTTAAAACCAGTTTGCCGCTCTCCCGGGCAAATTGGACTTCTTCAAGTTGCTATAAAAATTTATTGGACCAATGTTTACTGCCATCAAATTGACTTACATCAATCCCATTAAAATACAAATAGGATTTAATCCGGTTTTTATTACGGGTTTTCAACGATGCGGGGCTAATGAAATTAAATAAATCACTACTCTTTAGGTTTTCATCCTTTATAAGAGGTAAATCATCTCGGCTGTGGGCTGTAGGCTGTCATCTGATCTAAAACTTCAGGACCCAATCTGGAATGAATCTGATTTTGACAATGGTTCAAATTTATTTTTAGGTTGGCCATCAATTTTCCTTATCAATAACCAGGAGATAATAACGGATGATAGCAGAAAAAACAGGTCCACAAAGAAGCGACCAATAATCATTTTCTCCCAGGATAATTGACTTAATTCCGTGTTGCCGCTATGGAAAAAGATCTTTATCATGGATATGGCCAGGCAAGACCAGATCAGCAGCAAAAATAAGTTGCGTATGGCATTTGGTCGACGGGAATAGATGGCAGTTAGCAAGGCCACCATAAAGGTTCCGGTCATGATAAGAAAGAGCTGTGAAAAAAAAGAAATTTGGGTAAGATGATCCATCACCTGGTCTAAGGCAGCATGGGCAAAAGTTAAAGTGATCCCTGCCTGCCAGGCTATTTTGGGGAAATAAATCAGGGCCACTACCAAAAGGAATCCATAAAAGGCATAATTCATCAGAATCCTGAGGAAAGATTGTACGGCAGTTGATAAAAATCCGGCATTATCAAGGCTGGCTGAAAAGGTTTCCAGGCTGTAGGGTAATATCAGGTAAATAAAAAGACTTAAGATCATAATGCCAATCAACTCATGTCCCAGTGGCATAAACCTGAAGGTTGTATCTTTCCAGTCCTGAGCCACCATGGCCTTTATCTGATCGCGATCAAGCCAGCTGGCATAAGCCAGAAAACCGCCCAATAAAAAGCCAAAGCTAAATTCCATAGCTTTCCACCAGCTTGAAAAAATGACATCCGGCAATTGACTTCCCAGGGCAATCCACAAACTCCCCAGGCCGAATCCCAGTGCCCCTCCTATCCATCCAAACAAGGCAAACCGGGAAATGATCTTAAATACTTCCTTACCTGAAATGAACTTTAAATAACCCAACAAGGCTATAGCACCAAACAATAAAGCGGCCCAGGATTCTGATCTGGGATTCTCAGGATCAGAAAAATATAGGATCATGGGTTCATTGATCAATTTAAAACCAGCCAACATGCCTGCCATCATGATTACAAACCCGATCAATATTTTTTTTGCCGGCAGTCGTTTAAATACAAATCCCAGGGAAATAATGACCCCTCCCAATAATCCCCAAACTGATCCTTTGAGGGTGGTTGCCAGGCTTCCCCACCAAAGGGTATCAGGATCTCTTAAAAAGCCAAGAGTTTGTCCATAGGTCATTTCACCGCCCATACCTATACCAAATACACCAAAAACAAGCACTACTGAAGAGGCTGAAGCAGGTAAGCTTAATAGTAAGCTCAGACTCAATGCCAGCATAGCACCCGGTATCATGGCACCAAATGGACCACCACCAATATGCCCCCGAAACCCCCAGGCTAACATCATGGCCAGGGCCGGCAATAACAGATGTAACCATTTATCCTGCGCTTTATACGTTTGAATGGCCATCAAGTGATATATTTAAAATTGCTTCAAATAGCTCGTAAATACAGGATTGAACCACAAAATTTAATAGATTTATAGGCTTTTTGTCTGAAATTAACTATTTTAATTGCTAATTGCCAAATATCCCATCGATTTTCTATGAAAAATGTATACTTAATTTCCTGGTTATTATTGATTTTAAATCTGTCCTGTAAAGAGCAGCCAGCTGCAGTAAATCAGACCTCATCAGCAGTTTACCATAATGAACCCTATTGGCAGGATTTCAGTATCAAGTATTATCTTCAGGACCAGTCCCGATTAATTAAAGTTTTTGCCGATCGGAATGGGGTGGTGAAGGTACTGTCAGATCAGGGACTGCTAGGTTTGGTTGAAGGCCAAATGCTCCAGCCGGGACAGCTGACTCCGGATCATTCCTACAGACCTTTGAGAGATAAAAACATCCTTGATCTGACCATTTTTCAGGAACAGTTTTTTTATGCAGATGATGAAGCCATATTTAGTAATGCCTTGGCTGGTAGTAAACTGATACCCCATTATCTTGAAAACGCCCGGGTATTTAGCCTGGGGCAAAACTTTGATTTTCTGATTTCAGATGGTAGCATCTTAAGATATGGATCAGAAAATCAGGAATACCGGGATGAAGCCATCAGGGAAGGCAGGATCCTGGATATCGAATATGATGAAGCCATTGGTAGCTTCTGGATATTGATGGATAATTCTATTTATCAATTTGACCCGGATCAACAGGAATTAGATCAGGTTTATACGGGAGCCGAATTAACCACATTTGTTGTAGCAGATGAGGAATTGGTGATTGGTACCGGGAATGGATATTTTCGGGTGGATAAAAGTTCCGGTCAACCTGGTGACCTGCAGGTCAAGGTTCCCAGCCCGGAAATTACAGCCATGGAATTAATTGAGGATGAATTATGGTTTGGTTCTGCCCAGGGTGCTTTTAAGCTTAATCAAGATGGCAGCTTTAACTATTATTTTGGCGAACGCTGGCTGCCGGGTAACCAGGTATTAGATATAGCCCCTGGACCGGAAAGGTCGGTGCTTATTCTGACTGATGCTGGTTTAGGTCAGATCATGTTCCAAAAGATGACCCTGGCAGAAAAAGCTGAATTTTTTGATAAACAGGTTCGTCAACGCCATATCCGGTATGGATTCAATGCCAGCCTGGGAGACATGGAAAAAGGTAATGTATATACCGGTCAGTTAAAAGATTCCGATAATGATGGCCTATGGACATGCATGTATCTGGCCAGCCAGATTTTCAGGTATGCTGTAACCGAATCGCCTGAAGCCCAGCAAAATTGCCGGGAGTCGCTGCAAGCTATGGAACGACTTTATGATATTAATCCGGTGCCGGGATTTCCCTCCAGATCTTTTGAAAGAAGCGGCTATATTCCTGAATTGGCTGATCCGGAACGCTGGCAGCATGCCGCGGATCCCAAGTGGGACTGGAAAGCCACCACCAGTAGCGATGAGGCCATCGGTCACATGTTTGTATTCGCAGTGATGGCAGATCTGATCGATGATCCTGAATTTAAAGGTAAAGCCATTCAGCTGATCGATACCCTGATGGGGCATATCCTGGATAATGATCTGTACCTGGTAGATTACAATGGAGAACCCACCACCTGGGGCAGGTGGAATCCGGAATATGTCAATGCCAGACCAGTCATGGTAGGAGACCGTAAATTGAACTCGTCCAATATCATTTCCATGCTTCAAACCGCCTATCACTTTACTGGCAAGGAAAAATACAGGGAAAAGGCTTTTGAACTGATGCGTGATCATGGTTATCTGGAAAATCTGATGCGTCCCATGGAAGAAATTGGCCGGGCTCCGGCTGAGGCGGATGCATTAAGCAGAGACTTAAGCTCCGGCTGGAATCATTCGGACGATGAAATGTATTTTTTGGGTTATTGGGGCTTGTATCATTATGCATTTAATGATTCTTTAAAATCACTGTATAAACAGGCCATCCTGGATCACTGGCAAATGGAGCGGCCGGAAAGGGAGGGTCTGTGGAATATTATGACTGCCATGACTGGCGTGGATGAATTTGATCTTGATGAAGCTATCTGGTACTTAAAAGAACATCCTCTGGATTTGATTGACTGGGACATTAAAAACAGCCACCGCAAAGATCTTGAGTTTATGCAACCCAATTTCCGTAATCAGACCATCCGCCAGGTACTGCCTCCTGATGAAAGACCTATACAGCGGCACAACAGCAATATGTTTACCTTGGATCAGGTGAGAAATAATGGGCGATCAGAGCATAGTGCCGGAGATATCTGGTTGTTTCCTTACTGGATGGGGCGGTATTTAGGTGTTATTCAGGAGCCAAAAAACTAGCCTATAGTTTAATTTTACACCTTCAAAATTCAATGGTTTTTCTTGTAAAATAAAGGAAAAGTAGCCAGATTTATTATAGATAAATGAAATCTAACCTTTGTCAAATAAAAACAGCCAAATAGATGATGCATAAAGTATTTTTGATTGTTGTATTTACCTTTTTCTTTGCTTGCACTGCCAATGAAAACAACCAGCAAACAGAAGAACCTGTTACTCCGGAAACTGCCCTGCAATCCTATCTTGACAACCAGGACAATACATTTGAATGGGAAGTTCAAGAGGAGTATGAAATGGGCGGATTGACCGCATACGAGATCTTACTTACCTCTCAAACCTGGCGTGAACATGTCTGGACCCACCAACTGACGGTTATGGTGCCTCAGCAGCTAGCTCATCAGGATGCCCTGCTCTACATCACGGGGGGCAGTATCAAAAATGGGTTGCCCAACTGGCGTAAAAATGATGACAGTGCCAAAGGTTTTGCCAACCTGGCCTTAGCCAACCAGGCTGCAGTAGCAATTCTCAGGCAAACTCCTAATCAGCCATTATATGATGATCTTACTGAAGATGAATTAATTTCCTTTACTTTGCATAACTTCAAAAATGATGGCGATTATACCTGGCCTCTTTTATTCCCCATGGTAAAAAGCGCTATTAAAGCCATGGATGCGATCCAGGAATTCTCCCAGGAATACCTGGCATCAGAGACCAGCCAGTTCACAGTATGTGGAGCTTCTAAACGAGGGTGGACTACCTGGTTAACAGCAGCCAGTGATCCCCGGGTGGAGGCAATCGGTCCCATGGTGATTGATGTGCTGAATATGCCGGTGAGCCTGGACTATCACGTTGAAGCCTGGAATGATTACAGTGTCCAGATCCAGGATTATACCCAACTGGAAATTCCTCAATCGGCCAATACTCCTTCTGGGGAAGCCATCACCAGGATGGTGGACCCTTATTCTTACCGGGAAGCACTGACCATGCCCAAGATGATATTTATTGGTACCAATGACGAATACTGGCCGGTAGATGCTATAAAGCATTATATCAATCAGATCCCGGGAGAAAATTATATCCATTATGTACCCAATGCCGGGCACGATCTGGGTGGGGGTGAACAGGCACTCAAGGCATTAAATGGATTTTGGGCCAGAACCCTGGATGACCAGCCTTACCCAAAATGTGAATATTCCATTGCTGCTGAAACTGAATCAGCCACTTTATCGGTTGAAGCTTCTCCGGATGAATTGGTCAATGCCTATTTCTGGAGCGCTGATTCGGAAGATCGTGATTTCAGGGATGAAGCCTGGAGTAGTAAGGATCTGGAGACGAAGAACGAAGAAAATATCAATTATACCATTACTTATCCCACAAAAGGGTATAAGGCATTTTATATTGATCTGGAATATGAGAGTCCGGCCGGAGGAACCTATACCAAAAGTACCCGGATGTATGTGGCAGATAATGATGAAGTGCTGTAGATCAGGGAAGTCCTGTATGGTTTATACAAGTTCATAAAGATTAAAATTTTATCGAAACTAACGCAATGATATGAAAATGTTTAAGGCGATCTTATTCAGCACCATCATCCATATGATTTCGGGTTGTAGCTCTTCAGAAAAGCCAATCCATACTACAGCGCTACCAGTTGGTGATTTTCAATCGGTTAAATACAATAATCCAGGCCTTACCGTAGATCTGGGGGTAGGACTATGGGCCTGGCCATTGCCTATGGATTTTGACCTGGACGGTGACCTTGACCTGGTGGTGGCTTGTCCGGATAAACCCTACAATGGTTTATATTTTTTTGAGAATCCTTCCCAGGGTCAGGAAAAATTGCCTGTTTTTCTGCCCGCTCAAAGAATTGGTCGGGGTGAGAAGCATTTGCAGGTGTCACTGGTGAATGGTGATCCCCGGGTATTGGGCCGGGGGATAGAATATTCAGATTTTTTGAATTCTGCCCTGGAAAACCCGGTTGATCTGTATTTGAAAGATGAATTGGAAGCTGGATTCGAAAAAATAAGGTTTAGTCAATGGAAATATGTGGATTATGAAAATGACGGTGATCTGGATCTCCTTGTGGGCATAGATGAATGGGGGGAATATGGCTGGGATAATGCCTTTGATGCCCAGGGAAACTGGACCAACGGACCTTTGCACGGATATGTGTTCCTGGTAGAAAATGAAAATGGGATTTACAGGAGCCAGGGGAAATTAATGGCCGAAGGCTTTCCCATAGATGTTTATGGTGCTCCTACACCCAATCTGGAAGATTTTGACAGTGACGGTGACCTGGATCTGATCTGTGGGGAATTTTTAGACCGTTTTACCTATTTTGAAAATAAAGGCTCCCGGGAAAAGCCTGTTTTTGCCCAAGGCCGGTTTCTGTCTAATCAGAAGGGCATCATCAGGATGGACCTGGAAATGATCATACCTTCTGCGGTTGATTGGGATGGCGATGGAGATATTGACCTGGTGGTGGGGGATGAGGATGGAAGGGTGGCATTGGTTGAGCATACAGGTCAGGTAAAGGATGGTTTACCAGTTTTTAAGGATCCGGTTTATTTTCAGCAACAAGCCGACCAGGTAAAATTTGGTGCGCTGATTACTCCTTTTGCGGTGGATTGGGATGAAGATGGTGATCAGGACCTGATAGCCGGCAATACCGCCGGTTATATTGGTTTTATAGAAAACCAGGGGGGAAATCCTCCTGTCTGGGATAAACCCAGGTACCTGGAAGTAGGAGGGCAAGCTTTCAGGATCATGGCTGGTCCCAAAGGTTCAATTCAGGGACCGGCCGAACAAAAATGGGGATATACCACTTTGTCTGTGGCCGATTGGGATGGGGATGGTTTAAATGACATCATTTTTAATTCGATCTGGGGAAAAGTAGCATGGTGCCGGAATATCGGTGATAAAGGAAAACCCAAATTGTCACCTCCACAACCAATTACCGTAGCATACAATGGTAAGCCGGCCAAACCAGCCTGGAACTGGTGGGAGCCTTCTGAAAATCAGTTGGTTACTCAATGGAGAACCACTCCATACGCCATCGATTGGAACCAGGACGGGCTTATGGATCTGGTGATGCTGGATCATGAAGGTTTTCTTTGCTTCTTTGAACGGTATAAATCAAATGGATCCCTGCAATTGAAACCCGGCCAACGAATTTTTGAAGGAATTAATGGTGCTGTTTTTGGCAACAAGAATGAAGTCATCGACTCCACCAGCGGATCATTAAAACTCAACAACCGGGAAGCCGGAGGCAGTGGACGTCGTAAATTTACCTTCACTGATTGGGACCAGGATGGTGATCTGGACCTGCTGGTGAACAGTGTTAATGTATCCCTTTTTCTGAATCAGGGCACTTTGAAGGGAAAGGTGCAATTTGAACATCAGGGGAATGTGAGTGATCAGTTATTAGCCGGCCATACCACTTCGCCGACAATGGTAAACTGGGATGGAGACGCTTTACCTGATTTATTGGTGGGAGCGGAGGATGGCCATTTGTATTACCTGGAAAGGGAGGATTTCTGATCACATTATTTTAAAATCAAAAGGTTTAAGTTCCTGTTTAATCTGGAATAAAGACCATCCGGACCTCAACTGTCCTTGGTCGGTTTAACCATCATACCCACAATTGCATTTTTTCAGTAAACCACGATATGCCTTCCGGAGTATACTCTATGGGAGCATCGGGACCGAGTGGAATGCCAAACACAATCCATATGATCAGCAGGATGGACCATATGATTAAAAACACAACTGAGTAGGGGAGCATGGTGGCGATAATGGTGCCAATACCTGCTTTGGGTTCATACCGTTGCATAAAGGCTACGATCAGGGCAAAATAAGACATCATTGGCGAGATGATATTAGTGGCACTGTCACCAATCCGGTAAACCACCTGTGTCAATTCAGGAGAAATACCTACCAGCATGAACATGGGGATGAACACAGGCGCCATAATGGTCCATTTGGCTGAGGAACTTCCCATGAAAAGATTGATTAAAGCGGTAAGCACGATAAAACTCAGCATCAAGGGGATTTTTCCTAAGCCGGATGCCGATAGTAGATCAGCACCTTTTATAGCAAAGATCAGACCCAGGTTGGTCCAGGTAAAATATTCCACAAATTGTGCTGCGAAAAACACCAGCACAATGTATATGCCCAATGTTTCCATTGCTTTTCCCATGCCATTCATCACATCGGTATCGTTCTTTATTTTGCCTGCACCAATGCCATAGGCGATACCGCAAATGGCGGCGACTAAAAAGATGATGCTGATGATCCCATCCATAAACGGAGAATGGAGCAGGCTTCCTGTATCAGGATCCCGCAGGAATCCATTTTCAGGTACCGTTCCCCATAACAAGAGACCTGTTATCACTACTAAAGCTACAGTAGCAAACCGCAGCCCCCGTTTTTCTTCAGGGGATAATGTTCCCACTGATTCTTTTTTGGCATCTCCGGTATATTCGCCCAACCTTGGAGCTACCAGTCTTTCGGTTACCCATGTACCTGCTATGGCAATAAAAAAGGTGGAAACAAACATAAAATAATAATTGGCTGCCGCATTTACAGGGTAACCGGGAGAAAGAATAGCTGCTGCTTCCTGCGACAGTCCGGCCAATAATGGATCGATAGTGCCTAACAGCAAGTTAGCACTATACCCTCCGGAAACACCTGCAAATGCAGCAGCCATGCCGGCAATAGGATGTCTGCCCACGGATAGAAATATGATAGCAGCCAGCGGGATCAGCAGCACATAACCTACCTCACTGGCTGTATTGGATAAAATACCGGCAAAGACAATCGTAAAAGTCAATAATTTCTTGGGTGCTGACAGCACCAGCAATCGTAACACAGTTCCTATCAAACCGCTGCTTTCGGCCACACCAATACCCAACATGGCCACCAATACTACACCTAAAGGAGCGAATCCCGTAAAATTATCTACCATTTCAGTGAGGATGCGGTGCAGACCTTCTTCGCTCAAGAGATTAACTGGACGGATGGTTTCAGGCTCCTTTCCGGGCAAGGCGGGCATTACAGCTGAGATATCCAATTGGCTGGTGACCCAGGAAAGGATCAATACCAGGATGGCAAAAATCAGGAAAAGGGTGGCCGGATGGGGCAAGGCATTCCCGATTTTTTCAATTACAGTAAGATAACGGTCAATCCTTTTCGGTTTCTCTTGTTCCATAGGTATATGAATTATGTTATCTGATGTACAAATTAATGTTTGCGAAGTTAATACTAAAGAAGAATCTTTCAGATGGTAATATTGTATTAAAAATGAATTAATCTTTCCCTTGATTATATTTATTACAAAATTAAGTCATAAGCAAATTCTTCGCAGCCATATAACTTTTCCTTGTAAGTTATATTGATCAATACCATTCCAGGATGCCTATTAATCGATCAGGTGTAAAAGCACTACTTTTCTTGTCCCGAAAAAATATTATAGAAAAGCTTTATATTGGTATCCTAATTCAACCTATTTAAATGATGGTAGATTATTGCAATGTATCATATACGGTTAGCGGTAGCAGATATTTAAAAAGACGGGTGAACGATTTAAAATGGAGGCGGGAAATTAGAGAGTAAATCCAGGAAAATCCTGAAATATCAGTGGATTAAAGCAATAATTTATGCATTTTTAACATTTTTAATTGTGGTAGAGTACAACACCATAGGATGTGTGGATGGATGAACATCATTTACAGAAAATCATGCCAGCCGAATCCATTGGTTGGGCAAAACAGAGGGTAATGCCGAACAAGGATTGAAAAAGGCTGAATTATGAGTAGGTATTTGTTTGTGGGTGACCGGGTGGTAAAGATAATTTAAATGATCAGGATATGAAAACAATAGTCGGGCTTATAGCTATTCTACTGCTAAGCATTAGCTGTGAGAAAAAGGCAGAATCGGTGGTTTCTCCCAACGTCATCTGGCTGATGGCTGAAGATATCAGCCTGGACCTGGAATGTTATGGAATGAAAGGAGTGCAAACGCCCAACCTGAACCGGTTGGCTGAGGAAGGGGCCATATTTAGCCAATGCTATGGTACCAATTCCATATGTTCACCTAACCGATCGGCCATGATGGTTGGTGTGCACCAAAATCTGATCAATGCCCAGCACCACCGCAGTAACCGCAATATTCCTTTGCCGGAGCCTTACAAACCAATTACCTATTGGTTACGTGAGGCAGGATATACCTGCATCCTGGGTCACCATAGCGTTTTTGATAAAGGACGAAAGATCGATTGCAATTTTAAACACCAGGCAGTTGGTCCATACGATGGAAGAGAAAATTTTGGACTTTTCGATAAACTGGATACCATCTCTGACCAGGATCAACCGTTTTTTGCCCAAATACAGCTAAAGGTTACCCATCGGGGAGACTGGTGGAAGGAAATCAGCAGTTTGTCAAAAGATGCGGTCCATCCCGATTCTGTGGAATTACCCCCATATATGGCCGATCACCCGTTAATCAGAGAAGACTGGGCCCGTTACCTGGATCAGATCGAATATATGGATGCAGAAGTGGGTATGCTCATGCAGGAACTGGAAGAAAAAGGACTGGCAGAAAATACGGTAGTCATCTTCATTGGCGACAATGGGCGCTGTAACATTCGGGGCAAAGGGTATCTGCATGACCCGGGCTTGCATATTCCACTGATCATACGTTGGCCGGCTGGATTAAAACCCGGGCAGGTAAGGCAAGACCTGGTGTCGGTTACTGATATTTCAGCTACCATACTTGAGTTAGCCGGAATATCGCTGCCAGATTATATGGAAAGCCGGTCAATTCTATCTCCTGATTTTCAGCGGGACCAGGTTATTGCTGCCCGGGATTTATGGGATGAAATAATGGAAAAATCAAGGGCCATAGCTACTCCGGAATACAAGTATATCCAAAATGGCAAACCGGAGGTGCCTTTTGATGCGCACCAGGCCTACCTGGAGTTCTACCGCCCCGCTGTGCATGTGATGCGCTCCCTCCATCAAAATAATCAATTATCAGGACCACAGCAATTCTTTTTTGCTCCGCACAAGCCTGCCGAAGAGCTTTATGATCTGAATAATGATCCTCATGAATTGAATAATCTGGCCTTAAATCAGGATTATCTGTCCATTAAAAATCAGCTGCGTGAAAAGTTAATCGCATGGGAAAAGCATTTGCCTGATACGGATAAAGATGATTTCAATTTTGAACACCCGGAATCTGTGGATGTACTTGAATGGGTGAAGTCGGAACATCCTGATCTATACCAGGAAATGCTGAATGGTACTGAAATAGGTTTTCAGGGTCTGGCTAAGCAATTCAGGGATATAAATCAACATCAATAACGCATGGTTTCTTTACAAAAATACCTCTGCCTGATCGCCTTGTTCATTCTGGTTGCCTGCCAGCAGACTCAGGAAATGACTATCAGGGATTTTGCCGAACAGAATATAGATTTTGACTGGTATTTTCATTTAGGAAATATAGAAAATGCCCAAACTGCGGATTATGATCACAGCCAATGGAGAAAACTTGATCTGCCCCACGATTTCAGCATTGAACAGGGTTTTGATGTCAATCATGAAGGGGGCTGGCAGGCCGGTTACACCAAAGGGGGCATAGGGTGGTACCGTAAATCCATTACCTGGCAGCCCGGATGGGAAAATAAAAAGGTCTACATCCGCTTCGATGGGATTTATATGAACAGCGATGTCTGGATCAATGGCCATCACCTGGGGCACCGGCCCTATGGCTACATCAGCTTTTATTACGATCTGACCCCTTACCTGCAAGAGGGTGAGAATATAATTGCTGTAAGAGCTGATAACCAAAAAATTCCCAGTAGTCGCTGGTATACCGGGTCGGGCATTTACCGGCATGTCTGGTTGAGGGTTACCAATCCAATTCATATTGCCAATTGGGGTACGCAGGTTACAACGCCCCAGGTAAGCCGGGAAAAGGCAACGATCATGGCTGAAATTACTATTAACAATGATACTGAAAATGCCAGGATGGTGACTTTGGAGAACCTGGTCTTAAATAATCAGGGCCAGCCAGTGGCCAGCCAGCAGGCGGAGATAACGTTACCAGGTAAGTCCAATCATCCGGTTCAACTCCAATTTAGTCTGAATAACCCAGACCTCTGGAGCCCAGACCAGCCTAAGGTTTACCAATTGGAAAGCCGGATCATCAGAGATAAGCAACTGGTCGACCGGAATGTAACCACCTTTGGTATACGCACCGTTTCGGTATCGGCGCAACGTGGTTTTCAGTTGAATGGAGAAACCCTCAAGTTAAAAGGGCTCTGCAATCACCATGATGCGGGGGCGGTGGGCTCAGCGGTTCCGGATGAAGTTCTTTATTACCGCCTAAAGCTACTGAAAGAAATGGGATCCAATGCAATACGTACTGCCCATAATCCGGCAGCTCCGGAATTGTATGCTATTTGTGATACACTGGGTTTGATGGTGATGGATGAACCTTTCGATGGCTGGGAAGAGCCCAAAGCGGAATATGATTATGGAAATTATTTTAATGAATGGTGGCAAAAGGACCTGCAGGATTTCCTGAAGAGAGACCGAAATCATCCTTCCATCGTGATGTGGAGCGTTGGTAATGAAGTACATGGGTATACAGATTCCACTCAAAAAAAACTGGTTGATTTTGTACATCAGTATGACACTACGCGCCCGATCACCCAGGCCCGTGGATACATGGGGCCTTATGTTGATGTAGCTGGGTTCAATGGTCATGGTGAAGAGAAAGGCTATATGGCAGGATTTCATGGCAAAAATCCGCAAAAGCCCATAGTGGGCACTGAAATTACTCATACTTTGCAAACCCGTGGTGTTTACCAATCACTGACCAAATACCGCAAACGTGACTTCCCTGCTATCTGGGAACTGGGGAGCGCCTGGGAACCCTTCCAGCCAAAAGTTCATAAAATACCTGATCTGACCAAAACTGAAGTTTTTGACAGTATTCCCTATGCTTATCAGTCCTCTTATGATAATGCCATTGTACGTATGGGGGTGAGGGATACAGAAAAAATGATCCGGGCCAATGATTATTTTATGGGCAGTTTTCGCTGGACTGGATTTGATTACCTGGGAGAAGCTACCATACAACCTGCACGAACTGCTAACTTTGGCATCATTGATCTGGCCGGCTTTCCCAAAGACCACTATTACCTTTATCAGAGCCTTTGGACTGATAAGCCGATGGTGCACCTGCTGCCGCATTGGACACATCCGGGAAAGGAAGGTGTGGAAATTCCGGTGGTGGTATACACCAATCTTCCCAAAGCAGAATTATTCCTCAACGGGCAATCATTAGGTGAAAAAGTGATGACTGATGACTTACAGCTTGTCTGGCTGGTACCTTACCAGCCGGGCAGCCTTAAAGTTGTGGCCAGTGATGAAACTGGCTTCGGGGTAGAAAAAAGTGTTTACACTGCCAGAAAAGCAGCCAAAATAGCGCTTTTACCCCATAAAGTTTCTATGCAGGCCAATAATCGGGATGTGATCCGGGTGGAAGTAAATGTTACCGATGCCAGTGGTAATCTGGTGCCTGAAGCCAATCAATTGATCCGGTTTGAAATTACTGGTCCGGCCAGGAATCTCGGGGTGGAAAATGGTGACATTCTTGATTTTTCACCGGTAAAAGCATATCAGCGGAAGGCCTTCAATGGCAAATGTATGATTGTATTACAAAGTACCTTTGATAAAGGATCCATTTATTTAAAAGCTACAGCCAGAGATTTAAAAACAGAAACCTTAAAGCTTACAAGTTTATAAATAGGAGTGGTTTTTTCCACTATTCTATAAAAAAACAAAAAAGTGAGAAGTGTCTCAGCAAAAAAAATACTTAAACCTTTACTATTAATCCACCTCCCCTCACCCACTTCAAAGGATGGACTGCCGAGTTCCGAATTCGACATGCCCCACTTATATATAAGTACTCCTCACTGGTTATACAAGTACCCTCTCCCCAATAATACAAGTACCACCTCCTGGCCTAATTTACAGGAGGCAATTACTAACTAATTGCCGGTGGTACAACGTTTTCCTGAGAAAATAAATCGCTGGGAGGGGCTGGATATCAACAGTTCAGCAATTGGCGAAAAGCAATTGGCCTTCGTCAGGTTATCAATCATCCGTAGTTTATCAAACTTGATAAGTCTTTCTTACCAATTGCTTGCCGCACACAATAATCGGTACCGGCAATACAAGCCACAGTCCTGTCATTCGGCCTTCAGTTTTCTCATCAGTCATCTGTAAGTTATAGGGTTCCCTTCTTTTTAAATTAGCAATATCCACCCCTCATTTATCTCTTGTTTTGAAATAATCAATTTTTATTTTTACCTTTAGATCTTAATTTTTAGGAATTAAATAATGAAGAGCAATTCTGATGATATCAAAACGCTGATCAGGTTATTTGTCGAGAATAATGATGAAGTTGCTTTTACGTCATTTTTTAAATGCTACTATTCCCGGTTAATTGATTATTCAATGATTTTCCTCAAAGATGAAGTGCTTGCACAAGAAGTGGTTTCTGATGTTTTTTATAAGCTTTTGAAACAAAAGCATAAATTGCTTAAAATTGAGAATGTCTCCGCTTACCTCTTTTTGTCCTGTAAAAATCAAAGCCTTACCTATCTAAAAAAGCACAAATTAAGACCAATAAACTCATTAGAATTTTTTAATGACAATTTATCCACTGGAAATGCCAACCCGGAAGGAAGTGTAATTGCCCAGGAATTGCAAGAGGTTATTGATCAGAGCATTGATAATCTACCCCCCAGGAGGAAACTGGTTTTTCAAATGATCAAAGATGATGGCCTTTCATATAAGGAAGTGGCGGAATTACTGGGTGTTTCTACAAAAACTGTAGATAATCAGCTAGCCTCAGCCATTGCTGAGCTTAGAAAAAAAGTAGCTGCCTACCTGAATCATCAAAATAAAAAGGTCATCATGAAAATTGCGCAAATGGTGATTTTGATGGCTCTTGTCATTCTTTAAGTTGTAGTTTTTACCTCTTCTGCTTTTGCTAAATTAAATTTCATCAATTTTTTTTAAGTTCGAATAGGGAGTTTTTCGTTTGCTGAAGTCTTTAGTGAAAATTCTCTGTGGAAAGGTCCCATTACAATATCGACAAAGTCATTAGTCATTATCTGAGTGGCCAGATAAGCGAACAGGAACGAGCTTATTTGCACGCTTGGTTAAGTGAATCTGACGGAAACAAGGAAATTCTTAAAAACCTTGAATTTGCATGGAATCAGGAATCTGAAAAAAGATCTTCGCAAAATCATAATGAAGAAGAAATCGCCAGGTCTATATGGCAAAAGGTTCAAAAAAATCAGGAGTCAACATATAAATTCAAGGTTAGCTATTTACAAAGTGCTGCTGCTATACTGCTTATCATCATTGCGGCTTCAGTAGTATTTATCGATGAAGTTGCTTTTAGAACCAGCAACGAACAGGTAGCCACCATAGCCGAAGTTATTAAACAGAACCCCCATGGTCAAAAGTCTCAAATTATGCTACCGGATGGCTCAAAAGTTTGGTTGAACTCCGGTAGCATATTGACATTTCCGGAAAGGTTTGATGATTCAGTCAGACTTGTAAAATTGAGTGGTGAAGCTTTCTTTGATGTAGCCAAAGATACACTCCGCCCATTTACTGTACTCTCTGGAAAAATCAGTACCACCGCCCTTGGTACTAGTTTTAATGTTTCCGCTTATGATAGTTCATCAGTTCAGGTTTCTTTATTGACCGGAATCGTAAAGGTAAATAATATTAGCTATAATAATGATAGTTCCATTGTATTAAAGCCGGGTTATGCAGTTAGCTACCTTGATTCTGATCATGGCAATGTATTTCAGTTCAACCAGGAAAATGTAATGGCCTGGAAAAATGGAATATTGTTATTTGAAAATGACGATTTTGATGAATTTGTTCGAAAGATAGAAAGATGGTATGGGGTGAATGTAGAGGTAATTGGTACGAAACCTGCTAATTGGGATTTCAATGCCCGCTACAGTAATACTTATTTGAAGGAAATTTTAAATCATATAAGCTACTCTAAAAATATTAAATATGAATTGGATGAGAAAAACTTAACCTTATGGACTGAAAAATAAAAAACCGGCAACTGGTAATTGCCGGCAATTGGTATTGGCAAGGCTTTGCCAAATAATAATTATGTAACGTAAATTGTAAAATTATGAAAAAAAAGTTATTACTACTATTGCTAATGGGGTCATTTTATTCACTGATCGGAATTGTTTTAGCAGGTGTCACTCTGAATATAGCTATGGCCAGTGAAGTCCATAGCCAGGAAATTAAGAGCGTAAAAGATGCAATCGTGGAGATTGAATTGTCCAATGCAACGGTTGAAGAAGTCTTTAATAAAATAGAAGCTATGACGAATTATGAATTCGTTTACTTTAGAAGTGATATCAGCCAATCTGCCAAAATGAATGTCAGGAGAACCAAAACCTCAGTTGCAGACCTGTTAATGCGAATTTCAGAAGAGTTCAATTTATCATTTCGACAGGAGAATGGTTTTATCAGTGTGAAAAAAATCACAGCGAAAAATCTCAACGAAAAGAAGCTCGAGATCATCATCCAGACCCGCACCATCTCCGGCAAGGTCACCTCCATGGAAGATAATGAAGGATTGCCCGGTGTGAACGTGGTAGAAAAGGGTACCACGAATGGAACGGTCTCTGATGTTCAGGGTAATTATTCACTGGAAGTTTCTGAAGGAGCTACTTTGTTGTTTAGTTCTGTAGGGTATACTCCGGAAGAAGTAGAAGTGGGTAATCGCTCTACCATTGATTTGGTGATGGCTCAGGATATCCAGCAACTACAGGAATTAGTGGTGGTGGGATATGGAACACAACAACGTCGGGACATTACCGGTTCGGTAGCTTCTGTAAAGTCTGAAGACCTACAGGATTTGCCGGTAGCCAGTGTAGACCAGGCATTAGCCGGTCAGGTAGCGGGTGTACAAGTGCAGCAAACATCCGGGGCACCTGGTGGTGGCGTGAGCATCAGGGTGCGGGGGGTAGGTTCTATTTCTGCCGATACTGAGCCTTTGTACGTAATTGATGGATTTCCGGTGGACAGGAACTTTAATAATAACGTGAGTCCATTATCTCAGCTGAACCCAAACGATATCGAAAGTATTGAGATACTGAAAGATGCTGCTGCTGCTGCCATCTATGGTTCACGAGGTTCCAATGGTGTGGTTTTAATTACGACCAAGAAAGGGGCAGAAGGTAAAGCCGTATTTAACTTTGATTTTTTTACTGGTGTGCAGGAACCCGCTAACAAAATTGGGTTGCTTAATGCCAGGGAATTTGTGGAATTGACTAATGAAGCAAGGAACAATGCCTGGGTTGATATTGACCCTGTAAACCATTCGGCTTCTGACCCAATGGATAGCAGAAGTGGAGGTGCCAACATTGTACCCCCTCAATTTAGAAATCCTGCTGATTGGGGCGAAGGAACCGACTGGCAGGATGCGATTTTTCAAAATGGCAGAATGAACAATTTTCAGTTAGGTGCATCAGGGGGAAATAAGAACACGCGATATCGACTTTCAGGTGGTTATTTTTCCCAGGAAGGTTTAATTATTGAGTCTGGGTTCGAGCGTTATTCATTTATGGCCAATGTAGAAAGTCAGGCTTCTGAAAAGCTAAAAGTAGGATTAAGCATTATTCCATCTTTTACCAGAAATGATTTAGTAGATAGTGATGGCCCTTTTACCGAAGCAATTGTCACTGCTGCTTTGGGTATGTTGCCCACCGAACCTATATACAATGAAGATGGTAGCTATCGGAATACAGATATTCCTGGTTATAATATACCTTTCATTGCCAACCCAGTGGCAAGGGCTAGAGAAATTGATCACACACTGGAAAGATATAATCTATTGAGTAACATTTTCGCTGAATTTGCCATCACTGATGAGCTTAAGTTTAAAGCCATGTTGGGTATTGATTACGTGGGAGAGCAAGAACAGCGATACGTGAGCAATGAATTTGCAGCTATTGACAGAAGAACTGCTCAGGCCGCTGGTTTTGCCCGCTCAGCTACCGGCATCAACTGGCTGGCAGAATACACTTTGAATTATAACAAAACATTTGGTAAGCACAACCTAAGTGCTCTGCTGGGCTATACTGCCCAACGTGACAATTTCCGTTTAAACATAACTGAAGGTAATGGATTTCCCAATGACCTGGTAACTACCCTCAGCGGTGCAACAGAAATAACCAATGGCAATGCTCTTACCACCGAATGGTCGTTGTTATCATATATTGGTAGAGTAAATTACAGTTACGCTGATAAATATCTGGTAACCGCAACTTTGCGTAGGGACGGCTCATCAAGGTTTGGTGCCGGGAGTAAGTGGGGTATATTCCCATCAGTTTCTGCCGGTTGGAGAGTGACGGAAGAACCATTTTTTCAAAATGTAGGCCCTATCAGTGACTTAAAATTTAAAGCCAGCTATGGCCAAACCGGTAATTTCAGCATTGGTAATTATGGCCATATTGGTTTAGTGACTAATGATAATTATGTTTTTGGAAGCGGTTTGGGCAATTTGGTAAGTGGTCTTGCACCAGCTACATTTTCTAATAGCGCTCTTACCTGGGAAAAATCAGAGCAAATAAATGTGGGAGTAGACCTGGGCCTTTTTGAAGATAGAATATTCTTAACTGCAGAATATTACAATACTAACACGGCTGGCCTGCTTTTAAATATTCCTATTGCTAAGGCTACAGGTTTTGAAACTGCTTTATTGAATATTGGCGAGGTTGCTAACCGGGGATTTGAATTTGCGTTGCAATCTAACAATCTGGTTGGTGATTTTAAATGGACTACCGCTTTAAACTTTTCGGCCAACCGTAACGAAGTACTCGCATTAGGTCAAAATGACGACCCAATCATTAGTGCTGGTTTCCGTCCAGGTACACACATTACGCGAGTGGGTGAACCATTAGGAAGTTTTTATGGGTTCCAATTTGATGGTATTTATCAAACAGAAGATGAAATTGCCGCTGGTCCAAGTTGGGGCAATGAAAGACCTGGAGATTTTCGAATTAAAGATGCAGATGGTAATGACGTAATTAATAATGATGACAGAACCATCATAGGCAATCCTTATCCAGACTTCATCTATGGTATGACCAACCGGTTTAGCTATAAAAATATTGAGTTAAATGTTATTGTTCAGGGATCACAGGGCAATGATATCATCAATTTGCAAAAGAGGTTTATCGGCAATGTAACAGGTGCTTTTAATAATTTTGATGAAATACTGCAAAGATGGCGATCA
>JBPRGG010000163.1:0-3336 GCA_051418075.1 Candidatus Cyclobacteriaceae bacterium M3_2C_046 | reverse complement strand
AGGATGCACTACCTGGCCATAATATCGGTAATCGATGTCTCGTTGTCCCGCGCTTGCGAAAAATTCTGTGATAAGATCCTCATCATTGTTGAACCAGCCCCGGTATTTAAAATCCGGTTCATCGGCAATAATTTCAATGTTATCGAAAACCAGTTCCTCTTGAGGCTCCGGTTCCATGCCGGTCCAATAATAAAACGGATCTACCTGCAGGTATTTCTCAATGAAATGATAAATGGCAAAAATGGTTCCACGCTCATCACTACCTACCATTAGCAGCGGGTTTTCAATATTTTCGTAGCTATTGGCCTGAGTCACCACATAGGACTCCCACTGGCCACTGAGGGAATCCAGGTCCGGGTTTAAATTTGGTAAAGTTTCCAAATTTGAATCCGAAGCCAAATTTACAATGATGATAGTATTTTGAGAAGCATCATTTAGATTGTTGACAATTTTCAGCTGCTGACCGGTAATTTTTTGCACATCGCTCGCCAGGTCTTGAACTGCCAACTGAATAGGCTCGCTGGTGCCAGGGGGTAGGTAGATGGTGGCTTGCTGGTTTTGGTTGATTAAGGTCCATTGATCCATTTGTGGCTTACAATGAAATAATGATAGGATGGAAAGTGTAATTAATAGCTTACTCGTTAGATTCATGTTAAACCTGATTTATAAAAAATTAGTTATTGAAATTTGCTTTGCTAGCTTCTTTATATATATAATTTGACCAATCTTCTTTTTTGTCAAAGTATTTACTTTTACTCCAGCCTGCGCCAGCATAGTATGTAAATGGTTGATTCGGTTTTACCTTTATCAAAACATAGTGATTATTAGCATCAGCTACAAATTTGATAACGTTTCCCGGGTCAACAATTACCGCTGAGCCGAGGTGACCATTACCTTCTTCTATCTGTTCCCAATTTGATAAAAATGCTTTATTTTCATTTTTATCCAGTTTGGGATTACCAAAAGTTGTTAAGCCAATTGCAACTTTTAAATCTTCTTGATGATCGCTGTAAAGAGTACTGGTTACTTTAAATAAGTTGGTTCCTTTTACCATTTCTATTTGCTTCTTTTCCGAAACTTCAAATCCGTTGACTTTCCATGGTTCATATTGTACGTCAAAAACTACTGCATCATCCTGATTTTTGATGATTTTAAAATTGCTGTAAGTTTCGGAAACATATGGCTTGTTTTCGTGCCAAATAGCCAATCCTCCGCATCCTCGGTATTTGCCCATGTCATAAAAGTCGTAGCCTTCACCACGGTCAGTATGGTAATTTTTACCTTCTACGTTTAATTTGTACCATTTATCAACAATAGGATAATCAACAGATTTAACCCAGATGTCTATCCCGCTACCTACTTCATTCCTTACATCTGGACCAAATAGACGGTAGGCAATCCGATCATTTTCCCAAGTAATTGATCTTCCTTCAATATTTTTAAGATAAGATTTAGGCGTAAAAGGGGAACCGGTAATTGTATATTCACCCATTTTTCCTTCAATTTCATCAATCCCAATTTTATTTGCCTGAGTGAATGACAGAACTGCCGGACCAAATGCATGATGATCATTATAAATCCAGGGATGATTGATATAATCTTCTTTATTTCCTCTTTTACCCGGACCGGGAGATAAACAGCCACTGCAGGTATGACTGATTGATCCATCTTTACCAATGTAAGAAATGTACTCTTCAATTCCCTTTTCAAAATTTTTTCTGTACCGTTGATTGATTAATCCCTTCTCCAGCATTATTCCTAATCCATAAAGTAATAAACCGCTGCCTGAAGTTTCTATATAAGATTGCGGAGCTGTCATTTCCTGGTGCCAAAGGCCTTCCTGGTCCTGATAATTTATTATGGCAGTGAAAAAACTTTTTGCTAATGCATCAACATCTTTCTTGTCAGGATGATCTTCAGGTAAATCTCTTGCCAAAATTGCTAAAGCAAAAGCGCCCCAACCGTTTCCCCTGCTCCAGTTATCTTCAGAAAATTCTCCATATCCACTAAATCCCCTGGCTTGTTTTACCAGCCCTGTTTTTTCATCTCGCAAAATTTTAAATAATTCAAGAGTTTCAAAAACGGCCAGATCAACATATTGCTGGTTGTTAAAAGCAAGTCCTGAATACAGCAAGTAGGGTGTAACGGCAAAAGCAACATCAATAAATATACGATCCATCCCTTCTTTTGACCAATGGGGTATTAAAATACCTTCAGATGATCGTTTTTGTTCTTCATACATCCTTTGAGCCGCATCTTTTACCTGAACTGTCAATTCCGGCGCTACATCTTTATACACCAGGTAAGCTGCACCACTACCGCCAGCCTGATAAGAAATGAAGCTACCTCTACCTTCAATTTCCCCGGTTTTATATTTTAAAAATAGATCAATGGTTCGTTTTAGCATTCTCTCATCAGACTGCCTTAATGCATATTCGCTTATGCCATGCATTAGTAAAGTTCCCGGATATAAACCCAGGTCAATTTCTGCCAAACCTTTATTTAAAACTTTTTCTGCAATCTTACTTGTCTCTAATTGCTCTTTTTTCTGGCCATTGATATCTCCAATAACGCAAAGACTGATTAACAAAGAGATTGAGATATGTATAAAAGATAAGTTTTTCATACGCTATGTGAAATTAAGGTAACAATTAATTTTAAGCTTTCCAGCTAGCAAAAGAATTATACTATTTATAATATTTTAACATACTTGACATGTTGTTTTAGCTAAGGGTAAATATGTCAATTAGAAAGAACATTTGCTTATTAACCACCCCCTGTCCGCCAGCGGACTTTCCCCTCCTTGATCAAGGAGGGGGATAAAGGGCCTGCCTGGCCGGTAGGCAGGGATGGTTGAAATAGCAGATGATTTAAAATTAAAAATTTCGACTTTCAAGGTATTTTTCCAAAGCTGCCAAAGACATAGGTAATTGATCCGGATTGTTTTTGGCCCAGCTTCTGAAGTCACTTTTTATTTCTGCCGTCCATTCGCTATCGATTACCCCGGCACTGTATTTTCCTTGCTTGATCATTTGCTGCCCGAAGACATCAAATAAGGCAGTTACTTCTCCGGTCAGCACGATGTGCTCCACCAGGTGGGCAGGAATAAAAATGACGCCATCTTTTTTGGCCAGCACTGCATCACCCGGTAACACCGTTGCCTGACCAATCCGGATTGGTGTATTGATATTTGTCAGCAAAGTCTTTCGCATGTAGGAAGGATCTGATCCTTTGATCCAGCCCTGGAAGCCATCAATTGCACGCAGGCCTTCCATATCCCGCACATGACCATACACTACTATACCCTTTTTAGAGCGATTGTAAACACCACTTCCC
>JBPRGG010000162.1:0-1896 GCA_051418075.1 Candidatus Cyclobacteriaceae bacterium M3_2C_046 | reverse complement strand
ATCCCCATCAGCAGTAACTCTTCGTCATGCAGTTTTGAGTGTTTAAGGCACAGAAAATTAATCCTTCCAAAGACAGTCGGTTTTGGCTAATGATTTTTAGAGCTCAATTTATTATTTCCATCTTTCCGTCACCATTTACACTAACCCACTAACATCTATTCCGTCACCAAAATATTATCCGCAACTTCCCTGGAAACGAATACATTTTTTTTGTCATTCAAATTAATTTCCAATGAGCCATCAAATTCCACCCTATCCAGGATCCGGAGTTTGGAACCAATGCCGGCGCCAATTTTGTCGAGGTACTGAAGGAAGGTGGAGCTGGCATCATTCACCGCTACAATGATTCCGGATTTGTTGAGGTCGTATTCACTGAGTTTGATCTTGACCTTCTCCTTAAAATCTCCATGTTCGTCAGGAATCGGATCTCCGTGCGGATCGTATTTTGGGTAGCCCAAAAATTCGTCCAGTCTTTTAATCAACAGGGGAGATCGAATATGCTCGAGTTGCTCTGCTACTTCATGTACTTCATCCCAGTTAAATTTCAATTTTTCGACCAGGAATACTTCCCACAAACGATGCTTACGAATCAGCAGTAAAGCTAACTTTTTGCCCTCGGTAGAAATTTTTACTCCCTGGTACTTTTTGTAGATCAGTATATTTTTCCGGCCCAGTTTATTGATCATATCACTTACCGAAGCCGGCTTGGTTTTTAACTGGTCGGCAATGGAATTTGTGGATACAGATAGCTTTCCACCTTCCGACAAATGGTAAATGACTTTGAGGTAATTCTCCTCAGCTAAACTCAACATGTCCTATCTTTTTTCTGGTTCACTGATCAAAGCTAAGCAATCTTTAGGCTAATCTAAAAATAATGTTAATTAAAGTTTAAAACTGCCACAATGGCATATCTTTCAGCTAAAAATGTTGGTAAAAATAGCGCCTAAATTAATGTTTAGGTTAGTCTAAATAATTAAATTTAAGTGTTTGATTATCAGTTATTTACAACTATATTAATATTTTAATACTAATTGAATTAGAGGAATTTTATGCTAATAGCGGTGTTTTAAAGGCCATTAATCCTCAAATCAGGGTGTCCTGAAGGTGTCTGTCGAAAACCTACTCTGAAGGCCTGCTGGGGAGGGTATTAAATGAGGTACGTATGAATTAATTTTAAGTCAGTAATCCCCTTATTCTTTCAATTATCTATGGGTTAGCGTTGGCTTGAAGTGGATTATTGATCAAATAAGGGGGATGTAACCAGTGCTCACTTAGCTGAAGGTTAGTATGCCTTTTCAACTAAAAGTCGGTTTTTTCAATCACCTGGATGTAAATTATTTTATATAACTTTTCCGGGATCAGCTGAAATTTTTTCCATTAGATGAAACCATTTTTTTGATTCTGAAGGCCAGAATAGCGTATCCGGGAGCTTCTGGGGGTAAAACGTATCGTTCAGCAGATTTTTTACCAGGTTTGAAAGGTTTGGATTGACAAAATCAACTGCCAGTCCTGTCTGATATTGACGGGTAATTTCAATCCAGGGTGGGTTCCGAACCACCAGGTAGGGAAGTTGGTGGGCCAGGTACTCGTAAAGCCTGGTAGGGATGCAATCGGAAATGGCGGGGTTGAGGTGATAGGGTAAAAGGCCAAAATCAGCCTCCCTGATGGCCTCAATGATCATGAAATGGTCTACAAAGCCGGAGCCTCCTGTGATGGTAATGTAGGGTCGCACTGAAGCCATGTCGAGCAACTTATTGAAGGTTTCCCGTACCGGACAGTGGCCAATGATGTGCAGACTTAGCCCCGGAAGGTGTTCTATTAGCTGGTCCGTTAAGCAAATGGCTTCAAAAATGCCATACGGAAGGGCTATGGTGCCGCTGTAGAGCATTTTGATGT
>JBPRGG010000161.1:0-1176 GCA_051418075.1 Candidatus Cyclobacteriaceae bacterium M3_2C_046 | reverse complement strand
CTTGATCGTCTTCCGGACCTGAAAATTCAAAAGGAACCATTTGATTCTTTTCAATATTCATATACCCTCCTCCACACTGATTTAACACCATCATCTTCAGGGAGGCAGCAGCCTCTGCCCCTGTTTTATGGTCCTCATTACAGACAATAGGTTTATTATATTTCTTCAGCTGATTAATTTTGTCAGCAATATCTTCTACTGGGGTATTGTTAAAATGAATTAAAATAAAATCTACTTCTCGGGCCAGTGAATCCGGCATCTCACCATCTCCCAAACCACTGGTACTAACTAACAGGTTTTCATTAATTGCTTTAGCAGCCTCAATCAATTCAAGCTGGCCTGCTGAGCTGGTTAACCAATTCCCATCAGGCCAGTTCTGATAGCCACTGTGAGGATACTCATTGGCTATTTCTAATAGAACATTACCATATTCATGTTCTTTTATCCAGGCTGATACATTTTGAATAGCATTTATAATTGCTTCCTGATGGTTTAATGACCGGCTATGACCATGCTGGCGCTGATACAAACAGGAAAGAATAACTACGGCATTTCTTTGATCACATTTCTTTATGATGCGCTCCACCCGGGACATATAAGAATCACGCAAGGTGCCGTTGCTGTTAAAAGCGGAATTGATAGCACCTTCATATCCCGGGAATCCTCCTTGCAGGGAAATAGTAAATGCATTCACACCATAGGAAAGATAATCAGGTAGCTTACCGATAAATGATGATGTGTTTTCGGCAGGATCAAAACTATCCAAATATTTATTTAACTTGTTACCCTGATCTTCAAATACCGCATTCACCACTCTTACATTCATCAACAGGCCTTCAGCAGGGGAATTTTGATTGACCAATTCAATCATTGATCATCCATTTATTTTCTTTTATTGCAACATTAGTTCCTTTACTGTTTCTGATATTAAAATGGCAGCCACTTATTAAGATCAGCAGGTTAAAATACAGCATCCATTTTAGGAGGATATGAATTGTCATAGCTTATATTGGTTAAAATGCTGGCAGTTCTAGCGTTTCATCAATTGGTGTTAGTTTTCTTTCACCTTCATTCAGAAATTGAAAAGCCATAAAATCATCGAACAAAATATATCCATCCCGGCTGGGTGGATCTCCACTACCTCCTAAAAAGACAGCAAAGAAGATCTTGTCGATG
>JBPRGG010000160.1:0-7160 GCA_051418075.1 Candidatus Cyclobacteriaceae bacterium M3_2C_046 | reverse complement strand
ATTTAATCAATCAGGTAAAAGAAAGAGCGGGAGCCCCTTTGCTTGAGCTAAGCAATTTTCCCGATAAGGCATCTTTGAATGAAGCCATTTTGCAGGAAAGAGAATGGGAATTCTGGGGCGAAGCCAAAGGGCGGCAGGATCAGATCCGGCACGGCGTTTTCATATCAAAGGCTTTGGCCAGGGGCAAAGACAATGCTAAACCCTATCATGTGCTTTTCCCTATTCCTTTGGATGAAATAAATGCCAATCCTGCCATTGAGCAGAATGAAGGCTATTAATAAAATATGGATGTTTAAGCCCGTCTTGTTAATCAGGACGGGCTTTGTTTTACAAATATTTTTGCTATTAATGAGCTACAGATACTCACATTTATACTCTTAAATGTAAAAAATCCATGAAACCAAAACTTTTGTTTTCCTTGTTCATATTCTTCATGTGTAATGGCTTAAATGCCCAAACCTGGATTTCCTCCACCGAATCAGCCTCCTGGCAAACACAAGAATTTCCCAAAGCTGATAAAAAGGCGGAAAGTCCTCTGATCATCAATATCACTGATAAAGCACAAACCATCGATGGCTTTGGCGGTGCCTTCAGTGAACTGGGCTGGCAGGCTTTGCAACACCTGGATGAAAAGCAACGCAAGGAAGTCATGCAGGCCTTATTTGCCAGTGAAGGAGCCGATTTTAGTATCTGCCGGGTGCCTATGGGGGCCAGCGATTTTGCCCTGGGCTGGTGGTCACTCAATGATACTCGCGGAGATTATGCTATGGATAATTTCAGCATTGCACGGGATAAGGAGTATTATATCCCTTACATCAAAGCCGCCATGGCAATAAAACCTGACCTGCAGGTATGGGGTTCGCCCTGGTCACCGCCCAGCTGGATGAAAGACTCCGACTTTTTTGCCTGCAAAGGGGAAAATACCTGGGACGACTGCTGTGAGGACTTAAGCAGTAGTAGCTATTTAACCTTTACTGATCAAAATCAAAAAGCCTATGCCCTTTATTTTGAGAAATTTATCCGGGCCTACCGTGATCAGGGCATTAACCTTTACGCCATTCATGTGCAAAATGAACCAGCCGCCTGTCAGCTCTTTCCCAGCTGCCTCTGGAATGGTGCGCAATTACGCGATTTTATCAAGAATTATCTGGGTCCCCATTTCGAAGCCAATGATGTCGATGCCGAAATATGGCTGGGTACCATCAATAATGACAACTTCGATGCCTATGCCGGTACCGTGCTGGCAGATCCCGAAGCCAAAAAATACATCGATGGAGTAGGTTACCAATGGGCCGGTAAGAAGGCCATTGGTCCCAACCATCAGGCTTACCCGGAAATGAAACTAATGCAAACTGAAAGCGAATGTGGCAACGGCTTGAATACCTGGGAATTTGCCGAATATACTTTCTCACTGCTCAAGCATTACCTGGACAATGGTGCTAACAGCTACCTGTACTGGAACATGGTGCTCAACGAACATGCTTTCAGCAACTGGATGTGGCGGCAGAATTCCATGGTAACAGTGAATACCAAAGAAAAAACCTTTCATTTCAACCCGGAATACTACCTGATGAAGCATTTTGCCCATTTTGTACCAGCAGGTTCTCAGAATATCAATACAGGAGAAACGGAGTTGCCAATAGTTGCATTTGCCCGGCCAGATCAAAAAATCGTAATCCTCATCAACAATAACCAGGATCAAAGCAGGCAGCATTCGATCCAGTTAGAAAATAAAACCTATACGTTTTCACTGGACCCTCATTCATTTCACACCATAGTTTTGTAATCGCTCATGAAACAATTATTGTCATTTTTTATTCTGCTAAGTTTTGTCTGTAAAATCAGTGCACAGCCCATTGGAGAGCCTCATCTGAAACAGGTAGGTCTGGTAGCGCCTGATGTATTGGCCCTTACCATCCATACCGGCACCAGGCATTTGGGAAAAATACTGCCGGTGATCGAAACCACCAGTATTATCACCCATGGAAAACAAAAAAAAGTAACTGATGACCAGGGCAATATCATCGGTGTAGTTATCGGCCCTGAACAGGATTACTGGAAGGAATATGATCACTATTATGGCAGTGACATCGACTGGCAGTTGCTGGATGATCAATCCAACTACAAGGTTGTAGATGGTAGCAATCAAACGGTTGAAGTAAAATCAGTTTACCGGGTAAGCAAACCAACCGATATGGTAAAAGTGGGTGGCTGGGATGCCGATCCGGCTTTTCAGTTTCCCATGGAGCATTTAGTTTATCTGCAAATGGACAAGGAATTGGCACCTGGTGCATTGTACACCCTTACATTTTCTGAAATCCCTTTGCCGGCAGCAACTTATGCAAATTATACCATCAACAACCGAACCCCGGCTCTGCATGTGAACCAGTTGGGCTTCAGATCTGATGACCCGCTGAAGGTGGGTTATCTTTCCACCTGGCTGGGTAAGGGAGGTTCACTGAATTATCAACCCAACCAGTATCACCTCATTGATACAAAAACCAATAGCGTGGTTTACACCGGTAGTATTCTGTTGCAAAAGCAATTTGACCAGTCTGAAATGGATGTGGCCAATAAAAACTACTCCTACACCAATGTTTACAAGCTGGATTTCAGTGATTTTCAGGAACCGGGTGAATACAAGATTTGGATCGAAACGCTGGGCACTTCTTACCCTTTTGAAATCAGGCCAAATGTTTACAATCAGGCATTGTTAAAATCCTTGCGCAGCTATTATCATCACCGCAATGGCATAGCCCTGGGCCCTCCCTACACGGATTACATCCGCCCCCGGGGTTTTCATCCTGAAGATGGCGTTGTAATTTATCAATCCACTACCAGTTTGAAAAAAATGGGCAACGCCAACTTTGAAAAGCTACTGGAAGGCGCTACAGAAGAAGTAGTACCCAACGCCTGGGGCGGATTGATGGATGCCGGTGATTGGGACCGCCGGGCCGGTCATATTCCGGTAACCACCACATTTTTTGACTTGTACACCCTGTTTCCTAAGGTTTTCGATACCCTGAAATTCAACATTCCTGAATCGGACAATCACCTGCCTGATATCATCGATGAAGCTTTGTTTAACCTGGATGTATACCGCCGTCTTCAAATGGACAATGGCGCTATCCGTGGAGGTATTGAATCGGCCGAACACCCAAAGGAAGGCGAAGTAAGCTGGTTGGAGTCCTGGAAGATCTACGCCTATGGACCCGGAGCCATGAGTACTTTCCGATATGCTGGTGCTGCCGCTTATGCCAGTTACATCCTGAGAGAAATGGATCCGGAACTGTCGCAGATGTACCTGAACTCGGCCCTGAAAGCCATGACCTGGGCAGAAAAGGAGATACAGCAACCGCTGATTGAAGGAGAGTTCTCACCGGATGATCCTGATTTTGTGGACGAACGTAATCAGGCAGCCATATACCTGTATAAAGCCACCGGTAATAAAAAATGGCACCAAACTTTCCTGAATACTACCAAATTTAAAGATCCGAATTTCAGTCTCTGGCAGGGCAATGCCAAAGATTATCGCCGTAACCAGCGCATCGCCTGGTCCTATGTGTTGGATGTTGCTTATCCGAGGGATAAGAAGGTACTGCAAAATTGTAAAAATATGATATTTGAATCAGCAGACTTTCAATTAGATGCCATGCAGGCTATGAGCTTTCCTTTTGTTAAACATCCAGATATTCCTCGCGCCTGGGGTAGAAGTGGTTCCTTCCCAGAGGCAAATGTTTTGATCATGGCTCATCTGCTTTCCGGTGAACAAAAATATCTTTCCGGCATAGTAGAAACGGTGCAGTTTGGCCTGGGTGCTAATCCGCTCAACCTGGTCTATACAAGTGGGGTTGGCTATAACCCGGTTAAAAATCTCCTGCATGTAGATTCCCGAAAATCCGGCCAGGAGGTGCCGGAAGGGATCACCGTATATGGCAATACCGACAATACCAGTTACATCAAAGAATTCTGGACCTGGCGGCACCTCGACCCGGTGATCTATCCGCCCAAAGCGGAGTGGCCGGCCAATCAGTCTTTTTACGATGTGTACTGGCTTACACCATCGAATGAATACACCGTGAATAATTCCCCTTTATACACCACAATAGCCTGGGCGTACCTGGCTTTTCGGGAGTAAGAAAATCACAAACAAATAAATATGATAAGGAAACTATGATACAGAACAGCATAAAAAAATACCTGGTAGTATCCTTTTGGCTGACAATATTTTTTGGTTTTACCATGTCAGAAGGTAATAGAAATGAGCAAAAAGTGTTCAGCGAAGTCAATGGTATCGTAGCCATGGAAGCAGAGCATGCCTCTGAAATATATGGATGGTCGGAAGTAAAGGGTCTCAAAAACAGCAGTGGTGTTACTATGATGGATGAAGAGCCTGCTGAGGGTGGGAAATTGATTTTTCAGGTAAAATTTAATCAACCAGGAACTTATACTATTTGGGCACTTCATGCCAAATCAACCGAAGGTTATCGACCCGATCAGGCCAATGATTGTTTTGCATTTTTCAATGGTAAAAAACTTCAAATTGAAGGTGGAACCACTTGCCATGGAGAGCACAGTGAGGTGATTGGACTTGGCACCCATCACACTGAGCTGACCTGGCAATCAAGACCCAAAACAGAGTGTGTGGAAGACAGGAAAAGGAAAGTGAAATTTAAAGTGGATTCGCCCGGCATCTATGAATTTAAAATTATGAGCAGGAGTAAAGGCTACTTATTGGACAAACTGATTTTTGCCCATGAAGACAGTAATTTTATACCTGAAAAGCATGGTCCTGATGAAACAATTCTGAAATAATTTCAGCAGAAGGAGATAATCTTACCCAATCAAATCCTGAATTATGAAAAAACCCTTTTTATTCATTTTATTACTGGCAATTTATACAACTACCTTTTCAGCCATTGAAAAAGTTGAAATCGCACAATGGCAAACCTATGACATTAAGGTTCAAATAAAAGGGACTGAAAACAAGAATCCGTTCATGGTTGAGCCGGAATATGAATTTTTGTCTAATTCGGGGAAAAGGATGGTAATCAAAGGATTTTACAATGGTAAGCAGGAATATATTATCCGGTTTACTCCTGATGAAACCGGGTTGTGGGAAGCCAGACCTGTTCATAAAAGCCAGATAAAAAATAAATTGCCATTGTATGAGTTTTTAGTTACTGAAAATAAATCCGGTTTCCATGGTAGTATTGTATTATCTGATAAAAATCCGCAAAAGCTTTATTATGAAGATGGCTCACCCTATAACATGCTGGCATTTGAATTGGACTGGCTGTTTGCCCTTGATTATGAAGACCAGTCATTGAAAAATGCCAATCATTTGCTCGATAAAGTGAAAGAAAATGGGTTCAATAAAGTGATCATGAATGTCTATGCCTTTGACAGAAATAATCAAGTGGAGGGTGTAAAAGAAGAATATGATTATGGCAGTCAATTGAGTATTTATCCTTTCCTGGGAACCAATGAAAATCCTGATTTTAGCAGCCTGAATCTCCAGTTTTTTCAGCACCTGGACAATATCATTGCCTTACTGAATAAAAAAAATATGGTAGCACACTTGATGATATATGTCTGGAATAAAAATGTAACCTGGCCGGAACCGGATTCAGAAGCTGACAAAATGTATTTTGATTACATTATCAAAAGATACCAGGCTTATCCCAACATCATCTGGGATGTGTCCAAAGAAGCACTTTCTTATGGGAAGGATGACGTGAATTATATTTCCAGAAAAGTTGATCGCGCCCGGGAACTGGATAGCTATGACCGGTTGCTCACTGTGCACGATCAGAAATATTGCTCATTACACCCTGAAAAAGTGGATATTATCAGTACCCAGGACTGGAGTACTGATTTGTACAACAACATGCTAAGCCTAAACCACAAATATCCCGGAAAACCAGTATTTAATATTGAGCATGGTTGCTATGAAAATTGTCAATATGACGTATTCATTGGTAATTATACCGATGAGAAGGTATGTTTAAGAAGAAATTATGAATGCATTTTTGCCGGTGTTTATTCTACATACTATTGGCAATGCAGTTCCTGGGATGTAATTATACATGAGCCTTTCGATCCCGAGGTTGACCCTCAACCCAGGTTCAGCTATTACAAACATTTGAAAAATTTTATGGACCAATTTAATTACGACCAGTTGGTTCCGGTAGGCCAGGTGAGCGCCAGTGGTTTTGCCCTCAGGCACAAGGATAACTATGTATACTACTACTATGTACCGGAAGAAAATACAGCCATTGATATTAAGAACCTTCCTGAAACCGATTCGCTCGAGTTGCAATGGTACAACACTTATGATGGTGAGTTCAGCCAACCTGAAACGGTTCCCTGGAGCAATTATTTTCGCAGAAAGATTGAATTTAAAGACAGCGCAGCTATTTTAATAGTAAAAGAAAAACCATAGTATGATATGAAAAATTTTCGTGTGGTTATTTATCTTATTTTATTGTTGTTGTCCCAAAAAGGTATTGCCGCCATCTATTATCTTTCGCCCACTGGAAGCGATGGTAATACAGGAAGCTCTTCTCAACCCTGGAAAACATTTGCTTATGCCGTGCAGCAAGTTTCCAATGGAGACGAGATTGTGGTTAATCCCGGCACCTACTACGAAACTTCTATTATTCAGATAAATGGCATCCATGGTTTGATCATTCGTGCTGCTGATCCTGATAATCGTCCGGTAATTGACTTTACTACCAGGTCCAATAATAACAGAATAATTTTCTTTAATGCCTGTGCTAATATCACCTGGGATGGAATCAACATCATCAATGCCGGAGGCGTGAATAACAATGATCAAAAACGTGGAACCTTTTCTTTTGAAGATTGGGGAAAATCTGTTGCCAGTGAAAATCATGTGATAAAGAACAGCGATATTTCTTATTCATGGAATGCCGCTGTTTATTCCTTCCATGTAAGTGGTGTAAAGCTGGAAAATTTAAAGGTACATAATAATGCAAAACGTGTGGGCGATCCGGTTTATAGTTCTTACAAAGATCATCCCCATTCAATTATTGCCTGGCATGGTGACAATTGGGTGATCAAAGGATGCCATATTTATGAAAACCGGGGTGAGGGAGTAGGTCCTTACGAAAATTGCAGCGGTTGGTTAATTGAAG
>JBPRGG010000159.1:0-17013 GCA_051418075.1 Candidatus Cyclobacteriaceae bacterium M3_2C_046 | reverse complement strand
AATAAGGTAGCATGTATATTACAAAGCAGAGAGTATCAATAACTATCTGAAAAATCCCATAGTATAGCTGCTTATAACAACTACCTACCTTAAATCAAACAGATCTCTCCTGGTGTCGATATGACGAACTTACCTGAACTTTAGCTGAAAGCAAATAATAATATTTTTTCAACTATTTGCACTTTTCCAAAAATGTCATTGGCAGAAAAAAAAGGATTAAATAATTTGATGATCGATATCCTGCCCGCCCTATCTACATGTTTAAACATTAAATATATGATAATTCTTATAAATTGTCCGGGTATGACGGGCAATCATCCACTTGTTTCAAGTTTAAAAAGCCTGATTATATTTTAAAAATAATAAAAAAAGCCAATTAAATTACCTAATTATTTGTGTATGTGTAATTTAATATTTAATTTTATTACAAACAGCTAAATATTGTATTATTTCAATTTTTTGGGAGATTTTCACCCAAAATGCTGATGTTAAAATATGACCAAACCAGCTCCCTAGTATTATGTATGATCAATTGATTCTGGATTTAATCAAAAATTACCGGCATGACGTTTATTTACAACCCCAGGAATTATTGCCAATTTTTAAAAATACCAGAAATATAGCGGTCATTTGGTATAGCTTCCAGCTCAATAAGGTCATTTTTATCAGTCACTCGATATCAAAGCTAACCGGATACACACCGAATAATTTCAGTCAGCATGGTTTGAAGTTCATTGATACCATGATCCACCCTGATGATTACAATCATTATTATGGTAATTTTTTGGCCTCTAAAAGTTCTTTAAAACATCGTAATTTCAGTTATTTCAATTTTCTGAATGCTTCCAACCAATACAGGTTTAAAACCAAAAGCTGTGAATGGGTTTGGTTGGAATTGAGCCAGATGATCATTCGGTATGATTACCAGAAAAGCATGGATCAGATTTTGGGTGTTTTACAACCGGTGAATCATGTTGCCCATCATAAAAAATACATTTATAAGTTCCCTGGTGGGACTTCAGTAGGTCAGGTACTGGATAACTTACCCACTTCGCCCCATGCTCAATCCATTTCAATTGAAGTGTCTGAAAGGGAAAAAGAGGTTTTAGACCTGATTAGTCAGGGCTTTTCTTCCAAGGAAGTAGCCGATAAATTAAATATCAGTAATCACACTGCCATTACCCATCGAAAAAATCTGATCACCAAATTCAAAGTGAAAAATACGGCTGAACTAATTAAAGAAGCATCCAAGTCTTTTTGGTTTATATAGTCCCTCCAAGGCCTCCCAAGCTATAATATAAAACCTTTTTTGATCCAGTTGATTTATACTATAGGATTGATTTTTTCCTTACACAAATTTTTTAATATGCCCGCAACCAAGGATACAAAAGAAAAAAGCCCTAAGAGCGATTCATTTTTTAATAAAATACCCTCAGATCTCAATGAATCCTTTATAACCATTGCTGGCATTACCAGATTTTCAGGTAAATTTTTTCAGCAGTTTTACAAACCCCCTTATGAATTTAATGAGATCCTGAGACAAGCCTTCAGACTGGGCTATAAATCATTGTTTTTGGTAGGTCTGAGTGGCTTTATCATTGGTTTGGTCATGACATTGCAAACCAAACCAACCATGAAGGATTTTGGTGCCGAATCCTTTATTCCATCTATGATTTCAGTATCTATCATCAGAGAGATTGGGCCGGTACTGACTGCATTGATTTGCGCCGGTAAGATAGGTTCAGGAATCGGAGCAGAATTAGGCTCGATGAAAGTAACCGAGCAGATTGACTCTATGACCGTTTCCGGAATAAATCCTTTTAATTTTCTGGTGGTAACCAGGGTTTTGGCTACCACCATTATGATCCCCCTCCTGGTAATATATGCTGATTCCATTGCCATGGTAGGCTCTTACCTGGGAATGAACCTGGGGGGAGAAGTGAGCATGAGGTTGTTTATTTCCCAGGCCATGGCACCCATCACCTATGTGGATGTTTTACCTTCATTAGCGAAATCAGTATTATTTGGTTTTGCCATAGGTATTGTTGGGTGTTATAAAGGTTATAATTCTAAAGGAGGTACTGTTGGAGTAGGAAATGCCGCCAATTCAGCTGTTGTGGTGGCTTCATTGATGATCTTCATCATAGACTTGCTGGCTGTACAAATTAAACAATTGTTTATTTAAAACGTGTTTTATGCTGACCAATACCAAAGAGGAACAAGAAAATAAGCAAAAAGGGCAGGGAGAAGTGGTTCTTAGTGTAAAAAACCTGCTGAAGGCATTTGGTGACAATGTAGTGATTGATCATGTCAGCTTTGATCTGCATAAAAAGGAAAATATTGCCATTTTGGGTAAATCAGGTACCGGAAAGTCTGTTTTAATTAAAACTATTGTTGGCCTTCACGAACTGGATGGGGGAGAATTGACCGTACTGGGAGAAAAAATGAGCCAATTGGATGAAGATACCCTGAATGAAATGCGCACCAGGATCGGGTACTTATTTCAGGGCGGGGCGCTTTATGATTCCATGACCGTTCGGGAAAATCTGAAGTTTCCACTGGAAAGAAAAAAGGAAAAATTATCAAAAGCAGAAATAAATGACACAATAGAAGAGTCGCTGGAAAATGTGGGCTTATTAAAAGCCATAGATAAAACGCCGGCCGAATTATCAGGAGGAATGCAGAAGCGAATAGCTCTGGCCAGAACTTTGATTCTAAAGCCGGATATAGTTTTGTATGATGAACCTACTACCGGCCTTGACCCTGTGACTTCCAAGGAGATCAGCAACCTGATGCTGAAAATGCAGGATAAATACGATATTTCTTCCATCACCATTACCCATGATATTTCCTGTGTGAGGTTAACGGCTGATCGTATTTTTATTATTAAAGACAAGAAGTTAGGGGTGGAAGGAACCTATGAAGATCTGGAAAATTCAGACCAGGAATGGGTAAGATCATTTTTTAAATAATAGCATCATGAATGAAAAAGTAAAGAATAATATAAAATTAGGCCTCTTCGTTAGTATCGGCCTGGTGATACTGGTAGTATTGATTTACTACCTGGGCTCCAAACAAAATTTGTTTGGCTCGTCCACCAGAATATATGCCGTTTTCCAAAATGTAAGCGGATTAAAGGTGGGAAATAACGTCCGCTTTGCTGGTATCAATGTAGGTACAGTGGAACGAATTAAGATCATTAGTGACTCAACCGTAAGTGTAGCCATGCTGATAGAAAGTTCTGCCAGTGATTTTATTAAGGAGAATTCCGATGTTTCTGTCGGCTCGGAAGGTTTAATGGGAAACAAGATCGTCACTATTGCCGGTGGCACTACCGCAGCAGTCCCTATTGATGACGGTGATACCCTGGATGCGGTGGAACCAATTGAAATTGAAGATGTATTGCGCACCATTCAGGAAACAGGACTGAATGCCCGGGAAATTACCCAGGATCTAAGTCAGGTAAGCCAGATGATCAAACAGGGGGAAGGGCTGGTTGGTAATTTGCTGGCAGATTCCAGTTTGGATGAAAAATTTGAAAGGATGATTACAATGTTGGAAAATACGGGTAATAATGCCAGAATGATAACCCAGGATATTGCTGTAATGACACAGGAAGTAAAGGAAGGTCAGGGTACTTTGGGACAATTGATCCAGAATGACAGTTTGATCACAAAAGTTCGGGATATGGTTGATTCACTGGAAATGGCCAGTCAAAATGCAGTACAGATCACACAGGGTCTGAATAAGTTTACAGATAAGCTTAATAATTCAGAAGGTACTTTGGGACGTTTCCTTACTGACACCACTATGGCCAGGGATGTTAATCAAACCATCAACAATGTAAATGATGCCGCGGCAGAACTGGATATCACGGCTGAAAAGATCAACAATAGCTGGTTGCTGAATGGATTGTTTGGAGGCAGCCGAGATAAGGATAAAAATAAGAAATAGAACAGGTTGGTGATAAATTGAAATATTGAAAGATCTGGTCTGGCATACAAGATTTACATATTAAAAAAATCCAATAATCATTAAAGTAGTTAACATGTTAAATAAAGGGTTTATACCATTGAGGATAAATTTCTTTATTGCCTCAAATTTCTGCCAAAAATTCCTCGTTTTTGTTATGTATGAGAAAAACCTGCAAAAAACAGGCACTAAAATTTAAAAATCTCACCTGCATTACGCAAATACCCTAAAATATGGGCTATGTTGGAGATTTATTTTTTCTTTTTTGCAAATTCATCCCATTTGATAGCAAATGAATCATCAAATTTTTAAAATTATTGGTACAAATATGAAATTTGCCTATATTTTTAAGGCTTATGTTGTAATATTACAATATTATGGTAATTTTACGGGCACAATTTAATTTTTAAAATTATTTTTACCCTATAAAATTTATGACAAGATTAAGATTTGATGCTTTGAAAAAAGTACAAGAAAGAGAAAGTCTGATGGTATCCCCTCCGGGAGATAAAATCTCAGATTACTTTGGTGAAAATTCCTTTGGAATTGAAGCCATGCGTTCCACATTATCACCTGATATCTTCAGCAAAGTCATGTATGCCATTGAAAAAGGCAAACGCATAGACATGGAAACAGCTGATGCTGTTGCAGCTGCAGTAAAATCATGGGCTATGAACAAAGGTTGTACCCATTATACCCACTGGTTTCAGCCTCTCACTGGTACCACCGCAGAAAAACATGATTCATTTTTCGATGCCTCTAAAGGACTTGAAAACTTTAAAGGATCTGCCCTGGTACAGCAGGAACCAGATGCCAGTTCCTTCCCCAGTGGAGGGATCAGAAGTACTTTTGAAGCCCGGGGATACACCGCCTGGGATCCCAGCTCTCCTATATTTATTTTAGGTAGTACATTGTCTATACCCACCATTTTTGTATCCTATACCGGAGAAGCACTGGATTATAAAACTCCTCTGCTTAAAGCATTGGGAGCAGTTGATAAAGCCGCTACCAAAGTTTGTAAATTATTTGACCGGAATGTATCCTCTGTGAATGCTTCATTGGGTTGCGAACAAGAGTATTTTGTCATTGATGAATCACTCTACAATGCTCGTCCGGACCTGGTAATGACTGGCCGCACGGTATATGGTCATGCCCCGGCTCGTGGTCAACAGTTGGAAGATCATTATTTTGGCTCCATTTCTCCCCGGGTATATGAGTATATGCGTGACTTTGAATTTGAAGCATTAAAACTAGGTATACCGGTAAGGACCCGGCACAATGAAGTGGCTCCCAGTCAATATGAAGTGGCTCCTTTGTTTGAAGATGTTAACGTTGCAGTGGACCATAATCAGTTACTGATGGATCTGATGAATAAAGTAGCCCTGAGACATGACTTAAAAGTGTTGTTTCATGAAAAGCCATTTGCAGGTCTTAATGGTACAGGAAAACATAATAACTGGTCACTGATCACCAATACCGGGGTCAATCTTTATCAGACCAGCAGTAGCGCCAAGGAAAATCTGCAGTTTCTAACCTTTTTTGTGTGCACCATCAAAGCGGTGCATGAATATGCAGATGTACTAAGAGCTACTATTGCCTCTGCCGGTAATGACCACCGGTTAGGTGCCAATGAAGCGCCTCCTGCCATTATATCAGTTTTTATTGGTTCGCAAATGTCTGCTGTACTGGATGAACTTGAGAGCAATGGCAATATCAAAATAGAAAAAGGAGATAATATGTACATGAAGCTGGGTATCGATAAGATCCCGGAGATCATTGTTGATAATACTGACCGAAACCGAACCTCTCCTTTTGCTTTTACAGGTAATAAATTCGAATTCAGAGCCGTAGGAGGAGAGGCTAATTCTGCTGCACCCATGACTGCTTTGAACCTGATTCTGGCTGAACAACTCACCGTTTTTCTGCAGGAAGTACAAGAACAAATGGATAAAGGAACAGATAAACGCATAGCCATTGTAAATGTGTTGAGGGAGTATATAAAATCTTCCAAAGCCATTCGGTTTGAAGGAGATAATTATTCCGAAGATTGGGTGAAAGAAGCAGAAAAAAGAGGGTTGTCCAATATCAAAGATACCCCCAGGGCACTTGATTGCCTGTTGAAGGAAAAGTCTCTTAATCTGTTTACCCACCATAATGTATTAAATCACCGGGAAGTAGAAGCCAGGGTGGAAATTCTGCTGGAAAATTATATCAAGAAAGTACAGATAGAATCCAGGGTAATGGGAGATCTGGCCCTGAATCATATTATTCCTACTGCCATTCAGTATCAGAATAAATTGATCGACAATGCTAATGGACTTAAAGGATTGGGTATTGACAATAGCTCCGTAGTGGCTACTATCAAAAAGATTTCCGAATATATTGACAAGGTGAAGGAAAGCGTGCTGGCTATGATTGAAGAAAGGAAAAGAGTAAATAAAATTGAAGCTACCCGGGAAAAAGCCATAGGCTATTGTGATGATGTGAAAGAGAAATATTTTGATAAAATCAGGTATGGGGTAGATAAACTGGAACTATTTGTGGATGATGATGACTGGCCACTAGTAAAATATCGTGAAATGCTGTTTATCAAACAATAAGTCATTGAAAAAATCATTAAAAGCCGGTTGGAATCAGTCCGATCGGTTTTTTTTTATCTTTAGTTCCCAAATCCCCTTAATGTTGGCTTGCCAGTGCTTAAGCATTAGTACAAGAATAATTTGATCCAGCGCATCCAAAAGGCTGATCACGACAGCAAAATAAAATAATAGGGGGGAGGGGCTAAAGAAAAAGCTGTGGCTGAGAAATACTACCAGAACCAGGGCTGCAACTTTGGCCAGATAGCTATGAAAATTTGTTGGTTTTTTAAATTTGATCAGGCTCATGATAAATACGATCAGATACAAGCCAACCACCAGCAAGATCCAGATTAAATGCCCGGCAAAAAACTGGTACTCAAATTTGATAAAACCGACCATTCCTACCAGAAGGAATAAAATATCTCCCAAAGAATCAAGTTTGGCTCTTCTGGCGCTTTCCATATTAAAGAATTTAGCAAAGAACCCATCGATAAAATCAGTACACCATAATATCAGGTAAAACCAGGCCACGGTATGTTTATTTACAGTGAAAATTAAAATTAAGAGGATCGGAAAAGTAATTGTACGGCTGATGGCAAATTTTTCAGCGGTATTTAAATTTTTTAAATTCATTAGTTTCATAACTGCAGGGGCATGTAGGGATGCAAAAATGTTTTTAATTACCTTTAAAATCAAAGGTTTTATATTTTTTATTTAGACAGCCTAACCTCATCCACAATTTATTCGTTAATACTAGTCATTCCAATATTGGATTTTTATATTGCAGCTACAGTAAAAACCTTTATGTAAATCAAACTAGAACGCTTGAGAATAATCTGAGTAAGTGCCTAATTTATTAACAAAATATGAACAAACAATCTAAGATCTCAGCCGACCTGAATCCTAATGGTATTCAAGGTGATTTGCATAAGCTGGTACCAATTGGAGCCAAAGTTTTGTGGCACCTGAATAAAAAAGAATATACCAAGGTGTCTGATGAAAAACCATTCAGCAAGTGGACCTCCTTGAATGGCGGTACATTGCTTATTGATGATGACAGGGTTTTGCGAAAAGATATATTTACCTTATTATAATAAAGGCGATTCGACTTTTCAAAGGAGAAATCCCACTTTTTTAACTTAACTGTTGGCTTAGCTTGAAAAAGCCATTAATTTTAGATCATCCTGTGAATCAGAAATAAAATCCGATATGAGTCAGAACAGAAGCATGATCTGTAGTTTATTAGTTATATTTATTTTTTTAATAAGCTGTCAATCTAAAGATCAATCAGAAACCGTACAACAGGGTCAGGAAGCCTCAGGGGAAACTTTAATGTTGGAAACGGTGTCTCAGGCATCTCCCAGGAATGTGATCTTCATTTTAAGTGATGATCATCGGTATGATTATATGGGATTTACCGGAAAAGTCCCCTGGCTCAATACCCCCCATATGGACAGGATGGCAGCTGAAGGTGCCTATTTTCCTAACGCCTTTGTAACCACCTCATTATGTTCTCCCAGTAGAGCATCTATTTTAACCGGTATGTATACCCACAGCCATACTGTAGTGGACAACCAGGCGCCGGTACCGGAAAATCTGATCTTTTTTCCCAAATACCTGCAAAATGCAGGCTATGAAACAGCCTTTTTCGGTAAATGGCACATGGGTGATGAACAGGATGATCCAAGGCCTGGATTTGATCATTGGGAAAGTTTTAAAGGACAGGGAGTATATTATAATCCGGAATTGAACATCAACGGAAACCGGGTTCAGTACGAGGACTCCACTTACATATCAGATCTGCTTACTGATCATGTGATTGAGTGGCTGAATACTCGTGAAAGCGAAAAACCTTATTTTGTTTATTTGTCCCATAAGGCAGTACATGCCATGTTTAAACCAGCCCAACGGCATATGAACCAATATGATCAGGAGGAGATCATTTACCCACCTTCCTATAATACCTCAGAGCTGCCGGTGAAAGGCAAACGGGAAGATCCCGATCTGGAACCCTATGGCGTAGATAGTTATTATGGTCCCGGCCGTATGCCTGACTGGCAGAAGATGCAACGTGAAAGCTGGCATGGGGTGGATTACATGTACCACGGACAGCTGGATTTCGAAACTTTTTATAAAAGATATCTGGAGACCCTGATGGGAGTAGATGAAAGTATAGGGCGGATTCTGGATTACCTGGAACAGGCCGGTCAGGATCAGTCAACCATGGTCATTTATATGGGTGATAATGGATTTTCCTTTGGAGAGCATGGCTTGATTGACAAACGACAGTTTTATGAGGAGTCAGTAAAAGTGCCGTTCCTGGTCAGATGTCCGGAAATCCTTGAAGGAGGACAAACCATCGAAAACATGGTGCAAAATGTGGATGTGGCCCCCACAGTACTGCAAATGGCCGGTTTAAAAGCGCCTGAATACATGGTAGGTCGTTCTATATTGCCGGTGCTTACCGGAGAAGCCGCTGAATGGCGAGATAAAATATTCTATGAGTACTACTGGGAATATGCCTACCCCCAGACCCCTACCATGCATGGGGTAAGAACCGACAGGTATAAGTTGATCCGGTATCATGGTGTTTGGGATACCAATGAGTTTTACGATTTACAGGAGGATCCTCATGAGATGAATAATCTGATTGCCAGCCCTGAACACCAGGATCTGATTCTGGACCTCACCAATCAGATTTATGACTGGCTTGAATCTTCACAGGGCATGCAGATCCCCCTGAAAAGGATTGATTACCCTCATAGGGATCACAGAAACCAGGGGTTGTACTGATGATAGTTGCAGTCGTTAAGATTTTCAATTAATAAAAAAGGGTAAAAATGAAGTTTTTGAAATATTTTTTGGCAGTTATATTGATTTCTTATGCATTGTTGCTTTCAAGTCAACCTGTGAAGACCAGTAAGGAAAAAATGATCTTTACCGCAGTAAACGGAAAAACCAGTAAAAATGATTTTGTTTCTTTTTACAATTATTCAGGTGGAGACCTGGTGGTAAAATCTGTGAAAATAACAGGCCAGAATGCTTCATTTTTTTCGGTGGTTTCTCAGCCCCCTTCGGTAATAGATAATGGCACTTCTTTTTCCCCGGAGCTTCGGTTTAGTCCTGCTGCCGGTAAAATAGGTCCTTTTCAGGCTACTTTAGAAGTAAAAATCGGTGATGAAGAAATAGAGGTTCCGTTGCATGGATTGAGTCTGCTAGGTTTGGAAGGTAAAAATGAACCACCACTGGCTGATGTTTTAAAGGTGTTAGGATTTAAAGCAGATATAGGTTGGACTACTTTGGCTAATCATACCCGCAATGAACTTCAAGGAGAGGAGATATCATCAAGTTTGTTTAAAAAAGCAGCAAATACTGAAACAATTCAGTTAATTCCTGTTGCCAGGTTCTCTCCCGACTTTCCCTTGCCATTTGGTTATTATTATCCTAATCAAAAGACTATTCCCAAACTTAATCAGGTAGGGGAACTGGCAGAAGCCGGTTCCTGGCATCAGCACCAAACCCTGTATCCGGAATTAAAAAGAGGCAGCACTGCCTTTGATCCAGGGTCTGATGCCTTTGGCATCTATACTTATAGCCCCAGCCATATTGCGTTCTCCCAGGATTTTATGAACAGCAAATATTATCCAGACCAGGCAACACATGCAGTCAGAACTTTTCCATTGAGAGATTCGGAGGGAAAATTGATCCAAAACGCTTATCTGGTGGCATTTGAAGAAGCCAAAAACGGAGATTACCAGGATTATGTTTTTATTCTTCAAAATGTGATTCCTCAATGATACAAAGATTACAGCATCGAATTTTTGATCAATTAGCTTTGGCTGATCAATGACCTGGGCTTCACCGAAGAAAGTCCCTGATGAGGTTTAAAATAAAGTTTAGCATTTATGTAGTCAATAATAACGGAAAATCGGCTGAGTAACTCTCCCCCGATTATGCCCATCCGTCCTTTCAACCTGCTTTTATCAGCAAAGGAATTTTTATAGGGAATTACGGTATTTATTTCGCTTACTGCCCAGTCTCCTAATTCAAGGACCAGCTTTTGATGAATTAATCCTTTAACCCGGCCAGCCAGGCCCACTCCTGTATAATTATCGCAGTAGCTTAACTTGTTGTTCTTGAAAGGATGATCATCATTTAAAAACAACAGAACCTGACTATTAAAACCGGTATCTATCAGGAATTTGCCCTTAATTTGCTGACCTTCAAAATTCATGGCAGCCTGAACATATGGTTGGGTATCGTCAAGGATCAGGTCTGTGCTGGTATAATTTGATTCTGCCAGAAAGTAATCAGCTTCATACAAGGTAATTATACTGGCATGGTAATTGATTTCCACTATAAACCGGGAAAAAATCTGATATCCCATAGCCCCATGAATATTCAGGTCTGTCAATTCATTAAAACCTTTCTGGAGGGTCACAATACTGATTCCTTTTCCTTCTATACCAGGGATGTTTACCACCACATTATTCGAAACCAGACCACTGACTTTATTATTACCGCCCACTCCTGAAAACATGATTTCCCGTTCAAATTCCAAATTTAGCTGTCTGGCGTACTTCTTTTTAAAAAGCACCATAGACCGGATGCCTGTATCCAGAATAAAATTCAATGGCTTTTCCTGTTGATTGATGTAAACTGGTATCACAATCAGGTTGTTGATCTTTTTGAATACAATGTTGGCTTTGTGCTGATTACTTCCAGTCAGATTAAATCCATAGGTATCGGCAAAGACAGCTTGATATGAAAGTGTTATAATCGTTGCGTAAAATAAAATCCGGTAAAAAAGCTTCATGGGCAATTCTGTTTTGGGGTATAATGTGGTATACTCTGGATGCTTCCCCCGTGTTATCGCCTTGATTTAGGGTTTTTTATATTTATTTTATCCCCTGAAAAGGGTTATTTAAAAATTGATGAATGGCTTTGAAAAGTGACTGATAATGTCATGAATCAATAATTATACATTTTTTTGGTGCTTTCTCAGAACAAATAATTCACTTTTATAGTATTTCTTGCTAAACTCCCCCGGTACAGAAAATGCCAGCCTTGGAAAACTCACCCAAACTGTAGGAATGCCTAAAGAAAGATATTCACCCTTTTGGATCATAAAAAGTAGAAACCGAGACAGTAAAATGGTAAATTTTTATCGGTTTATTCATTAATGACCGTTTGCCTTTAGGGCAGCATAGAAACAAATAATTGTACAGATGTGGGTATGAGAATTGCAAATGAAGTAGGAATAAATCTCTATCGGAGAATCTTTCCTTAACGAGTTTCCGTAAATCCTGCGATCAAGTTCTCATTAGTGAATGATGAAGGTATGCTTTTATTATTGCTAAGTTAGCCCACCACTCTCTAACCCTCCTTTTTAAGGGCTTTCATCAAGACTTCATATTCTTTTTGTGCTTACGTAGGTGGTAAAACCTCTACATTACTTTCACTCAGTATTTCTTCTCGTCCATTTTGGTGCTTCTTTACTAACGTAATCTGATATTTCCCTTCTTGATCCGGAGCCCAGGCTTCTACTTGCTTTCCACCTTTCAAAAGTTCATTGTTTATTTTCCAGACTAGTCCAGATTGATCCCAATTCAGTTGACGTCCATTTTCATCAAAAACAGATGCAATAAGACTTCCACGTTTTTTATAAGGCCATTGGCTTTTGTCGGCAGGCTCAATAATAAGACCCTTCACGTTTGATGGTGGAGTGCTGATTGAACCAGATTCTATTCGGGTAGTGCGAAGCGCTTTTGTTCCTTCAACCACCAATGTTACTTCTCCTTGCCCGCTTAAACTATTTAAATCAACTATTATATGCTTATTATCCTGTTTCAGTGTAGGCCTGAGTAAACGCTTATCTTCAAGCCGGGCAAAAACTCGAATTTCGAGAGCTTGTGCATCCGATTCATAATTTATTGTAGCCAGATTCTTGGATACTTTCACCTTTAAACCCGATAATTTTGGGCTTGATCTACCAATGGGAGCAGAATAAACCTCCTTTCCCTGGTAATACACTGTCAGTTTTGTAGCGCCTTTAACCAGTGGAATAGCTGACCGAATAGCTGCAGAGCTGATAACTTTCGAGCCCTCATGACAACCATAATTAAAAACTACGGGAAGCTTTTCGACAAATAGCTCTACATCCTGATCATCCGTGAGCCTCAGGGTAAAATTATCTTCTTCGACATTAGTGGTTGTTGGTATATGTGCCTTTTGGGTTTCAAATGCGCGGAACACCTTAAATGTACCGGTTTCGCTCAACAAACCTTCTATAAATATATAAGTGCTCATTTTTTTTAACTTTAATTAGTAACGAGAATCCATCATAATTCGGCCTTCTACCCATAACTCAGGGCTTAGCCAACGATCATTACCACCACGATAAAACATCAGATCTTAAGCTCTGTTTACCAACCTGTTGTTTTCAATATCAAAAGGAATCTGCACAAGCCTTCCAGTGGGGCATCCATCCAGCCTGTGGCAAGGCACTGGTTGAGTATCGGCCCCTCCAGTGAATGTAGGCCCCTCCCAGCAACCTTCTCCTGCCCCTGTAATTGTATGACCGAGGCCGGCTGTATGCATGATTTCATGGGCCGCTATAGTTAGGTTTTGTATACTTAAACAAGTAGATGTGGAAGGCCAAGCCATTATTCCATCAGGTGTTCGATCATGGCTTTCAATTAATACGAGCATGCTTCACCGTCTTACGTTTTCCATAGATCTGATTGCGGGCATTATCGTAACTATGCAAGACGTATGTGCCAAAAGACTAAAGAGTGCCCGTACCCGAAGATACCAATACCCCGATACCGGTAGATTTATTTATGGATGGAAAGAAAGACGGTATACCCTTCAAAGGCGTACGGAAGGAGAGGCGGATATTTGTAATCGTCTCTTTTATCAGGCTCAAGATGTATTCTAACCGGGTATCATTTTGATGCCATTTGAATACTTATTGTAAATTGTTCCAGTATGAAATAAAACGGGTTAAAATGCTTACAATGAAAGGTTTAACTAAGTAAGAGAAAAGTAATTACTTTCCGATACAGGAAGTAAAGTGACGGGTTAAAGTGCTTATAATCAACTATTTACAAGCTATTTAATTTATAGGGGGACAGTGAAGGGACAAATACTTTTGCAAGTATGAGGGGCTAAATAATTTCACCAATGATCTCTCCCAAAGGTATAAACAGAGAGAAATTATTCATAATTACTGAGGATTTTTTGAATCAAATCTTCTGACATCCTGAAATCAACTTCCTTCAATTTATAAATTTCTTCTTTTAAAGATAGAATCAATTTATTTTCTTTGGCTTTTATTAAAACACCTAAAGTTCCTAATACCTGGAGATTAAGTTTTTTGGCTATAATTCTCGCTTTTCGATCATCTAACAACAAAAGAGATTTCTTATTCATCAAGCCTAATGCAATGGCACTGGCTTCTCCTTTTCCAAGTTCAAGTTGTAAAAATCTTTTATGGGAAGATTCAGAAACCTCAAATACCTCAATCCAATCGGGTAAAGGCTCAGTAAATTCATCTTTGATTTCCGGAGTAATAATTACTTTGGTAAAAATAGCTTTTAGCAAATCTAATCGTTTGATTTTTTTTAGTACAATCAAACAACTTGTATCGGCAATAACCAGATTATACATTTTTCAAATCTTCCTCCAGTTCATCAAAATCATATCCGAATACAGATGCACCATATTTCCCCAAAAGTTCAATAAATGTCCTTTTTGAGATACCTGCTATTTCGGCGGCCTGACCTAAGCTTAATTTACCTGTTTCATACAACTTGATGGCTAAATGCATTTGTATTTCAAAAGGTGTTAAATTAATGTTTTCCGGTAAGTTTATGGTAATGGTATTCATAATGTCTTTTAATTAAAAATAGTAAAGCATTTAATAATAAAACGGAAGAATAATAATATGGTATTGGTGTATTTAGAATAGTTTTTATTATTAATGTATTTGCACTTCTTATTATGGTTAAAAATAAAGCCAAATATCCATAAATCAAACATTGTAAGATCATAAATATCATTGGATATTTAATTTCAACTAACTCTGGGACTTCCCCACCAGATTTGGGATAGTTATATTTATAATCTAATTATAGTATATATATGTCGATTTTATTCGACATTTTTATACTATATTTGTCTTGTTAAATCGACAGAAATATGGATACACTGTTCGAGTTTCAGGAAAATATCTTACGCTCAGTAAATAATGACTTAAGAAGATATTTGCATCAGCAGATTAATTGGAACCAGCGTATGGTAGGCATTAAAGGTCCTCGGGGAGCTGGAAAAACTACATTAATGCTACAGTATCTGAAATATGATCTGGGATTGCCATCAACTGCCCTGTACATCACCGCTGATCATACTTGGTTTTACAATCATACTTTATTGGATACTGCTAATGATTGGTATAAACAGGGTGGAAAAATATTGTTCATTGATGAAGTGCATAAGTATCAAAATTGGTCGATTGAGTTGAAGAATATTTACGATGGACTACCAGATATGCAAATTGTTTTTTCTGCTTCTTCTGCATTGGATATATATAGGGGCGAGGCTGATTTGAGTAGAAGAGCTGTAAGTTATATGCTGGCAGGATTGTCATTTCGGGAATTTTTACAATTTATTTATGGGAAAAATTTTGAGGCGATTAGAATTGAAGATATTATTGAAAACCACCGAGGATTAAGCCGGATGACTACTGAAGGATTTCGACCATTGCCAGCATTTCGTAAGTATTTAAAAGTTGGTTATTTGCCTATTATTATTGAAGGGGAGGATACTTATAAGATGAAACTAAATCAGGTAATTAATACAATTGTAGAAACTGATTTGGCATATATTGCTTCATATAATTCAGGGACAGCGAATAAGGTTAAAAGACTATTGGGTGTAATTGCTGAGTCTTCTCCTTTTAAACCAAATATAGCCGCGCTTGCAAGAAAATTGGAGTTAAGTCGCGACAGCGTCTATCAATATATTTATCAATTAAGAGATGCCAGGTTGTTAAATACATTAAGTTTAGAAGGTAAAGGAGTCTCAACTTTACAAAAACCTGATAAAATTTATTTGGAAAATACAAACCTTGCCTTTGCACTTAAAGAAAGGCCTGATATTGGAAATGTCAGGGAAACATTTGTGTTGAATCAATTGCTCAATGCAGGTATTGGGGTCGATTCTGCAAACACAGGAGATTTCACAATTGATGAGATAACTATAGAGGTTGGAGGTAGAAGTAAAAATTCTTCACAGGTAAAACATTTGGATAATTATTTGATTGCATCTGATGATATTGAAACAGGAGGCGAGAATAAAGTTCCTATCTGGTTATTTGGTTTTTTGTATTAGGTATCATAATTCTACTTTGTCAATCATAAAGTACTGAATTTCAGTTAAATATATATATTTTTTTTGTATATTTATGTTAATGGTAGCCGTCATAATTCTATCCTTACATTTAGAAAAAAAGTGAATTAGACGGCTTTTTCAAAGCAAAAAAATCAAAATCTGCACATTATGAAACTTTTAGGGTAGTCCGAAAGGGCTACTTGTCTTCGTATCTATCTGACTATCAGAGGTTTTACAAAATTCACATTCACAATCTCATGGATAAAGTTCTTGCTTATCAGGAATCACTATTTGTTACCGAAAGAGATAAGCGTAATATTGAACGAATGAGTGAGAAAACTGATCAGATTTATCAAAGCCAACACCATTTTTTAAGTGATTCTCCCTGGTCGGCTCAGCAAGTAATGCAACACGTAAGTAAAAAGGCTAACCGAAGATTTGGAGATTATCGTAACCAGGCATTGGCTATCGATGAAAGTTCATTTCGTAAGTCTGGTAAGCATTCTGTAGGTGTATCTGCTCAATATAATGGTAATTTGGGCAAGGTCGAGAATAGCCAAACCGGAGTATATGCTTCCTTGAGTTGTGGCAATCAGGTAGGTCTGATTAATTGCCGTTTATTTTTGCCCAAAGACTGGATTAATGCCCCCCAAAGATGTAAAAAAGCAGGCATTCCCCGGGAAGCCATTGTTGAGAAGACTAAGATTGAATTGGCCCTGGATATGATTGGTGAAAGTATTGATGCTGGGGTAGAGTTTGGCTGGATCAATGCCGACAGTCTTTACGGGCAAAGCTATCAGTTTTGCAGGGCCATTGACCAAATGGGTAAGGATTTTGTAGTGGATGTACATAAAGATCAGCAGGTATTTCTGGCCGATCCAAAACCATATGTTCCGGAATCTTCTGGCAAAAGAGGCCGTAGAGCAACCAGGTCGAAATCTGAACAAAGCCCTGTGGAGGTGCAGCAATATTTGGAGGGTCTAAGGAATAAAGACTTTAAAGAAGTAAAACTTCGCAAAGGCACCAAAGGATGGGTGAAGGCAAAAATTCATGTATTAAAAGTATGGGT
>JBPRGG010000158.1:0-7399 GCA_051418075.1 Candidatus Cyclobacteriaceae bacterium M3_2C_046 | reverse complement strand
AGGCTCAAAACCGAACGCTGGAAATCACAGTGCCAAAAATGTCAACTGTCAAACCAGACATCGCGTTTAAAATATTTACAGAATAGATAATTTAATTTGTTCTCAAGGAAAACCGTCAGCACTGCCTGATGGTTTTTTTTGTTTTTTTATCAATATTTAACCATTTAGTTAAACTATACGGACAAATATAGCGAGGGGTTGTCATTTGTGCAATAAAATTGAGTATTTTTTATAACTACTTAACTATCAGCATATTATAGATCCGTTTGAATGGATTGAGGAAGATAATTTTTTAGATTGATACTAACAGTAGTACCCTGGTAGAGCTTGCTTTCTACGGCAATGCTCCCATTTATTTTTTCAAGTGTTTGTTTAACGATATACAATCCAATTCCACTCCCTTTAGATTTTTCATTCCCACGATAAAACATGTCAAAGATTTTGGGTTGAATTTGCTGGTCGATCCCTTCCCCATTGTCTTTAAAAACAACCACAATATTTTCTCCCTCCTCTTTGATAATTATTTTTAAAGCAGGATTTTTTCTGCCCGGATAGCGGTACTGTATAGAGTTGGAAATAAGATTTTTAAAAATCACTGTCACTCGTTCAGGATCACTAAAAAAAGGACCGCCTTCAATTTTTACAGTTAGCTTAATTTTATCTACACCATCAAGGTAATACAGCTCTGCAAATGCACGGTCGATAATCTGGTGGAAATTCAGCCTGGCTATATTTAATTCGGTATTGAGATTCTTTGAATGACTCAACACATTTCTAATAAATAAATCCAGTTTCTTTATGCTCCCATGTACCAGGTCGAGATAATGAGCGCTGGAATTCTGGTCTTGCCCCAGTTTCATCAAATTGATTAATCCTTCGATAGAAACCAGGGGAGCTCTGACATCATGGGAAACTTTATAGACAAAATTATTGAGTTCAAAATTTCTTACCTTAAGTTCATTCTCCGTTTCTTTCAAGGTTGTAATATCCTGAATAGTCCCCAGAACCACGTTTTCGGAATGCCCCAAGCTGTGAAATGCTTTAATCTGGATTTTAATTGAATTACCATCGGAGGGTCTGACTAATTCAAATACACCATCCAGGTCTTCCCGATGGGTGAGCAATCGATCAATTTTGCTCCGTAACTCCGATTGCTGGTCCGGATCAATCAAACAAATGAAATCTTCAAGCGGTAAAGTATAATCCCAACGGTCGAGACCAATTAGATGCCCGGCTTCACTTGATCCCTTGATGGTATGGCGCTCAATATTGTATTCCCAAATTCCAATCTTTGCTACTTTTTGTGCGAGATTGAATTTCATGTTATTTTCCTGAAGACTTTGAGACGCAGATTTTTGATACGCTTTCTCATCAATTTTTAGCAGTGAATACTTGTTACTCTTAAATTGAATATCTGTGATTGTGATTTCAAATGTTTTCCCTTTAGCACTAAATTTTATTTTATTTTGATCAGGTGTAGTATCTTCTGGCTTGAGACCCGGTAAGAATTCACAGATATTTTTTGCCCCATATAAATCCTCAAAAAAATTGAAGGTAGTTCTAAAAGCAGAATTGGCAAATTTTATCCGGCGATTATCATCAATTACCACCAGGCAAGTTGGGATGACTTCAAACAACTTTTTAAAGAATGACTCCTGGTCAACAGATTCAAAAGTATTGATTAAGCCATGAACCTGGATCCCGTCCGGACTTTTAAAGGCTGACAATTTATCTTCAACCAAAACCTCACTGCCATCTTTGGTTAAAAGCCGATACGAAAGATGGATTTGTTTACCAGGTAATTCAACCAGAGCACTTATTGCATCCTTATACTTTTCCCGATCTGCTGGTGCGATTAAATCTAAAATTGTTTGCCTCTGATTGTATATTTCAGTTGGGTCATGGCCAATTTTGGCAACTTCCTCGCTGATAAAGCTGACTTTTAAATGCTGATCTGATAAACATCCATAAGAAAGATTCGAAATACTAGGTTTAACCTGAACAGATTTAGCCTCATCAGCTAAATGATTATTTCCATTTCCAATGGACCCGAAAATAGATTCCTGAAAAAAATACCCTGAAAATTTACCCATCATCCTTTATCTAATCTCTAGGAAAAGTTTTTAATGAAAGAGTACAATTTAAGGATGAAATAATCTAAAAAAAAATCGCTTAAAAAATGGTAATGTAATGTGCATTTGAGATTTAGCTGCTTTAAAGATAAGTTGATTAAGTGATGTCAACACTAAAGGCAATTATATCATCTACTGGCACTTTTCAATGCTAGGGATAATAATTGATTACAAATTGAAAGTGTAAGATATCAATTATTTTACCTTAAAAATTTCAGAAACTTATTTCGTTAGCTTGTCTTTCGTCTATAAGTCCTGTAAATGATCGAAGCATACCGTTCCGGATCGATGAGCGTTTTTAAACTATAAAATATGCTGATTTAGGGTTAATTAGAGGGTTTTTTAATTCATATTACTGGTTAGTTTTGTTAAATATTAAGAGAAATTTAAAATTAACTTAGTTTCAGAATGAAAATTGGACTCATCTCCGATACTCACGGCTTTTTAGATGATCAAGTTTTTTCATATTTCAGCGACAGGGATGAAATATGGCATGCCGGTGATTTCGGCACCACCGAACTGGCTTCACAACTCGCTGAATTCAAGCTACTTAAAGGAGTATGGGGGAATATAGATGATCAGAAACTTCGTAATAAGTTTCCGGAATACGAATTGATGAAAGTTGAAAATCAACTGATCCTGATGATCCACATTGCAGGCACTCCAGCCAGGTATAGCCGTCAGGTGAAAAAATTGATAGCACAACACCAGCCAAATATTCTGATTTGTGGTCATTCTCATATACTCAAAGTAATCAGGGATCCGGATTGCCAATTATTATATATTAATCCCGGTGCTGCTGGCCGCCAGGGTTTTCATAGAATGCGGACCATCATGCGGTTTGAAATCCAAAATACAGGTTTAAAAAACCTGGAAGCCATTGAATTAGGCTTGCGGGGAAAAATTTAGTGCATGCTCATCCTATTTTACCAATACTTCTTTCAAATACTGCCTCCCCAGGTTAAGACCATTGCTACCTGATTCCCAGGAGTATGCTGACCTTTTAAAACTATAAGCAGTAGAAGCAGTTACCTAATTAATCATACTTTTTAATCAAACCACTATTTTTATATGTCAACTAATACAAAAGTTGTTGTTGTCACAGGTGGATCAGCCGGGGTCGGCCGAGCCGCAGTACGTGAATTTGCCAGTCAGGGTTTTGATGTTGCAATTCTGGCCAGGGGAAATGACGGGTTGGAGGGAGCCAAAAAAGATGTTGAAAAAGCTGGTCAAAAAGCATTGACGTTTTCAGTTGATGTGGCTGATGCTGCTCAAATTGAAGAGGCGGCAGAAAAGGTGGAAAACGAGCTAGGACCAATAGATGTTTGGGTCAATAATGCGATGAATAGTGTATTTGCTCCATTTGAAGATATTATTCTCGATGATTATAAGCGAGTGACCGAAGTCACCTATTTGGGACAGGTGTATGGCACTAAAGCAGCCCTGAAAAGGATGATTCCACGCAATAAAGGGAGCATTGTGTTGGTAGGATCGGCATTGGCCTATCGGGGCATTCCTTTACAATCCGCTTATTGCGGCGCTAAACATGCCATCCAGGGGTTTTTCGATTCAGTCCGATCTGAGCTGATCCATGATAAAAGTGCAGTTAATATCTCAATGGTTCATCTTCCTGCTTTAAATACTACCCAATTTGGCTGGGTTAAAACCAAATTTGACCGGAAAACCAAGCCAATGGGAACAATTTTCCAGCCAGAGGTAGCAGCCCGTTCAATTTATTATGCGGCCACACATAATAGAAGGCAGATTTATGTTGGATTTCCCACTGTAGCTTCCATTTTGGGTAATAAACTGGCACCAGGTCTGCTGGACCGTCACCTGGCTAAAAATGGTTATGAAGGCCAGCTACGCAAAGAAAAGCAGGATCCTGGAAGAAAGGATAATTTATACGCTCCGGTACCCGGGGATCATGGCGCTCACGGTGAATTTGATGATCAGGCCAAATCGAGCAGTCCTCAATTTTGGGCTACCACCCATCTCGCCTGGGTCTATTCTGGCATTGCGGCCCTGATCATTATCGCAATTGCGCTTATTTTTTAATGAGGATTTGAATTATTAGGTAAGGTATAAAACCTCCTTTTGATCCTTTAACCAAATAAAAATCAAAATGCCAGGTCTTAGATTTTTTTACTAACTACCAAAATTTTTTACTAATGGATGAAGGTAAAGATCAAAAACATCCTGACGACCAAAAGAAACACCATCAGCATCAAATGGGAAACCGGGGTGTGAGTCGGCCAATGGCCACAATGCACAATCAAAAAAAGCAAAAAGAGGGTAAACAGCCCGACATGATGAGCCCGGAAGGCAGGATTCAAATACGGCAAATGCATCACATGCAAACCTTATGGATCTATTGGACCATCATCATTTTGGGTGTATGGATGATCCTCGCCCCGCTAACTTTTGATTTCGGTAAAACCATCTCCATGCCCAGCGGTGGAAGAGAAGTATGGATTTCTTTATCAGCCAGAACTGCAGCTATCATGTGGAGTGATATCATCAGTGGATTGCTATTGGTTTACTTTGGCTGGCTTTCTTTAAAACCAGAAAAATCAAATGCTCTTTGGGGAGCTTGTGCAGTAGGAATCTGGCTTACAATGGCGCCGGTCATATTCTGGGCCCCATCGGCAGTTGCATATCTCAACGATACCCTGGTAGGGGCGCTGATAATATCTTTGTCCATATTGATACCAGGAATGCCCAACATGATCATTTACATGAAAATGGGCACTAAAACACCTCCGGGATGGTCTTACAATCCTTCTAACTGGCCTCAAAGATGGATCATGATCCTGACCGGATTTTTAGGCTGGATGGTGAGCCGGTATCTTGCTGCTTTTCAGCTTGGCTACATCGATACTATTTGGGATCCATTTTTTGGCGAAGGAAGCCGCCTGGTTTTAAATTCCAAAATGTCTCATTCTTTACCCGTGTCAGATGGCGCACTTGGCTCCCTGGCTTATACTTTTGAATTTTTGATGGGTTGGATGGGTAGTCCTGCCCGCTGGAGAACAATGCCCTGGATGGTAGCCTTTTTTGGCATCCTGGTAATACCATTAGGACTGGTTCACATCTTCCTGGTGATTAGTCAACCTTTGGTGGTAGGTCACTGGTGTACATTTTGTTTGCTGGCGGCTGGAATTATGCTTCCAATGATACCGCTGGAGGTGGATGAGGTATTTGCCATGTTTCAATACCTGAAAAAGGCAAAAAGAGAAGGTAAAAATCTCTGGAAAAAATTTTGGAAAGGTGGCTCAATGAAAAATGACGATGAAGAAGAAGGTCCGGCCTTAATGGAACTGCCTTATCGTCCAAAATCAGTTTTTAAAGAATCTATTCGTGGAGTTTCTGCCCCTATCAATCTCATTATCACCAGTTTATTGGGTTTATGGCTGATGTTTAGCCCTGCAGTTTATGGGGTTTCAGGTAGCGGGGCCAATCTTGGTCATCTTACAGGAGCTCTGATTATTGTGTCATCTATATTGGCCTGGGGCGAACTTCTTCGTACGGTACGTTTTTTTAATTTCCTTTTAGGAGCTGGATTGGCCATTGCCACCTGGATGATGGGAGATTCGGGTTTAGCCTTTAATATCAACAACCTGATTTTAGGAATACTGGTGGTTGCTTTATCCATAAAAAAAGGTAAAATAACGGAAAGTTACGGACCGATGGAAAGTTTTATAAAGTAACGTCTTTATGTCTAATGAGGAAATCAGAAAGAAAGTAAAAAAAATCATGCTCGACAATGTGGTGAGAGGTTATTCAAAAACCTTTGACTACCATTTTACTTATATTAAACCTTCCGGTAAGACCTATCCTTTTCAGTATTTTTGGGATACCTGCATCCATATTTTCATCCTGTGCGGATTGAAGGAATTCGAATTAGCCAGGAATAACCTACGCAGTCTTTTTGCGATGCAGGCAGAAAATGGATTTGTGGGGCATATTCTTTATTGGAATAATATTCTACCAAGCCGGATTACCGATATATTTCAAAGCCAACCCGGCATAAAACGCAACATGCGCTCACACATGAGTAGCTTGATACAACCTCCTCTGGCAGCCCAGGCACTGGAAAGAATCTACAATGACACCGGAGATGAAGATTTTTTGCGTGAAATGCTGCCCAAGCTTAAGAAATATTATCACTGGCTAGCGCATAACCGTGATTTCGACCAGGATGGCATGATATCAATTATTAGCTATTTCGAAGCAGGAATGGACTGGAAGCCTAGTTATGATCATTTGATGAATTTTGAAGGTCAGGCAGACTGGCGACTTTTCCTTAAAGTAACCTGGAACGATTTTGAGAATTATTTGAAAAACTATAACCTGCGGAAAATTTACCAAAGAGGAAGGTTTGTGGTGAAAGATACCGGATATAATACCATCTATGTCCAGAACTGCAGAGCCATGTGTAAATTATGTGAAATCTCAGGTGATGAGGAAGGAGGTATCTTTGAGCAAAGAGCTTCAAAAAATCTTCGGAATATGGTAGAGAAGATGTATGATCAAGAAACTAAAGCCTTTTATGATTTAAATGGCAAAACTAATGAACAGCTTAAAGTTAAAACTCCGACAATTTTCTTCCCTGTAGTCATCAAAGGTATTCCTGAAGAAATGGGAAGAGAAGTGGTTGAAACACATTTCTTTCACCAAAATGAATTCCATTCTAAATACGTAATTCCCTCCTTAAGCCTGGATCATCCTGCCTTTAATCCTCGCCATTCGATGTACATCTGGAGAGGCCCGACCTGGGTTGTGTACAACTGGTTTTTACATCAGTTTTTTTTGAGCGAAGGTTATGATCAGGCTGCAGCACATCTTATTCTCAGTATCAAAGAATTAATTACTAAGAGCGGATTTAGAGAATATTACAATCCATTTAGCGGCGAAGGTTATGGCGCCAGAGACTTCACCTGGTCAGGATTGATCATCGATATGCTGGATATGAATCCGGATCAGCAATTCCAGAAACTTTCAGACATAAAAAATACAAGAAGCACAAATTAATAAAGAGATTAATCCAGACCCGGGAATGCCATGGTAGTCATTAAAGCATTTGCTTCCTGCCTCGAGTCAAGCCTGGTATGCTGTACCACTACTGGCACATCCGATTCCAGGGCACTGGCAAAATCTTTCCCTTTGGGTACTTTTTCCGGATCTTCAAATTCGTTAAAACGCAAATGACTGGTTCTTTCCGGGGGAATAGTAAATTTATACGGCCCAGCCGGTCCACGATCAGA
>JBPRGG010000157.1:0-37184 GCA_051418075.1 Candidatus Cyclobacteriaceae bacterium M3_2C_046 | reverse complement strand
TGCTTTGTAATATACATGCTACCTTATTTGATTTTTTGTCCCGATCCAGCCCAGCTCTGAATTTTCAGTCCATTGAATTAACTGAAAATCCCGAAAATCAGCTAAAAGATAATATGACGTATTAGGGGCAAGCAGGTGAACCGGATCACTTTGCTGATCCGGGAGTTTGTAAACCAATTTTTCAGGTATACTTACCCTGGTAGTATGGGTTTTAAGAGGTTGAATTAATTTATGAAAGATATACCCTTTCAATAAATCCGGCAATTCTATTTTAACCCATTTATCTGAAATTCCCAATATTTTGAGAGGGGTACCAGCTTCAATCCTGGTAATTACAGAAGCTGATTTACCCGGTCCTGATCGCACATGAGACCGCACTGATGAAGCCTGATACCATTGATGGACATTTTCATCTGGTATTGTATTCTGTAAGACCGGCAAAGGCTCCTGATAAACATACGGGTAAGGGTCTCGGGCTCCTTTTCCAAATTGATAAATGCCAAAATGAAGGTGTGGCGGAGTGGTTATGGCATTACCGGAATTACCCACCAGTCCTAAGGTATCACCTTTTTCCACCCTTTCACCGGGAGTGACCCATTGAGCCTCTAAATGGGCATAATATAACTGCTTTCTCAGTTCCCGGTTTCGCAGCCAAACTACCTTGCCTCCCAACCTGGTATTTTGAACCCGGCTAATGGTACCATTAATTGCTGCCACTACAGGTGTTCCCCGGGGAGCAAAAATATCTATACCCTCATGTCTACGACGTCCCCCATCCCTGGGATCACCAAAAATGCTATGGATAGCCTTATAATCTTTTCCTGACACCGGGAAATCAATCGAGGGCAGCGCCTTTACTTTTAGATGATAATATCCCTGGGCCAGCAATTCAGGCTGAATCCTTAGCAATAGCTGGCTGTTTTCCTTTACAAGCATTGAAAAACCAGTACTATCCCCAGGGGCGGAGATAAGATGCTGCATGGTTGAATCTTCTACCTGATACAAGTCCATGAAAATACTGAACCTGTCTTTTCCCAACTGGTTCAGGTCCACCTGTAGGACTGATCCTTCCTGCACTGATATCCGGTAGCTTAAGGCTACGGGTTCGGCAGGATTAAATATGCCTTTTTCCTGATAAGGAATGGTAATAAACAAGGAATCATTCATGGCCATTTGGCCGGACCTGATCCAGGTATCTGTCAATAAATGATTTTCCAGACCAGCCTCTTTTAATTTACTCAGATAGATCTGATAGGGTGTGGGAGATTTAAATACAATAATCCTCTTTAAGCTGCTCCAATGATAATAGGCATAATTTAATACAAAAAAAGCTAATGCCCCCAAAAGGAAATATATGATTTTTTTCATTGATAACTCATTAAACCCGAATGAATTATCAAATTTTATGCCATGTAGGACTGATCAGATCATGCGAATGGAAATGGTTTTTTCAGGTTGATCCAGCGAAAAGCTAGCATCTTCAAAAGCGGGAGGGCCAAATGTACCTTTGGCATTATTGGAAAAGCCATAATCTTCTTTGGGTATCCCCATTAGATTGGTGTCCAGTTTTTCATTGCTATTGGCATCGTGAAAAACTTTAACTGCATACTCCCCCCAGGGGATTTGCCTGAACACAAATACTGCCTTACCGTCTTCAATGGAAACTTTGGCGGATTTATAGGCATCATTTTTATCATCATATACAGCTTTATTATTAGCCAGGGCGATCATAATTTGTCCCTGGTCATTTTTGATATTTTCAATTTTTACCACCAGATCACCGTTTGACTGAACTTTGGGACTGAATGAAAAAATCCCAAAAGAAAAGGTAATACCAATGATTACCTTTGCCAATATATAATTCCTGTACTTCATACATTTACTGGTTCAGGTCACTGTAGCCTTTTTTGGGATCAAGATCCAACACCTTGGAAGGAGTGTCAATGATAAAACCTCTTTTCCCTTTAAAGGCAATTGGTGTGCGGATCAGATCCGGGTTCTTTATCATTGCTTTGATCCAGTTTTCCTCATCCATTTCTTTTTTGTCATATTGTTTTTTATAGATGTCGGAATCCCTTTCGATGATATCTTCGGCCTTTACTCCCAACACCATAATGATCTCTTTTAGGTGTGTTTCAGTAGGTGGATCCTTGGTGATATCTACATCATTGATATGTTCACTGACTTGTTTGGCCAGGTTATAGGTGTTTTTATCTTTTTTAACGCCAGGTTTGTAAAAAAGTAGTATTTCTTTATCGTTGAATTCCATAATTTTAAAAATATAATACTTATTACTAGACTTACATGAAGCTCATATTGTTTTGGAAAACTTTTCTTAATCCACCAGGTGGGCGATATCATTGAAAGTTTCAACCTTGAAATCTGCCCCATTATAATCCAGCTTGTAAAGGCACAGGTTATTATGTAAATAGTTATCCATCTGGCTAAGTGGCTGATTTTGTAGCCAACAAAGCAGGATTCTCATGGCTCTGCCGTGCATGCAAATCAGGATGGTTTCCTCATCTGGTTGACTCAGAATATATTTAATGGCTTTTTCCTGTCTTATTTGCACGTCCAGCGGACTTTCACCGCCCTCTACTTTAATATCGGTCTCTCCATTCTGCCATTTCTTCACCATATCCTGATAATAATTTTGGTCAGAATCCGCAAAAGCCACTCCTTCATTGACTCCCCAACTGATCTCATTAAGTTCGGGCAGGCTTTCATAAGGTATTCCCTGATCAATAAATCCCTGCACAGATTGACGGGTCCGTTTCAAAGCCGAAATATAAATTTTCTCAAAAGGGACAGATTGGTAAAACTCAAAAAATGCCTGGGCCTGTTTTCTTCCTTCTTCATTGATAGATGCATCTATGCCACTGCCCTGTACCACACCATTTTTATTATAATCTGTTTGGCCGTGTCTGATCAGATATATTTTTTTCGATTTCAATTTTTTCTATTTTTGTTGCCGACTAAAATTTGGGGCAAAACTAATGCATTTATTTCAATCATCCATGTTTGGGCCTGAACTCTCTGTGGATAAGCTTAATCAATTCAGGCAAGGTACCATCTCTGAACATTTAGGGATTGAATATACAGAGATCGGTCCTGATTTTCTCAAAGGCCGAATGCCGGTAGATCATCGTACCATTCAACCCTTTCGGCTCTTGCATGGAGGGGCCTCATTAGTGATGGCTGAAGAATTAGGCAGTATGGCAGCAAATCTGGCAGTTGACGCAACAAAAAAGATGTGTGTTGGTTTAGAAATTAATGCCAATCATCTGAAAAGTGCCAGGCAAGGATATGTATATGGTACAGCACGCCCCCTGCATTTGGGGCAAAAGACACAAGTCTGGGAAATTCGCATTGAGAATGAAAGAAGCCAACTGACTTGTATCAGCAGATTGACTATGGCAGTGTTGGACAAAAAACAAGTATGATATTTAATCAGCATCTCGATACAATTGCATCATTAGGTACTGATCAATGGCAGGACCACCAGATCATTCATAGGCTTTTGGCTTTTGCCTTTCATCACAATTTAGCAGTAGCTGTGTGGCAACTTCCTGATGATAAAAATAAGCATCTTATTATAGATTTATCCGGACAATCAAAAAAACAGAAAGTAGATCTGGACGAGATCAAAAAAGGATTTGTCTGCAGCCCATTTCATAATCCGGAGGGAACCGAAACATTGTATATTAAAGCGGATCTGCATTATGAATCGGCACAAAAAAGCCTGAAGTTTAGTGAAGAATCCGCTACTGAATCTATTTTGGCAGAAGAATTAAAAAAATTTTTAGTAAAAAACAAACAGCCACTGCCGTATTACACAAACTCCGGGAAGTTGCCGGCAGCTACCAGTCAGTCACAGTATGTTTCACTGGTAGAAAAGGCCAAACATATGATCCAGGCCGGAACTTTCAGAAAAGTAGTACCTTCTCGTTGTAAGCATGTTCCATTAGGATCAGATTTTGACCTGGTGAAAACATTTCTCAATACTTGTGATAATTATCCGACTGCCTTTGTTTCTCTGGTTTCTACTCCGGAAGCAGGCACCTGGATGGGTGCATCTCCTGAGATCCTGATATCTGTAGAAGACCGGAAAATATTTAAAACGGCAGCAGTGGCCGGTACCCAACCATTTAATCCTGATATCAAATTTTCAGATGTAGCCTGGCGGCAAAAAGAAATTGAGGAGCAAGCCCTGGTTAGCCGGTATATCATCAATTGTTTTAAAAAGATCAGGCTTAGGGAATTCGAAGAATACGGTCCCAAAACGGTTAAGGCAGGTAAGTTGTTCCATTTAAAAACAGCATTCAGGGTGGACATGGACGAAACCAACTTCCCTCAATTGGGTACTGTCATGCTTGAGCTTTTACACCCTACCTCCGCCGTGTGTGGTATGCCAAAAGCGGAAAGTACTGACTTCCTCCTTCAGTATGAACAATATGACCGGGCTTTTTACAGCGGTTACTTAGGACCGGTAAATTTTCAGGATCAAACCCATTTGTTTGTAAATATTCGCAACATGCAACTATTCCCTCAGCAAGCCATCATTTATGCCGGGGCGGGAGTCACTATTGACTCCGATAGTTTACAAGAATGGGAAGAAACTGAAATGAAGTGTCTTACCATGATTGACCGGCTGATTGGCACTTAGGTTTATTTCTTTTCCAAAACCAGGGTGATCTTGTTAAAATCTGCTGCCGCATTGATCACTTTCCGAAATTCTTCAAAATAGGTATTGTCGCAATAGATTTCCTTATAATATTCGTTTACCCGCACCGTCACTTCATCGCCTGACTGTTCATAACTGGAAGTAAAATTAAAGATCCGGTTATCGTCCTTTTTAAAAAACACATCCATCCGGATATCTTCCAGGTTCTTCACCCGGTAGTTTTCAGGTACTTTAAACTTTATTTCCCTGGTATAGGAGCGGTTAAAATCATTTTCAATATCATTTTGCCTTTTTTCTTCCTGGTATAATTCAGACTGGGGGCCGATGATTTTACCAAACTTAAACAGGAATTTGTTTCCCGCTTTTTCAATCAAAGAGGACGATTCAATAGAGGCGTTTATAACAAATGGATTGCGTAAGGGAGAAACATTGATTTCGCCGTTCTTAATCTCCAACTGATTGAATTTGGCATCTTCGGCAGACATACGAACCAAACCCTCAATAATAGTTCTTCGTTTATCTTCCTGCAAAAAGGAATAAAAAGGCTGAATATAAGCCCCGGAATACCCGCCCATTTTACGGGTGATATTGATATCTGTTTTTTCCATATCTTCAGCAAAGGCAATGGAGATATCCATATCATCATAATTTTGGGAATAATCATTGGCCGGAATAAACCGAACTTCTCCTATACCCGTTTCAAAATCACCCATAGGAACCGTCCTTACAAACAATCCGTAATTGTGGGTCATATAAAATGGAATCATACCATAACGATAATCGATCCGCTCGGGGGAAAGGTAATTATCCACCTGGGGAAAATAAAAGGCGTAGTTGACCAGATAATTCCAGGATTCAAAATCCTTATCAAATTTCACATCACTTCGGTCGGATGTCATCACCAGTTCATGTTCAATTCCCGCCTGCTTAAAAACTGCGGAATATAACCTCACCACACCTGTTTTATTACCATAGTTTTGATCTAATATGGATTTAATATTATAATAATCCTCGGCATAACCTTCCTGAATAAAACAAGTAGTTTTAAGATGATTTTCAATGGTCCTGATCTTATCTTCCGGGTTTTTTACAGATGATAACTTAATACTGCGGATCAGTTTTTTCACTGCCCGTTTCTCTTTTTTATCTATATTATAAATATTGGAATGAATCCTCTGGGCGGCATCTGACCAGGTCAGTAGCTTATTCTTACCACGAATGGTATTATACGAGAGCTTAAATTCTACCCGCATGCGGTTAGAATTGTAAAATGAAAAAGCCTCCTGCTTAAAACCGGGTATATTATTCATACTGGCTGTGAGGATCCTTTTCCCATCTTCTATTTTTTCGGAACATTTGGGAAAGCCATTGTAACCTTTTACAGAAAATTTCAGGTTTTCCGGTGATATCAATTCGAAATAAGCTTCCTTAACCGGAATAACAGACTGGAAAAAATCTCTGCCAAAATAGCTCACGTAATCCTTGCTAATGTAGAAATATTCAATTTCACTGCCCAGTTCTACCCCTTCAATGGCAAATATTTTATAGCTGCTTTCATCTTCTTCATCTTTTAGTTCCTTGATATTGTTTTTATCCAATTCTACCACTTCGCCGGAAGGACTAATTGAACGGGCTTTGATATCTACTATTTCTTCCACCTCATCGGTAGGAATATATATTTTATTAAAATTCTGAATGGCATCATCGGAATTTACCCGGATGATCTTATGAACCAGGGCATAAAGGATCAAATCCGGGTGGTCCTCCTGATAGATATATTCATAAGCCTGAACCTGCTTTAAAATAAGGGCAGCTTCCTGTTTTTCCTCCTCTGTAATTTCAATTCGGGAGCGGTCAGCCTGCCAGTCATATAATTTGACCGGGCCAATTTGTGCCTGTACCAAGAAGGTCAAAAATAATCCCAAAATGGTGAAGCCTAACTTTCTATTACTCTCTTTAACTTGCATTTTACTATATTAATAAGTTTTCAAACGTTCTTCTTAAGAATCACAACTTCCCTATAAGTTTCATTCAAGGCCCTGACCATATCATTCCATTCCGGAAAAGATTCCGGCATCATCATCAAATGATTGATATAGATCTCCTTGTGCTGATAGATTTTATGGTCCTGCAACTGATAATAGATTTTAAAACCGAACAATTCATGTTCAAAGTATTGATCCTGAGGCAAGTAATCCACTTCATAACCTGCCGGTATTTCAAAAACAGTAGTTTGCTGGTTTTGATGTTTAAATTCATTTTCAACGGGCAGCTTCTTTTTTTCTAACTCAATCAGGTTATTAAAATAAGACTTATCCAGGCTCATGTTGATAAAGATCTCTCCATCTACATTACTCACATAATCTTCCAGTTGATATTTATAATCTACAATCAGAGGTAAATCTTTATCATCCAGATTAGAAATTTTATAATCAGTCAGGGAAAATTTGTTATTGCCTTTGGTTAGCAGTTCGGTAAGAAATTTCTTTTCCGTATTTTTATCCAGCCCCTTCAGGTAATAGGTGTTGAACACTTTATAATAACCATCTAACTGCAGGCTACCCTTGCCTACCAGTTTGTCTTGGGATATCATACAACCGGAAGAATCAATCAGTGCATTCACAGAGGGATTCATCACCGGCACTTCTACCACCTGATAATGTTGCTGATCCAGGCCAATCAGAGCTTCTTTGCCCTGTATCATGGATGAAGGCCAGCCAAAGCGGGTATATTTACTGGTAGCATCCAGAAAATACCAGTCATTGCCATTTTTGTAACTGGTAATCATGTGGTTATCTACCTGGGGAGTGGGTAATTCAGAATACATATAAGGCAAATCACGGGATCCTATCCAGGTGAAATAGGATTTTATACCAGCAATTTTCAGCATACTATGAATAATACTGGCCATGTCTTTACAATCACCATATCTTTTCTTACAAACCAGTGAGGCATCATGGGGGATCAAACCTCTCATGCCATTTTCAAAAGCTATGTACTTTATATTATCCTGCACCCAATAAAAGACTTTCTTTACCTTCTCCAAATCATCATCTCCTGGCTGTATCAGGGTATCTACTACCTGAACCAGTTCCGGGTCATCTTTCAAATTAATATCTTCAATAAAACCAGCATACATGTGGTAGAGATCATCCAAGGAAGACAGTACTTTTTTCTTTCCATCTTCCAGATCTATTGATGAGATACGATAAATTATATGGGGGGTAAAATAACTGATCCCGGGAGCATCAGCTTCCATTTCAAAACTGGATAAGTCATGACTCTCCCAGGTATAAACTTTGTAATTACCACTGACTGATTGATTAAAGACGGGTGTTACTTTATCTGTATTAAATAATTTATACTCCAGGTTGATACGTGAATCTACCCTGATCTTCAAAGTTGATGTGACCACCGGCACAAAAGATCCGAAATAAAAAGAATTCAGAAAACGAGGATCAGTATAGATGGACTGGTAATCCAATACAGTTCTGGCTCCAGGTTCCACGGCAGGAAATACAAATGAAATGGCTTTGGAATCATCATAAAAAATCCCATCGGATACTTCATCTTTTTCAGTAAAATTAGTAACCTCCAGTGGCTTATATTTTCTTTTACCAGGACTCAGGGTTTTAGCTATAATATGATGGGCTTTAACAAAATGTGAGCTATAGATCTTATCACTGGCAAACATATTGGAATGCTCATTCAAATGTAACATATCATAAAACTGTCGGGAATTCACCTTGATGGAATCCCCTACCAGGTCTATAGTTACCTCCCGGTCATATTGCAAGTAAATGGCCCGCTCATCCGGATACTTTTCTTTCCATTTTTGCAGGACTTCCAATGGTTTTTCATTGGCTGTTGAGATTGTTGTTGCTGTTAACCAAAGAAAAACAAAAAATTTAGCCTTTAGCATTTATTTAAAGTTTACTTATTCATGCTTTCAGAAATTTCAAGTTCAATAAAACATGATTTTTCGATTTAAATTTAAAACGAATTATACCAGGGAAACTGTATGAAATTATCATTTAATTAGTACGATCCAACGGTGTTGGCTTTAAATATAATACCAACTTTGCCATAATACAAAAACATGTAATATTTTAATTGATTCAGGCTTCAAACCTGTGATCATTGGCAGCAAGAAGGAAAGGGGACCGGCCAACAGTGCGAGTGCAAAGGTCTTTGTTGTGCCTACATCAACTCAATCATATTCAACATTTTCAGGGTAGCTTTAATAGCCGCTTCAGTCTGATCTGAATCAAGTCCGCGGGTTTTAAATTCCCGGTTATCCAATTCCCAGGTGATGATGGTCTCTACCAGTGCATCTGTTCGTCCTCCTGGTGGTATACGGACTGTGTAATTGGTTAGCACCGGGAATTTTTTATGCAATGATTTGTAAATCTTTCTCAGAGCCTGCATAAAGGCATCATACTGACCATCTCCGGAGGCGGTCTCTTCAAAAACCTCTCCGTCTATGGAGATACTTACAGTGGAAACCGGTTTTAATTTATAAGCATGGCAGGTATAGTAATTGTATATTTTAACTTTTTCTTCGCCACTGGATGATCCTAATACATCAGAAATTATATAGGGCAGGTCATCTTTTGTAATAAACTGCTTTTTATCTCCTAGTTCCACTACTCTTCGGGTTACTTTCTGCATGGTTTCAGCATCCAGTTCAATACCCAATTCATCCAGGTTATTTTTAATGCTGGCTTTACCGGATGTTTTACCCAAAGCATATTGCCGGGTCCGGCCAAACCTTTCCGGTAACAGGTCATTGTAATAAAGTTTATCCTTACTATCGCCATCAGCATGCACCCCACAGGTTTGCGTAAACACATTTTCACCAACCAGTGGCTTGTTATTAGGTATTTTAATGCCGGAAAAAGCTTCTACCAGTTTACTGATCTTATTCAATTTACCTTCTATTACAGAAAGTTGTACTTTGCCATGGTCCTTTAACACTGCAATAATGCTGGATAAGGGCGCATTGCCAGCCCGCTCACCCAGACCATTTACAGTGGTATGTACTCCTTTGAAACCCTGATTGATGGCAGCCAATGCATTAGCTACAGCCAGATCATAATCATTATGGGTATGAATATCAAAATGAAGTTCCGGGAAGGTCCGGGCCATTATTTCAGCAAAATCTGACATTTCATAGGGGTTGAGTATACCCAGTGTATCGGGCAACATGAACCTCTTGATATTTTGCCGTCGTAAAGATTCTATCAGGTTGAGCACATAATCCTGGGAATTACGCATCCCATTCGACCAATCCTCCAGATAGATATTTACGGCAATGCCTTTTTTTTCAGCATAATTAACACAACTTATGATATCTTCCAGGTGCTGTTCCGGAGTCTTCTTAAGCTGGCTTGTCACATGCTTTAGAGAGCCTTTACACAACAAATTGACCACTTTCCCCCCCGCTTCTTTGATCCAGTCAAGCGATATACAACCATCCACAAAACCTAAAACCTCCACCTTGTCATCAAGACCCTTTTCACGGGCCCAGGATGTAATTTTTTTTACCGCTTCATATTCTCCTTTAGATATTCTGGCCGAAGCCACTTCGATCCGGTCCACTTTAACCTCTTCCAGTAAAGCTTTGGCTATATTTAGTTTTTCTGTATCAGTGAAGGCTATTCCAGAGGTTTGTTCACCATCCCTGAGGGTGGTATCCATTACTTCAACTTTCATGCTTTTGCTCCTATCAATTATTATCTTTGTATAAATTTTAAATCAATAAAAAATAATTCTGCAACTAACCGATAATCCCTTAGTTTTTATTTTTGGCGAAACAAACATCAAAATTATAAAAAATTAGTTAAGCCGGAAAAATAAACACATATTTTAAACTTTTTAGGTGAATATTCATGTTAATAGTATAATTTTAATAAAAATCGCCTTATTTATAAATGTTAAAATATCTCAAACCTATAATTATCCTTTTGTTTTTATTGGGATCATTAGTAAATGCTCCGGCCCAAACCGGTGATAATACCAGGCTACAGGAACTAATGCAACAAGGAAAGCAACTGATGGACCAGGAGGAATATCAACAAGCCAACCTGGTATTCAGAAAAATCCTGACCTTAAACATTATAATCCCTTCAGAATTCTGTTATTATTTTGCCAACACCTTGTATCAAACCCGGCAGTACCAGAATAGCAAGAATTTTATCAAAAAGTATTATGAACTTACCGGGACCACCGGAGACTTTTATAAGAATGTCATTCGGTTGGAGGTTAATGTAGATCTGGAATTAGCCAGAATATCGAATTGTAACCTTTGTAGTGATGAAGGATATGTATTACAAACCTGTCACCACTGCAATGGATTGGGAGAACACACTTTACCCTGCCCCTATTGTAAGGAAAAGGGGAAAGTAAGCTGTTCCCTTTGCACTGGAGAAGGAGTACTGATTAAAACCAACCTGTTTAGTGAAAAAGAATACCACACCTGCCATAAATGCGAAGGTACCGGTGCAGTAACTTGTCCTACTTGTCAGGGTGAGAAAACAGTGGTACAAACCTGCTCTATTTGTGAGGGAACAGGCAAAGAAGCTACCAACCAGATCTGCCATCACCAGGGGCCGGAAAAAGTGGAAGCCAGATAATTCAGTGGGGGTAGCATTACTAAATGAAGTTACTTCCCGGTATAAACAAACAGAGAATGACGTTATTTTTTGAGGGACGACCCACGACGACCGACAACAACCGTTGATTTTTATTTAATTAAAGGCAGATCTCATCTTTATGTAATCATATAATGACTAAATGGGAAAGCATATGAAGCAATAAAAAGCAGGTAAGCCCGACAAAAAATGCTGGTACAGCGGTGCCAGGATACGATGGCCTTGAGCGAAAAGGCCGCGGCAGGTGTGGCATTTCTTTCTGTCTTGATTTTTTTAGTTTATCAAGACAATAGTAACGCCCGTCCGGCAGGGTAAAAGCACCCAACAAAACTCAACCAATTCTACCCCTATTTAAAGTCCCTCCTTATACTCCCTCGACAGGGAAAATGGAAAAGATTCCGGTGAAGTTCCCCTTTTTTTATTAGGCCTTTCAGACATTTGAAACTCCAGCTTTCCACCTTTCATAAGATCAGCATGCTCCAGGTAATTCAAATCATATGCTGATCCATTCCAAATGATTTGATCCACATACCGTCGTTGCGGAGCATTTTCCGGAGCATTTATTTCCAGCACATTCCCGTTTTCCAACTGAAGCGTCATTTTATTAAAAACGGGTGAGCCTATCACATATTGATTGCTGCCAGGGCACACCGGGTAGAATCCCATAGCGCTAAATACATACCATGCAGACGTTTGTCCATTATCTTCATCGCCACAATAACCATCCGGACCGGAATGATAGAGCTTGTCCATTACTTCCCGGTTCCAATACTGAGCCTTCCAGGGCTGTCCGGCATAATTATATAAGTAGATCATATGCTGAATGGGTTGGTTGCCATGGGCATACTGACCCATGTTCATAATCTGCATTTCTCTGATCTCATGAATTACAATACCATAATAAGATTCATCATAAACAGGTGGCATGGTAAAAACAGAATCCAACATGGCCACAAACTCCCTTTCACCGCCCATCAGATCGATCAATCCCTGTACATCCTGAAAAACAGACCATGTATAATGCCAGCTGTTTCCTTCGGTAAAGGCATCTCCCCATTTGAAAGGATTAAAAGGGGATTGAAAACTACCATCCTCATTCTTTCCCCGCATCAATTTGGTAGAAGGATCGAATAGGTGTTTGTAATTCATGGCTTTTTGCCTGAAAGTATCTATTTCTGACTGCGGCTTGCCCATAGCTTCAGCTAACCGGCTGATAGTATAGTCTGCATAGGCATATTCCAGGGTTCTGGCTGCATTCTCTTTAATCCCTACATCATAGGGTACGTAGCCCAGTTGGTTATAATATTCTGCTCCATATCTTCCCACTGAATGGACCGGTCCAACACTGCGGGTATTTTTCAATATAGCCTGGTAAAGTGTTTCAATATCATAATCGCGAATACCCTTCAGATAAGCATCAGCAATGATGGCGGCTGAATTGGAGCCAATCATAGCATTTCGATGGCCGGGACTGGCCCATTCCGGTAACCAGCCGCTTTCTTTGTACGTATTAGCCAGGCCTTGCATCACCTGTGCATTAAATTCAGGATACATCAGGGTGAAAAAAGGGAAAATAGCCCTGAAAGTATCCCAAAAGCCATTGTCTGTAAACATATAACCAGGTAAAACTTCCCCATTATAAGGGCTGTAATGAATCATCTGATCATCCTGATCAAACTCATAAAATTTTCGTGGAAACAACAAAGAACGGTACAAACATGAATAAAAAGTTTTTTTCTGATCCTCTGTACCGCCTTCCACTTTAATACGGTTCAATTCCTGGTTCCATTGCTGTTTGGCTTTAGCCAGCGTATTTTCAAAATAATCTTTCCCAATTTCCCGGTTGAGGTTGATCTCTGCCTGCTCAGGACTGATGAATGAAGAAGCAATTTTCACCTGAACCTTCTCCCCTTTCCTGGTTTTAAACCTCAGGACTGCTCCAACGTGATCCCCCTTGGCTTCATTTTCCTGATCATTAACCTGCCATTCATTCCAGGTAGCTGTAGAGGTAAAAGGTTTGTCAAAAACAGCTACAAAATAATTATGGAAATTTTCCGGTACTCCCCCATGATTATTGCGGCTGTAACCCACTATCTTATTTTCAGATGGAATAATTTTAACATAAGACCCCTGATTGAAAGCATCAAGTAGTACATATGCCGAATCAGTTTGGGGAAAAGTAAAACGAAACTGGGCCGCCCGGTCAGTGGGGGTTACTTCAGCCAGTACATCATAATCGGCCAGGTATACTTTATAATAATGAGGTGCAGCTGTTTCTGCTTTATGAGAAAACCAGGATCCTCTTTCATCTTCATGAACCACTAACTGACCGGTAACAGGCATCAGAGAAAATGCCCCGTAATCATTGATCCAGGGGCTTGGCTGATGGGTCTGTTTGATTCCCCTGATCTGATAAGCGTCATAGGTATAACCCCATCCGTCCCCCATTTTCCCGGTTTGAGGAGACCAAAAATTCATTCCCCAGGGAAGTGCAATGGCTGGGTAAATATTGCCATTAGATAGTTTAAATTCAGAATCTGTACCCATTAAAGGATTAACATATGTGACCAGGTCTTCAGTCACATTATCAGGTGTTTTACTTTCGGTTCTTAATTGACAACTGTGAAAAGAAAGCAAAAAGGCCATGATAGCCAGGTAGCATATTTTTTTCATAATTTCCGGATAAAAATGTATAACGACAAATCTACAAGCCTAATACTATTTGGCCAATCAAAATTTGAAATTTAGTCACACATATTTATCCGGTATGCATCATTACATTCGGAGTTTGGATAATCCTCCATCAATACCAATAATCTGACCAGTGATCCAGCGGGATTTGGGGGATAACAGGTATGTTACCATTTCTGCGATGTCTTCCGGTTGACCATAGGTCTTTAGCGGATGCCTTTCCCTTACAGCTTTTTGCTTTTCATCGGAATTAATCAGCCGCTGGGACAAATTGGTATCCACCAGGGATGGCGCTACCGCATTTACCCGTACATGCGGGGCCAATTCAGCCGCCAGTGACCTCACCAGACCTTCTACCGCTCCTTTAGAAACAGCCACTGTACTATGATAAGGCATACCAGCCTGCACGGCTACTGATGAAAACATGACGATAGCGCTTTGCTCTTTCATTTTGGGTAAAGCCGCCTGTATGACGGAAACTGCTCCCAATAAGTTTACATCGAGGTCATGCCGGAAATTTTCCGGTTTTAATGTGCGAAAGGGTTTCAGGTTGATGGTGCCAGGCAAATACACCAGTCCGTCTAACTGAGGGATTGATTCATGAGGAATCACCTCTTCCATGATATTCAGCTGTAAATGTGCCACTTGGCCTGAATATGAACCAGACTGCTGCCTGGATACTGTGGTGAGTGAATGATCTTCCTTTAATAACAACTCAATAACAGATCTTCCAATAGTCGATCCTGATCCAACAATTAAATAATTTGCCATAATCTTTTTTGCAGGAAACAGGGTGATGACAGATATTGTTTAACTTTTAAATAATTTAATTAAACAAATAATACTTATCCCTTCATATGGGGTGTTCGTTAAAAATCTGTTTATGCACGAATATGAGCATTAAGAAAATTATCTAACCACACAAACAATTGATAATCAAATACTTAATCTATTGGCATTTAATTTGAACCGATGGTTATTCTAAACACCTATATTAAACGCTTAAATAGTAAACCTCAAAAGCAGTTGCTTTTAGCTTCTGCTTTTATTTTATAAAATGATAAATCAACAATATGCTTAAGTAGGCTACAACTTCAGTTAATTGTTGGGTAGCGCCTAAACAATCTCCGGTATAACCTCCTATCCACCTGGTCAGGTATCTTCCCATCATCCATACTGTCAGAAGCATTGAAATAATGATCAGCCAATAAAAATTTGGCAATAGCCCTAAAGGAAGCAAGCCAAATATGAGTGCCAGCAAAAGTTCAGGGATTGACATCTTTTTTCCTACTGGCTTCACTTTACTAGTACCATCTTCCCGGACATATTGATGGCTGTAAATAAAGGAGGCTGCGGCCAGTCTGCTCAGGCTGTGCCCGGCCAGGATGGCCCTGGGGATCAGAGAAATATCCATTTCCCATAAGGTGACGAATTTAATGATCAAAAGCATTATGATACCAATACCTCCATAGGCACCAAGCCGGCTGTCCTTCATGATCTCCAGAATTTGTATTTTGGTCCAGCCTCCGCCAAAGCCATCACAAAAATCAGCAAAGCCATCTTCATGAAATGCGCCGGTTAACCAGATAGAGCCAACCATGCTTAACAAAACTGCCAGCGAAACCGGAAAAACCTGAGAACAAAGCCAGAAAATAGCCGCTGAAAATCCCCCCACGATCCAGCCCATAAGTGGAAAATAACGGGTAGCTTTATTGAGCAGTTCTTCTGAATGATCCACCCAGGCAGGACAGGGAATCCTGGTATAGAACATGATGGCCGTAAAAAATATATGGATTTCCCGCCGAATAAATTTTATCATTATTACTAAGAATGCTTACTAACTCCGGCCTGGTCAAAAGATGCCATTTGATTCATAAAATTCACAGCTGATTCTATTATTGGATAGGCCAAAGTCGCACCGGTTCCTTCACCCAGCCTCATGCCTAATCTTAAAACAGGTTTAGCCCCTAAAAATTCCAGCATAGCCTGATGCCCCTTTTCCTCAGACTGATGTCCGAAAATGCAATAATCAAGCACTTCCGGATATAAGGAAGAGGCAATTAACAAGGCAGAAGTAGCGATAAATCCATCAACCAGGATAATCATTTTATGTTCTGCTGCTTTCAGCATACCTCCACAGATCATGGCTATCTCATAACCGCCAAATGTGGATATAACCGCCATTGGATCAGACTGGTCCACCGGATTTTTGCTGAGTATTTGTTGTAAAACGGTAAGCTTTCTGTCCAAACCCTCCTGATCCAGTCCTGTACCAGTGCCAATGCAGGCAGACAGCGGCAATTCCATGATCTGACTCATGATCAGGGAAGCAGAAGAAGTGTTTCCTATGCCCATTTCTCCAAATCCAATGATGTTAGAACCATTTTGCCACAGCTCATCCACCAGATTTCCTGACATCTCAAAAGCCATACGACACTCCTTTTCTGTCATGGCTGGTCCTTCCAGCATATTTTTAGTACCTTTTCTTATTTTAGCATCTATCAGATCCGCATGAGTAGGAAAATCATGGTTGACACCGGCATCCACGATCTTTACCATGATGTCATGTTGCTTGCAAAAAACATTGATAGCTGCACCTCCATTGAGAAAATTATAAACCATTTGAAAGGTCACTTCCTGGGGGTAAGCACTTACCCCGGAGCGGGCAATGCCATGGTCTCCGGCAAATATGGCCAAAGCCGGATTATTTAACTTTGGAGTCAGGCTCTGCTGGATCAAACATATTTGCAAAGCAAGGTTTTCCAGTTGGCCCAACGCTCCCACAGGTTTGGTTTTAAGGTTGATCTTCTTCATAATGGCTTCCTTTAAACCTTTGGAAGCAAACTGGATCCTGTAATCCAGGTTATGATAGGCAATTGTATTCATAAGATTTTAATTCTGAACAATATAAACCATTTCACTTGGTGCCACACCCGCTTCAAACTCATTGATCATGGAGCCATTCTGCAGCTGAAAGGCCAAAACCTTGCCATTACTTTGAAAGTTCTGGCTCTGCCCCACATACAAAATTGCTTCATATGGATGAATGCCCAGGCCATAAAAGCTTTCACCTGTTACAAAGGCCTGTTCCGACCACTGATCAGCCTCTACTGAATGTCGGTAAACATTGGTAGTCGTACCAGGCCAGGCCTCTGCCGTCAGAAAAAATAATTCATCGCCTTCCGGATTGATCACCATTTTACCGTTGGGAGATTGTCCATTAATTTCAAATGTCTCTTCTACTTGCAATGAAACAGGGTCAATCCGCTGCAAAGCCCCGGAAGTATCCCAGGAACCGTTGCTGATCAGCCAAATTTTGTCATTTTTATCCAGCACAAAACGATTTGGCCCTTCGACTACTTCTATTGTACCTGTTACCTGATCTGTACCGGCATCTATAACCGTTACAGTTTTGCCATAGCTATCAGCCACAAAAACTTTATCCTGCCAAATAATAATTCCTTCTGCCCCATCGCCTACTTCTATATTTTTCCGCAGGGAATAATCAACCAGATCTATCACGGCTACATAGGCATCGGGCAAAGTCCAGTTTTCTCCCCAGGCTCCCCAGCAGGTTACATAGGCCTTGTCCTGAAAAAAAGCAATCTGGCGAGGTTGCACCAATGCATTATTAACAATCGATTGCACTTCCAGTTCATACTGTTCCAGATCAACCACATCTATTTTATCCGGACTGTTGCAAACTATATATCCCTTTTGTTGGAAAATCCCCAGGTCCATGATGCTGGCTCCAATAATAGCGCCAGCGTTTTCAGTCTTCACCACATCATGATATACCTTATTGCTATCAGAATTATAAAAAGCTAACGTGCCATAATGATCAGGATCATTGAAATTACCCTCATTCACTATCAATAATCCTTCCTGGTATTTATTAACCGTAACAGGCGAAGGGTCTGAATCATTACAGGAAGAAACTACACACAGGGCCAGTAACAGGCATAAGTCTGTCAAAAATTTTGTTTTTGTCATTTACATTTACATTTTTTAAAAATTAATCCACAATTAAATTCAACCCGACCTGCCAGTTCAATCCAGGCATAGCCAGGTACTGTAAATTTTGATAGTCGACATCAAAAAGATTGTTCAATCTTAAAGAAAAAGTGCATGCAGTATTTAATATATTCAGATCATGAGATATATTCATATTGGTTAGTAAGTAAGCAGGCAAAGCCTGTTGATTGGACAGCGAAGTAAACCGCTGACCAGTAAAATCATTGGTCAGGCTTCCCTGCCATTTATTATAATTCACCCTGATGGTCATATTTGCCTGGTGAACCGGAGTGTAGGCCAGTTGATTACCCTGATATTCCGGATCTTTCTCACTAACTGAGCTGGTGTAAGCATAATTTCCGGTAATGCCCAGAGAAAGCGTATGTGTGATTTTTTTATCCAGGCTGCTATGAAATTCTACTCCTTTCACCCTGGTTTGCTGAACATTTTCCGGCCGCCAAAAAACTCCGGCAGGGACCCAGGTAATCATATCATCAACTTTCATGGTGTAAAAAGTACTTTCTAAATCAAATTGCCACCTGTTGCCGGAAAACCGATAGCTTAAACCTGATTCACCTGAAAAGCTATGTTCGGGCAACAAATCAGGGTTGCCACTTAGGGGCCAGAACCGATCATTCAGAGTGGGTATGCGATAGCCCCTGGATAGCAAGGTTTTAAGCTTCAGTTGATGTTGGGCCTGGCTGATAATTTGCAAATTACTTCCCAAAGAAGGGGTGAAAGGGGATTTATAACCCTGGATAAAGGTCCTGCGCATATTGAAGGTAAATTTCCACCAGGGCATAGCCCAATAATTGGCTGACAGAAACAGGTCGTATCTGTTTTCTACCAAATCGTCCTGGTAGGCTTCAACCCGGGTATGGATGCTGTTCCACTTGCTTCCAGCCTTGACCACCACCTTGTCTCCCAAGTCTTTCTCGTATTCAAAACTTGAGACGTAGCGATAAGTACCGATATGGGAAAGATCATTGAAATTCTGCAAATCATTGATATAAGCCATTTTGACATTCATAAATCCCCAGGCAGCATGATTCATGTAATCTGCTACGATCCTGAAATTGCGATCATACAGGGTTTCAAAGCTGCTGATGGATTGATTGGCTGACATGGCTGGTTGTATTTCTCTGAAATTTTGGTTATACCATCCATTCAGGCTTACCGACTGGGTCGGGGTAATCCGATAAGACAATTCCTGCAGAATGCCATGGTAATGAAAGGCAGCATTATTTTGCTGCTGCACCGGGGCATCCAATTGGGTGAAATTTTGAAACCTGAAATCATTCTGTGATTGTTTCCTGTAAATTTTGGTTTCTGCCGAAAGCTTTTTGTTGCCCATCTTCAGGGTAAGACCGGAGAACCAGGTCTGAAAACTACCATATTCCTGCTGCAGAGTCAGTTGGGTACCTTTTTCCCAATTGGGTGTTGAGCTTAAATGAATACTGCCTCCAATAGCATCACTGCCGTATAATGAACTGGCAGAACCATGCTGGATCTCTACCTGATCCACTGCAATTAAAGGAACAAGAGAAAAATCCAGGTTACCCAGTGTGAGTGAATTGATATTGATCCCATTCCACAAAACAGCCGTATGGCTGGCACCAGTGCCCCTGAAAGACACTGATGATAACATGCCATGTCCATATTCCTTCAGGTACAGGGCCGAGTTTTGTTGAATAAGGTCAGACAAAGTGGTATGCTGATACCCTTTTTTAGTAAGGCTATCTATGGTGACTATTTTACTGCCAGCGGCGTATTTCTCCAGTGGAATTCCCTTAATGGTAACCTCTTCCAGAGAAATGCTTTTCATCTCCTGAGCCTGGATAGAAATACATCCACAGCTCAAAATAATCCATATCGTTAGTTTCTTCAACATGCTGCCATAGAATTAAATTAATAAATTAATTTAATCCAAAGCATCCAAGGCAAATGAAATAGAGTTGGTTTAGTGTATGGCTATAAAGCACTAAATCACCTCAGCTTTTCCCCCGAAAGCTTGGAAATAAGTTACCTTCTGGCAGGTCTCCTGGCTTGCTTAATTGTCGAGGCCTTCCCATCCGGGCCGTGAGGCGGACAGTGGCGAAGAGAGACGACAACCGTTTACAGCTTACAGTTGCGGGGACAGCTTCCGGTTTTCACGGAATTCCCTATTAATCCATGTTGTAGTTTTACAACAAAAGGAACCTAAAAGGCGTGTCAAAGGTATGGAAGAAAACCTAAATCATCCAATGATTTAATTTAAAAAATAAAATTTTTTGTTTTTTACAGATTAAACTGTTGATTACGAGCAAATTATGTTTTGAATACCCTTTATTACTTTGCTTGCTTTACCCTTTGATTTTCCAGGGGATTCCGGAAACCATGAAAAATACCTGGTCTGCTTTTGCTGCAATATATTGATTCATCCAGCCTTGCAGATCTGTGAATTTGCGACCGGATGGTGTTTCAGCATGCAACCCCATTCCCAATTCGTTGGAGATCAGGATCAGTTCCATATCTTCCCGGAGTAATCGATCAAAAACCTGTTTGGCTTCATTTAAGGCTGGCTCAACCTGGTAGTGGTGATCATGAAAAAAATTGGTGAGCCATAAAGTTATACAATCAAGCAAAACTACTTTGTTTTTTACCTCAATTTCGTCAAAATATTTTTCTCTTTCGATTACCTGCCATTCAGGACCCCTATCCTGCTGATGTCTTTTTATTCTTTGTTGATGATCCTGATCCCACACCCGGGAAGTAGCCAGATAGATGGGATGAGTAGATTTTTGTCTGGCCAATTGCTGCCCAAAACTTGATTTTCCTGATCTTTGCCCGCCTGTAATGAATGTAATCATATAACCTCTTTTTTGGTGGAATGGAAACCAACAAATCTAAATTCGGAAAAATATATGAAATCATCTGCCGTTATTATCAGGTTTATGCTATAAATTGTACTAATATTGCCTCCGGATTTCAGGAAAAACAACCTAATTCATGAAACCTAATCAAGTTATATTTATAGTAATATTTTTGTTTTTTTTCGCCTGCGAATCAGGCCAAAAGCAACAGGTAAACCAGGAGAAGACCACCCATACAGATCTAGATGCGATGCCTTTATCCATCCTTGAAGCCAAAGGTTTTAGGGTGGAATATTTTGATCATTATAAATTAGTCACTGTAAAAAACCCCTGGAAAAATGCCCAAAAGAGTTTTACTTATTTATTGGTTCAAAGAGGAAACCCGGTGCCTGAACTGGAAGGTATTGACCAGGTAGTGCAGATCCCGGTAGAGCAGGTGGTATGTTTTTCCACTACCCATATACCTCATCTGGACCTGCTCAACGAATCAGCTTCCCTGATAGGTTTTCCAACCACAGATTACATCAGCTCAGCTAAAGTACGGAAACTGATAGATCAGGGGAAAGTTACAGATCTGGGTTCAGATCAGGATGTTAATATTGAGTTACTGATGGCCCTGGATCCCCAGATGGTGATGGCTTTTGGCATGGCCAATGGCAATGAAAAATTTAAAAAGGTAAGCCAGGCCGGCATTCCTGTGATCTACAATGCTGATTATATGGAAAATTCTCCCTTAGGCCGGGCAGAATGGCTCAAATTCACCTCCCTTTTCTTTAACAAGGAAACAATAGCCGATTCTGTATACACCGTAATCCGGCAAAATTATGACAGTTTAAGAACACTTTCCCATACCATCTCAGTTAAGCCCAAAGTATTTAGCGGTATTGTTTACGGAGATACCTGGTTTATGCCCGGAGGAAAAAATTATGCTGCCCGTTTTTTTGATGATGCACAGGCTCAATACTTATGGCAGGAAAACCCTGAATCCAGCTACATTGAGCTGAGCTTTGAAGTAGTTTATGACAAAGCGCACCAGGCTGCCTACTGGATCGGGGTGGGAAAGTATGACTCTTTGGATGAATTGGCCAAAGCAGATAGCCGCTATACTTCGTTCCGCGCTTTTCAAAACAGGCAGGTCTATAATTATACTGCCCGTATAGGTCCTGAAGGAGGCAACGAGTATTTTGAACTGGGCTATGTCAGACCGGATCTGGTATTGGCTGATTTGATCAAGATTATGCATCCCGGTCTGCTGCCGGATTATGAGCTTTATTTTCATAAAAAACTAACTTATTAGCCCCCATTGAACCCATCCAGTCAAATATCATTTTTCAGACAAGCACAGCAAAAAAAATGGCTGAAGGTATTTAGTCTGCTGTTTATGCTGTTGCTGCTTTTTTTCCTGGTAAATGTTTCCCTGGGATCAGTAACCATTCCGATAGATGAAATTATTAAAATAATGGCTGGTATTTCCCCTGAAAAAGCAGCCTGGAGTCAAATATTCTGGCAGTTTCGGTTTCCTAAAGCCATTACTGCTGTAATGGTAGGTATTGGCCTTTCTATCAGCGGCTTACAAATGCAAACATTATTCAGGAACCCCCTGGCCGGACCTTTTGTACTGGGGATCAGTTCCGGAGCCAGCCTGGGGGTAGCTATTGTAGTGATGGCCAGTTTTTCACTGGGTGGATTCATCAGTACATTAGGCAATGCCGGCAGTTGGTTGATCGTGATTGCTGCCACTTTAGGGGCCTCCTCCGTATTATTACTGGTGGTAATCGTCAGTATCAGGATCAAAGACAGTATGACCTTACTGATCGTTGGGTTAATGTTTGGCAGTGCTACCGGTGCGGTTGTAAGTGTGTTACAATATTTTAGTAATGCCCGGGATATTCAGGCCTTCCTGATCTGGACTTTCGGCAATTTAGGCGGAATTACCAATGAAGAAATGAAAATTTTTCTGCCTGTAGTTTTCAGCGGTATGTTTATCGCCTTCCTTTTGGCCAAACCTTTAAATGCATTGTTGATGGGAGAAAATTATGCCCAAAGCATGGGTTTGAACCTAAAAAGTTCAAGGTTGTGGATCATCATCAGTACCAGTTTACTGGCCGGAGTGATCACAGCATTCTGCGGCCCCATTGCTTTTATTGGTATTGCAGTGCCTCATTTGACCAGAATTCTTTTTAATACCTCAGATCATCGTTTACTAATTCCCCTGGTCAGTTTAAGTGGAGCAATTGTAGTTTTATTCAGTGATGTAATTGCCCAGGTTCCGGGAAGCCAACATACACTTCCTATTAATGCCATTACTTCGATCATTGGCGCACCAGTGATCATTTGGATTATTTTAAGAAGGAGAAACATCAGAACCAGCTTTACCGGATGAAAACAGAACGCTCCACCGCACATCCTGTCCTGAATTGCCAAAACCTGGCGGTTGGGTATCAAAAAGGCAGAGTCCAGAAGACCATTTTGAAGGATCTTAACTTGAAGCTTCTTCCAGGTGAATTAGTCTGTCTATTAGGTCCTAATGGGGTAGGAAAATCAACCTTATTAAGAACTATTGCCGGAATTCAGCCTCCCCTCAGGGGATCTGTTCAGGTCCTGGGGCAGCCTTTAAGTGATTTAAGTCAAAGAGGACTGGCTCAAAAGATCAGTCTGGTGCTGACCGAAAGGATCATGTCAGCCAATCTTTCTGTTCTGGAATTGATCAGCCTGGGGCGTTATCCCTATACCGACTGGTCGGGTAGACTCTCTGCCAATGATCAGGAAATAATTGCCCAAGCCATTGAACACACCCATACATCCTATATTCTGGACCAAAAGGTGCATGAACTAAGCGACGGACAACTTCAAAAAGTGATGATTGCCCGGGCCATTGCCCAGGATGGAAACCTGATGATCCTGGATGAACCTACCGCCCATCTTGACCTCAATAATAAAGTAGAGATCATGCTGCTTTTGAAAAAGTTGGCTAAAACCACCGATAAATCTATTTTAGTAGCCACCCATGATCTGGACCTGGCTTTGCAAACGGCGGATAAGTTCTGGCTGGCCCATTGTGATCAGCCTTTAATAGAAGGGATTCCGGAAGAACTGGTTTTAAATGGGGATTTATCCCTGATATTCAGCATGAAAGATTATAGTTTTGATCTTCAAACAGGGAAGATAAAAATAACATATCCCTTTGACAGATTTGTTGATTTGCAGGGAGAACCCAAAGAAAAACTATACTGGACCAAAACTGCCCTGGAAAGAAACCAGATTGGAACCAATCAGCAGGCATTAATAAAAATAAAAGTGTTTCCACATGGGTGGAAGATCAAAAATCAGGAAAAATCGATTTTTGTGGATAATTTGTCCCAGTTAATTGAGCATATAACAAAAGATAAAAATGGGAAAATGTTTTAATTTTTACGTTATAATCCAGCCAAAAAACTGTCTCAAAATCACATAATTGCATTAACAAATTATAAACCAGGAAATGCATTATTAATTGGGAAAAATGTTTTTTTTAATTACTTTTAAAATTGAGTGGTTATAATTATACATTTTGGTAAATATATAAACTTGGAATTAAGAAAATTTGTCGCTCCGGAATTTATCATTGGTAATGGTGCTGTACATTTGGTGAGCAGATTTGCCCGCAATCTGGGGGCTCATAAGATCCTGCTTGTTACTGACCCCGGAATAGAAGCTGCCGGTTGGAAAGATGTGGTTATACAGGAATTATTGGATGCGGAAATACCCTTCAGTGAATTTAATCAGGTATCGGTGAATCCCAGAATGGAAGAGGTGGAAGCAGGTACTGCATTGTATCATGATCAGCATTGCGATGTCATTGTTGGTTTGGGAGGTGGTAGTGTATTGGATTGTGCCAAAGGGATAGGTATTTGCAGCAAAAATCCCGGACACCTGGTCGATTTTGCCGGAGTAGATAAAGTTTTTTATCCCATTCCTCCCCTGGTTTGTATTCCCACTACCGGAGGATCATCAGCCGATGTTTCTCAATTTGCCATTATCACCAACCTTCGGCAAAAGACCAAGTTTGGCATTGTAAGTAAAACGATTGTACCTGATGTGGCTTTAATTGATCCCAAAACCCTTACTACACTCCCTCCATATATAGCCGCCTATACCGGAATTGATGCTTTGGTACATGCCATAGAAGCTTATGTTTCCAATGCCAGTTCAGCAATTACTGATTTACATGCTTTGGCAGCCATAAAGCTGCTGAAACAGTATTTAATACCTTCGGTAAAGGACAGTCAGAATATGGAAGCTAAGGAAAAAGTTATGTTAGCCAGCCTGGAGGCGGGACTGGCTTTCTCCAATGCCAGCCTGGGTGTAGTTCACGCCATGGCACACAGCCTGGGGGGTTACTCGGATTTACCTCATGGTCGGTGCAATGCCATGCTGCTACGGGCAGTAATTGAATATAATTTTGAATTCTGTCAACATAAATTTCAGCAGATTGCAGAAATATTTGACCCGGAAGTGCAAGGTTTGTCAAACTCAGCCTTAAAAAATAAACTTCAGGAAGTAATCGTGGATTTTATCACGGCATCAGGGGTAGAGGCTAACTTGAGCAATACCCAAATTCATCGTACTGAAGTAAAAGACCTGGCCAAAAATGCCATGCGGGACCTGTGCGTTGTAACCAATCCACGTGAACCCAAGCAACGTGATATCGAATTGATCTATGAAGAAGCCTTATAAAAAGAATACCAACTTTAGTGAGATCAGGGAAAAAATAATAGGCCTGGGGGAAAAATCCACCAGGAAGAGCTATTATGTGGAGCTTCAGGAAAAGTTGAAGCAACTGGAGGGCTTTAAAAGAATGGTGAATGGTGCCAGTGACAGTATTTTCATCATCAGGCTGGACAACTACCAAATTATAGACATGAATGAATCAGCCAGAGGACTTGTGCAGCAGGAATCGGAAGTTATCACCTTTGAATCGGTTTTAACCTGTTTCGAAGAGAAAGTCCGGAAAAATATTACGGCATTTCTTTCTGCCTCTGATCAGGAACGGGAAATATTTATTCCAAGGGCTAAAATGATGAGCTTATCCGGTCAGCCTGTCTGGGTCAATCTCAAGATCCATAAAGATTTTTATGAACAGGAAGAACATGCAGTTCTTTTCGTCAGGGACATCACCGATCAAATAAAAGCCAGTAAAAAGCTCAACGATGTCAATGACCGGTTCAAGCTTTTATTGGAAAATGTACCTTTAAGGATTTACTACAAAGATAAAAACCTGGTATATCAATCCTGTAATCAGAATTATGCCAAAGATCTCCATATTCAGCCAGCTGAAATTAAAGGTAAAACTGATATGGATTTTTTTCCGGCCCAACTGGCCCGGGCCTATCAATCACTGGACCAACTGGTTCTGGAAAAAGATGTAATGATGGAACAGGAAGAGCCTTATTTCATCAATCAAAAAAAGTTTTTTGTACAAACCAAAAAAGCCCCGGTAAAAAATTCCAAAGGACGCATCATAGGGGTACTGGGAGTGATCACAGATATCACTAAAAAGAAAGAAACAGAGGAAGCACTTAAAACCAGGAATGAAGAGCTGAATAATTTTGTTTACAAAGTTTCTCATGACCTTCGGGCTCCCCTGGCCTCCATCAAAGGCCTGGTACAATTACTTAAAATTGACCATCCTGAGTTTAATGAGAATCAATACATCAGTTATATCAATGACAGGATTGATAAGTTGGATTTTTTTATCCGGGATATACTGGCTCATTCCAGAAATCTAAACACTCCCGTCATCTACGAAGAAGTAGACCTGGCAGAATTAATTCAGCAATGCCTGGCCGATCTGGCCTACTTGCCAGAAAGCGCCAAAACAAATTTGAAGTTGGATCATGATCAACAACTGGTAATGAGCGATCCGCTCCGTCTAACCACTGTGTTTAGCAACCTAATTTCCAATTCCATCCGATACAGGAATAGCCATCAACCACAAATCAAAATCCGGATTAAATGGACAGTAAAACAAGGCAAATTACATCTGTTGTATCAGGATAACAGCCTGGGCATTGATCAAGCCATTATTGAAAAGGTCTTCAATATGTTTTACCGGGGCAATGAAAATTCAACCGGTTCCGGTATAGGTTTATATATTGTACAACAGGTTATTAAGAAGTTAGAAGGAACAATCTCCCTCAGCAGTAAGCCCAACCAGGGCATTAGATTTAACATCACCTTACCGGTTAAGCCTGATTATTCTGCGAATGCTTAATTGCCTGAGCCAGATCCTGTTTGATATCGTCCAGATGCTCCAAACCTACTGAAACCCGGATCAAGCCGGGAGTGATTCCCACGGCCTGTTGTTCCGCCATAGATAATTTTGAATGGGTGGTGGAAGCGGGATGAGTAGCGATGGTACGGGTATCTCCCAGATTGGCAGTAAGGGAACACATCTTCAGGGCATTTAAAAACTTTTTACCCCTTTCCACTCCTCCTTTTAATTCAAAAGTAACCAGTCCACCCCCTAACCGCATTTGCTTTTGGGCCAGTTGATATTGAGGATGTGAAGGTAAAAAAGGATATTTAACCCAGTTCACATCAGGCAAGGATTCCAGGTAACCAGCCAGTTCCAGGGCATTGGCGCAATGTTTTTCCATTCTAACCGCCAGGGTTTCCAGGCTTTTGGATAAGATCCAGGCATTAAAAGGAGATAAGGCCGGACCGGTATGGCGGGCCATGAACCGAACTTCTTTGATCAGCTCTTTAGTGCCCAACACACAGCCTCCAAGGGTACGTCCCTGCCCATCAATGAATTTGGTCGCGGAATGAGAAACCAGGTGCGCCCCCCATTGGGCCGGATTTTGCAGGTATGGTGTGGCAAAGCAATTGTCAACGTTCAGGATCAGGTCATGTTTACGGGCCAATTGACCCAGCCATTCCAGGTCAATAATATCCTGGGCCGGATTGGAAGGGGTTTCAACAAAGATCATCCGGGTATTTTTCCTGATGCTTTTTTCCCAGTTTTCCGGCTGGTGGATATCTACATAAGTATATTCGATATTCCAGCGGGGAAATAAAGCAGTGATCACCTGGTGGGTAGAACCAAACAAGGACCGGGAAGCCAGCAGGTGATCCCCACTTTTCAAAAATGCGGCCATGCTGGTAAACATGGCGGACATTCCGGAAGCTGTGGCAATTCCATCTTCTGTACCTTCCAGCAGACACATTTTCTCTATAAATTCATCATTATTCGGATTGGAAAAACGACTGTAGATATTCCCTGAAATCTCATCTGCAAATGTAGCCCGGGCCTGTTCTGCATCTTCAAAAACAAAACTGGATGTTGCAAAAATGGGGACCGCATGTTCCTTTTGATCAGATCTGTCAGTTTGGGTGCGGATGGCTATAGTCTCAAATCTTTTTTTATCGTGCATGTTGCTATTGGGCTATAATTTCAAAAGAATAAGTGATCTCAGCAGTTTTTTCCAGCATGCGTGCCACTGAACAATACTTATTGATGGACAGATCAATGGCGCGTTCTGCCTTTTCCTTTTGAATCCGTCCATATAAGGTAAAATGTACATTGATCCTGGTGAATACTGCAGGAGCTGGTTTATCCTCCCTTTCACCATCCACTGTAATTTTGATATCTTCCAGATCCTGCCGCTGTTTTTTCAGAACATCAATGACATCAATGGCACTACAACTGCCCAAAGCTGAAAGCAGCAGCTGCATCGGTCTCATACCAGCCTGCTCCCCTCCTACCGCTGGTGATCCATCCAATATCACAGATAAGCCTTCCCCATTAGTGGCTTTAAGATGCACTGCTTTATTTAGCCGGGTAATTTCTATTTTCATACTAACTTCGATTTTATTTGGCCGGTAAAATTAGGAGAATTCGATCAATAAGTAAATTATTTACCTTGACCTTACGATTAATATAATACCAAATTTAAATTTATAAAACTGATATTTTTTAAATAAAATCTATTTTATGCTAAAATATTGTATTTAAAATAATTTATCATATTAATATTATTGCATAATATAAAAAATTAAAAACTGGCTTTATTATTTTTTTTCTGTTATCATTTAAAATTCGAATTGCATTGCAAATTAAATATAATGTATTTATGTTTGTTGCAAAATTAGCTATAGTCATTATGAACAACAAGCTGAACCGGATTTTCATTTTTAACAGCAGGGACTTCTCAGTTTTCTGTGCATGTTGCTGTTGTTGCTGTTGTATGAATATTTGGAAAGGCTTGGGTAAACTTATCAGATAAATTATTGGTATTTATCAACCTGAGAAGGCCTTTCCAAAGTTGGGAAGGCCTTTTTTTATGTCTAAAACCTTTAAAAACCTATGCAAAGCTTCAGAACCGAATTAGAAAATCCAGTGGTAGAAAAAGATATTATTGAACTGGAAAAAAAGATCAAGTTATTCAAGGATGGCCAACTGGACCAGGAAAAATTCAGAAGCCTGAGACTGGCCAGGGGTGTCTATGGACAACGTCAGCAGGGAGTACAAATGGTAAGGATCAAGATCCCTTTCGGCCGGTTGACTATTCCTCAACTCAGGAAAATTGCAGATATTTCAGAAGAATATGCCAGTGGAAATCTTCATGCCACAACCCGGCAGGACATCCAAATCCATTATGTCAGCCTGGACCGTACTCCGGAGCTTTGGGCCAGACTGGAGCAAGATAAAATTACTTTGCGGGAAGCTTGTGGTAATACGGTAAGGAATATTACCGCCTCAGCCATTGCAGGGATTGACCCTGATGAACCATTTGACGTTTCTCCTTACGCCCAGGAAATGTTTCAGTATTTCCTGCGCAATCCTATTTGCCAGGAGATGGGCCGGAAATTTAAAATAGCTTTTGCCTCCAGTGATAAAGACACTGCCTATACATTTATTCATGACATTGGATTTATACCGAAAATTAAAACTTCTGAGGGTAAAACCATCAGGGGCTTCAAAGTAGTGATCGGAGGTGGTTTAGGGGCCATACCTTATGAAGCTCAGGTAGCTTATGAATTTTTGGAGGAACAGAAAATCATGCCATTTACAGAAGCCTTGCTACGGGTATTTGATCGATACGGGGAACGCATGCGGAGACAAAAAGCCCGTTTCAAGTTTTTGCTTAAAGAGGTTGGCCTGGAAGGTTTAAGGGCCATGATCGACCAGGAACAGGCGGCATTAAAATCAAAAGATTTTTGGGTCAACCGCGATATTATTGAAGCAACTACTCCCCCATCCCGATCAAACTGGCCTGATGTAAACATCAGGGACCAGGACAAATATGAACATTGGCTTAAAACCAATGTTTTTGAACAAAAACAAAAAGGTTATTTTGCCGTAAATATCAGACTTTTATTAGGGGACCTGCATCATGACAGGGCAAGGCTCTTGGCCGATGTAGTAGCGCAACATGCTGCAGATGATATACGGATCACAGTAAATCAGGGCTACCTGCTTAAATTCATCCCACCCAAGGCTCTTCCTTCCTTGTTTTATCATTTAGACGCTTTAGGGCTGGCCGAACCTGGATTTGACAGTACGGCTGATATCACAGCCTGCCCCGGGACAGATTCCTGCAATCTGGGCATTTCCAGCAGCACCGGAATAGCCAAAGTGCTGGAAGATGTGATTAATAAAGAATATCCGGACCTGATCTATAACACCGATATCAAAATAAAGATCAGCGGATGTCCCAATTCATGTGGACAGCATGGTTTGGCCGCTATTGGTTTTCATGGCAGTTCTCAAAAAAATGGAAAACTGGTATTTCCTGCCCTACAAGTAGTATTGGGTGGAGGCAACGCCGGCAATGGTGAAGGTTACCTTTCCGAAAAAGTAATTAAGGTGCCCAGTAAAAGGGGCCCTGATGTTTTGAGAACCTTACTGGATGATTATGAGGAGCTCAAAAAGGATAATGAATCATACCATGTGTATTACAGAAGGCAGGGCAAAAACTATTTTTACCAATTGCTTAAACCATTTACTGATCTGAGCCAGTTGCAGCCGGAGGATTATATTGACTGGGGCCGAAAAGAGCAATTTGAGGTAGTTACGGAAGTAGGAGAATGTGCCGGTGTAGTGATTGACCTGGTATCAACCTTGCTTTACGAGGCTGAAGAAAAATTTGAATGGGCAAAAGAGGCCCTGCAGCAGGAAGCCTATGCTGATGCCATTTATCATAGTTATAATGTATTCATCAATGGAGCCAAAGCCTTATTGCTGGATAAAGACGTGCGGGTGAATACCCAGAACGGCATCATCAATGACTTCGATCAACAATTTGTGGAAACCGGGGAATTTAGCCTGGAAGGAAGCTTCAGAGATCTGGTACTGGCCATGCAAAAGGAAGCGCCAACCAAGACTTTTAGTTTAAGCTATTTTGCCCAGGCTGAAGACTTTCTGAACAGAATAAAATCTTTAAGACAACAGGAATTGACAACCGCTAAATAAAACAGACAATGGTGCAGTCACCTAAATTAACCCTGGTGGGAGCAGGACCGGGTGATCCGGAATTAATCACCATCAAAGCCATCAAAGCTTTAAAGCAGGCAGACATTATTTTGTATGATGCCCTGGTGAATACCGCCCTTCTGGACTATGTCCCGTCATCTACACCCAAAATTTTTGTAGGCAAACGGGCCGGCATTAAAAAATATGATCAGCCGGAAATTAATGAAATGATCGTAAGATGTGCCTTTTCTCATGGTCATGTGGTCAGATTAAAAGGCGGCGACCCTTTTGTATTTGGCCGGGGGAAAGAAGAACTGGAATATGCTGAAGCTCATGGCCTGGAAACGGCGGTGGTACCGGGTATCAGTAGTGCTCTTGCTGTGCCGGCTCTGCAAAAGATCCCTTTAACTGAACGTGGATGTTGCGAAAGTTTTTGGGTAATTACCGGAACCACCAAAGATCATCAATTATCTGGAGATATTGCTATAGCGGCCCAAACCTCGGCTACTGTAATTATATTGATGGGTATGAAAAAGCTGTCACAGATCATGAAGATCTATCAGGAAGCGGATAAGTCTGAATTGCCGGTAGCCATCATTCAACATGGCTCCTGGGATCATGAAATATCAGTATCCGGCACAGTCAGGAATATTATGGACGAAGTGGCTACTCATAAAATAGGATCTCCTGCAATTATCGTGATCGGAGAGGTGGTAAAGAAAGCCCGGTTCCAGTCATTAGTAAACCAACAACTTCAACAAAGCCATTATCAGGCTGTGATTTAATAAGTGTTATGTCAGAACCAAGCAATCAATTATTTCCCGTATTTCTTAAATTAGAGCATTTGCAAATCCTGCTGGTAGGAGGCGGTAATGTGGGCCTGGAAAAACTTACCGCCTTGTTGGGAAATTCCCCCCGGGCTAATATCCGGCTAGTAGCTCCGTTCATTAAACCAGAGATCTTTGATTTAGCCCTTCAGTACAATGGTTTGCAGCTGCATCAAAGGGAATACCAGGAAAAGGATCTGAATGGTATGGATTTGGTTTTCCTGGCCACGGATAACCCGAACTTACACCAGGCCATTAAAAAAATCACCAGAGCCAGAAAAATTCTGACCAATGTGGCTGATACGCCCAATCTCTGTGATTTTTATTTAAGTTCAATTGTGAAAAAAGGAGATTTGAAAATAGCTATCTCCACCAATGGCAAATCTCCTACAATCGGAAAAAGGATCAAGGAATTTTTAAACGAGGCCATACCGGGAAATTTCCAGGATATCCTGGACAATATGTACAATATCAGACAACGGCTGAAAGGGGATTTCGAATATAAGGTGAAAACATTGAATGATATTACTACCGGTTGGTTAAAACAAGGTCAAAGAGATAATTAAATGGATCTGAAAGAATTGAATCAAAAATACAAAGCACTTACTCCGGAGGAAAGAATCAGGCAGGTGTATAAAGATTTTAACAAAATTCTGGTAACTTCCTCGTTTGGAACCACCAGTGCTTTGTTATTACATCAGATAACGAGTGTAAATCCTGAGCAGGTTATACATTTTATTGATACCTCCTATCATTTTAAGCAGACCCTGGAATATAAAGCGCAACTTCAAAGCATCATGAACCTTAAAATTGACGTGTTAAAAGGGGAATCCTGGAAAAACAAGTACACCTTGGATTTTAAGGTCTGGGAAACCGATCCGGATATTTGCTGCTCAATCAATAAAGTGGAGCCAGTGGACCGTGTCAAAAAAGATTATGATATTTGGGTATCGGGGCTGATGCGTTGGCAAAACTCCTACCGAAAAAACCTGGAGATCTTCGAACAAAAGGGAGATATCATCAAATTTTACCCTATTATTGACCTATCTCCTAAGCAACTCAATCAATACTACAAAAAAAACCAACTACCTCATCATCCCCTGCAACAGCTCGGTTATGAATCAGTAGGTTGTTTCCATTGCACCAAGCAAGGTAAAAGAAGGGAAGGTCGTTGGGTGAATTTTTTCAAAAATGAGTGCGGATTGCATATTTAACTGATCGAGCCCTTCCCAATCAACAAAAGATTGAAAATCAGATATTTATATTTTTTTGGTTGCAAAATTTTTCAATTACCACAGTATTTTTGATCATGTATAAATGATTAGGTATTTGGAAAGAATATTTTTTTATTCTTTCAGTTTTATTTGGATGAAACATCAGGAAGGTCATTATATTCGCGTACTTACGCAAACCGGTATGCTTACCTAAGATAAAAAAAATACATGGTGCATTGTTATGCTTTTTTGTACGGTGATCAATCCGGTGAAAATAGGCAATAAGGTAAGTTTAAGGTATTGGAACCTCCAATATTTCATTTTGATTTTCCGGTTGTAATCAGAGATTTTACAATTAATCAGTTTGGGTAGGAACAATAAGGGAATAGCCGATCAACTACATATTAGTGAGCCTACTGTTAAAAGGATAGAGGAAAAAACAGGGAGAGTAATGATAGAATAGAAATGAAAAAGGGAGCTTTAAATGCTCCCTGTCAGCTTAAATGATTATTTTTGGGAGATCATCCTCCACTTCGTAAAACTGTTAAGCATGGAGTCCATGTCATAAAGTCTCCAGCCATTTTCGTTGAAGAAACGATACACTTCTTTTTCTGTGGCTTCAATGCCTTTTTTCTTGATTTGTTTTAAAAAATACTTGTCTAAAATCCGCGTTTTTAAATGCATATGTTTGCTAGTTTTTCTGTTTATTTAGTAACAAAATTTTATATAAAAAAGGTTCTTTTGCTGATAATAAAAATTTATTAATTAATTAGTTATAAATTTCGCAACTTAAAACCTAAAAAGCAAGGCTTGTAAAAATTATATTTATAAAATTGTAAATAAATATAAATCAATCTTTTAAAAATGCTATTTCAAGTCTCATGCCATTTCATATTATATCTTATGTTAAAAGATAAAGTCTGTCATTTTTTACCGCCCCCCTGACAGACCTGCCAAAATGACCCTGGCAAAAACAAGCCCTGCCATTTTGCATTATTGTTAAATAATGTTAATTTTTGTACATCATATTTTCGACCTAAATTTATTCATCAAATTATTTTTAAAAATTACAAATCATGGATTTAAACAGAAGAAAGTTTATTAAGCATGTGGGCCAATATACTGCTTTGGCCGGACTAGCTGCTGCATTGCCTCTGGGTTCAGCCCTGGGACGACCCCAGAAGCTATTTTTTGACATTTCCCTGGCTCAATGGTCTCTCAATAAATCTTTATTTGGAGGCAAATTGACCAATATGGAATTTCCGGAAAAAGCTAAAAAAGATTATGGCATAGATGCAGTAGAATATGTGAACCAGTTTTTCATGGATAAAGCCAAGGATACAGCTTACCTAAAGGAATTAAAGCAACGTACTGATGATCTGGGTGTGACCAATGTGCTTATCATGATAGACCGGGAAGGGCATTTAGCCAACCTGGATGATAATGAAAGAATGAAAGCAGTAGAAAATCATTACAAATGGGTGGAAGCGGCAAAAATGCTGGGCTGTCATTCGATCAGGGTAAATGCAGCCGGACAAGGGTGTTATGAAGATGTTATGGAAGCAGCAGTGGATGGGCTAAGTAAACTCACTGAATTTGCCCGGCAGCATGATATTGGTGTGATCGTAGAAAATCATGGAGGTTTTTCTTCCGATGCCAATTGGCTTACGATGGTAATGGATAAAGTGAACATGCCTGGTTGTGGAACTTTGCCAGATTTTGGTAATTTCCGGGTCAGGCCTAATTTGTTTTACGACCGATATGCAGGCGTAGAACAGATGATGCCCTTTGCCAAGGGAGTAAGTGCCAAGTCACATGAATTTGATGCCTCCGGCAATGAAACCATGACAGATTATAAGCGCATGTTAAAAATTGTGAAAGATGCCGGTTATAAAGGCTATATTGGTATTGAATATGAGGGTCGGAACCTCAATGAAGATGAAGGAATTATGGCCACCAAAAGATTGTTGGAAAGAGTAGGAAATGAAATAAGCTGATTATCAATAGCTTAAACAGGATGTTAGCTCAGGTGGCAATGTCCTGTATTTTTACCATTTTATTATTTTCAGTAGTTTATAATTGTTGTGCCCCATCTGTTTTGATTTATCCTGAATTTTATCCAAATTAGGCCCTTTGGATATTTGCAATGAAAGCGTCAAGTCTTTGTTTTTAATAAATATGATGGGGCTAATTTTTCATTTTAAATATTGTTAATTTATTAGATATTATTTAGATATAACCGCTTTTAAATTAAATTTGTCAACAATAAAATCAACTTAATCATAATTATAGTTTTAAAATTATTACAAAACCAAATTTACTAAACTATGAAATCAATGAATTTTATAAGTCTGCGGATGTTTTCCGCCCTGTTTGTGTTATCCATTTTTATGTTGGCTGGCTGCCAACCAGGTGCTAAGGAAGGGGCAACAGATGAAACTGAAATATCTGAAGAAGTATCAGAAGCACAGGATGAATTAGAAGATGAAGATTGGATTGTGCTTTTTGATGGTGAATCAGTAGATCATTGGATAGGTTATCAGAAAGATAGTTTTCCAGAACAAGGATGGGAAGTAGTGGATGGCACTTTACGTTGTATTGGCTCAGGCATGGGAGAAGCAGGCGGTGCCGGTGGTGACATCATCACCAAGGATATGTATGAAAATTTTGAATTACAACTGGATTGGAAAATCTCTGAAGGCGGCAACAGTGGAATTTTCTATTTAGCTCGTGAAATCGAAGGAGAACCGATCTGGAAATCAGCTTTGGAGTACCAGATCCTGGATAATGAAAGGCATCTGGATGCTAATTTAGGTAAAGATGGTAACCGTCAGGCAGGTTCTTTATATGATCTGATCCCGGCCAAGCCGCAGAATGCCAACCCGGCCGGCGAGTGGAATACAGCCAGAATTATTGTTTACCAGGGCACAGTAGTACATTTCATGAATGGGGAACAGGTATTGGAATACCACTTGTGGACTGATGACTGGAATGAAATGGTTGAAAACAGTAAATTTTCCGATTTTGAACCATTTGCCGAATCCAGAGAAGGGCATATTGGTTTACAGGACCATGGCAATGATGTATGGTTCAGGAACATCAGAATAAAAGAAATGTAGAAGTTATCTTATAACAGTATTCTGGAAGGGATCATAGAGCAATCTGTGGTCCCTTTTTCATTTTAGTTATCGGGGTGCAAGCATGTTTTTTGTTTTAGGGGAAAAAAGGGAAAAGGTGTAGGGAAATTTTTCTAAAAATTTTAGGTTAAGATTTTGGAAATTTATTTAAGCCTTCTATATTTGCACAACCAAAACGGAGGGCATCAAAACAAAAGGTTTTAGCCGCCGTTTAAGTACCAAAATGGTCCGTTCGTCTAGGGGTTAGGACGCCAGGTTTTCATCCTGGTAACAGGGGTTCGATTCCCCTACGGACTACTGAATAGAATAGTAATAGCCTAAGAATCAACAACTTAGGCTTTTTTATTGGCACATGGTAAAGTAATAGGTAAAGTTAATTGGAAAAAAAAAGACCTCCTAATGTAGGAGGCCCTTTAAAAGAAAAGTTATATGAGATCCATTAATTTTTTTCATCGAACAACTCATCAAAGCCCGGAATAGGTTTACCCCTCATGTTTTTGATAATCACTCGCTTAGTTGGGTGAAAATATTTGATTTCAGAAAGTTTTTTACCTTCATGTTCGGGGCGATCCTTATACCAGGTGATGACCCCTTCATCATCAACCTGAATAACATGTACTCTAACTTCTTCCGCTTCCAATAATTGAAGGAACCTG
>JBPRGG010000156.1:0-1432 GCA_051418075.1 Candidatus Cyclobacteriaceae bacterium M3_2C_046 | reverse complement strand
CCCTGAGGGAATTTAGCGAAGAATTGATCAAAACCATTTTCCTGGCACCACTGAGGTACTTTTTGTAATACTTCAGGATCATCTGTTAAAGCAATGTTGAAAAGCAAGTAATTATTGAAAATCTTCACATCCTGCGAAACTGCCCCGAATAGAGTTCTGTAAACATCCAGGTCATAGCCTTCAGCATTTTTGCCATTGCATAGTATTTCTCCGGCATTAGGTTGATAAAAACGTTGGATTATCTGCAGCAAAGTACTTTTACCTACACCACTTTCTCCTAGAAGTGTGGTAATCTGCCCTTTGCAGATTTCCATATTGATATTCTTCAAAAGCTCCAAAGAACCGGGAAAAGTAAAATACATATTCTTGATTTCAATGGAGTGTATTGTGTCTATTTTTTCACCTTTAGTTTCCTCCGGATCCAAAGAAGTAAATTCTTCCATCCGGTTAAAGGCTACTTTGGCCTCCTGTAATTGAATGTTAAATAGTGCTATGCGAGTGAGCGATGGACCTATTGAACCGGAAAGAGATAATACGGCTACCAATACCCCTAACATTAACTGACCGGTAATTACCAGGTATGAGGCAAAGGCAATTACAGTTAGCATCAATACTATTTCAATCAATTCTGTCTTCAAATTGAATCTCACCTGTATTTTCCCCAGGTTAAATATGCTTTGCTGAAATAGCTGATAAAAAGTGGTTGTGACTTTATGAAAAAGCTTACCGGTACCGGAGCTTTTTATTTCCGGTATGCCGCTGATTACATCTACATAATTGGCTTCATTAAGACTATATTTACCCATCACGTCTTTTTGTGCAGTAATGATGGGCTTATTATACTTCCACAAGATAAAAATATAGATGGGTAGGATAGCTGTGACCACCAAACCAATTTGCCAGGAGTAAATATAGACACCTGCCAGTGAAACCAAGACTACTAAAAATTCAATTAAGAGGTTTCCCACCAGGCTGCTCACCGTCAGTTGTATTCTCCTGGTATCATTCATGCGGGCAATCATATCGCCGGTTTTTTTAGAATCGAAAAATGGTTTAGGTAAACCAAGCAGGCCGTGGAAAAAAGAAGTGATCATGCGGTTATTAAAGTCGCGACTTTGGGTGATTAAAAAGGTTGACCTAACGAATCCTAAACCAGCTCTTGCCAAAAGGATAAAACCAAATAGCACCAACCCAATAATTAATTTAGTAATGTCTTCTGAAGGAAGAATTACATCAATTAGTTTTTGAGAAAAAATGGCAGTAGCCAGAGAGAAAATTGCGATAATTATACCCAAAAAAAGCGATGCCAATAAAATATTAAAGTCTTCTTTTACCCATTCTTTTATCTTGTCATATTTATTTTCTGGCTTAGGTTTTTTCACGAATCTCTCTGTGGGTGTTAATTTCAACAAGCTTTTACTCTTCCAAACCT
>JBPRGG010000155.1:0-1684 GCA_051418075.1 Candidatus Cyclobacteriaceae bacterium M3_2C_046 | reverse complement strand
TGGTTTGGTGGATGGTGAACTGCTTCTAAGTGGCCACAAGCCATGTACCCAAACCGTTAGCACAAATGGCCTCAGGTTGCTGTTCTTGCTGAACGCTCCGGTTTCAAACCTAATTTTTAACACAATTTTGGGTAAAGGATTGCTGAAAAACCTGCCATGGTGGTTTTCGGTGGATTTTGCACCTAACTTCCTGCTTTAAATCATTTCCCGGTCACTTGTGTGGCTTCTGCGGTGGGTTTACCTGGACAGTTTTTCATGGATTTGTTCATTGATTGCCAAAATTGTGTTGCTAAACTAAAAACATAAACGGTTTTAAATCAACCTGTCCAGGGTTCTGCCGATGCTGCGCTTTGTTGGCTGCGGGCTGCAAATTGGATAAGATATTCTCTAGCCAGTGCTTGCTGGTTTGTTGATTGTGATAATTTTAGGTTTCATGGGTAAATACCAGCACACGTTCCTTCAATCGCAAGCACTCCCCGCTCCCACTGATTGGATTGGCCGGTGCTCTTTTTTTATCCGCTTGCATATGTAAATTCATCGCTTTTGTATGAAAAAAATATACAAAAGCGGGTCATGAGCAACATCTGCAAGCGGTGTGGTTTGCAAAGGACACTGCAGCTTTTGAAACCCTCTCGCGCAACCTTCGCTGGCCACTGTGGGCCAACAGGGTACATACCTTATGGCCGGGTGATGTGGTTTGCGGATTTTTTGTACTTTTAATCAACATTAATGGTTCGGTGGATGGTTAACTGCTTATAAGTGGCCACAAGCCATGTACCCAAACCGTTGTGCTCAATTACTGCTATGAACGGGGTGAGTTGATCGGCCAGCGTCAAGATCCAGGATTATATGAATTGGGCAAGGTTTTATAAATGGAAAGATAAAAGGAAGATTGAATTGAAAAAATTAAGAATATTGATTTTTCAAAGTCTTTTTCGGTGATACCGTGGAAAGCTCGCTTTCTGACGTAGCAACGTCAACAAGACTTTGCAGGTGAAAAGTTAACGGAAAAATTTCATATCCCAAAATTTTTACATTGGCTTTTGACCAATGAAAGCTTCTTTTATCTTAGCGGTGATAATAATAAAACCTTATCATTAGTTTTTCAATAATCCTGGCATGATTGACAACAGTCCATATACTCGTATATACCCAATAATCAATCATTGATCCTGACGCTGACGGATGGGGTCCACAGCAGTAACTACGTATGTCGCTAAGACAAACATACACGATAGAAGGCGACAAAACTGATCACAACACGGGATAGACGCAATTTTGAGGATGCAGCTAACTGCTCATACAAGTAATTGAGGTGACTCCTCAAAACAACGCCTATCCCCTGATCGTTGTAGCCAATTGCCGGAGCGACAGTGCGTAAAAGATAATCATTATGATAAACTAACATGATAGTAAAAGTCATTCTCATTATAGCCTTTACAATATTGACTCTTTTAATATTAGTGATTTGGTATATAATGAAATTCACTCTGGATAATAAAGGATATGATGTTAATTTTTTCTGGTGGCACTTTCCAGATGTACCAAATATGATAAAATTGATAATTAAGACAAAGGAGAAAAAGGAAAAGAGAGGCTATGTATTGATTCTATTAAGTTTACTAATGGCTATTATAATTACAGCAGGATTATTCGCCCTTTCAATTGTTTTTGAGTGGTTATG
>JBPRGG010000154.1:0-6245 GCA_051418075.1 Candidatus Cyclobacteriaceae bacterium M3_2C_046 | reverse complement strand
CTGATCATGGTATTGATCACTGTTTTAAAAGCAAGTTTCTCCTGGTCGGTAAGGGTTGGTAAGTCCTGGTTATCTATTTTTTCCAGTTGGGCCTGACTTGGCTGGCTCAAAACTAATAATACAATAACAAAAATTAAACTAATGAATTTCATACTATTGAACGATTGAAACAGATAAGCTGGTAATTTTTCCTTGTTGATCTTTTTCGCTGGATAAAATATTTATTTGGGTAATATCTCTGGCCAGAGTGTTTAAAAGAAAATCCCGCACGTTGCGCATTTCCACCGGCACCTGATTGATCAGGATTTGCACTGTTGCCTCTTCCCCGACAAAACATTCGCTAATGATCGGATCAATCAAGGCTCTTTTGTCTTCATAAGATCTGTCAGAATCTGTAAAATCCTTCAGGTATTCATTTAAAGGGGATGGATCTAATACTGCCGCTTGGGTAACTTCATTGTTGTACCTGGATTCAGGAACCAATGGTAGCTTATTATATGCAAATATTCCTCCGGCCAACAGAGCAAGTAGCAACACAACCACCAAAACTGCCTTTTGTGTTTTTTTTGGTTTAGCTTCAGGTGCATATTGATCGAAGATCTGTTTTACTTCATTCGCTGACTGAACCCGCTTACCGGCCTGCTTTACCAGGCATTTTTTAATCACTAAACGGTAAGGCTGAGGGATCTGATTTACCTCTTTACCCAATGGCTGATGGCAGATGTTGTGCATGACTGCCATAGGATTATCTGAACCTTCCGGGGTAAAAGGGGTAGTACGGGTAAATAATTCATAAAGGATGATACCAAAAGACCATAAATCCACATTGGTACCAATACCCCCCTGGTGGCCAAATTTTTCTGCTGAAAATTGTTCCGGGGCCATATACTCCACTTTGCCTACCAGTTGGGTTGATTTTTTTTGATCGGCCGCATCCGGCTGCAGGTTTTTGGAAATACCAAAGTCGGCCAGTTTGGGAACAATTTTATCTCCTTCTTTAAAGATCAATACATTATCAGGGCTTAAATCCCGGTGGATCAGGCGTTTTTCAGTGTGTAAAAATTCAAGCCCATCTAAAATGCCATAAAATATTTGCCTGAATTCCTGTTCTGATGGTTTGGTCTTCAAAAAATCATAAAGATTGCCTCCTTCAGCAAATTCCAGAACACCTACCTGTATTTCAGTAGCACCAAAGCTTCCTCTATCACTTTTAATAATATGTGCTTCATGTACCCGAACTATATTTTTATGGCTTAATTTACGGCTGTTTTTAACTTCACGAATGATATCATACTTACTTTGTTTATCAACGTGGTGAAATTTCAAGGCTACATATTCATCAAATTGTCTATCATAAGCCTTGTAGACTTTGGCAAATCCTCCTTCACCCAGGATTTGGCTGGTATCAAACTCAAACCTTTTCTTGAATTCATCTTCTGTAAAATAGATGGTTCCATTTTTTTTGCCAGTTTCACTCATTTCCCTTTTTTCTGCTAGTTTTTTGTATAATCAAAACTATTCAGACCATCTATAAATACACATACCTAATATTAGGTATTTTTCCCCTGAACCTTTTTTGATAACCTTGTATAACCATAATTATTAGCTTATTAATCAAAATGATATCTAAATTATAGCCTATGGCCAATGCTACTCAAACCATCAGAACTGGTATGGCCTACCTGGGAGGAGGTAAAGTCAATTCTTATTCCCTCGAATTTTTGACCCCTGCAGGCAAATATAAGCCAGGGTATTTAGAAACTGTGGTGGTGCCACATATTGAATTGGGACGCTCTGGAAATTGTGGATTGCAATTCAGGGATGATACCCCCACGGTAAGCAGAAAACACGCTGTGATCAAAAAAGAAGGAGATGGTTTTATTCTGGATAGCTTATCCCAGACCAATCCCACTTTATTAAATAACAAAGCCATCCATGGACCTATGCAATTAAAGAATGGAGATGAAATCCAGTTGTCTTACGAGGGCCCCAAGCTTCGTTTCAATGCTGGTGGCAATAATAAAGTGGGCTTTACCAAACGGATAAACCTGGTAGCTAAACAAGCCATTAAGCCATATAAATCCGCCTTTGTTACTATTCTGATCCTTTTCATTGCCGCTGGAGTGGCTGGAGCTTATGTGATACAAAATCTTTCCCGGGAAACAGAAAATCTAACCGCCGAAACAGATGTGTTAAAAGCGGAAAATCAGGCCTTATTGGTACAACAACAACAGTTGCAGCAAAAGATACTGGACAATAAGGCTGAAATGGAAGTTAAAATGAAAGAAGCTTTAGCTGAACGGAACCAGGAGATCATAAAACAACAGAAAAGAATTGATTCCTTAAAACAAAATATCAATCCTGATCAAATTGTAGCCACTGCCCTGGAGCAGGTGAAGAATAGTGTACTTTATTTATCCATCAAAAATATCAGGGTGGAACTGGATGGTATGATCCTGATGGATGAGCCCCAACCTGACAATTGCCATTGTACCGGATTCTTATTAAATGACGGCAGATTTATTACTGCCCGTCATTGCATAGAATTATATGCCTTTGAATTAAATGAATTCACTGTTATTGCCAACAACGGTGGAAAAGTTACCTATGAATTTATTGCAATATCTCCGGATAAAAGTATCATGTTTGAATTTACAAACCATGAGTTGGAGATGGATAATTCTAGTGATGAGTTCCAGGAGATCATGTTTGATGGTCAAATGGTCAAAATTTCCCAGGCAGGCATTTATGATGGAAAAGACTGGGCCGTCTATTATTCTCCATTTAAGGGAAATATTAAAATTGACAAAGAAATGTCGCAGGAACTTTCTTTGGGCACATTATTACACTGTCTGGGATATACTTACGGCAGCACCTACCAGAATATAGATAAAGGGCTTTCAGTATTGTATAGCAAGGCCAATGTAGCCCGGGAAGGGTTGGATAATAATACCATCCTGGTTTCCGGTTATAGTTTTGACAATGGAAATTCAGGTGGTCCATTATTTATGATCGATCAAAAAGGCAAAGCCGTAGCAGTAGGTATTGTATCAGCCGGCTATACCAATCCTTCCACCACCAGGGACGATGCCCTGGGATCTGTAGTGCCTATTTCCAATATTCCAAATTAAAAGAAATCGCTATGTCGGGATTTTTCAAAAGTACTTTTTTGATTTTATTCTTTTTAATTAGCCTTGATTCTGGATTAGCCCAAACAGGCAAAGGCCCGGTAAAGATCCCGGAATTCAGCATATCGCGTAACAGCCAAAGGATCTTTGAAGAAGCCCTAAAGGATGTAGTATTTTGCATGAGACAGGAATATGTGATTAAAAACAGGAAAGGAGAAAAATTCGGTCACCTGGGCAATGAATATTTTGGTAAATCTTTAACAATAGGCGTGTTGGTAGATGCAGATATCTGGTTTCCCACCTATTTAAGGAAACCATGGCGGGATGATCCAAATTTCATGGAATTTAAAAATAGTCACCAGGCTGAATGCTCAAATTTATTTATTAAAACAGTTAGAGGCGATCTGGAAAGAGAATTGACCCGCTTGGATATTGATACCAGTTATGCTTTATCTTATATAAAACAGGGTAAAGGGGGACTTAAAATTTGGCAGGGACAAGAGAAAAATGTAGGTTATCTGATGCTTTTTCATATCCCCAACAATGACAATAATAAGTTTCCTGCTATTGATATGACCATGCACCAACTGGATCAGGTGGACTGGGACTTGGATGGAACAGCCCCGGTAAAAAACTTTACCTATATTGGCAAAGAATCAATTGGTGGTCTTTATTTGGTAGAAGAAATCTCTACCGGAAAAATCGAGTTAAAAATTGCCGGTATGTATATCAAGTCAGGTGATGAATGGATTTTGAATGCGCTTCCTCCACAAAAGAAAAATGAATTATGAAAGTACGCCAGTTCAATGTATGTGGAAGTACCAATCCGGGGCGGGTAAGAGAACATAATGAAGACAATATCCTGATCCTGGGTCAGGGTATCAGGGAATCCCGGGAAGGTTACCTGGGCCAGAAAATCCAGACAGGATCAAAGGGGCTGCTTTTTATGGTGGCAGATGGCATGGGAGGAGCCAATGCCGGTGAAGTGGCCTCTGAATTAGCCAAGTCAACCGTACAGGAACATTTTCAACAATTGGAAAAAGCTGGTTCCAATCCGGCTAATTTACTAAAAAAAATCATTCAGTCTATTCATAAAACTATCAGAGAACAAGCCAGACATTCCATTACCTATAAGGGAATGGGTACTACCATCGTGATAGGCTGGATAATTCAAGACCTTTTACATGTGGCCTGGGTAGGGGACAGCCGATGCTACATTCTTGAGCCAGATCATGAGGGTGATTTTTTCCCATTTACTGATGATCACTCCCTGGTTTGGAATATGGTAAAGGCGGGTGAACTTTCAGCAGAGCAGGCAAGGACTCATGAACAAAGTAATATAATTCTGCAATCTCTGGGAGGCGACCTGGATAAACCCGAACCGGATTATAAAAGTTACCAGCTAAAGAAAGGATGCCGGATTTTACTCTGCAGTGATGGACTCAATGGCATGTTAAGTGATCAGGGCATACAACAAATCCTGTTGTTTGAAAAAGACACTTGTAATGCCTGCCAAAAATTAATTCAGGCTGCCAATAATGCTGGGGGAAAAGATAACATCTCTGTTTTGGTAGTGGATGTATTGGATCAGATCACACCTATCGAAAAAGTTGTTCCACCTCCCAAAAAATCCAGGAAAAAGGGCCCATTAAAATGGCTTTTTGTGATCTTCATACTGTCATTTCTATTCATGATATTCTATTTAATTGACCAGGGATCATTAACTGGGAATAAATCTGTTCCTATAAATCAGGATTCTACCTCGCAATCCAGTGCATCCATGGCCTTGGCCCCATCCCGGGAAAGAAATTCGAAAGAAAATCTCAGCAAACAAGTAGCCGGATCAAAAAATAAACAGGAGAAAATAGTTAATCAAAGGCAAAAAATGGATTCTCTTAAATCACTTGCCAATGAGATCAAAAACAAATTGATACAACTAGAAGATGCTTTAAATGGAGGGATCAAAGAGGTAGACAATTTGAAATATACTAAAATCAGGTTTGAGCTTCAAAACCTGAAAGAACAAATGAAGCAGGATAGTCTCGCTCACTTCAAGGCCGACGGGGAAAATTTCAATAATTTGATCAGGACCAATCAATATGTATTGGTAAAATTAGATAGTCTTGATACGGAGATTAGCAAAGCCAATAAGTTGACCAAAATAAAAGCCATGCAAAATGAAGAATCCTTTTAAACGATTTGGACGAAAGAAATCCACCAGTAAAGTGAATATACCCTGGAAAGACCAAAAAGGAGGCGGGGAAGAAAACCTTAAAAAAACCATGGTAGGACAGCGGCCACAGGATTTGAGTTGTTCCCAGTGTGAATACCCCCTGATAGCTTCTCCCTCCCAGGCTTCCCCCTGCCCTAATTGTGGGTTTGCTGGTAATCAGCAGGAGCCGGTAAATTACGACAGCGGGAAGACGATGGACCTAAATCAGATCAACATGGGGCCATCATCTTCAAGAACTAACCAATACCATGCCCCCGCAGCAACTTCATTTCGCTTTAAGTTAATTGTTGAGCCTTCGGGAGAGGATATTCTGATTGAAGGGGATGAAAATGAAGTGATACTCAACCGGGAATACCTGGATCCGGGCAATTCCAGCATTTCCAGCGAGCAACATATCCTGATCAGACTGGCCAGTCAGCAGTTCTGGTTAAGTGATTTGAGTTCTAATGGTTCAACCTTTATCCAGGCTAAATCCCGAACCCTGCTTCAGGATGGTTGTCGGGTGGTTTTAGGGAATAAATTGCTAAAGTTTGCCGGTGGAGGCAGCGGGAACATGCCAGTCGATGATGGTAAAACAAAAATGTTTGGCCAGTTTAATATGGCCCCCCAGTTTAGTTCCGGCCAATTAACATTGATAGATGAAATGACCCATCAAACCTATAGCTTCCAGGAACGGCAGGTTTCGATCAAAAGAGATGATATTGAACCAGGTAACCATAGTATATCCAGTCGCCAGCATGCCTTGTTTGAATTTGAAGGGGGTAACTGGTTCTTAACCGACCAAAGTAGTAATGGAGCCACTTTTGTGCAGGTAATGCGGGATACACCTTTGCAAAACCGCCAAAAAATGTTGCTGGGAAACCGTATCTTTCGGTTTGAATATT
>JBPRGG010000153.1:0-35426 GCA_051418075.1 Candidatus Cyclobacteriaceae bacterium M3_2C_046 | reverse complement strand
AGGTTTGTTCTAAATAGGCCGCAGCTCATCTTTATCTATTGAATTGAACTAGAAGTAATGAAGCTTTTTTTAAAGACTGTTTATAGAAGGTTGTTTTATAGGTTTTAAGAAATTTATGAAGAAAAACAGGCTTTGAGTTTTTCTTTAGCCATAGGAGGCTAAGGATATACAAATAAAAAGGTTCCTGCAAAAACAAGAACCCTTATCCTCAGTGCAAACAATTCCTGATTCAATAATGATTGCCCCAAAATAATCTAGGCCTGCTGTTCTTTGATGAAAATAATACAAGAAGTATTAGCAAATTTAAAAAAGACGTTGAAGATTGGAAAAAACAAAGAAATAATCTTTAAGATTAGGGTTAAAACTATAGGAAAAAAGCAGGATACTTCAGACAACTGGCTGGCAAAAGAAATGCAGTCTGAAAGAATAATTTATGTTATTCTCCCACAATAAAAGACATAAGGTTTGAAATTTGCCTATTCAAACACATGAATATAACCTTTATATTCAACCACCTCCTGATCAGGATCTAAAGCAATATATTCTACCCGGGCCAGATAATAATACACCCCTGAAGAAACCAGATTGCCTTCATTGGTGTAGCCACCCCATTGAATCAGAATATTATTTTCTCTGTCATTTTTTCTACTATCATATACCTCCACACCCCATCGGTTAAACACCTGAAAATGTACTGTCTTGATAAATCTGGGACAATTAATATCATCCTGCTTAGGCTCAAACATATCATTTACTCCATCCTGATTAGGGGTGATCACATTAGGAAGCACATAAACCGGACAATTATCTTTACATATTGGCTGGCTAAGCTCGCTTTCATTACCTGAACGATCTACCGCCGCTATTCGGTAACAGCCAGCAAAGGATCTTAGATCCTGATGCAAATACTTTGTGTTGGTTACGTTGGCAATCAGGTCATAACTTTCTTCTTTACCTGTCCTGGAGTAATAAATATTGAATGATAATATATCGTCTTCACACGCAGTATCCCGGTCCAAAGACCAACCAATTTCATTGGAGTAGGAGGTAAAATTGCAGGGTAAGGTCTTTACAGCTTCCTCACATTCAGCCGGGTCAGAAAAATCAAGAAATGCAAAATCAACCGGTGTGCAAGGAGGAATAGTATCATTAGGCTGAGCACAAATCTCCTGAGAAAGATTTATCAAGGGAGGAGGGATCAATGGATTGTCATAATCGCCCCGGGTGGACACCAAATAACAATAAAGCAGTTCCTTATCCATGGCTGATCCGGTGGTACTGCCATCATCCTGGTAATACAATCCGTTTTGCAAAACATGAACACTATCAATTAAATTCAGTTCATCTGGATCTGCCCGATTAGAATGATTCCGATATATGTAATGCCAGGGATAATCCTCTGATAAATTAGACCAGGGCACTTCAGCCTGCCAGGTCAAATTAATAGCATTGGTTTCAGGCTTTAAACTTAATCTAACCGAAGAAGCAGCGGCAGAACTATCAACCAGTTGATTATTGGCATCATATAAGTAAACCCTGTAATTATAGATCTGATCCAGGGTATTTAATCCGGTATCAATATATGAAGTATCATTTATTCTTTCAGTATTGAGCAATAAACGGTTTGAATTTCCGGTGTACCCTTCTGAACGGTATAACTCATAATAATAGGGTGGAGGAAAAAGCGATTGATCAATATCAATGGGATTCACCCATTTGACCAAAATCTCACCATCTGTATCATCTGTAGTTTGAATACTTACATTTGTGATAATAGGTCCGGATACAGGCATAGCTATACAAACTTCCTCTGAAGCATAACTTTCCACTCCGTTGGGAAAAACAGCTACTAACCGGTAACAATAATTAGCTCCAAATTCAAGACCCTGCCCATTATTATCGTCTACATATGTATTTTCACCCGGAGTTACCTGCCCTGCTAATTGGTAGCCGGCTTCAGAAGGAATACCTGTTTCACAATTTGTTAATTCATAGGGATAGCTACCAACCCTCCGCCATATCTGGATTTCTACCGCATTGGAACAAGTATATGGATCCCAATCAATCTTCGTGGTCCTTCCCGGAAGAATACTTACTACGGGATTTTTCGGACTTGGTCCAATAACAGTTACATTCCATACTTCAAAATCAACCAACGAAGGTCCTTCTGAAGAAGAAGGCATATCAGTAACTTTAAAATTAAACTGATAACTATCAGCCCGTATATGATTACAATCTGTAAACCAGTTAAATTTTACAGAATCAGGAGAAGGCCTGAAACCAATGCTATCCGGTAATAATACAGCCGGATTCAACACTTCAAATCCTTCACCGAAAGCTTCAATTTTTACAGGATGATTATCAGGGTCAATCCCTATGATAAATTCATCCAACTTTGTGCCAGCTTCAATACAAGTATCATTAGGGACTATTAATTCTGGAGGTTCATTTTCACAGTCTTCAATTATGACCTGCATATCTCTGACCACATAGCCAATCTCTTCCCACTCCTTGCCATTCAGGCGCCATTCTTTAACCATAAATGCCAGGTTATATTCTCCGGCCATACCAGGTGAATTCCAGGTAAGCGTACCTTCCGAATCAATAGAATAGGTAGCAGGCGCTGAGCCACCTTCAATGGTACCACCAAATTCAGGATCATTGGGAAAACGGTAGTCATACACCTCCAGGTCAATAAACTGCTTATTTACCACCGGATGGTAAGAAAGACTGTCTCCAGCATCCGGATCATATGCCCCCGGGTTATGTTCAAATATTTTCCCTGAGCAACCCTGATCAATGGGCGGAATTTTAAGCACCGGAGTATTGTTACATCCCTGCAAAGGATCAATTATAATATTGGTTTCAACATAAAAGGGAGTCCCAACCGAATTATACATATTAAGGACATCCTGGTTCCGGTTCCTTTCAAAAAACCAGATGGTATAACTGCCCGCTCCCGGAAAGTTATGCCTGGTGGTAAATTGATTAATCTCAATCTTATTGCCTAAGTCTTCCTTGAAAACAAAAGCATCAGTATTTCGGGAAAAAACCACCGTATCTCCATCACCAAAGTGCAGTTCACCACCACCAAATTCCACCCCATCCGTATCTGTATATACAGTTAATGTAATTTGATAGGTAAAGCTGTTGCAATTAATTAGTTCTGCTGTTATCTCACCAGCTCTGATGTGGGTGGCTTGAGCAGAATGGACCAGTGCTCCTATTGAAGCCAAAAAAAATATTGAAAATACAGGCCTCATACAATAATGAAACTATTTTAATATATGAATATACCCTTTTAATTCTTCAGTGGAATCTTCAGGGTTTAGGGTAATATAATTCACTTCTGCCAGGTAATAATACACACCAGGAGATACCAGTATGCCTTCATTGGTAATCCCATCCCAGTTGATCATTATATTCCTTTCATTGTTTTCACTGTCCAGGGTGGAGTTATACACTTCTTTACCCCACCTGTTGTATACTTTAAACACCACAGACTGGACAAACCTGGGGCAATTGGCCGGATCATTATTCATGGCTGTAAAAGTATCATTAGAGCCATCTTCATTTGGAGTGAATACATTGGGCAGTTCGTAGTTGGGGCAATTATCCTTACATATCGGCTCTGTCAGGGCGCTGATATTTCCGGAACGATCTATCGCAGCAATTCTATAACAGCCGGCAAATGAGGGTAGATTGCTATGAACAAAAGAGGTATTTCTCACATTACCAATTAATTCATAAGACCCTTCTTCTCCGGTACGGGAAAAATAAACATTAAAGCTACGGGTGTCATCATCACAATCTCCGGATTCATCCACCTCCCAATTTAATTCATTAGAAAATGATATAAAATCACATGGTTTACCTGCCATAAATGCTTCACAATCATCTGGACTATTGAAGTCTGTAAATTGAATGGCTATGGGTTCACAAGGAGCAATGGTATCATTTGGTTGAGCGCAGATCTCCTGGGAATTGTTCAGCAGGGGCTCCATGATCTTTTCATTACCATAGGTACCCTGGGTAGTAATAAAATAACAGTATTCCTGATCTTCATCTAATGGTTCACTGTTAAAAGAACCGTCATCCAGATAAATAAAGCCATTATTGATCACCTGAACGCTGTCAATAAGACTGAAACCAGTGGCATCTCCTTCTACTTGATTCCTGTAAATATAATGCCAGGGATAATCCGGATCACTGTTAGACCAGGGAACTGAGGCTTCCCAGCTTAATTCAATAGCGCCTACCAGCGGGGTTAAGTCTAACCTCACAGTAGAGGCTACAGCAGAACTATCCACGAAAGTATCAGAACCATCATATAAATGGATCCTGTAATTATAAATCTGATCCTCAGTATCTAAACCAGTGTCAGTAAATGTTGTATCTGAAATACGACCTGATATCCGGGTAAGATTTGCCTGTCCGGCAAATCCTTCCGCCCGGAATACTTCATAGGTATAAGGCGGGGGAAAAAGGCTTTGATCAATTTCGAAAGGAGAGGTCCATCTGATAAAAACCTCCCCATTTGTTTCACTGGTTTCTTCCACACTAACATTGGTAATGACCGGAGCGCTGGCTTCTATATAAGCACATGCTTCCTCTGACACATAACTCAAGCCCCCGGATGGCTGAGGGAATACAGCCACCAGTCGATAGCAAAAGTCAGCTCCGAAACTTAAACCCTCACCTCCATCATCATCCAAAAAACTATTTTCTGAGGCATCCACTTCAGCAATTAATTCATAACCAGCTCCGGCGGGCATACCCAATTCACAATTGGCCGGAGTAAAATCATTACTACCCACCCTTCTCCAGATCTGTATTTTTTCAGCATTTTGACACTGATAACTGTCCCAGTTAAGTTCAATGGTTCGGCTATTGGCTACAGTGGCAGTTAAACCTTCAGGGGCTGGTCCCACTACTGTGATGTTCCATGTCTTGAATTTAGCCAATTCGGGACCAACCGCCAACGGTGGCTTATCCTTCACTTTAAATTGTACCTGGTAAGGCCTTTCCCGGACATGCTCACACACAGTTTGCCATTGAAAATCAAGCTTGGCCGGAGACTCCCTGATCTCTGGTGGATTGGGAGAATAACTGGCCGGTGAAATCACTTCAAATACTGATCCAAAAGCTTCCAGCAAAATGGCATGATCATCGGGATCCTCTCCAAATATTTCTGCTTCAAGCAGCGAGCCTGCCTCCACACAAGTGTCTTCTGGAATAAATAATTCAGGGGGATTATTTTCAGAGTCCTTCACGATCACCTGCATATCACGGGTAACATAACCAAGACTCACCCACTCCCCATCTATAAAGCGCCATTCTTCCACAATAAATGCCATGTTATATTCACCTGCTTTACCCGGTGAATCCCAAACCAGGTTACCATTTATCGGGTCCAGCTCAAATATGGCCGGCTCGGTGGCATTCTGCTGACGGCTTCCTCCGAATTCCGGATCATTGGGATATCTGAAATTATTCACTTCCACATCACGATCCTGCTTACTGACAACCAGTTTGTAGGAAAGACTGTCTCCATCCGGATCATAAGCACCCGGGTTATGAATAAATGTGACCCCGGTTGCAGCTTGATCAATGGGTGGAATGGTCAAAACAGGAGTATTATTACATCCAAGCAAAGGGTCGATGATTATTTTGGTTTCTATATAAAAAGGTGTTTGTACCGAATTATCCATATTTACCACCCCGGCATTTCGGTTGAATTCCCGAAAACTGATAAGATATTCTCCCGGCCCGGGGAAACTATGAATAAACTCAAATTCTGTAATACCTATTTGGTTACCCAAATCCCTTTTTGTCTTATAATCCTCTGTATCGAATGTTAAAACAGGTGATCCATCGCCAAAATCAAGTTCACCACCTCCAAATTGAACTGTGGAGCCCAGGTCTGTATATCCTGTTACTGTAAAACGATATAAAAAAGATCCGCAATTGATAAGTTCTGCAGTAATTTCACCAGCCCGGATATGAGTGGCGTATGAATGATAGCTGGAAAATAGTAATAAAAAAGCAAATCCTATAAAGGAAAAACCTAATTTTGACACTTTCAACATCTTGTTATATTATAATATCAGAGCCCTTGCTTATGCTTCAACGTGATTAAATGGCATAAGTTTTTACTAATAAATATTTAACGTAATATTTCCTTAAAAAGATATAAATATACATCAATTGGTATCAAATAAAAATAGGTTTAAGGCAACTCCCGCAAATATGTACCGGCAATAAATACTTCAATTGGAATGTAAGAATTTTCAAAAATTTAACGTCTTCTAAATCAACTCATTATAAAATTAAATTGATGCAAACATTTTGGATTAACATCCTGTTCGAAACACGAAATTATATTTTGAAATGTACCTGATCTCTTATAATTTAGAACGATTTAAAATTAAGACGCTATTAGCAATATTTCATTGTTTTATAATATCTGCAAATGTACATTTGCACCGTTTTAAAATGTAAGTTCTAAAAATGATTAATACAAAGTAATATGAGTTGGTTTAAGGAAACATTTACAAGCACTATCGGCAGAAAAATAATCATGGCCGTGACTGGATTATTTCTGGTCATATTTCTTATAGGCCATGTATCAGGAAATATGTTGCTCTTTAATGATGATGGAGGAGAAGCTTTCAACAAATATGCTGCATTTATGACCACTAATGGTATCGTACAAATAGTAAGATGGCTTACTTATTTTAGTATTCTCTTTCATGTGATCTATTCTATTGTGGTGACTATTAATAATAAGAAGGCCCGTCCCGTTGGTTATGCTAAAAGTAATGCTTCATCTAACAGCACCTGGTCAAGCCGGAATATGGGTATTCTGGGAGCTGTCATCCTGGTTTTTTTGGCAATCCATCTAAGAACCTTTCTCTATGAAATGAAGTTCGGCGATGTTGATATGGTGACTTATGACAGCACAGGGGAAGTACAAAATTTATATGCCCTTGTAGTTGATGCTTTTGAAAGCCCGTGGTATACAGCATTTTATGTATTTAGTATGTTATTCCTGGCTTTACACCTGTTCCACGGATTTCAAAGTTCCTTCCAGACGGTCGGTTTCAGGCACCCAAAGTATAATAAGTTTATCCGTCAATTTGGATACGGGTTTGGCATCATTGTGTGCCTTTTATTTGCTTATATGCCTGTTCACATTTATTTAAATACACTTTAAAAGTAGGATCTGAAATAATTAGTTTATGAAATTAGAGTCAAAAATACCTGAAGGTCCCGTTGCAGAAAAATGGACCAAACATAAATTTAACCTTAAATTGATCAACCCGGCCAACAAACGAAAGTTTGATATCATAGTGGTGGGAACCGGTTTGGCCGGAGCTTCTGCTGCTGCCTCATTGGCTGAGTTAGGCTACAATGTGAAAGCTTTCTTTTACCAGGACAGCGCCCGCCGGGCTCATAGTATTGCAGCTCAGGGAGGTATTAATGCAGCAAAGAATTACCAGAATGATGGGGATTCCGTGTATCGTTTGTTTTATGATACAGTAAAAGGCGGTGACTATCGCTCCAGGGAAGGCAATGTGTACCGATTGGCTGAAGTGAGTGGCAATATTATAGATCAATGTGTGGCCCAGGGAGTTCCCTTTGCCCGTGAATATGGTGGATTGCTGGACAACCGGTCCTTTGGCGGAGCCCAGGTTTCAAGAACTTTTTACGCTCGTGGACAAACTGGTCAGCAGCTTTTACTGGGTGCATACAGCGCCCTAAGCCGTCAGGTTGCCAAGGGAAAAGTGAAATTGTATCCCCGTACTGAAATGTTGGACCTGGTGATGATAGATGGAAAAGCCCGCGGTATTGTAAGCAGAAATATGATAACCGGAGAAATCCAAACCCATGCCGGCCATGCTGTTTTATTAGCTACCGGTGGATATGGCAATGTTTTCTTCTTGTCTACCAATGCTATGGGATGCAACACCACCGCCATCTGGAGAGCACATAGAAAAGGTGCACTATTTGGTAATCCCTGTTTTACCCAAATTCACCCCACCTGTATTCCGGTACATGGGGATCAGCAATCCAAACTAACCCTGATGTCCGAATCATTGAGAAATGATGGTCGGGTATGGGTACCTAAAGATAAAACCACTGCTGAAAAGGTAAGAAAGGGAGAAATAAAACCTACTGATATAAAAGAAGAAGACAGGGATTATTACCTGGAAAGAAGGTATCCTTCATTTGGTAACCTGGTACCCAGGGATGTGGCTTCCAGAAATGCCAAATATGTATGTGATGAAGGAAGAGGCGTAGGATCAGGACTGGCAGTATTTCTTGATTTTGCTGATGCCATCAAAAGGGATGGTAAAAATGTTATTTCAGCCAAGTATGGTAATCTTTTCCAGATGTATGAAAAGATTACCGGTGAAGATCCTTATACCACTCCTATGATGATCTATCCGGCTGTTCATTATACCATGGGAGGTTTATGGGTAGACTATAACCTGATGACCACCATACCTGGTTTATATGCACTGGGTGAATGTAACTTCTCAGATCACGGGGCCAACCGCTTAGGTGCCAGTGCCCTGATGCAGGGATTGGCAGATGGTTACTTTGTGATACCTTATACCCTGGGAGATTATCTGGCTGGATTACCGATGAAACCAGTAACCAATGACGCGCCAGAATTTAAACAGGCAGAACAACAGGTGAGAGATACCATCAATAAACTTCTGAGTGCCAATGGCAAAAAGACAGTAGACCAGTATCACAAGGAGCTGGGCAAGATCATGTGGGATAAGTGTGGTATGTCCAGAAATGCAGAAGGTTTGAAACAAGCCAGGGAAGAAGTGAGAGCATTGCGGAAAGAATACTGGGAAAATGTCAAAGTGATCGGTAAAAATGAGGAGTTGAATATGACCCTGGAAAAAGCCCTCAGAGTGGCTGATTTCTTTGAACTGGCAGAATTAATGATACTTGACGCTTTACAAAGGGAAGAATCCTGCGGAGGCCATTTCCGTGAAGAGTTTCAAACTGAAGAAGGAGAAGCATTGAGAAATGATGATAGATTCGCCTATGTGGCTGCCTGGGAATTTAAAGGATTAGACCAGGATCCGGTTTTACATAAAGAAGATCTTGTTTTCGAAAATGTAAAACTTACCCAAAGAAGTTATAAATAATTCCATCGTGAATTGTTGGATTAAGATTTGAAATTAAAAAAATATGAATTTTACATTAAAAATATGGCGTCAGAAAGATGCCAAATCCAAAGGAGCATTTAAAACCTATCAGGTCAATGATATTTCTTCAGGCAGCTCTTTCCTGGAGATGCTTGATATTTTAAATGAAGATTTATTGATCAAAGGAGAAGACCCTGTCCATTTCGACCACGATTGCCGGGAAGGCATCTGTGGCATGTGCAGTTTGTATATCAATGGTCGTCCTCATGGTCCTGAAACAGCCATTACTGTATGTCAGCTACATATGAGAAGCTTTAGGGATGGAGATACCATCACCATCGAACCCTGGCGGGCCAAAGCTTTTCCGGTGATAAAAGATCTGGTAGTAGATCGCGGTGCTTTTGACCGGATCATTCAGGCTGGTGGTTTTGTTTCTGTAAATACAGGTGCAGCCCAGGATGCCAATGCCCTGCCGATTGCCAAAAAGAACGCAGACCTGGCCTTTGATGCGGCAGCTTGTATTGGATGCGGCGCTTGTGTGGCTGCTTGTAAAAATGCCTCGGCCATGCTTTTTGTATCAGCTAAGATCTCCCAACTGGCTTTGTTACCACAAGGGCAGGCGGAAAGAAAAGGCCGGGCTGAACAAATGGTGGCCCAAATGGATGCGGAAGGATTTGGCAACTGTACCAATACAGGCGCCTGTTCGGTAGAATGCCCCAAAGAGATCAGTCAGGAAAATATTGCCCGGATGAATGCGGAATATTTTTCGGCTAAATTTACTTCTAAAAATACCGACTGATCAAAAAATATCAGCACAGTAAAGTTATAAGCCTAAGAAATGTACTATCTTAGGCTTTTTTTATATAAAAGCACAAATGGACAATTCGGAAATTCTGGCAGATATTCGCAAAATAGTACATGCCGTTAATCAGGAATCTAAACAAATCGAAAAAGAGTTTGGAATAAGCATTCCTCAGCTTTTATGCATCCAGCATCTGAATAAAAGTGAGGATTTCCGGCTGACGCACAAAGACATCAGCCAAAAACTAAGCCTGAATTCAAGCACTGTCACTGGCATAATTGACCGGCTGGAAAAAAAAGGTTTGGTAGCACGGCTGCCCAAAAAAGGGGATAAACGGGTAACCTTTATCAGCCTGACCTCCCGGGGAGAAGAACTAATAAAATCCGCCCCGGACCTGCTTCATTCCCGTTTGTTAAAAAAGCTTAAACAAGCCTCCTCGTCTGAGTTGGAAGTAGTAAAGAATGGGTTGTTGATATTAACCCAGTATCTGGGTCTGAACAACATGTCGGATCCTCCCATTATATTTGCCGAGACACAGACAGATTGATCAGCTTGCTTGGTTTTGTTTTTTAAGTTTCTGAGGAATAGTCAATTAATTCACTTCTCTAACAACTAATTTTGGAAACAAATCCCTTCACATGCAATATTTAGTGCCTTTTTCCTTAGTAATTCGTCGCTAAAACCCTAATTTTGTCGCTTACAAAATATTAATTGTCAATGCATTTTATTGATATTACTATTTTCTTTCTCTACATGGTGGGTATGCTGGGTATTGGTGTCTTTTTTCTAAATAAAAATAAAGGGGCTGATGATTATTATGTAGGCGGAAGATCTATGTCTAGTTCCCATATAGGTCTTTCTGTAGTTGCAACAGATGTTGGCGGTGGATTTTCTATCGGTTTAGGCGGCCTGGGATTTATAATGGGAATTTCCGGCTCCTGGATGTTGTTTACCGGTTTAATTGGAGCCTGGCTCAGCGCCGTTTTTCTGATTCCGGTAATTAAAGATAACAAAGCTTTTGCCCGCTTTCTAACCTTTCCCCAGATTTTCGATTATTTATATAATGGTAAGGTAGCCTTTCTGGCAGGTGTGATTTCTGCCATTGGCTATTTAGGTTTTACCAGTTCACAAATTCTGGCCGGGGCTAAACTGGCCACTGGCACCTTTGCTATAATAGATTTGCAAACAGCCCTGATCATTATGGGCGCAATTGCAGTGATTTACACTGTTATGGGAGGTATCAAAGCAGTAATATATACCGATACGGTACAATGGATCATTCTGATGATTGGATTAATTTTCATTGGTATTCCTACCTCATACCGGGCAATTGGGGGATGGGAGGCCATCACAGCTACTGTTAAACCTGAGATGCTCACCCTGACCAATCTTACCTGGCAGGACCTGGTGAACTGGGGCATCACCATCATACCCATTTGGTTTGTGGGCATGACCCTCTATCAGCGGATCTACGCCTGTAAGGATAAAAAAACGGCGCAGAGGGCCTGGTTTGTAGCTGGCTTATTTGAATGGCCTGTTATGGCTTTTATGGGTGTATTATTGGGGTTGTTTGCCCGGGTAGCTGCTGATCAGGGCATGTTCGATTATCTGGGAGCAGAAAATATCTCCGCCACTGACCCCGAAACAGGATTGCCCATGCTGCTTCGTACAATCCTGCCCGTGGGCCTGATGGGTTTGATGATGTCTGCTTACTTTTCTGCAATCTTATCTACTGCCGATAGCTGTCTGATGGCCGCTTCTGGTAATGTAGTTTCAGATATTATTGAAAATGGATTAGGAATTAAGTTAAATCCCAAAAAGTTTCTGCGCTTTTCGCAGTTGATCACCCTGATCATTGGTACAGTGGCATTGATTATTGCCAGTCAAATGACCAATGTATTAAACCTGATGCTTTACAGTTATGCATTTATGGTATCAGGCTTATTCATTCCCGTGGTGGGAGGAATTTACTGGAAAAAGAGCAGTCCCACCGGCGCATTTTCAGCCATGCTGTTAGGAGGGGTCACTACTGTTGTACTCACAGTGATTAAAATTCCATTGCCTTTCAACCTGGATGCCAACTTTTTTGGTATTACTATATCGCTGATCGTATTCATTGTTTTTTCACTCATTTTTCCAAAAAATAAAGAATCTGAAAATCAATTAAATCAAACAAAAAGTTATAATAAATATGGAATTTCAAGCATTAACATCAATAGATAATGCATCAATGCTGATCAAGGATCGAATAGCCAATTTCCTGTACAAACACCTTGACCAGTTTGGTGACAAAAAAGAAGACATTCTGAAGTGCCTGGATTACGCTTTAAGTCCTTTTCGCCACCAGGGTGGATTTGTACTGATGCTAAAGGAAAACAGCCGCATATTAGGAGTAGTGGTCATGAATCATACCGGTATGGAAGGCTATATTCCGGAAAATATTCTGGTATATATTGCTGTACATCGGGATCATCGGGGCAAGGGCCTGGGTAAAAAGCTCATGAAAAAATCCATTGAACTGGCCCGGGGGGATATTGCCCTGCATGTAGAACATGATAATCCGGCCCGAAAGTTGTACGAAAGTATCGGATTTACCAATAAATATTTGGAATATAGATTAAAGAAAAGTTAAAATGGCTTATTTGAAACTGTACCGGGAAAATCTAAAACATAATTTTGACTTTTTACAAAAGCTGTTCCAGGATAATAACCTTCACTGGGGGGTAGTATCCAAGTTGTTATGCGGGAATGAAGAATATCTCAACGAGTTGATCAAATTGGGTATTAAGGAAATTCATGATTCCCGGGTCAGCAACCTCAAGGTGATCAAAAACATTGATCCCAGTGTCCAAACAGTATATATTAAGCCTCCGGCCAAAGAGAACATTGAAAATGTGATCAAATATGCCGATGTCAGCATGAACACTGAATACTATACCATCAAATTGTTATCTGAGGAAGCTGTTCGGCAAGAAAAGCATCACAAGGTAATTATTATGATCGAAACTGGCGATTTGAGGGAAGGTGTAATGGGGGAACATCTGGTAGACTTTTATGCCAAGATCTTTAATTTGCCTAATATTGAAATTATAGGTATTGGTACCAACTTGAATTGCCTGCATGGGGTAATGCCTTCCATGGACAAACTGATCCAGTTAAGTCTTTACAAGCAGATTATTGAACTGAAATTCAACCGTAAAATACCCTGGGTGTCAGGTGGTACGTCTGTTACCATTGCATTAATGCTAAATAAACAAATCCCCAAGGGAATCAATCATTTCAGGGTTGGAGAAACCCTGTTTTTTGGGGTAAACCTGTTTACTGAATCCACCATCACTGGTATGAAGGCCGATGTATTTGAATTATATACCCAGATCATAGAGATCACCAAAAAACCGATGATTCCTATAGGGGAAATGTCTTCCAATCCACAGGGAGAAACCTTTGCAGTGGATGAATCTATGTACGGACAAACCTCTTACCGGGCCATTCTCGATATTGGATTGCTGGACATTGACCCCAAATACCTGATCATGGATGAATATGACTTCGAAGTGGTGGGAGCCAGCTCTGATATGGTGGTAATCGATCTGGGCAAAAATAAACCCGGCTATAAAGTTGGTGATGTGCTGTCGTTCAAATTGAAGTATATGGGTGCCCTGGCTATCCTTAATTCCAGTTATATTGAAAAAAGGATCGAGTAAACAAAGGCACTAAAAGAATATGTTTTGTTAATAACATAAAATAATGGACCATGAGGTTAAGTGGGGAAAATCTGGAAAAAATCATTGCCTTTCGTCACCAGATCCATCAGCACCCGGAGCTTTCCAACCAGGAAAAACAGACACCTGGCAGGATTATGGATTTCCTAAAGGAAAGCGCACCAGACAGGATCATTAAAAAAATTGGCGGTAACGGCCTGGCTCTGATATATGAAGCTCAGGAAACTGGTCCGACACTGGTTTTTCGGGCAGAATTGGATGCTTTGCCTATTAAAGAAAATAATCACATTTCCTATCGTTCTAAAAATCCTGGTTGGGGGCACCTGTGCGGTCATGATGGACATATGGCAGTATTAGCCGGTTTAGGATTATTATTAGGAAAGAAAGCCTTTAAGCAGGGTAAAGTGATTCTTTTGTTCCAACCGGCCGAAGAAACCGGGGAAGGTGCGGCCAGAATTGTGGAGGACTCCAGATTCCTGGATCTAAATCCTGATGAAATATTTGCCTTTCATAATTTACCTAAGTTCCCTTTAGGATCAGTAGTGACCCTGCCTCATGTATTTGCAGCAGCCTCCCGGGGAATGATTATTAAATTGACTGGTGCTACTTCTCACGCAGCTGAACCCGAGCATGGTAAAAGTCCGGCTATGGCCCTGTCCGAACTGATCAAAGACCTCAGCCTACTGCCCCAAATGGAGCATTTTGAATCATTCACGCTGGTCACCATTATACAGGCTGCATTGGGAGAAATAGCTTTTGGCACTACCCCCGGATATGCCGAACTAAGGGCAACCCTTCGCTCATTTTTAAATCAGGATATGGATAAACTGGTGAATAGTGCCAAGAAAATGGTAGAAGATACCTGTTCCAGGCATGGATTAAAATGTGAATCTTCATGGACAGAGGTGTTTCCTGCCACCACCAATCAACAAAAACAAGTGGCATTAATTGAATCTGCAGCCAGTCAACTGGGTTTGGATTTGATACATCCACCACAGCCATTTAAATGGTCAGAAGATTTTGGCCACTACAACCGGGTTTGCCCTGCATCTTTTTTTGGTTTAGGCGCAGGAAATCAAACACCGGATCTGCATAATGAAAATTATGATTTTCCCGACCAATTAATCGAAACAGGAATTAATCTATTCTATCGGATCATAGCCAATAAATTAAAGCCAAACATTTGATCTAAACGGCAGGTTAAAGATTGTTTTATCGGTCTATATGCTGTAGATTTAACTAAATTTGCAGCAAGGCTTCTGCTATTTTAAATGCTGTTTATAAAGATTTTATCCTGTTGAAGGAATGATGTTAGAACATACCTCTACAATTGAAATTTGTCGCTCAGCCCTGGGTAATAACGTACGTTTTCTGAAAAGAATAACGAAAAAAAATACCAGGATCAGCTCCGTGGTAAAAGGCAATGCCTACGGGCATGGCATTGAACATTTTGTGCCTTTGGCCATGCAATATGGCATTGATCATTTTTCAGTATTCAGTGCCAATGAAGCCAACCGGGTATATAATATCACCAATAATAAGGCCACCATCATGATCATGGGTATGATCTCTGATGATGATATTTCCTGGGCCATCAGCCACCAGATCCAGTTTTATGTTTTTGAATTTGACCGATTGTTTGCAGCCATTGCCGCTGCCAAAACCCTTGAAAAAAAGGCCATCATACATCTGGAACTGGAAACCGGTATGAATAGACTTGGATTCAATGACAAAGATTTACCTATACTATTTGATACCCTGAAAAAAAATCAGGACTATTTACAGCTGGAAGGACTTTGTACTCATTATGCCGGAGCTGAGAGCATTGCCAACTTCCTGAGAATCAGGCAGCAAATAGAAAAATTTGAATACTTGTGTCATTTGTTCAATGAAAATGACCTCCCCCCCAGGATCAGGCATTCGGCCTGTTCTGCCGCGACTATCAGTTTTCCGGAAACCCATATGGATATGGTTCGGATAGGCATACTTCTCTATGGCTTTTGGCCTAGTCCTGAATCTCATATTTACTTTTTTAAAGACAAACAAAAGAATGGGAAAGATCCTTTAAAAAGAATTATCAGCTGGAAAAGCAAGATTATGTCTGTAAAACAGGTCAATAAAGGAGAGTTTATTGGCTATGGCACTTCCTATCTGGCTGCAAAAAATATGACCATTGGGGTTGTACCGGTGGGCTACGCCTATGGCTATAGCCGCAACCTGAGCAATCTGGGACGGGTATTGATCCACGGTAAAAGGACCGGAGTTTTAGGTTTGGTCAATATGAATCTGATGATCGTTGACCTGTCTGACATAAAGAATGTAAGTAAGGGTGATGAAGTGGTGCTGATAGGAAAGCAAAAACATCAAAATATCAGTGTAGCATCATTCAGTGAAATGAGCCACCAGCTAAACTATGAAATGCTGACCAGGCTACCTACCCATATTCCCAGGATCATTATAGAATAGCATTTGCCTCTTTTTTATTCTTTTTTTAACATTTTTTAACACCTGCTATAATAAAAATCCCTTAGTTTTGATATACAACCAATTCACTTTTCAGGGTGTCCTGTAAAAAATTATTGCGCTATGTTTCGACTTTTCCTGTTGGTCCAGATATTATTCTTAATAGGTTGTCACCAAAATGAAGATGTCTGGGAGGACATGACCCTTATCGATTGCTTTCCTGATGGCGAAACCATTAAAATCATCAAAGATCAGGAAGCCATTGTTTCATTACATGAAGACCTGCATTTTCTAATCTGTGTGGATGCTGGCGGAAATAATACTACCAATTACTTCCCCTGCAATTTACCGGAAATGTTTAAGGCAGATCAAAAAAAGATCTTGTTTTCAGGCAAAGTAAAGGAATCGATATCCGGGGATGATTTGCCTGGTATTCCCCTGGAATTGATAAAGGTTAAAGTAAATGAAATTCAAAGCCCCGGCTAACTAACCAAAACCCCTGCAATGGTAGCAGATAACATGGTGGCAATTGTGGCCGCAAACAGGGATCGGAAACCTATTTTTGATAATATGCCCTGCTGGTTAGGCGCCATTCCACCAATGCCTCCAATCTGAATGGCAATAGACCCAAAATTAGCGAATCCACATAAAACGAAAGTTGCAATTACAATGGATTTTTCTGATAAGATACCAGCTGACTTCATATCTGCCAGACTCAGATAGGCTACAAATTCATTGATCACGGTCTTTTGGCCCAGCAAACTTCCCACCGACAGAGACTGGGACCATTCTACCCCCATAATAAAGGCAAAAACCCGGAAAACCTGTCCTAAGAGATATTCCAGGGAGAAGCGGTCAAAGGTGCCATCGGTAGTTAAGGAAATCCATTGATTCAGCCCGGTCAGTTCTCCTAAAACATCGGCCAGCAAATAGTTGATCCCAGCAATCAGGGCAATGAATGAAAGCAACATGGCACCCACATTCAATGCCAGTTTCAATCCGTCTCCGGCTCCCCGGGTCAGGGCATCGATCAGATTTACCCCTATTTCTTCCCGGTTTAGTCTCAGATCACGGTTAATCTGATCATAATTTGCTTCCGGGATCATTATTTTGGAAGCAACTATGGCCGCTGGCGCATTCATAAATGAGGCGGTTAAGAGAAAAGCGGCAAATCGGGTCTGCTGCTCCGGGTCGTCCCCTCCTAAAAAAGAAACATAAGCAGCCAGTACACTACCGGCAATGGTGGCCATCCCCCCGGTCATCAGACACATGATCTCTGATTTGGTCATACCAGGAATATAAGGTCTTACCAGTAAAGGCGCTTCTGTTTGTCCTATAAAGATATTACCTGCCGCTGATAAACTTTCCGATCCGGATAAGCGCATGGTTTTAGACATCACCCAGGCAATTCCCACCACTATTTTTTGTAAAACGCCCAGGTAATATAAGGCCGAGGACAAAGCCGAGAAGAAAATTATCACCGGTAACACCTGGAAAGCAAATATAAACATATAAGAATCATTGGCCAGGTCTCCAAATAAAAACTGAGCTCCATCATTGGCAAATGAAAGCAATCTGACAAATCCAGCACTGATATACCGGAACACTACAGTAACCAGAGGGACTTTTAGCAGAAGGAAACCCATTATGATCTGCAACAGGATACCTGAAGCTACCAATCTCCAATTGATGATCTTTTTATTTTCAGAAAAAAGAAAGGCAATCAACAGCAATACCAGAATGCCCAAAAGTCCCTTGAAATAATCCATTAATCCAATACTTAAATTCCCCTAAAAATAAGGAAGCTTGGCAGAAGTGTAATAAAAAAACCAGGGATATTTTCCGGGCTTATTGGAATGCGTTCCCAGATTCCCCGGACAAAAAAATTAGTTAAATGACGTGTACTTTGACGGATGAACGACGATGGCTGACCGCTGCTGAATTTGTCTGTATCATGATTTATATGATTACATGAGGACTAATGATTATCAGAAATCAAAAGCAGCGCTGGCCCGACAGAAAATGCAGGTGCGACGGAGTGCCAGGCCAAGATGGCCCCAAGCGTAAAGGCCGCGGCAGGTGTGGGCATTTTTTTCTGTCTTTATTTTTTTGGGTACTTTTTGCATCAAGGCAAAGAGTACCGTCCGTCCGGCCAGGACAAAAGATCAGGTAAGCATGTATATTTCAAAGCAGAAACCACCAATAACCATTTGAATATATAACGTCCTTAATAATCCCCGATCGCTAAACAATCACCTCATAAAAACACTACAGTATATACTGGCTCAAATCTTTATTCCTTACCAATGAAGCCAGCTTATCAGAAACCATTTGCCTGGTAATCACAATTTTGGCATTGGGCCCTATATCATCCGGCACATCATAAAGAAAATCATTGAGCAGCTGACTCATAACTGTCTGTAAACGGCGGGCTCCAATATTCTCCACATCTGAATTGATTTGAAAAGCAGTCTCTGCAATTTCCTCCAGGGCATCATCATTAAAGGTTAGATCCACTCCTTCGGATTCAAATAGCGCCATATACTGCTTGGTCAAAGCATTCTTGGGCTCTTTCAGGATCTGCAGAAAATTTGCCTGGGTTAAATTAGACAATTCTACCCTTATAGGAAAACGCCCCTGCAATTCCGGAATAAGATCCGATGGCTTAGACAGATGGAAAGCTCCGGCAGCAATAAAAAGAATATGATCAGTGTTGATCAAACCATACTTGGTATTCACTGTGCTACCTTCTACAATGGGAAGCAAATCCCGCTGAACTCCTTCCCGGCTCACATCCGGTCCGCCACCTTTTTTAGCTCCGACTGCAATTTTATCAATCTCATCCACGAAAATAATCCCGGTATTCTCTGCTTTTTGTATGGCTTCCTCCTTCACTTCATCCATGTCGATTAATTTACTGGACTCTTCTTCCATCAGGATCTTTCTGGCCTCCTCAATAGTGACCTTTCTTTTTTTGTTACGTTTTGGCAACATATTACTGATCATATCCTGCAAATTAATCATGGATGATTCGTCCATCATTCCCCCTCCGATCATACCTATGCCAGGACTTGAGGCTTGTTTAATATTGATGTCTATCTTTCGGTCTTCCAACTCGCCATTCTTGATCTTTTCCCTGAATCGCTCCCTTGTCTTTTCATTTAATTCATAATCATTGGAAGGCATATCATTATTTTCCAAAGAAGTCTGAGAGGAAGGACGGGATTGGGGTTTTAAAGGTGGAATTAAAGCATCCAGGATGATGTCTTCCACAATTTGAGCTGCTTTTTCCTGCACCTCCTCTTTCTTCCTCACTTTCACCAGGTTTACTGATTGCTCCACCAGGTCCCGAACCATACTTTCCACATCACGACCCACATATCCCACTTCGGTAAATTTGGATGCTTCTACCTTAGTAAAGGGTGCATCGGCTATTCTGGCCAACCGCCTGGCTATTTCGGTTTTTCCTACTCCGGTAGGGCCTATCATCAGGATATTATTGGGAATGATCTCCCCCTGTATTTCAGATTTCACATTCATCCGACGCCACCGGTTTCTCAAGGCTATAGCCACGTTTTTTTTAGCATCATCCTGGCCAATGATGTATTTATCCAGCTCTTTTACGATCTGCCGGGGAGTTAAATATTTATTTTGTGTTAATTCCATAATTCAATTGCTTACCTTATGATTTCTTTCTAAAAAATGAATTCAGATTACTAGACAATGTAAAATAATTTATGCCGCCACTTACATGATAAAAAGCCCTGCTATAGGCGAATTCAAAAGCTTTGACCTTAAACATAAGTCCAAAAGAAAAACCTGCTCCTCCTGAGGCATTTTCCAGGGAAAGTTCATGGCTGATCAAATGGTTATACCCTGCCCTCAGGTTAAAGTTTTTGTGAATTAAAAATTCCGCGCCTAAAACCATTCTGCCCATTATTTTATCAACTATACCCGGGTCACCATTGTTTCCAAAGCCGGTTTCTTCCGGCACAAGCAAATTACGTCTGCTTAAATGTCTGGCTGTCAACGAAAACCTGACAGGCATATGCGCTGGCTTTATGCTTCCACCTACTTGTACATCAAATGGAAGGGAAGATCCTCCAATTTCGGTATATTCACTCAGCATAAATCCTGCATTCCTGATCACCAGGCCGATCACTATATCCTGATCAGGATGTTTAAATACGGCTCCCAAATCAAACAACAGGGCAGTTGCCTGGTAATTATCAATAACAGAACCGGCATATTTCAGGTTAATTCCAATTCTAAATTGATCGACCTGATGACTGTAACCTAATGCCACCAAATATTCCCTGGCTGAGAATTCTCCCTGGGCCATGCCTGTTTCATCGTATCTTTCCATCTGACCGTAATTCAGGTAATGTACGCCTCCAGCCCATATGCTACTATCGCCCATTGAATGGGCATAAGCAACACTGTTTAACCGGATATCACCATAATATGGTATATGGCTGACAGACACGTGATTACTATTCTGAATACCCAATAATGCCGGATTGGAAAAGAACAAATTCAGATCCTGGTCGGCCAAAGACACATTAACTCCACCTAAAGCGCCCAACCTGGCATTTGATGGAACATCTGTAAAGCTAAAAGCAGTGTTTTTTCCATCCTGAGCCCATATAAAAGCAGGAAAAAAACTCAGTATAAGGATAAATTTAATGCTGCTTTCCAACTAGTGGTTTTTAGTTACTTGATTCAGTTTCAAATTTCAGGGGATTCTTCACTTTTTCCTGCAGTAAAGCCACATCAAGCACCTCATTTACTTCCCGCACATAATTTATTTTCAGGTCTTTGATGTAATCCTGTTTGATTTCTTCAATATCCTTCTTATTTCTTTCACAAAGAATGATCTCTTTAATTCCAGCCCTTTTGGCTGCCAGGATCTTTTCCTTGATCCCTCCAACCGGCAGTACTTTTCCTCTCAGGGTAATTTCTCCGGTCATGGCCAGCTTATTCCTTATCTTACGCTGTGTATATACTGAAGCCATGGAAGTAAGCATGGTAATCCCAGCTGAAGGTCCATCTTTGGGAACTGCCCCTGCGGGAACATGCACATGAAGGTCATAATTCTCAAAGATCCGATAATGAACCCCTAAACTATCTGCATTGGACTTCAGGTATGACAAGGCAGCCATGGCAGACTCTTTCATCACCTCTCCCAGTTGTCCTGACAAGGTTAATCTTCCCTTTCCCCGGCTTAAGCTGGATTCGATGAACAATATTTCTCCCCCGGCCTGGGTCCAGGCTAAACCAGTCACCACACCCGGAATCTGGTTGTTTTGATAGATCTCTTTATCAAAATCTTCAGCTCCCAATATTTTCACTACTTCATCGGGGGTGATTCTCTTGTTGTAAGCTTCCTCCAGGGCCACAGATTTAGCCACACTGCGAACTACTGCACCCAGCTTTCGCTCCAGGTTCCTGACCCCTGATTCCCGGGTATAACCTTCTATTACTTTGGTGATAGCCTGTCGGGTGAACTGGATCTGGTTACCCTTGATCCCGTTTTCCTTTTTTTGTTTGGGAATTAAATGACGCTTGGCAATTTCAATTTTTTCTTCCAGGTTATAACCATTGATTTCGATAATTTCCATCCTGTCTCTCAAGGCAGGCTGAATAGTGTCAAGAGAATTGGCCGTAGCAATAAATAATACTTTGGACAGGTCGTATTCCACTTCCAGGTAATTATCCATAAAAGTGCTATTCTGCTCAGGATCAAGCACTTCTAACAAGGCTGAAGAGGGATCTCCCCTAAAATCCGAGCTCACTTTATCTATTTCATCCAATACAAAAACCGGATTGGAGAACTTAACTTTTTTCAGGTTTTGGATTACTTTGCCAGGCATAGCCCCCACATAAGTTTTTCTATGACCCCTGATTTCGGCTTCATCATGTACTCCACCCAATGACATCCTGACATATTTTCGATTCAGGGCCCGTGCCACCGATTTTCCCAATGAGGTTTTCCCTACACCCGGAGGTCCATACAGGCATAAAATAGGGCTTTTCATATCTTGTTTAAGCTTCAATACAGCCAGATATTCCAGGATCCTGTCTTTTACCTTTTCCAATCCAAAATGATCTTTATCCAGCACTTTTTTAGCCCGGTTCAGGTCAAAATTATCTCTGGTAAAATCACTCCAGGGCAAATCCACCATAAATTCCACATAATTCATGGCTACCGGATATTCAGCTGCCATGGGATTAATCCGGGAGATTTTATCCAGTTCCTTTTCAAAATGTTCAGCCACCTGTTTGGGCCACTTTTTCTTATTTCCCCTTAATCTCAAATCATTTAATTCCTGATCCTGCCCGTCAAAACCTAACTCATCCTGCAAAACCTTGATCTGCTGACGCAGAAAATAATCGCGCTGCTGCTGATCTATATCTGAATGCACTTTCTTTTGAATCTCCTGCTTGAGTTCCAGCATTTGAATATCCTTCATCATATATTCCAGCAATACGGTAGCTCTTTTGATGCCATCGTTGATTTCCAAAAGTTTTTGCTTATCCTTTACATCAGCGCTGATGTTGGATGAAAGAAAATGCGTGAGGAAACTTGGACTGTCAATATTATCCAAAGCCACCTGTGCCTCAGCCGGAATTTCCGGATTAAGCTTCAGTATCTTAATGGCTGAGTCTTTAAGGGACTGAATAATAGCCTCATTTTGTTTATTTCGCTTTTCAGGAAACTTTTCATGAATATAAGAAACTTTGGCCATCATGTAAGGCTCATCCTGTATTATTTCACTCAATTTAAAACGCTTTTTCCCTTGAATAATGATGGTGGTATTTCCATCAGGCAAAACCAGCATTTTAATTATTTTGGCCACAGTGCCAATGCTGTAAATATCTTCGTAATCAGGATCCTCTACTTTATTATTTTGCTGAGCCACAACACCAATAATGCGATTCCCTTTATAGGCTTTTTTCACCAGGCGTATGGATTTTGACCGGCCTACAGTAATAGGAATGACTACTCCTGGAAAAAGAACAGTGTTTTTGATGGGAAGTATTGGTAATAATTCCGGTAAATCTTCATTCGAAAGACCGTCATCTCCTTCCGGAGTAATTAATTGTATTAATTCCCCCTCTTCTTCTTGCATATCAGATAAAAGCAATGTGTTAAATATATTTATATCCTTATTCCTATTCATATCCCCCTTCCAATTCCTGCCAATATGGCACAAATTTAGTTAATGTTTATATTCTCAATGATTAATTTAGTATATTACGCAATAGCAATGCCAAAAACTTAAATAATTACACATTAATTTAAAAAATGGGGCAATTGTTTCGTTATATTGGTAAAGCATATAATTTAGTAATTTAATTCCTAAATTTCTAAATGAAGATTCGATTAATTGTTCTATATATATTTATCTTTTTTTCAATTTCTCCCACTTTTTCGCAAAAAAAGAAATCGACCAAGATGGTCAGTCTGGAACAAAGTGATAGTAGCCAGACTGCGGCTTCATTCAATGTGTTTAAATTTAAAAATCTGAATAAAATTCCATATTACTACGAAGCTAAAAAATTTGAACAATTAAAAAAACTAGATCAAAAACAATCCTATGAAAAACTATATCAGGAACTTCGGGACTATGTAAGCAATTTTGGTGTCCAGAATTTTTACAGGGATACTTATCTGCTCTGGCGCCTGGCCAAACTGACAGAATTATTTGGAGAATTTCAGGATGCCGTTCAATTGTATAAGCTGGTACTAAAACATCACCGGGATGATATTGACATAAATAAAATAGAACTTTACTACGATTCTATAGCCCGGGACCGAAAAGATCTATATGTACCCCTGGATTATTATTATGAACTGGTAGAATATCGCAAGGAAGTGGATACCTTAAGACCTCCCCGGGGGGTATTGCTTAATATGGGAAAACTGGTAAATTCTGGTTACAGTGACTATGGGCCGGCCTTGTCAGCCAATGATGACCTGATGATTTTCACTTCCAAAAGAAATACTGTGATCAAGGGATTTGATAAAGTATCTAATGAAGATCTGTTTTTAAGCAAAAGATGGGGAGAATTCTGGGATGAAGCCCAACCATTGGAATCCATTAATTCTCAGTATAATGAAGGTTCTGCCTGTATCAGCCGGGATGGCAAAACCATATATTTTTCCCGGTGTCATGCCCCTGATTGCTATGGTAATTGCGATATCTTTTCGGCAGAGTTGCAGGCAGACAGTACCTGGGGCCATGTTAAAAATCTGGGTATTAATGTGAACAGCAAATCATGGGATTCACATCCTTCCCTTTCTCACACAGAAGATACCCTGTATTTTGCTTCTGACCGCATAGGTGGTTTTGGCCTGGCTGATATATATTTTACTTATAAACTGAAAAATGGGGAGTGGGCCACTGCTCAGAATGCAGGCCCTATGATCAATACCCGCAAAAATGAGGTCAGCCCATTTTATCATCCGGAATATGACATCCTGTATTTCAGTTCTAACGGACAGCTGCTGAATTTTGGAGAATTTGATATTTTCAAATCTTATCGGAGGGGCTCCTACTGGACTGATCCTAAAAATATTGGTCCCCTGGTAAATGGGCCGGGATCTGAGTTTTATTTCACTATTGATTCAAAATCCTGGTACCTGTTTTATGCCAAGTCAGCCAAGGATAATATGGAGAACCTGGACCTGTATTCCTTCCCTCTGCCCATGGAGGCGCAACCATTAGCTACTACCAAAGTCAGCGGTTCTTTAATGGATTCAATTTCAGGTAAACCCTTTAAAGCAGGCATTGTATCTATCATCGATCTGGACAATGGGATTGAGGTAGCCCCTAAATTTCTGCGGGATGATGGAACCTTTGAATTTAACCTGATCAATAATAAAAATTACCTGTTGATCATTCAGGGAGAAGAATTTTTCCGGATTGAAGAACTTTTTTACCTGGATGGAGATATGGAATTTAAAAGGTTCTCCCAGCCTATATCCAGTAAAATCAAATTTGAATCGGTGGAATTCGAAAATGGCAAATCCGAATTACGTACGGAAATGTTTGGTGATATGTATAAAGTAGCAGACTTTCTGATGGATAACCCTGACTTTAAGTTAAAGATCTCAGGTCATACAGATTCAGACGGCAGCCAGGACCTCAATTTACAATTATCACAGGAACGGGCACAGGCTATCAAAGACTTTATAGTAAACTTTGGAGGAGTTCCTGAATCAAGGATCGAATCTCAGGGATTTGGCAGTTCAAAGCCGATAGTAGAGGAAAAAACAGAAGAAGACAAACGGCTTAACCGCCGGGTGGAATTTGAAATCTATCGCCCGGCCCAGGATGAACTGCAAGAAATGCAGGAGGAGATCAAACAGGAAGCTGATGGCTGGAATTAAGCTGGTCTGATCGCAAGGTATTTCTGCTTATAACAATCAACTACCTTAAAACAATTAGAGAATTACGTTATTTTTTGACAATCTAGCGACGATTCTGAACTATGATTTTTATGATTGCCGGATGAATATTTGACAATTAAATGCAGTGCTGGCCCAACAAAAAATGCTGGTGCGGCGGTGTGCCAGGCTATGATGGCCCAGAGCGAAAAGGCTGTGACAGGTTCGGGCATTTTTTTCCGTCTTGATTTTTTTGCCTTCTTTTTTGATCAAAAAAGCAGGTCCCGTCCGGACAGGACAAAAGATCTAGGCAGGTAGAATATACCCTAAAATACCGCCACAGCAATCAATTCTACGTAGTATCAACCTTCCTGGTTTGATAGGTACCATAATCCGGACTGATCCTGGCATAATTATCCCTCATCAAAGACGAGGAAAAGATAAAATCAGCTGTAGCCCGGTTACAAGCCACAGGAATATTCCAAACCACTGCTATCCGTAATAAGGCCTTAACATCTGGATCGTGAGGCTGCTGCTCTAAAGGATCCCAGAAAAATATCAGGAAATCAATGTTTCCCTCACTGATTTTAGCCCCAATCTGCTGATCACCCCCCAAAGGTCCGCTTTGCAACTTGATAATGGGAATTTGTAGTTCTTCCTCCAGCAATTGCCCGGTAGTACCGGTGGCATACACCTCGTGCTCAGCCAATACTCCCCGATTGAACCTGGCCCATTCTATCAGATCTTTCTTTTTAAAATCATGAGCCACCAGGGCTATTTTCTTTTTTATTCCGTGTAAACTTACTGGTTTATCTATGTTTGATATCATAATCAATTCAAATTTAAGTTTGCAATGTCAAATTTACATCGTTTTCGTTTATAAAATATAATATTATCAAATATTTAATATTTTAATAATATACTTCGCAACAAAAAGATGTTTTTGTTAAATTATCTTAATCTACTTTTTTTACCAGTAAGACATCTTTTTGTTTAGAAAATATCCAAAAAAAAAGGAAGTGCTGGCAATAAGTGGATAGTTCACTCGTGAAAGCACAAAAAAAATCAACTTGTCAAGTCCACAAGTTGATTTTTTTATAATATCAAAAGTCAATAAACAGTTACAATCCGAAAAAATCCACTACAATCTTCCTGATATCGTTAAAGATCACAAAGACCATCAGGGCCAGCAACAATACCATGCCGATTTTTTGGGCAACTTCCAGGAATTTATCTGAGGGTTTCCGACCAGAGACCATTTCAAACAACAGGAACATCACATGTCCTCCGTCCAAAGCAGGGATGGGTAGTAAATTCATGAATGCCAAAACCATGGACAGCAGTCCGGTCAGGCTCCAGAAGCGTTCCCAGTTCCATGTACCCCCAAATACCTGGGCTATGGCAATTGGTCCGCTCAGGGATTTGGTTGGGGATAGATCACCGCTTAATATCTTGCCAAAAGCCTTGATATTGACATATACGGCTGAGAAAGCCCGCCCTGATCCTTCCACCAGGGATTGCCCCAGGTTATAATCAATATAACTAAAATCATAATGTGTACCATGCGAGATCCCAATAAGACTATCCTGTCCTACAGTCACCGGGATTTGCCGAACAATATTGTATTCTGTCTCAGGTACATCTTTCTCAGCGCTTCTTTTAACTGTCAAATCAATGGTGTTCCCGGCATTTCGTTTGATGATATCATTGATCTGGTAATTAAACACCGTATCTCCATTGATTTGGGTGATGATATCTCCTGGTAGTAATCCAGCCTGTTCGGCATTACCACCTTCCAGTACTTCAGCTATCTGGGAAAAGCCTATGGGCTCAATAAAGCGGTTTCGGGCATCCTGTTCGGAGAATTTTTCAATAAAATCATTGGGTATGGTGACTTTTAAAGTTGCCCCATCCCTCTTTACGGTATAATAACTATTGTCTTCCAGCAATACATCCAGTCCGGTGATATCAGTGAATTTTTGATAATCCGCTCCATTGACTTCCAGGATCTTATCACCGGTTTGCAAGCCGATTTCCTCCCCCAAGTCATAGGCTACAATACCATACTCATTGACTTCTGACTTGGGAATATAAGGTTCACCCAAATGGTACACCAGCACTACAAATATAATTATCCCTGTTACAACATTCATAATAATCCCTCCCAGCATCACAATTAAACGCTGCCAGGCTGGTTTTGACCGGAACTCCCAGGGTTGTGGTTCTTCTTTCAGGTTCTTGGTATCCAGGGATTCATCCACCATTCCGGAAATCTTTACAAATCCACCCAAAGGGATAGAACCCAGTGAATATTCCGTTTCTCCTTTTTTGAAACCAAAAATTTTCGGCGGAAATCCAATAGAAAACTGTTCAACCCGCATCCCAAAAAATTTAGCTGCCACCATATGGCCTGCTTCATGAATTCCCACTAAAATCGATAAGCTCAGGATGATCTGAGCTGCCATTACTAATCCATCCATTAATTTATTATTTCTAAAGCTTTAATTCTTGTTTCTTTATCTGTATTCAGGTAGTCTTCAAAATCAGGAGACGTAATATGCTCCATTTTGCTTAAGCAGGATTCTATTACATCAAACATTTTAGTAAAACTGATTTTATCCTTCAAAAATTCCGCCACGGCTATTTCATTAGATGCATTTAAAACACAAGGCATATTTCCTCCTTTGCCAATTGCATCATAAGCAAATTGTAAATTACGAAAAGTGGAAAGATCAGGTTGTTCAAATGTTAACTCCGGATAATCCATAAAGCTGAACCTGGGAAAATCGGACTTCAGACGATCCGGGTAACCCAGGGCATATTGTATAGGTAAACGCATATCAGGTAGCCCTAATTGTGCTTTGATTGATCCATCTTCAAATTGTACCATGGAATGTATAATAGATTGGGGATGAATGATCACTTCTATTTTATTTAAATCAAGCCCAAATAACCATTTTGCCTCGATTACTTCCAGGCCTTTATTCATTAAGGTAGCCGAATCAATGGTCACTTTGGCTCCCATATCCCAGTTTGGATGCTTTAATGCCTGCTCTTTAGTAACATTTTCCAAAAAGGATAGTTTTTTACCGAGAAACGGACCTCCGGAAGCAGTTAAAATAATCTTTTCCAGAGGATTATGAAACTCGCCTACCATACATTGAAAAATGGCGGAATGTTCTGAGTCTACCGGATAAAAATTCACTCCTTGTTCCCGGGCCATCCTGGTTACCAGTTCTCCAGCCACCACCAAGGTTTCCTTATTGGCAATGGCCAGGTGCTTACCAGTCTCCAAAGCCCTTATAGTGGGCTCCAGCCCTGAAAAACCTACCATAGCGGTCAAAACCAGGTCAATGGATTCCATCTCCATAGTAGATACAAGAGACTGATATCCACCATACACCTTGATGCCTTCAGGATCTAAGGCCTCAAACACTCGATCATAAAAATAATCATTGCAAATAACAGCTACATTGGGTCTGAAGGCAAGACTTTGCCTGATCAACAATTCGGCATTATTATTAGCAGTAAGCACTTCCACTTCAAACTGATCCGGATGGGCTTTTATTACTTCCAGCGCCTGAGTTCCAATGGAACCGGTAGAGCCTAATATGGCAATTCTTTTTGGGGTATTATTAATCAACTTTCTGTTTGTTAGCTTCAAGAAATTTTATGTGCTTCCAACGCATCGGCAATTTTCCGGTCGTTGGCCAGCCGGGGCACCTTATTTTGCCCACCTAACTTACCCTGTGATTTCATATAATTCCTGAAGGCGTCTTTTTTTAAAGGTATTACTTTTAACTTTCTCAAAATCTTACCGGAAATAAGATCATCATAATATGCATTCAGCTTTTGCAGATGCAAATTCACCTCATTTTCAAAAGATGATAAATCTGCCGGAGGTGTGGCAAATTCCACATACCACTCATGCAATGGTAAACCTTCAGCCGGGTTAACCTGGGGTGCCACGGTAAATTCCACTACCTCTACTTCTTTAAATTTCGCCATAGTCAATTTCATAGCCTTTTCCACCTCTTCACCTATCACATGTTCACCAAATGCAGATATAAAATGCTTGATCCTTCCTGTAACCAGTAATTTGTAGGGATTTTTAGAGATAAATTTCACAGTATCTCCGATGGAATAGCCCCAAAGCCCGGCATTATTATTGATTATGACGGCATAATTTTTGCCCAATTCCACCTCCTCTATATTCAAACGGGGCGGATTTTCTTCAAAAAACCGGTCAGCCGGAATAAATTCATAAAATATGCCTGAATTCAACAAAAGCAACAACCCTTCTTCCACCTGTGAATCCTGATAGGCAATAAAACCCTCGGAAGCAGGATATGTTTCAATGGAATCCACTATTTTTCCTATGGAATCAAAAAGCTTGGCCCGGTATGGCTCAAAATTCACTCCGCCATATATAAACATAGAGAACTGGGGGAAAACATCCTTGACTTTTTTGCCGGTCCTTTCATAGATCTGGTCAAAATACATTTGTACCCAGGGAGGGATTCCCGAGATCAATGTCATATTTTCCTTTAAGGTTTCATCCACTATTTTTTCCACTTTCAACTCCCAATCTTCAATACAGTTGGTTTCATAACTGGGCATCTGATTGGACCTTAAATAACCAGGCACATGATGATTGACCAGACCGGAAAGCCGGCCGGTATTGATCCCTGCCTTTTGATCCAGTACAGGGCTGCCGGATAAAAAGATCAGTTTTCCATCCAGAAACTGAGACTTACCGGTTTCATGAATATAACTGAGAATGGCATTTCGGGCGCTGTTTATGTGGTTGGGTATAGAATCTTTTGTTATTGGTATATACTTGGTACCTGAGGTAGTGCCGGAAGTTTTAGCAAAATAGGCAGGTTTGCCTTTCCAAAGTACATCTGACTCCCCCTGCAAGATCCTTTCAATATAAAATTTCAGGTCTTCATAGTCCCGGACCGGAACATTTCGTTTAAAATCCTCGTAATTCTTTACCAGATCTAAATTATGATCCTGGCCAAATTTAGTATTTTTGCCCCCGGCAATCAATTGATCGAAAACCTTTTGCTGGGTACCAAAAGGCTGGCCGGCCCATTTTTTCTGTTGGCTGACCACAAATGCGGCAACTGGTTTACTTAATATAGATCTGATTCCCATAATGGCAGCAAATGTAATAATTTTTGCAGGAAGGCTATCGTATAAGTAATATTTTTACGTTGTTTTAACAGCAGCATATTTTGTAAAAAGGAATAAGTGAAATGAAGCAAACTATCAAAACCATCATTACAGGATTTGTAGCGGGATTAGCCGGAGCTTTTACCTATACCCATTATCTGGAGGTTCCTCCCCTAACCAATCAGGCTGAGCCTATGGTACAACAGGCCAGTAAGGATAGTTTTTCCCAGATCAATTCCTCTTCCAACCAGCCTCTGGCGACAAATTACCGAACTGAAACGGTGATGGCAGACAAGGATTTTGTAGCAGCTTCTTCCAAAAGCACTACCAGTGTAGTATATATTAAAACGGTCTCCCAAACCAGATATGGTAACAGTTGGTTTGAGTATTTTTTCGGTGACCGTACCGGGCAAACCATCAGTAGTGGATCAGGTGTAATTTATACCTCTGATGGATATATTATCACTAATAACCATGTAATTGATGGAGCTGATCAGATAGAGGTTATTCATAATAAGCAGCCCTATCCGGCGGTACTGGTGGGGTCTGACCCATCTACTGATATAGCTATCCTGAAAATCGAAGCCAAAAAACTGCCCAACATCACCATTGGCAGCTCGCATGACCTCCAGGTGGGTGAATGGGTGATTGCGGTAGGAAACCCCTTCAATTTACAATCAACTGTTACGGCCGGGATAGTGAGCGCCAAAGGCCGCGAGATCAATATTTTGAAAAGTGATTTCCCCATTGAATCATTTATACAAACTGATGCAGCCATCAACCCGGGCAACAGTGGCGGGGCCCTGGTCAATATTGATGGTGAACTGGTAGGTATTAACACCGCTATTCTTTCCAAAACCGGTTCCTATGCCGGCTATGGTTTTGCTGTGCCGGTAGATATCGTCACCAAAGTAGCTGATGATATGATCAACTACGGTGAGGTTCAAAAAGCCTTTTTAGGGGCTGATGTGCTGGATATGGATCCGGAAATCGCTCAGCAACTGGAAGTAGAGGAACTGACCGGGGTGGTCGTAAGCTATATTCAAAAAAATGGCGCTGCTGATAAAGCCGGTTTGCAAAAAGGCGATATCATCCTGCAAATCAACGGGGAAGCAATCAATAGCCGCGCCATCTTTGAAGAAACCATTTCCTATTATTCTCCCGGCGATGCCATCAATATTACCTATAAAAGGAATGGCAAGGTCCAGCAAAAAAGGCTGACCCTGACCAACCGTTTAGGCACCACCAACTTGTTGAAAAGAGAGATCTATGCCTCAGAAAAACTGGGGGCCGACCTGGAAGTGTTGCCCGATGAGGAAATGGACATGCTTGATATAGACCACGGAATACGCATCAATAAGGTGAAGGAAGGATTTGTTAAAAGATTAGGCATTCAGGAAGGGTTTATCATCACTTCCATCAACAAACAGCCCATTGAAGATCCCAGACAGCTGGAAAACAACCTGACTAACCTGAGAGGCCGGGTGATTATCGAAGGTGTCAATAAAAATGGGGTGAAGGGTTATTATTCTTATTATTTTTAAATTATGAATGGAAACAATCGTGCTGATATCAAACCCGGACTCCGGGTTCATATCGTACAAAAACAGGATCAAAGAACGGGAAAACTCACTGAAGGAACCGTTCAAGCCATTTTAACCAAAAGTTCTACCCATCCTCATGGCATTAAGGTCCGGTTGGAAAATGGAAAGGTAGGCAGAGTGAAGCAGATCATCTCCTGATTTTCAGGTAATGCTGAATCACTGATCAGTCAGTAAAAGTAAATTTTTGTAAACCTTTTGATTTGATTTTATTATAAGGAGATAGGTACCTGCCATAATGCCATCTGAATTAATTATCCATTGAATTCCTGCCGGATGATCAACCTGAACCACTAAATGACCTGACATTGTCAAAAGTTCAACAGATTCAATTTGCTGGTTATTTCTAATTTGAACAAAAACCTGCTCCCGGGCAGGATTGGGATATATCTTATAAGGTTGATTATCTGAAAGATCCAGAGCGGTGATGGCTGAATATTCAAATTTCTCTGATCTTGTACCTGCACAGCGATTAGAATCAATCACGTAATAAGTGCCATAATGATCTGTTAATAAGTAATCCTGATGTTGTTGTTCTATTAATGATTCTTCATAGTACCAATATACCTGATGGCTGGCAGTTGTAAACAGGGTATCCCGCTCAAAAGTTATCTCTGGGATTACCGGTCTGGTTTCATCCAGTACCTCAACTTCATGAAGAATCGTATCCGTTAACTGACAGGCATTGGTTCTCACCATTTTTATCTCTTGTGTCCCCGGGGCAGCAGGCATTATCCTGATACCTGCTGTATTGGAAACCAACTCCCCATTCATAAACCATTGATATACGGTTCCCTGAACAGGATTCAAAGTGATTTCAATTTGATGGTCCAGGCATACCTCTTCCTGATATGAACTGTAGGTGATCTCATCAGGTTCAGTTTTTAGCTCTAGAACCAAACCACCCCTTCCAGCAACTAAAACAGTTTCTTTCTCCAAAGCCACCAGATCTTCCAAATGCTGGAACCAATCATAATAAATTTCCTTCCAGGTATTTCCACCATCACCTGTTCTTAACACAGCATAATTAGTCACCAAATAACCGATATTTTCATCTAAAAACTCAATATTTCCAGTTGAATTGGTGACATTATTATACATACGACTCCAGCTTTCTCCACCATCCTCAGATTTAGACAACACATTATTATTACCGCTTATAAACCCAAGGGTATCATTCAAGAACTTAATGGTGGTTATGCTGGCATATTTACCATCTGAAACAAATACTGTATCCCATGCTAATCCATAGTTGGTTGACTTTAGTAAACGAGCTTTGTCACCCTCCAAAGCAATAAAACCGGTGCTGTCATTAAGGCTGTAAGCATATGAAATTCTGGTTTGCGAATCATCTAAAGAAAACACATTTTTAAACGTGTTGCCGTTATCTGATGAAAACCAGATATTACCTGCTGTTCCCAGCCATACACTCCCTGTTTCATCTGCCTGAATAGACACTAATTGATCCGAATCAGTATTTTGAAAGATGGTTTCCCATTGAGAAGTTCCATCCACGGTTCTGATAAGCAGGCTATCTGCCATTACAAAAATAGTATCATTATTGACAACAGCTACTTGTTTAAAGTTTACCTCATATTGTAGAGTATCCACTTCAAAAAAGTCTCGTGCGGGATCTATTTTTACCAACTGTCCCTGGTTAGCAGCTCCATATATTAAACCTGAGGGAGCCTGATCAGTCGAGGTGATTAATGGGGTAATTTTTCCGCTATACTTATTCCAGTTCAAATCTTTTTCATCAATTTGCACTATCAGCCCAAACCTTCCTATCAAGATGATCATTTGATCAGATGTAATATGAAAATCCTTAAAATGCTGATTAAACCCGTTACTGAATTGATCAATTTGCTGCCAACTTTTACCTCCATTGATGGTTTTAAGCAAATGAGAACTAAAATTCTTGGTTTCATAGACAATCATATAACCTTTTTCCGGATCTTCAAATTCCATTTCTATCACACGTCCATAAGAGGGATCAAAACCCCTGGATTTCCATGTATTTCCTCCATCCGTACTAATAATTACAGAGCCATCACCACCTAACACCAGGGTATTTTCATCCACCGCATGCATGGTATTGTAGTAGCTAGTCAGTTTATGCTGAAAACCCCAGGAATTTCCCCCATCTATGGATTTATATAATTCGTATTCATGAGGTAAGAAGGCATAGATCACCTGATCATTCACTGCATCAAACTGGCATGTGCCTGAAAAATAGGCGTTTTTCTGCCATGTATCGCCCATTGATTTGCTTAAATAAGCGTTTCCGTTGTTATCAGCATATAACCAGTTCCCGTTGGATATAATTTCCAGGTCAAGAATAGTTGTTGGCGTACTAATGAAGGTAATTTGATTAAACTCCAGATCAGTCACAAAAAGATCATGTCCATAAATAAACAAGGAATCTTTTGCTGGGTTGAGGGTAATTCCATAGATGATGAGATCCTCTCTTTCAAAATCAACCGGTATTTTTTCCCAGGAATGCCCCCTGTCCATCGTTTTTAATATGGTCGTAGAGCCTCCAACAATATAACCTACTGAATCATTTATAAATATAATATCTTGCAGGTAATCATTGGTGAATTCAGGATGAACATAGGTTGTGGCTATTTTGCATTGGCTATAGGCATTAACTGCAACTCCTAATAGCAAGAGGGCAAATACTAATTGATTTTTCATGAAAATATATGGATAAAAATGAAATCAAAGGCACAAATTATCAATTTGATGTTTAAAATATATGTGATTTTTTTGGCAAAACAAATAAAAACAGAGAATTAGTACAGCCTTCAATGATTCTGAATTGGCCTTTCGAATATTTTGAAGACTTTTAAGTCATTTGTAGAAAAAACAAATAACGCATGTCGTTATTTTTTGACGGACGACCAACGACCGCTGACCGCCATTGAATTTTTCTGAACTATGAGTTATATAAGGACTATGATTATATGAAAATCAAAAGCAGCGTTGGTCCGACAGAAAATGCTGGTAGGCTGGTGTGCCCAAGCTACGATGGCCCCGAACGTATGGCCGCGGCAGGTGTGGGCATTTTTTTTCTGTCTTGATTTTTTTGGG
>JBPRGG010000152.1:0-1832 GCA_051418075.1 Candidatus Cyclobacteriaceae bacterium M3_2C_046 | reverse complement strand
TCATTACCTGGCTGGTCTTTAGCTGTAATTCCCTCTCGTTGGTGTTCCTGGTGGCGTTGATGAAAATGGTACCAGCTTCCAAGTCAATATCCTGTACTTTTAAGTTGGTGATTTCCTTTTGCCTTAACGCCTGGTAGATCAGTAAACTGATTATTACCTGGTTCCGGATCCTGATGCTTTCATACCTTTCTTTCCTGTTCAGCAGGCTTTCCAGTTCTTTTTCAGTAAACAGATCCTGTAACTGTAATGGTTTGGATTTGGCATCTTTTAATCTTAAATACCGGCAAGGGTGGTCGTTCCTTTGGTTGGTTTCGATCAGCCAAAAGTAATACGCTTTTACCCCGTACAACATCCGGTTGATGGTCTGCGGTTTGGGGTAATGCTTTCGTAAATATTCGATGTACTGTAAAATATCCTGGTAATTGGCCGCCTTCGCTTTTGGTTCTGTCTGGTAGCCCAGGTAGATTTTAATATCTCTCAGGTACAGTTTTACGGTTTCCGGGCTTAGTTTCTGTTCCAGGTATTGCTCTATTTCCATTTCCCGATGTGCGTGTAAATCTGTGTCGTTTCCAAAAAGCTGTGGCCTAAAAAATCCCTTACCTGTTCGATGTCCAGCCCGTTTTCAAGTAAATGGGTGGCAATGCTGTGCCGCAAATGGTGAAGCGTGATGTCTTTGGGCAAGTTTGCCTGTTCCAGCTTCTCTTTCAGCCATTTCCAATAACTGTTGCCAAGCATCCTGCCACCTGTTTTGTTCAATATAAAGCTGTTTTCGGGTGTTTTCCTGGTGTGGTTTCCTATGAATAAAAAAAGGTTCCTTTCATTGATGTAGTAGTTATAGAAGTCGTCTTTTAATTGTTTGCTTAATGGCACTGCCCTTCTTTTGTTCCCCTTTCCTTCCCGTACATATAGCAGTTGGCTTTTAAAATTTATATCATCGGTGTTTAGTTTCTCGGCTTCTGACCTTCTCAGGCCACAGCCATAAAATAGCCCCAGGATTGCTTTGTCCCGGTAGTTTCCGCAAGCTTCATACAGTTGCTTGACTTCTTGCCTTGCCAGGGTTTTTCTTTCCTGGTAGTTTGGTTTGGGGAAGTTCAATGAGCTAAAAGGGTCTGCTTTTAGGGTTCCCCGTTCATAGTGGTACTGGATAAATATCCTGATGGCGTACAAACTAAAACTGATATGGCTTTCGCTCAAGTGTCCCTGGTCACGTTGGCTGGGCCGGTTTTTCAGGTAATGGTAATGGTTTTGGATTTGGCTGGCGGCCACTTCCTGCAGGCTGGTTATTTGCTGTTGCTCCAACTGGTGCAAAAACTCCTTTACATGGGCGGCCATGTTCTTTTGGGCGGTTTTATGGTAGCCCAGCAGCTTTAAATAAACCTGGTAATCGTTAAATAATCTTTGATATTCCGGAGTAAAAAGCAGTAATTTCTTCATCCATTTTTTTTGATTTCCCTTTTAACACTTTTTTGGAACACGGAACGCCAGCCCTTTTTTAAGCCTTTTTCCTGCTTCTAATATCATAGAAGCAACTTTCTGGCGTTCCATCTGGTGTTCCAACGGTATGGAACGCCAACCTGTGGATAAGTTTAGCGGTTCTTATGTTTCTATTAATTCCAACTGGTCTAACTGGCCCTGCAATCTTCTTTTAATCTTCGCCCTGAGCTTCTGCACGTTGTCCCAGTAACCGATCTTGTATTTAAAACCTCTATTACTATGGCCGCCGGTGACCTGGATGTATTCCAAACTTACCAGATCGTTCATGTAGCGGTGCATTTGCGTTTTGCTCACATTGAGCGCCTGCCGGATCTCTCTTTGGCTAAAGCTATAGGTGT
>JBPRGG010000151.1:0-1002 GCA_051418075.1 Candidatus Cyclobacteriaceae bacterium M3_2C_046 | reverse complement strand
GGTTTTAATATTAATTTAGCTGAAAAATAACTTGAAAATTTAAATGACAATACTGAATCAGAGCTACCATTAGTCGGAAAATGTAATCCAAAATAACATGTCCATTCCCCAAACCGTTCGGTTGCAGCCACCCCAATATATCAGGTTAAGCCAGGGGAATTATTTTGTGGAAAAATTACTGGGAGAAGGTGGGTTTGGCAATGTGTATAAATCAACTTTTAACGGAGGCGATTATGCCTTGAAACTGAACCGGTTCTGGGAATTACATCCCCAGGAAAGAGCTGAAATAAAAAAAAGGATTTACCAGGAATTCGTGATCAGTAAGACAGTCAATTCCAACTACCTGGTCCATTCCCATGGTTATGAGGAACTGGAAGGAAACCCGCTGATCATTTATGATTTTTGTGAAGGGGGCAGCTTAAAAGATAAGATCAATCAATCCTTTCCCCCTAAATTCTACCAGGAAGTGGCCCTCCAGATTTTAAAAGGGTTAAAAGATCTGCATCAGCATGATATCATTCACCGGGACCTTAAACCGGAAAATATCCTGTTTAAGCAAGGCAAGGTAGTACTGACTGATTTTGGCATTTCAGCAAACCTGAAAAGACGGTTGACCCAGGTAAACAAAAGAGGTTATGTGGAGCAGATCTTTGCTTCAGTGTGTTATTCAGCTCCCGAGCAGGCCGACAAAACCAGGGCTTACCAGTTTACCGGACCCAACAATGATATTTTTTCCTTTGGGGTGATGATGTATGAGTGGTTTACCCAGGGAAAGATGCCCTATGGTTCTTTAACTGAATTTCAAAACAATCCCAATAAATATGAGGACAGAAAGAAAAGAGGTGACTGGAATATGCCTTTGTTGCAGGATAAAGTGCCGGATCAATTATGGTATACCATAATCATACAATGTCTGCAGCCTGATCCGCGGGATCGCTTTCAGCAAGTGGATCAAATCATAGACCAGTTGGACATGAGACAAAAACCTGCTCCGCCACCTCC
>JBPRGG010000150.1:0-5908 GCA_051418075.1 Candidatus Cyclobacteriaceae bacterium M3_2C_046 | reverse complement strand
GATCCTGCCGCCCTTTGGCTTCGCCCCAGAATTCCCATTCTCTTTCCTGCAAAATGGCTTCATTCAAAGATGCCTTATCGGGAAAATTGCTTAGCTCAAGCAAAGGGGCTCCCGCTCTTTCTTTTACCTGATTGATTAAATTATTTTTTTTCAAAAAACTAATGTCTAAGGAAAAAATGAATTTTCATAATTTCTAAACAAGAGATAACTGAGGGGTGGATATTGCTAATTTAAAAAAGTAGTAGGTTCTGCACTAATGACGGATGACCGGTACAAAAAATGGATGATGACGATGGGAGCAACGGATGATGTATGACTGACGTGTGCCGAATGCTGGTGTCCAGAAGCCGAAATTTTCACCAGCAGGTTTATTTCACAAGTCCAGAGGATAATTGCCATTTCTAGCTTTAATATATTCATGCATAAGCCCCCTGAGTTCTTTTGCTTTTTCAGGCAGTTCGATGGACCTGTTAATATTTTCACCTTCATCGTCTTTCAGATTATATAATTCAACGGTGTCTTTTTCATAAAATTCAATCAATTTCCAATCGCCTTGCCTGATGGCGGAACCTGGCCTCCAGGTCGTGCCGTGGTAATGAGGATAATGCCATACAAGGGTACGCTCATCTACCTGTGCAGGCTCTTTCAAATAGGGCATCAGGCTTTGCCCATCCTGAGGTTGCTCTGGCAACCGGGGTAATCCGGCCAGCTGCAAGACCGTAGGAAACAAATCCATGCTGATAGCAGGCTGCTCGGTAATCTGGCCAATTTGCTGTCCCGGGGTTTTGATGATCAATGGAACTCGAACACCACCTTCGTAAAGCCAGCCTTTGCCGGCCCGAAGAGGATATACAGCAGTTGGACCTGGGTTGCTTCCTCTGGCAGTAAGGCCACCATTGTCAGAAGTAAATACAATAATCGTATTCTCAGCCAGTCTCAAGTCATTTAGCTTTCTTAAAAGACGACCTACGTTTTCGTCCATGGATCGAACCATGGCGGCGTATTTTGCATCTGATTGATTAATTCGTGTGGTCAGCCTCCCATCCTGCAAAATTTTCACCTCACCCTGGTTGGGCAATTGCTTCTTCTTTTGCTGATAATACGCATCATATTTTTCGCAACCTTGTATTGGTGTATGCACCGTGTAAAATGCCAGGTACAGAAAGAAGGAACTGTCCTGATTGTTTTCAATAAACTGTATAGATTCATCAGTAAGCCTATCGGTAAGATATTCACCTTCCGGACCATTTTCTAAACGGGGATTTTTATAGGGTGAGTAATAGCCTCCCGGAGGCGAGCCTTTATGATGACCTCCTTTATTAATATCAAAACCCTGTTGCTGCGGCCAGTAGTCTGCAGTTTCGCCCAGGTGCCATTTGCCCGCGTAAAAAGTTTTATAACCATGATCTTTAAAAGCTTCCGCTAAAGTAATTTCACTTAGTGGAAGATTATGAATGTCTTCCGGCGGTACCAGATTCGGGTTATCCACATATTCCAGCTTATGACCCGGAATCCAATCGGTAATATTGACCCGTACCGGATCTTTACCGGTCATCAGAGCAGCCCTGGTAGGCGAGCAAACCGGTGAGGCAGCATAAGCATTGGTAAACCTGGTACTTACACCAGCCAATGAATCGAGGTGAGGCGTATCGTAGAATGTACTACCATACACACCCAGGTCTTTATAGCCAAGGTCATCCACCAGAATGAACACCACATTGGGTGGGTTCTCTTCTGTATCTCCTGATTGTTGGCAGGAGTAGGAAAGAAAGGAAAAAATAGTAATAAATGACAGAATACGCATGATTATTATTTGATTACTTTATTTTTCAAGTTCATATGTCCACAAGCCATAGCTGTTCTTTTCCGGAAGTTGTACTACCAACTTACCCTCTTCCTCTATAGTACTTTCAAAGTCTTTTCCTTTGCCAATCACCGAGGTAAATTTCACCTGGTTGCCAACTGCAAAATGAGTGGCTATTGGTTGCTGGTTTTCTGCATGATTTTCCCGGAATACCAGCAAATACCCTCTATTGCCATTCATAGATTGGAAGCCGGTCCATGATTTGCCACTAGGCTCCTTCCCAATGGGGAGAATAATTCCCTGATGAATATCAGCCATTATTTCCTGATATTTTTTAATGGCAGTTGCTGCCTGAAAAGCTTCTTCCGGTAAATTGGAACCCTCGAACCAAGCTAATGGCTGAGCCATCATAGTGGTGGCAAACAAATATTCAAAATCATAATTGGCTGGCGCAAAGATGTCATTTTCCGGATATTTATCGGTATTACGCCACTTGTTCAAAAATTCAAATTGCAGCTTTTCAGGGGCCACGTAACGCGATAGTTGCCAGAGATTGCGCAGCGTTTGGTAAGGATAGTAATTGGCCCAATCGGTGTAGCGGTTTTCCACGAAAATATTACCATATTCATCGTAAAAAAAGTAGCCGCCTCGCCTACCTGCCGTTACATCAGTGTTAAATACTACTTGCCCCTCGGCTTCCTGCATCACTTTATTAAAAAATTTTCTGAGATTTTGCTCGGCGGTTTTATTCGGTATTTGCAACCCGTCGATTTTGAAAGTGGCAATGTTGTATTTTTTGTAATAATCCAGCAGCACGTTGGCATCACGCTCCCAGGTGGCAAAATTGTTGGCACTGGTAGGGTTGAACCAAAGACCAATTTTCATGCCTGCTTTTTCCGCTGCTTCCACAGTTTTTTCCAACCCGTTAGAAAATCTTTCCGGATTAGGCTCCCAGCTGCCTTCCGGCCATTCGCTCCAAAGCCTGCCACCAGAGGTTGCAGAGTTTTTAGAGAGTCCTTTTTGCCAGCCATCGTCAAGCTGCAAATGAGTAAAACCCATTTTTTTACCGGCGGCTATCTCGCGTAAAGCAAATGCCTCACTTATTTTTCCATCGCGCCCTCGATCGCCCCAGGTATTCATCAAAATCATCTCATGCTGGGGGCCATACTGTCTAGAGGCCTTGACGTATTTTCTCAAGCTTACCAGTCTGTTTTCGGTGGTAGTTAACATGCCTGTTGTAACGGTGTAACCTGGCTGCCACTCTTGCGTCGGATCAAAAGGAATTCCTACACCGGTTACGCTTATTTCTTTGTTAGAAACCATGAAGTCAGCTCCCGGGTAGTTGACTTGGTTGTGATGCAAAGGCGATTCTTTTAAGATAAAAAATTGCTTATCAGTCAATTGATCCCGGGCAAAAAGTAAATTGGCTTTCAGTGGCTGGGCATAGCGATAAGCAATCAAATGGTTTTCCTTCACAAGGTTGTTAAAGTTGTCAGTTACATCTTGAAAACTAACATAATCGATGCGCCAATGTCGGTTTTTTAAACCATAGCTGCTAAATTTAAGGTCGGTGGCTGACTGAGCCTTTGCAGTTTCCACGCCATCCGAAAGGATTTGGCTTGCACCCTTATTTTGCAGTTTTACATCTTTATAAAAATATTGACAGGCAATGGCAGGTGCACCGGGGAAAATTTTAAACACTCTTTTCAATGTAATGCCTGGGTATTGGGTAACTATATGCGCTTGCAGGTGATCAGGATAGAGATAATGGTCTTCTACTTTTACAATTTCAAGATTGGCTTCTGTAATTTTGGCATCCTGCTCAAATATAGCCACGGAAGGTATTCTGTCAGAAAATATCAATTTTTCAGATTTACTGGCAAGTGATAGGTGATGTAATTCGCCGTTTTTCCAAATGAGTTTTTGCTCAATCACACTATTTTTCAAAATAAGGGTATCGGCATGCCAATATGCCTGGCAGTCATTCATTTGGGCCTGGGAGGTCAAACATATCAATACAAATACACCAAAGAAAACCTGAAACTTTTGGATCATGGTACTTTCATTTATAAGTAAAAAGGCAAGGAATGATACTTTAAAACAGTATTTATTCCCAGCCTTTAAATTTCAGCATTTTAATATTTACTTACTAATAATTATCATTCTGCGTAATTCCGTCTGGATTGATATCTATTTCGGCTTGAGGAATGGGGAATAGTCGGTGATGCGCCTCAACCGTTACACCCGGCCTAAGACCAGTATGAGCATTCATTACCTCCATGTAAATATCCCATCGTACCAGGTCAAACCAGCGATGGCCCTCAAAAGCCAGTTCAATATTTCGCTCATCACGAATGGCTTGTTCAATCAGTTCATCCGAGCTTAACTCAATGCTGGTGTATGCATCTAAGCCTGTACGTGGATGAGCATGTACCTCATTCAATGCATCTATGGCTTCTGCCGATTTTCCATTTTCTAACAGTGCCTCAGCGTACATTAATAATACGTCAGCATATCGCAGTACAATCCAGTTATTGTCAGAATCGTAGGGGTTTTCCAAATTAGACATGTATTTTACCGTGTATGGTTCATCTACAATAGCTCCATCTCCACTGGAATAAAAGCTCACCGACTTGTCCTTACGTAGGTCATTCTCAGTGTAGCTGGCAAGAAAATCTGCAGTTGGACGATTAAACCCCTGATTGTCTCCGGGTACAATTTTAGAATCTCCGGGCGCAAAAAGATTAGTAAAACCACTACCGGTAAAATTCAACCCGGATTTATACTGTATTTCAAAAACAGACTCAGCATGATTGGCGTTATTAACATCAAAAATAGCCGCATAATCATCCAACAAGCTATAGCCACCATTATCAATTACATCTTTTAAGGTAGTTTCTGCCAAACCAGGTTGTTGATTCGTCAAATACACTTTTCCTAATAACGCTTTGGCTGCAAAACTTGTAGCTCTACCTATATCATCTCCGGTATATGTATTTGGTAACAGCGAAGCTGCCTCTTCTAAATCTGCAATGATTTGATCATACACTTGTGAAGCAGCATTACGTTCCTGCTCCAGACCAGCCAAAGGATCATTGACTTCATTGGTTACCAAAGGCACATCGCCAAATATTCTCACCAAATCAAAATAAGCCAATGCCCGTAAAAACCTGGCCTCACCTTCAAGCCGGTTGGCCAGGCTTTCTGTAATTGTAATACCACCGATACGATCAAGCACGGTATTGGCCCGCCCGATTGTTTGGTAATAGTTGGTCCAGGTACGTTGAATAATCGGATTGGCGGGATCGAGAAAGAACTGATCAAATTCATCATATTGCTGATAGAAGGAACCAGTTGTATTTTGAATGTCTCCCTGGTCTGAGCGGATACCACTGAAGTTGAAGAAATCCCCGTAAGGAGCTTGCAATGAAGCGTACACTCCATTGACTGCATTTTCAAAATCAGCCGGTGTTTTATAAAAGTTATTGATATTAGCATCTGATATGGGAGCCAAATCGATGAAATCCTCACCGCAACTAAAAAGCATCAACGCCAATAAAGTATAGGTTAGATTTCTGAGCTTTTTTATTATTACATAATTAGTTTTCATAATTCATTCAATTTTTAAAATCCTAAATTAACACCTAAAGTAAATACTCGTGTAACGGGATAGGTACCATAATCCACACCCGGAGTCAGCGGATTGTTGCCAGTGACGCTTACTTCCGGGTTATACCCTTGATAATTGGTAAATGTAAAGGCATTCTGCACTGAAAAATACACCCTGGTTCTGGTTAGAGGAATATTATCGAGCAAAGTTGAAGGCAAGTTGTAGGCTAAAGTAATATTTCGTATTCTCAAGAATGAGCCATCTTCAACCCGGTAACTATTAGGTGCAGCGTTGTTTCTTCCTTTGGGGGATCGGTTGGCCCTTGGTACTTCACCATTACCTGGCTGTTCAGGTGATCGCCATCTTTGCAGTATTTCATCAAAATTATTAAAAGCACCTGTTACATTGCCGATAAACCTCTTTTGCAAATTGATGATATCATTGCCCTGTGATCCCTGAACAATAACATTTAACTCAATATTTTTATAGCTAAA
>JBPRGG010000149.1:0-3685 GCA_051418075.1 Candidatus Cyclobacteriaceae bacterium M3_2C_046 | reverse complement strand
CCAATAAAGCCTGCCGTGAGCGGTATGCCGGCAAGTGAAAACAGCATTACGGTAAAAACCACCGCAAGCCAGGGTTTTTGCCAAAACAGGCCCCGATATTCACTGAGATCGTAAGCTTCTTCATCATGTTGTGATACCACGGACATAATCCCAAAAGCCGCGATGATGGTGATAAAATAGGCCAGCAAATAAAAGCTTACTGCTTCGACGCCCTGGTCGCCTCCCGCAATGAAGGCTACCATCATGTAACCTAAATGGGCGATGGAAGAATAGGCGAGCATGCGTTTAACATTGCGTTGCCGCAAAGCCAGGAGGTTTCCGACCAGCATCGATAAAATGGCGAGGACGGATAAGGCAATGATGATAGAATGAAAATAAAAACCCTCCCAAGCCATAAAAAAACGGATCAATAAAGCCAGCATACCACCTTTGGATACACTGGCGATATAAGCCGTTGTTGGGGCGGGGGCACCTTCATACACATCCGGAGTCCAGAGATGCAAAGGAACAATGGCCAGTTTAAATCCAATCCCCGTCATTATCATGGCGAATCCCATCAAGACCAGGGGATATGAAATGCCGATCTCAGACAATTTTTTCGCAACGCCTGCGAATTCCATGCTCCCCGTCTGGCTGTATAGCATCGCTATGCCCATCAATAAAAATGATGACGACACCCCCGCTAATACCAGATACTTTATGGCAGCTTCCAGTCCCTTTTCTGTTTTGAGATAGCCCGCCAAGATATACAATGAAATGCTTAACAATTCCAGCCCCAAAAAGAAAGAGATAAAATGGCTGGCAATCACCAAAACGGACGAGCCAAGTGTTCCGGTTAACAGTAGCACATAGTATTCTTCCATATTTCCTTGCTGCTTTGCCAGATAGTCATAAGCAATGATGGTAATGGCCAGGCTTGCCAACAATATCAGTAAAATAAATAAGCGACCAAATCCGTCCATGGTAAATAAAATGCCGACCGGCAGCGTTCCGGCAGGAATAATTAGCATGGAAGAAGCAGCCAAAATCAAAACAATCATGCTCAAAACAAAGGTAAGCAGGTGGCTTCTCTTAATGGCAATGGTCAATAAGATCAGGAGCACAGCACCCGCTATAATTACCAATGGAAGAATATAGGATAGTTCAGTCGTGTTCATTGATTTTCTCCTGGTTTTGAAATTTCAACTATTTCTGCTTGCCGGCTAAAACTTATCCTGCTCGGGATCTGGTTTGAGGAATCATTATTGCGAAAAGCTTTCTTTATCTCAGCAGGGTATGCCAAAATTTTTTCCATAGCTATGGAAGAAGTTTCCAGCAAAGGCCTGGGGTATAGTCCCAACCAGAAAATGACCACGGTCAACAAAATCATGACAAATATCTCCCGGCCATTAAAGTCATTTAATTTTAATGCTGATGGTCGTTTGCCCTGGAAAACCCCCTGAAACATCCTTAATGCGTAGAGGGTAGCGGCCACCAATCCCAGACTCGCCAAAATAGCCCATAAGGCGCTTGCCTGATAAGAACCTGCCAAAATGAAGAATTCTGCTATGAAATTGCCCAGGCCCGGTAATCCTAAAGAGGCCATGGCAAACAGCAAACCCATAACCCCCATTTTGGGTGCTGCATCCCATAACCCTCCAAAATCATCGATATTTCGAGTATGAAGCCTTTCTTGAAGTATTCCTACGATGATAAATAAAGCCCCTGTACTTATGCCATGAGCGACGATTTGCATCATTACCCCCTGGTAGGCCAATTCATTGAAAGCAAAAACACCCAACATGACAAACCCCATGTGGCTTACACTGGTATAGGCCACCATCCGCTTCAGGTCTGTTTGGGCGAAAGCCAACTTTGCTCCATATAAAATGCTGATCAAACCCAGGAAACTGCCATAAGGTGCAAAGCCAACAGCGGCTTCAGGAAACAAGGGAATGACAAACCGGAGCAATCCGTAAGCACCTGTTTTCAGGAGGAGCCCGGCCAATATCACACTGCCTGCCGTAGGAGCTTCTGTATGGGCATCAGGAAGCCAACTATGAAAAGGCACTAACGGCAATTTGACAATAAAGGCGATTAGGAAGCCGCCCATCAGCAGGTATGACCAAAGAGTGGGAAGCGACGTCAGTAGCAATGCTTCGTATTCAAAAGTATAGTTGCCTGTTTGACGTCCATGGATGAAATACAAGGCAAGTATGGCCAGGAACATTAGCAGGCCACTGGCTTGTGTGAAAATGAAAAATTTGTAAGAAGCATATATGCGATTTTCGTGGCCCCAGATGCCAATGATAAAGTACATGGGGATAAGCATGATTTCCCAAAAGAAATAAAACAGGAAAAGATCCATGGAAAGGAAAACGCCTGTGATACCGGCCAAAATCCAAAGCAGATTGAAATGGAAAAAGCCTACCTGTTCTTTTATCTGGGTCCACGATATAAGTACGGAAATTGCTCCCAGGAAAAAAGTCAACATAAGAAGGAGCAGGCTAAGTCCGTCGAGAGCAAAATGCCAATTGATGCCAAACCGGCTGATCCAGGTATGTTGGAATTGATAAACCCATTCTCCTAAGCCCATATGGATATGATCATAATTTCTGATCCAGATATATAAAGTAAGCGCCAAATTGACCAGGATTGCCACCAGGGAAATTATTCTGGACATGAGCTGATGAACAAGGCCGGTGATCCAGGCCAGTATTCCTCCAACCATCAATATGATTATCAGGATTATCAGTATCATAATGTAAAAATTATTGCAATGAGAATAATAGTACCGAAGGCAATCCCCATAATATACCAGCGCACATTTCCGGTTTGGGTTTTACCCAACATTCCGTTGAAAAACAAGCTGACGTTCGCGAGGCCTGTATAAATGAAATCAACAAAATCAAGCTTATTGATACGGGCCAGGGTAACAATGGGGAAAACAAATGCTTTATCATATAATGCGTCAAAATTCCATCCTTTTAGCAAGAATTTTTTCACACCGGAAATCCTGCTTGAAATGTGGGAATAAGCAGGAGCTTTTTTAAGAAAAAATAGGTAGGCAAAATATACCCCCGTGAGCGCTACCACTGCCGATATTCCCTGCATCATCCACACTGAACTTGCACTTGCGTGAGCAATTTCTATGGAAGGCAGGGTACGCGTAACAAATCGGGAAAACAATTCAAAATCACCAAAATTATGCGGCAGGTTAATAAAGCCCCCGACGAGCGATAACACGGCCAGAACCACCAATGGGATTTTGATTAATATACCCGGCCGTTGGTGTACTTTGTTTTTCTGTTCGCCATAAAAGGTGATAAAAACCATTCTAAAAGTATAAATGGCAGTAATAAGCGCACCTACCATGCCCGCCAACCAAAGCCATAAACTTCCATGTTCTCCCGCCCAGGCATACCATAATATCTGATCTTTGCTATAAAACCCTGCAGTCACCAATGGCAATGCGGCTAGCGAAGAGGAACCGATCAAAAATGTCCAGAATATTAAAGGGAGCTTCTTTCTCAGTCCTCCCATCTTAAACATATTGTGCTCTTCGTCCATGGCCATGATCACTGCCCCTGCACCCAGAAACAACAGTGCTTTAAAGAAAGCATGGATCATGAAGTGGAAGATGGCGGCAGACCAGGCACCCACACCCAGAGCGAGGAACATGTATCCTATCTGGCTGATGGTAGAG
>JBPRGG010000148.1:0-140247 GCA_051418075.1 Candidatus Cyclobacteriaceae bacterium M3_2C_046 | reverse complement strand
AGGTTTGTTCTAAATAGGCCGCAGCTCATCTTTATCTATTGAATTGAACTAGAAGTAATGAAGCTTTTTTTAAAGACTGTTTATAGAAGGTTGTTTTATAGGTTTTAAGAAATTTATGAAGAAAAACAGGCTTTGAGTTTTCTTTAGCCATAGGAGGCAAAGGATATACAAAGAAAAAGGTTCCTGCAAAAACAAGAACCCTTATCCTCAGCCACAAGTCTTATTGCTAATAGTTGCTCTCCAGCAGAGCTATGTCCTCTTCAGACTTGTAATGCTAAAAATACGGCTTTTTTATTAAATTTTCTGCCATTTTCTTGGATTACAACCTAGGAAGATAATGACGTTTTCTTTGTAGAAGTAGCAAGCTGTGGATGTTTTCACAATTCCGATCTGCAATTTGCTATCTTTTTCGCTCCAGGGCCGCTGGGCCCCACATTCACAACAGGGCTTTGGTTGATCCGCGCATGGTCACTGCTAAGCCAAAGATAAAACCAGGCCCTTCTTGTGAATGCTGTTGTCAAATTCTATGATACATATTCATTTTTGATTAAAGTAGGAAGTAAGTTTTTAATAACACGAAGGTACGACAAAAAAGGTGGGAACGAAAGTGAGCCCGGGTACGATGCCCTGGCCGGGACAAAAGATAGGGTAAGGTAGCATGTAAATAACAAATTAAAATCCATCTATAACCCATTGAATAATTCCGTAGCATACCTGCTTATAGCAACTACCTATCTTAACTCCTACAGATCTTTCCTGACGTATAGATATCGAACTTACCTGAGCTTTAGCTTGAAAGTAAAACTATTGATTCAACTATTTGAACTTTTCTAATAACCTCGTTAGTATAGTACCCCATTTTAATTCGTTTATAGATACCAAATCAGCCCCTAAAACGAGTTACACTTTAGTACTTTTGAAAGCTTGCTTATGCCTCCAAATATAAAATGTTCCAATTCCTAGTCCTCCAACTAGTAAAAAAAGTATTCCATTATCTATAGGTACATTTTCATTTGCTCCGGGAGCAGGACCAAAAGCCATATAATCATTTGTGACTGGTCCATAATCCATCGTACTTTTCCCAAAATAAGCATCATTTGGCACCTGAGTATTTCCAGGTTGGGCATTGGCATTTAGGTAAATAATAACCAGAAGTCCTATTATGAGAACCAATACTTTCAGCTTTAAAAAACGTAATAGAATAATTCCAAAAATCAGGATACCTAAAACCTCAAAGGTCTGATATAGGGTGTTAGAACCAACAGTATGGTTTGTTTCCAATTCCTGCGCATAATAATCATCAACTGATAAAATAGCCTCCGTTCCTCCATAATGTTCAGTTAAAATGTCATTATCAGCACGTTCTGCGATAGGTTGGGCTTGCAGTGTTGAAATATGGGCTAGAAGTAAAAAAATTGTCAGAAAAACCAAAAGTATAAGTAATATCCTATGTAAATCCATAATTAATTATATATTATCAAACTATTATCCATCAATAATATACAATTAAATATTAATTACTTTATATTTTAGACAAACTATAACATTTTTTAGATTAAATGTAGACATTTTTAGATAATTGAAATGTGATGCGGTTTTTCTGTTAAACTAAACAATTTAGGTTGTACCAAATACTTATTTAGCTTCCGGAATGATTGATTATGAATCTTTCAATTTCGGCTTCTACCGGTGGGATCACACCTTTTAACAATCTGAACGAAACCTCCACCTTCAGTTTGCTGTTTGAAGTGCGCGTTTATTTTTCCATATATAAAAGGTACCGATTGCTACTCCGGAAATCATTAAAAATAAAATCCCATTGTCAATTGGAACACCCGGACCAGGACCCGGCCCCCCCGAACTCTCATTCATCACTACCGGTCCCATAGCCAATGTACTTTCCCCAAAATAAGCACCATTATTAACAGCTCCCTCCACCGGCTGGGCTTCCACTCCCAACATCAGCAAAATCATCATTCCCAAAATTAACAACACTACCTTCAACTTAAAAAATCTTAAAAAGATCAATCCAAACACCAAAGCCCCGGCCCATATAAACCAATCATCCAGTGACTGTGTGGTAGCATGTTGGCTGTATCCGGCCTGGTAATCTCCGTCTACTTCTTCAGTGGCATAGTGATATTCTGTGTAGCCGGGGTCATTACCAGTCACCGGCTGAGCCTCAACCTGTAACAGAAAACTAAAAAACAGGATAAGGGTGAGCCACTTAACCTTCTGTCTCAATAATTTCAATAAGCTTAACCCGGTAAAAAAGGTTAGTACGAAAAATAAAACCTGGAAATCTCCGGCAGATGATTTCTGATGATGCTGGAAAAAGTCAGTCATCAGTTCCGGTTGCTTTAACACGGCTGACCGTTGATTGATTTCCTCCTGCAACCCCAGGGCATGTTGGTTTAAAGTACCTTCAAGTAATTGTTCCACCAAAGTATAAGGAGATAATAGTAGCATAGCTAATAATGTCATTACCAATAGTTTATGCGATAATTTGACGTATGGCGGCTGGATAGAATAGCTGTTCATTTACATCGATAGTTAAATAAGTAATCCGTTTACATTTAAATCGCTAATTAACAGGATATTACCTTGCCATACTTTTCAATAAGTGCCTGAATATCAACAAAGTATAATATTTGGATTTTTTCCAAATATTGGATATTTTCCATGGCTTTTTCCTGAAAATCCTATCCCTGAAAAAGTATATGTTTGTACGCTTAAATTACCTGGTGTTCACCGGTATAAGATCAGGCGGGAAAATACCTCCAAAGAAGCTTATTACTATCTTCATAGAAAATTGCATATTTTTTAGTTCAAAAACCAAGAATTTTACCTGCTGTCATTACATAAATTGCACTGATACCAGCTTAGGAAATTTCAGAAGAAAGATCATTTAGTTACATTGTAATGCCACCGACTTATCTCACCGGCGGATTTAACATTTATAACCCAGCCTTTACCTCTGCAATTTTGCCTAAATGATCCTTTTTAAGTCATCTTTAATACATGTAATGATTCAGGTCAATAACCTGATATCCGGGAAAAATCATAATTTGAAGCAATCTCAGGCAGGTTCAATACACATCAATGGCTTCCAAACATTAATGTCAGCTTCATTTTATTACCAGTATCCCACCATATATTACATAGGCTTTCCAGTTCTATCCTGCCTGGTTTTTCTACCGCCTCCTTTTTTTCCGTCTTTAGAGAAAAATATTAATCATTACATGTAAACTAATATTATTGAATATGAAAAGAAATTACTTCTTCACCCCTTTCTGGGCAGGGGTCTTGTGCCTGAGCCTGTTAGCAGGATGCTCAAAAAAAGATGATGATGAACTGAATTTTGGCCGTATAACCGGAACCGTGCTGGATCAGGCTGCTACTCCCCTGGAAGGTGTAACGATCATGATATTTAATGCTTCTACGCATGAAGCCCTGAATACCACATTAACGACCTCCAGCGATGGAACCTATGCCCTACAATTGGAAACGGGCATTTATTACCTCAAATTTTTCAAGCAGGGGTACCAGGCTGTGCCCCCCAAAGCTATTCCACCAGTAGTGTTTGATGTGGTGCTGGGTAAGGATTTTGAATATTCCATAGCATTAAATCCTTCCGGAGAAATCAATGCAGGATGGATAAGTGGTACGGTCAAATCTGACAATAAAGGTCTGAGTGGGGCCCTGGTGGTGGCCACAAATGGAGACAAAGCCTATTCTGCCATTTCTTCACAGGATGGCTCTTTCACTATCTATAATGTGCCAGCCGGCAATTTTGAATTGAAAGGCTGGCGGGCAAATTATAATGGAAACACGGAAGATGTATCAGTCATATCCAATAGTGAAACTGCATCAGTTCATTTATCCATGTCTTCTGAACCCACCGGTCAGGTGACTGGTCAGATCTCTTTTCTGGCCACTGAAAATACTGAAGTAGATGTTGCCCTTGTGCATCCGTTAACCCAAGAGATCATTCCCGGCCTGTCTACCACCACATCAGGGGGAAAATATAAATTTGAGCAGGTACCGGCAGGCAAGTATCTGGCCCGGGCCACCTATATGAATGATACCAAAGTGCTTGACCCGGATTGGATCATCAAGTTTGGGCAACCCTACCTGACTGTAACGGATCAGGCTATTGAGAAAGACTTCAGTGTTACCGGTGCCATTTCTATACAGAATCCTGCCGTATTTACCCCACAAATCCAACCAGTTCGGGTCACCTCTACTGATCCATCCTTTAGCTGGCATCCCTATTCAAGCGCCAGCAACTATATTATAGAGGTTTCAGATCTAAATGGAGAAGTGATTTGGGGCGGCTTTAGTCACGATTGGACAATGAAAAATATTGTACTTTCGAAAAATACCACCTCCGTATCCTTTAATTCGGATGGAAAAGCTTCAAAAGCGCTTGAGGATGGTAAAATTTACCGGTGGAGGGTATTTGCCAGTAAAGACGATGCCAAAGAAGCTACAGGATGGAAACTCATTTCTGTAAGTGAAGATCAGAAAGGACTTTTTAAAATTGATCTGGATTAATTAAATTATTTGTTTTGGTCACCCTGGTCCACCAATATTATGTTGGTGGACCTTATTTTTTTTAAAAAACCGCCATTTCTTATCATCTTCAGTCCACATTTATATAATTTTGCCTGCCAAAACTTAATCAAAATCCTTATGAAAGTCCCTGAAAATATCGAATTGCGTTCCCTGGCCATCCACAAGGTCGGAACCAAAAGCCAACCTGAGCAATTGATCCTGGCCAAATCTTCCTACCCCCTGCAGGATCCCCTCACCAATGAAATCCTGAAAAAATATTTTTTCTATGCATTTAAAGAGGATGAGTATTATCATTTCCATCATCCGGAAAACCTGGACCAACACCAGGTTTTTTCCCTGGTTTCCCCAATTTTCCAGGATCCGGAACAGCTTTACATCCAGTCAGTTAAACTGGCTCAGTATCTGTTTGAGCAGTCAGATCATCCAAACATCAAATTCGGGGAGTTTTATGTAGTTTATTTTGAAGACTGTCAGCTGGAAGATGAAGTTTGTGATGTAGTCGGAATATTTAAATCTGAAAATAAAGATACATTTCTCAAGATCTATCAACAGGAGGACCAGTTTGCCATTGAAAGGGATCAGGGCCTGAACATTTATCGCATGGACAAAGGTTGTCTGATTTTTAACACCGAGCAGGAGATGGGCTATAAACTGGCCATAGTAGATAAAACCCATAAAAACCAGGAAGCCCATTACTGGAAAGATGACTTCCTACAGGTAAAAGAACGGGAAGATAATTTCTACAATACCCGCAATTATATTAAAATGTGTCATGACTTTGTTCATGAAGCCATGCCGGAAGCAGATAAAGTAGATCAAATAGACCTGATCCACAATTCCGCTAATTATTTCAAGGAAAATGACTCCTTTGAAAAAGTGGCTTTCCAGGAAAAAGTATTGCAAAGACCGGAAATAATTGAAGCTTTTGAAGACTTCCAGCAAGACTACCATCAGAAAAACCAGTTTCAGACCCCGGAGGAATTTGAAATCGCTCCATCAGCCGTAAAAAAACTGAAGAATGTTTTTAAAAGTGTGATCAAACTGGATAAGAACTTTCATATATATGTGCATGGCAATAAAGAAATGATCAAAAAGGGTTTTGATGACAAAACCGGTATGAACTTTTACCAGCTTTTTTACCAGGATGAATCCTGAGATCCGACTTTAAATTTTTTTTCTAAATAAATTAATATGCAAAGGTTTATTTCCTGAACCCTGCTGATATTCATACTTATAAAATCCTAAACTTCAGTTATCCACATGTAAGATTGTGGAAAAAAAAATCCCACAATTCTTGAATTTTTCCCACCAAGCGATTACTTTTGATATAGATTTATATCATATTTGAAATATATGCCTAAAATTAATCCCAAAATAGCAGAAGACTTTGAAAAATTTCAGATTGATCTGCCTAACATACTGAAAAGTTATGGGATTGAGAAGACGTATATATGTAAGAAAACAGGGATTTCCTACACCACTTTTTACAGAAAGATCAAACAAAGATCTTTTACAGCAGGTGAAATAAAAAAGATCATAGAAGCGATCAATATCCAGTAAATTTTTAACTAAAATAATTAATGGCCTGTAGATAACAGAAAATTAAGCTGGAATTATTCGCTTCTTTATAAAGTAGTGAAAGTTAATATTAACCATAAATACCAAAAAATATATAATTCGTTTTTATATGTTTTTTAGACTAAAAAGATAAATGTTTCTGATCAGACACAGGCGTTAAGCATCAGGTATGCAGAGAGTTATGCTTTTCTGCGTTTAGGTAAAAATATTTTTTTTCGTTTGATATTCAAGTCAAATGAAGCTTTTTAACGTATATAATAATGTAAAAAACTTTTAAAAATTTTATGTAGTATGGCGAAAAATTCCACCATTACAACCAATGGTTCATCTTCGGCAACAATGGATAAACCCAAAAAAAGTAAAGAAATTAAAACTCCCTTAAATATTGTAAAAAGGGATGGAAGGGTAGTCCCTTTTGATGCTGAAAGAATTGAAAAAGCGATAAAAAGGTGCTTTGAAGGCATGAACCGAAATGCAGCCAGCGGACTGATCAAAAACATTACCAAGCAGGTAGTCAACATTGTATCAGCCAAATACGAACAACCTTCTGTAGAAGTGGTGCAGGATATTGTGGAAATGGTATTACAGGCTGCCGGAGAATATGAAGCGGCTAAAAGCTATATCCTTTACAGGGCAGAACATGCCAAACTGAGGGAACACAGACCTATTCCTGAAGAAGTCAGAAAAGCTTTTAATGACTCTGATAAATACTTCCCCACCCAGCTTCAGAAATTCCAGTTCTATGATAAGTATTCCAGGTTTAGCTACGAATATGGTCGCCGGGAGACCTGGATCGAAACGGTAGACCGGGCCGTAGCTTACCTGAAGGAATTATCCGAATTCAGACTTTCGCCATTAACCTATGCCCGGATCAGACAGGGGATCCTGGACATGAAGGTCATGCCTTCAATGCGCCTGCTGGCCATGTCAGGACCCGCTGCCAGACGCAATAATATCAGCATCTACAATTGCTCTTACATGCCGGTAGATTCCATAGATTCTTTTGTGGAAGCCTTATTGATCTCCATGAGCGGCTGTGGTGTGGGTTTTTCTGTAGAGAATGAATATATTGAAAAATTCCCCCGTATCAAAAGACAAAAAGAAAATGTTTCTCCTACCATCCATGTGGTAGTAGATTCTACTGAAGGCTGGTGCAATTCGCTCAGAGTCGGCATGGAGCATTGGTTTGCCGGTAAAGATGTTCAATTTGATTTTTCCCAGATCCGCCCCGCCGGAGAAGTGCTGAGGGTTAAAGGTGGCCGGGCCTCAGGACCAGAACCTTTGCGTAAAATGCTGGATTTTGCCCGGGCCAGGATCTTAAGTCGTCAGGGAAGCTTCCTTCGCTCTCTGGATGCACATGATATCATGTGTGCTGTAGGTACAGCTGCCGTTTCCGGTGGCGTACGCAGAACTGCCATGATCTCCTTGTTCGATTATGATGACAATGAAATGCGTCATTGCAAGGACGGGGACTTCTGGAGAAACAACAACCAACGCTGGAATGCCAACAATTCCGCCGTATGGCCTTCCCGAAAACTGACCCAGGCCGAAGTAGCTCAGTATGTATTGGATATGGTCAATTCTCAAAGAGGAGAACCAGGCATCTTCAATCGCCAGGCTGCCATTGAAACCCGGCCAACCAGGAGAAAAGAAGCCAAATTTGGTACCAATCCCTGTGGCGAGATCGTATTGAGACCATTCCAGTTCTGCAACCTTTCAGTAGCAGTGGCCCGGCAGGGAGATACCCTGGAAGACCTGATAGACAAGGTAGAACTGGCCACCATCATAGGTACCATTCAGTCAATGGCCACACATTTTCCCGGATTACGCCCCGAATGGAAGAAAAATTGTCAGGAAGAAAGACTTTTAGGTGTAGATATTAACGGACAGTTGGATTGCCCCCTGGTACAGCAGGCTGATGTTCAGGCTAAGCTGCAAAAAACTGCAGTGGAAATGAACAAGAAAACCGCCGATAAACTGGGAATCAATCAGTCGGCTGCGGTCACCTGTGTGAAACCTTCAGGCAATTCCTCTCAGATGTTGAATTGCTCTCCCGGTATTCACGCCCGCTGGTCCAAATACTATATTCGGAATGTGCGGGTAGGCACCCACACCCCTATCTTCAAAGTACTGCAAAACTCAGGAGTACCCATGGATCCGGAAAATGGACAGAATAAGGAGAAAGCAGATACCTGGGTAGTGCATTTCCCCATCAAATCGCCGGAAAAAGCCATCACCAGAAATGAAAGAACCGCCATTGAACAATGTAAATACTGGTTGCAAAACAAGGTGAATTATACGGAACATAATCCCAGCGTCACCATTACTTATAAACCGGACGAAGTACTGGATATCATTAAGTGGGTTTATGAAAACCAGGATAAAATCGGTGGTATGACATTCCTGCCAGCATTCGATGCCCAGTTCGACCAGATGCCCTATGTGGAAATCTCTGAACCGGAGTATAAAAATCTGGCTGAAAAATTCCCTAATATCGATTTTTCCAAGGTATATCGTTACGAAGCAGAAGATTATACTACAGCCGCCCAGGAAATGGCCTGTATGGCAGGAAACTGTGATATGGAGCTTTAAATTAACGGAAATTAACCAAAACAGACAGGAAAAGGCCTCTTTATAAGAGGTCTTTTTTTTGTTATTGCATCTGCGATAAAATAAAATCAAGCATTAAAACTTGGAAAAGCTGTGGATGAATTCTTAAGATGGGGCCCACTACCCGCCCGCCAGCTGACTCACCAGAAGCCTGCCGCGGCCCAGCCGGCTTACCCTTTGTCCATTTCGGTCTGGGCCGGCTCCACTAGCCTTTAAAATCAGCCATTTTAGTTAATTGGTTTTCTGCTTCTTTTGCCCTATCAGGTTTCCCATTACCAGGCCCAGGCCACCTATGATAAACACCATTGAAGTATAAGCCAGACCTTCAACGTCACGACAAGAAACCCACCTGGTGGAAAATTCAAATCACTAGTGTGTTAATTATTAAATTGGTTTACTAAATTTTTGCTGTTATTTTTTCTTTAGACAAGGCAAAATTTGAGAGAATGCAGCGTTACGGTTGAAAATTTTAACGCAGTATAAAGGAAAAAGAAGGGTGAAAATAGTGAATTAATTTAGTAATTAACACACTACCCTTTATCCTTAGCCTTCAGGTTCTTGAAAAACCGGGAAGATACAGAAGAAATATGTCAGGATGCCTTTCTCAAAGCTTGTCAGGCTTTACCCTCATTCCGAAAAGCTCCAAAAATTCCACCTGGGTCTACCGCATTATTTATAATGAGTGTACTAGCAGGCTTAGAAAATACCACCTGGACAAGTTCTGCTGAAAAACTACCTAAACGGTATTCCCGTTGGTGGAGGATTGAGCTTTCCTACAGGACGTTATTAACCAGTACCTACAAGCTATCCTTCTAAATAATTGATTTTCTGACTTTTAAAATTTTTGTGTGTTTTAACTTGTACGTACAGGTTAAATATTGTTAATTTGTCCAAAAATTGGTGATAATGGAAGCGCCCCGATACAAGCAACTGCAAAACAACCTGAAAAAGCAGATTCTGTCCGGAATCTATAAGGATGGGGATTTGCTGCCTTCTGAAAATGAATTAAGCCAGATTCACCAGATTACCCGTTCCACCGTGCGTCAAGCCTTGAATGAACTGGTCAGGGAAGGCTATATTATTAAAAGAAAAGGAAAAGGAAGCATTGTGCGTAATCGCAAGACCAGCCTGGGGCTTTTATCTATCAAGGGCTTCTCCGATGTGGTAAAGGGTAAAAAACATACTGTGAATACCACCATGCTGGAATCTCCTCAGCTGATGGCCTGGCCAGAGGATTTCTTTTATCCTCTTAATTCACTGGAACAAGGATCAGGCTGTATCTACTTTAAAAGGCTTCGCTGTGTAGAAGAAGATCCCGTGATGCTGGAATACACCTATTTACCCAATTTCAATTTGCCCCAGTTCTGCAATAAACCCTTGGTTAATGGTTCCTTATTCCAAACCCTGAATGTCAATTACCAGGTAGAGGTCGTCCACGTAGAGCAGGACCTGAGGGCATTATCAGCTGATCCTGAAACAGCTGGATACCTGCAGATCAACAGCGGAAATCCCATATTACATATTATTTTAAAGTTTGTTACCAATCGGCCCGAGTTGAATATCTACAGTACGCTCTTGTGCAATACGGCCACCTATTCGATTGGAAATTTACTGGATGAACAATAAAAATATCTAACTATAAAATTTAAAAACCTATGGACAAAGTAAAAGAAATTGCCAAAATGATCGACCATTCCATCCTTCATCCTACCATGACTGATGAGGACCTGAAAAAGCAATGTGAGATTGCAATAAAATATGACACTGCTTCAGTTTGTGTCAAACCCTATGCAGTTCCGGATACGGTAAAACTGCTGGAAGGAACTGATGTACTGGTTGGTTGCGTGATCGGTTTTCCTCATGGAAACAGCGCCATTGCAGTAAAAGTATTTGAAACTGAAAAAGCCATTAAAGATGGTGCAGTGGAAATTGATATGGTGGTAAATGTGGGTAAGGTACTTCAGGAAGACTGGGATTATATTTCAAGTGAATTAAAAGCAGTGGTAGAGGTTACTAAAGCCCATCATGCGATATTAAAGGTCATTTTTGAAAATGATTTCCTGCCGGATGATAAATACAAGATCAAACTTTGTCAAATCTGCAGTGAATTAAATGTAGATTATGTAAAAACCTCCAGCGGATTTGGTTTTGTAAAAGGTGCAGATGGAAAATACAGCTATGAAGGAGCTACCGTAGCAGATATTAAACTGATGCGTGAGCATTCTGCATCGCATGTAAAGGTAAAAGCAGCCGGAGGGGTGCGTGATCTGGATGCATTATTGGCAGTGAAAGAAGAAGGCGCTACCCGGGTAGGAGCCACGGCCACCGAAGCCATTATGGCTCAAGCCAGTCAAAGATTTGCCTGAGCAATGCCGACAATTTAAATAATTTAAAAAAACCAGGACATATGATTTAAAATATGCTCTGGTTTTCTTTATATATCTGGATCAGCTATCTGTTATTTTATTATATTTAACCCTGAACTCTCAACCCAAAAATGAAAAATAAAATTACAGTGATTGGCAGCTCCAATGTGGATCTGATCATGAAAATGGATCATTTGCCCCAGCTTGGTGAAACGGTGACAGAGGCCGATTTCAGGCAGACCTATGGTGGAAAGGGTGCCAATCAGGCAGTTGCCGCAGCCCGGGCTGGAGGAGATGTTTATTTCGTAAATTGTGTGGGAGAAGATGATTTTACTGAAAAAATGCTGGAAAGCTACAGGCAGGATCACCTCCACCTGGAATATGTTTTTCAGGAAAAAGGCGTTCCCAGTGGAACCGCCCTGGTTATGATTGGCCAGGAAGGTGAAAATTATCTTTCTGTGGCACCGGGAGCCAACTATAAATTAAGTCCACACCACATTGATCAAATTGAATCACATCTCAGGGAAACGGCCCTGATCGTGCTGCAATATGAAATCCCGGCCCAAACCATCGAATACACTATTCGGAAAGCAGATCAATTAAATATACCGGTATTATGGAATTTCGCTCCAGCCCGTCATTTTGACCTGAAATACCTTCAATACGTTGAATATCTGGTAGTTAATGAAGTGGAAGCCGAATTTCTGACCGGACAAAAAGTAGAAGATCAATTGCAGGTGGAAGCAGCAGCCCAAAAGCTGGTAAAAATAGGTGTAAAATCTGTAATTCTCACATTAGGCAAACGGGGGGCTTACTACCTGAGCCGGGATAATAGTGGGATTATTCCTGGCTACCAGGTAAAAGCAGTGGATACCACTGCCGCAGGGGATGTTTTCTGCGGATGTTTGGCTGTTAGCCTGGTAGAAGGAAAAGAGCTACCCCGGGCCCTGCAATTTTCCAATGCTGCCGCCGCTTTGGCAGTGACCCGGCTGGGGGCTCAGCCGTCTGCTCCTTTTCGCTCCGAAATAGATTCATTTATTCAAAACAACTAAAACTAAAAAACAATGGTAATTATCGATTCCTATTCTGTGGCAGTGATCATGCTGTTTGTAACCATGCTATGTTGGGGTTCCTGGGCCAATACCCTCAAATTATCTTCCAAAGAATGGTCCTTCCCCTTATATTACTGGGATTATTCTATTGGCATCGTCCTGTTAGCCCTGATTTTTGGTTTAACTTTAGGTAATATAGGTGATGAAGGACGCGGTTTTTTTGAAGACCTGGCTCAAGCCAGTGGGTCTTCCATTACAGCCGCCCTCATAGGTGGCGTAATATTTAACCTGTCTAACTTGTTAATTGTGGCAGCCACAGATGTAGCCGGGATGGCGGTGGCCTTTCCCATAGCCGTGGGCCTGGCTCTGGTGCTGGGTGTAATCATCAATTACCTGGCCGAATCTACCGGCAACCCTTTTCTTTTATTTTTGGGGGTGGCCCTGGTGACTGTTGCCATAGTGATGAATGCCATGGCCTATAAAAAAACGTCCTCTGAAGCTGGAACTACCAGCAAAAAAGGCATTTTGTTGTCAATCGTTTCTGGAGTGATCATGGGTTTCTTTTATCGTTTTGTAGCAGCTTCCATGTCATTGGATTTTATGTATCCTGAGGCAGGAAAGATGACTCCATATACGGCGGTATTTATATTTTCCATTGGAATTTTTCTGTCAAATTTCATCTGGAATACCATCTTTATGTATAAGCCAATTACCGGAAACCCGGTAACCTATGGGGATTATTTCAAAAAAGGAAATTTTAAACTTCATATGGTCGGCATTCTGGGCGGGATCATCTGGAATATTGGTATGTCTTTTAGCCTGATTGCGGCAGAGCAAGCTGGTCCGGCTATTTCCTACGGTTTAGGACAGGGAGCTACCATGGTAGCCGCTTTTTGGGGCGTTTTTATCTGGCGCGAATTCAAAGATGCCCCCAAATCTACTAATAAGCTATTATTCGGGATGTTTGTCTTCTTTATTGTAGGTCTGGGTCTGATCATTCTGGCCCGCATGAATTAAACCTTAAATAAATTATTATGGAACAACAAAAGCTCATAAACGATACCATACAACTTCTTCAGGACAAAAAATCCAGTATTCCTGATTTCCAGGTATTTACCGGATTCGATGGCTATGTAGATAAAATTCAACGAGTAGTCAAAGCCCGGAAAAAAGAAGAATTTGAAGCATTTCCCACTATTCAGGAGCTCAGTCTGAAGATTGGGGAAGCCGCCGGTAAAAGCGCCCAGTTTGAACTGGTGACCCAGGAACTTAAATTGGGAGGAAATGCCCCCATCATGGCCAATGCATTAGGGGGATTGGGTTTAAAAAATGTTTGTATGGCAGCCCTGGGTTTTCCCGAAGTGTTACCTGTATTTGATCACATGCATCCCAATGCCAGAAAAATATCAATCAGCAATCCAGGATTAACCAACGCCCTGGAATTTGATGATGGTAAGCTGATACTGTCTGAAGTGACCTCACTCAACCAGATCACATGGGAAAGTATTAAGAAAAATGTGGGAATGGAGCAGTTGATTACCTCGGCCCAGGCTGACCTGATGGCCCTGGTGGATTGGTCAAACCTCAATCATTGCACTGAAATATGGCAGGGTATGTTTCAGGATATTATCCCAAACCTAAGTAAAAAACCGGAAATCTATTTTTTTGATATTTGTGACCCTTCCAAAAAACAAAAAGAAGACCTGGAAAATCTGATCCATTTGCTATCGCAATACCGCATTCATGGCCGGGTAATATTGGGCATCAATGAAAATGAAGCCAATTTGATGCATCGGATCATATTTGAAAGAGATGATTTCAAAACTACACTGCTGAGCAAAGGAAGGGAAATTTTCAATTACCTTAATATTGACCTGCTGCTCATACACCCGGTAGACCGGGCCCTGGCATTTACCAGCCAGTCTGAGCTGGAAGTGAAGGGTAAAGTTGTGGCCAGGCCCAAAATATCTACCGGAGGAGGAGATAATTTCAATGCCGGTTTCTGCCTGGGACTGTTACTCAGTGGCTCAACTGAGCAATGTTTGTTATTGGGCATTGCTACCTCAGGATCCTATGTAAAAAATGGTAAAAGTCCTTCACCTGATGACTTAATCTATTATTTAAAGGAGTTATAAATAAAATGAACCTGCATACTCGTGTTTTCCTGTTGCTTTTAATCATCTGTTTGAACTTTTCCCTGGCAGCTCAACCACTGAAAGTGAGTGAAGATGGCAGATTCCTGGTAAAAACCAATGGTGAACCTTTTATTTGGATAGGTGATACTGCCTGGGAATTGTTTCACAAACTGGATCGCGACGAAGCAACCGAATACCTGGAAAACCGGTCAAAAAAAGGCTTTACTCTGATCCAGGCTGTGGTTTTGGCGGAAAATGACGGGTTAAGAACCCCTAATCCTTATGGGGAAGTCCCATTATTCGACCTGGATCCGGGCAGGCCTAATCCGAAATATTTTGCCCATGTAGACTTCATTGTAAATAAAGCCGAGCAATTGGGCCTGGTGGTAGGTATGCTGCCAACCTGGGGTGACAAACTGGAAACCAACAATCCCGGAGCCGGGCCAGTGGTGTTTAATCCTGAAAATGCAGCCATATATGGAGAATATTTAGGTGCACGCTATAAAAACAAGCCGGTCATCTGGATCCTGGGAGGAGACCGTAACGTAGACAATCCAACCAACAGGGAAATCTGGAAAGCAATGGCTTTAGGCATTAAAAAAGGAGATCAGGGTAGAAACCTGCAGACTTATCACCCCCGTGGAGGCGCTACTTCTGCCTATTGGTTTCACAATGAACCCTGGCTGGATTTCAATATGTACCAAAGCGGACATGAAAAACATTTTCACCAGGTTTACGAATTTGCTGAATACCTGCTTCTGATGAAACCCCGCAAGCCCTTTGTAGATGGAGAACCTGCTTACGAAGACATTTCCCTGAGGTTTTGGGAATTCATGGATTTTTCTAAACCAGGTTATCAAAGAGTCCCAGCTGGTGTATTAAATGATCAGGGAATTATTAAGGACCGATCTCATTTTGAGCAAGGTTTTTTTACAGACTATGATGTACGAATACATGCCTACTGGAATTTTCTGGCCGGAGCCTGTGGCTACACATATGGTAATAATGCCATATGGCAGATGTTTAAAAAAGGAGGAAAGATCGCCATTCCTGCATTATCTGATTGGAGAGAAGCCATGGACAGGCCGGGAGCTGAAGACATGACCCATGTGAGGGCCTTGTTTGAATCCAGACCTTTCCAAAAATTGATACCTGACCAGGCCATTATATATGGTATAAATCCAAATGATAAACATCATGTCAGGGCAGCCGGAGCCATAGATGGTTCCTACCTGCTGATTTACCTGGCTGTTGGTCAGCCGGTAACCGTTCAAATGAATAAAATTGATGATCAGGAAGCTCAGGCCTGGTGGTACAATCCCCGAAATGGTGAAAGCACAAACCTAGGTGCCTTTCGAACAGACGATCTTCATGAATTTCAGCCTCCCAGGCTGGGAGAAGGCCATGATTGGATGTTGGTAATTGATGCGGCCCAAGCCGGATATAAAGCGCCTGGCCGGTGGTAGGAACACCACCAACTCTTTAAATTTAGACTCATGTATCATTGTCCTGTTTTTTTCTTAATAATTTTAGATTTTTATTTGAAAATACATCGATCTGCTAAATATTATCTATCTTTGCAATTCATATTGAAAATTACAACTTCATGAAAATTACCCACATAAGCTTTACAATTCTCCCGTGGGTGGTCCTTAATGTGCCCACCTCCCAGGGCTAAATATCACATCCGCTTAGCCGGATCTTCAATTTACATCATTCATATTTTTTATTCTTTTTTGTCATGAGGTTCAATTTCTATAATAAGGAAAATCTTATCGCCAGCCAGCAGCAACTTAAAAGTCTTTGGCAAGATATAAAAGAAGCCATAGCTGGTTCTGACCAGGACTTTACCCAGGGCAGTCTGGGCCGGGCCATACTTTTATTGTCCATACCTATGGTACTGGAAATGGTCATGGAATCAGTTTTTGCGGTGGTAGACATATTTTTCGTTTCCAAATTAGGAGCAGATGCAGTGGCCATAGTAGGCATCACTGAATCGATGATGACCATCATTTATGCCATTGGTATGGGTTTAAGCATGGGTACCACAGCCCTGGTAGCCAGAAGAATAGGTGAAAAGAAACCGGAAGCTGCTGCCTTTTCAGGAGTGCAGGCGATTCTGGCAGGTCTCATCATCTCTTTGATCCTGGCCTTACCCGGTATTTTCTGGTCCGGACAATTGTTACAAATGATGGGTGCCTCCTCTACAGCCATAGATATAGGACAAAGCTATACCAGCATCATGATAAGCAGCAACCTGGTCATCATGATGTTGTTTATCATCAACGCCATTTTCAGAAGTGCGGGTGATGCATCAATATCCATGCGTGTGTTGTGGCTGGCCAACTTGATCAATATTGTTCTTGATCCAATACTCATATTTGGCTGGGGACCAATACCTGCTTTAGGCATAAAAGGTGCAGCTTTAGCCACCGCCATTGGCCGGGGTTTGGCCGTGTGTTACCAGTTCTATCTGCTATTCCAAGGAAATAAAAGAATAAAGTTATCCTGGCAACAATTTAAAATAGATGCCAAAGGGTTATGGCATCTGTTGAAGATCTCTTTGGGTGGCATGGGACAAAATATTATCGCAACCTCAAGCTGGATCATCCTCATGAGGATCATGGCCAATTTTGGCAGTGAAGTACTGGCCGGGTATACCATTGCCATTCGGGTAATAATATTTACCCTGCTGCCTTCCTGGGGCCTGAGCAATGCAGCTTCTACCCTGGTAGGTCAGAACCTTGGAGCCGGTAAGCCCGATCGGGCCGAAAGGTCTGTTTGGGTAACCGGTTGGATAAATATGGTCTTCCTGGGAAGTATGGCTATACTTTTCCTCACCAGTTCGGAGTTTTTTATCCGGTTGTTTATTCAGGAGCCGGATGTTGTGGATATTGGTGTCATCGCCTTAAGAATCATTAGTTATGGTTACCTGAGCTATGCATTGGGCATGGTTTTGATCCAGGCTTTTAACGGAGCTGGCGATACCAGAACACCAACAATGATCAACTTGATCAGTTTTTGGTTGATAGAGATACCATTAGCCTATTTTCTGGCTGTAACTATGGGATTGAATGAAAATGGCGTATTCTGGACCATTGTAATCGCTGAGTCAATGCTCACTATCATTGCTTTTGTGTGGTTCAAAAGAGGTCGATGGAAATTAAACCAGGTCTGATTTCGATAAGGCTGCAGCAGGTGCGGACGTTTTTCTGATCTTATTGCATACTTTTAGGATCAAGCCAAATGTAGTTTTTATGGCAAAAGGTTCCCTGGTAATAATTACCCCTGTCACCAAAAATACTAAATCAAGTACTCCTTTGAAAATTGAATTTATTTTCTGGCAAAAATATCAATTCAGTCAAATACTGTAGTAGATATGAAATAAATGCCTTCCAGGATCATAAAATCTACATGATGTGCTCATTTTATGGGGCAAGTGTTTTTCACTTGCCCCTTTCATCAAAACTACTCAAATCAAATACACCTTTGAAAATTATAATTTAGCCGTTTGGCAAAAATACCTATCCAGTCACCCCTCCCTTCTCAAAAAAATTTCTGAATTTCTAACCTTTTACTACCATAATTAGTTTCCATACTTCACCTGTTTATCTAACTCTATGAAAAAAGCATTTTACTTCATAATAATATTTATCCATTGGCATATATTGCCGGCTCAGGAATTTGCCCTGGATCAATTGGAAAATTCTCCCCGGCATCACGAATGGGTTACCATTACCACGGGAGAAAAAAACATCCATAGTTTTGTAGCCTATCCGGAAAGTTCAAACAAATCACTTTCAGTCATTGTCATTCATGAAAACAGGGGATTAACTGATTGGGTGCGAAGTTTTGCTGATCAATTGGCAGAACAGGGGTTTATAGCCATAGCGCCTGACCTGTTATCAGAATTTAATCCAAACATCGAAAAAACCAGTGACTTTGCCTCCTCTGATGAAGCGAGGGATGCTATTTATCAACTGGATCCAGATTTTGTTACCAACGCCTTGATGGCAGTACAGGATTATGCAGGTAATTTACCATCTGCAACTGGAAAAACGGTAGTTGTTGGCTTTTGCTGGGGAGGTTCGCAGTCTTTTCGCTTTGCCACCAACAGTGATGAAATAGCCGCAGCCATGGTTTTTTATGGCAGTGCACCTGATCAGATGGATCAGATTGAACAAATAGAGGCGCCTGTTTATGGATTTTATGGTGAAGATGATCAAAGGATCAATGCCGGGATTCCTGAAACTGAAAAAATGATGGAACAAGCTGGAAATGTTTATCAATATGAGATATACAAAGGAGCCGGACATGCCTTCATGAGACGTGGTGATGATCCGGATGACTCAGATACCAATAATTCAGCCAGAGATAAAGCCTTTGACCGGTTGGTCAACCTTTTAAATGATATAGAAAATCCTTAAGTTTTATGGGCTTTTTAAATTAATTATTTGGCAAATTATTACCTATGCTTCATTTAAAGGCGATGTTTTTTCTTTAGCCAATATATTATTACATTCCCCTTTACTCTTGTATGATAAATATGTTAGCTGGAATAATTGCTTTACATGCATTTTAACTAATAGATTGTAGAATAATTCTATGCATAACTGGTCTATCTCCCTGACTTCCTGAATTCTTTCCCCTCAATTGTTTATAAATCAGCTCATTTATTACAATTGTAGGTTATCCATTATCTTAAAGCTTTATTCTAATAAAAACCTGTATAAATTGCATCCATCCTAATTTATACAACTATGAAAAAGATGAAAGTTAACTTAAGGGTGGAAGCAAATGGGGATAAAACAGCAAAAATTTACCTTGATGGTGAATTATCCATTCAAAACTCCACTCAGATCAAGAACAAACTTTTAGGAGAATTAAAAAAACATGATCAGCTTGAAATCATCGTAAATAATGCTGAAGCATTTGATATTTCGTGCATTCAGATTTTTTACTCCCTGAGCAAAACAGCATCAACCATGAATAAATCAATCACATATTCATTGACTTTGCCCAAGGAGTTAGGTGCTATCATAGCTCATTCAGGTTTCAATAATCTTTTACAATCAAAGGTTTCTTTAGTCAAATAGGTGTTATGAATAAAACTGTTCTGATTGTTGACGACTCTGAAAGCGTAAGAGAAATGCTGAATTTTTCTCTTGAATCTGCCGGTTATAATGTTTTGGCAGGTAAGGATGGAAAAGACGCACTTCGATTTTTTGATGGAACGCAAATACATCTCGTTATTACTGACCTCCATATGCCTCATATGGATGGGATTTCTTTCATCAAGGAGGTAAGGGTTTTACCGGGTTACCAATTTATTCCCATCCTTTTCCTAACTACAGAATCCAAAGGTTCTAAAAAGGAAGAAGCCCGTCAGTCAGGTGCTACGGGTTGGATTGTAAAACCATTTTTAAATGATAAATTACTGGCTGTTATTAAGAAAGTTATTCGCTAATGGAAAATTTAGAAGCTATATTTAGAGAAGAAGCCTTTGACCTGATCAATGACCTTGAAAAGTCACTTTTTAATCTTGAAGCAAACCCTACCGATAAAAGTTTAATTGAGCGGGTATTTAGAGTGATGCATACCCTGAAAGGCAATTGTAACATGTTTGGGTATGAAGGAATGGGCGAATTTACCCATTCTCTGGAAAATATCTATGATCTGGTCCGGGAAGATAAGTTGCCGCTGAACCGGGATATTCTTGATGTTTCCCTGATGTCATTAGACCATCTGAAAGCCCTGATCAATGACAGTAAAATTGCCGATCCACATAACCAGGCTATGCATCAGGATCTAACCGGGAAAATCCAGGGTATTATCAATCAGGAGTCAGATCCGGAGGAAAAGGAAAAACCTGAGGCAAAGTCAGACCTGGACATCAGTAATGGAAATGTACATACTTATTATATTTTATTCAGGCCTAATGACAGTATTCTAAAAAACGGCACCAATCCGCTTTACTTGCTGGATGAACTCAATGCATTAGGTAACTGTAAAATCACACCCCATACTATAGATATTCCGGAAATGGATCAGTTGGATCCTACTACCTGTTATATCTTTTGGGATATTTATCTGGCTACAGATAAAAACATGCAGTCTATTTATGATGTGTTCATATTTGTAGAAAAGGAATGTCAGTTGGAAGTGCATAAAGTAGTAGAAGGCAACCTGCTTGATAAAAAAGAATTTGTAGATAAAGTAGATGAAGAGCTTTCATTTAAGGAAGACATCAATGTCAATGAGCTAAAAGATTTTGCCCAAAGCCTTTTCAAGATCGTAAAAGGTCAAAGAACCAGTCAATCACAAAATCAACCAGACAAAAAGGACAGCTTAGTATCAAGTATTAGGGTTTCTTCAGAAAAACTGGATGATCTTATGAATCTGGTCAGTGAATTGGTGACTACCCAGGCCAGTCTGAGTTTGATTGCTGACAATAGTGAAAGCCCTGAATTATTAGCCATTGCAGAAAATATAGAAAAGATCTCCCGTCGTTTAAGGGACAATACTTTCAGCATTTGCCTGATTCCTATTGAAAACCTGATCACCCGGTTCCAAAGACTGGTCCGTGATCTATCCCAGGAGCTTAATAAAAAGATTGAATTTGTTACTGAGGGTGCAGATACTGAACTGGATAAATCCATTATAGATAGCCTGGCAGATCCGCTATTACACATCCTTCGAAATTCAATAGACCATGGAATTGAAGATGCCGAGACCAGACAAAAACAGGGCAAACCGGAAAAAGGCAGGATCTTACTAAAAGCTTTTTACTCGGGCACCCATGTGATGATTCAAATAAAAGATGATGGTAAGGGAATTGATCCCGAAAAGATCAAATCCAAAGCCATCAGCAAAGGCTTGATTGCTCCTGATGCAATACTGTCGGAACGTGAAGTATTTGACCTGCTGTTTTTACCTGGCTTCTCTACAGCCCAGCAGGTAACAGAGGTGTCAGGTCGTGGAGTGGGTATGGATGTTGTAAAACGAAAAATATCCGATATCCGTGGTGAAGTGAATATAGATTCCAAAATCAACGAAGGTACTTCCATAACTATAAAGTTACCACTGACCTTGTCTATCATAGATGGTCTGTTGGTAAAGATCTACGATACCTTCTTTGTAATTCCTTTGTCTGCTGTGGATAAGTGTTATGAAATAGAACATATTGAAATAGCCCAGAGCTTTAATAATCTTCTGGTACTAGATGGAAAACAAGTACCTTTCATCAACCTGAGAGATGAGTTTAATATCACTTTTAATCCACCTAATATTCAACAGGTGGTTATGGTCGATTATGATGGAGATAAAGTGGGGTTGTCTGTAGATGAGATTATAGGAGAATACCAGGCAGTATTAAAACCTTTGGGCCGACTATATAAGGATGTAGAAATTGTTTCAGGTGCCACTATCCTGGGCGATGGAACCATTGCTTTGGTTTTGGATACCAATCGAATAGTAAAAAGTTTTTCGGAATTAATAACTAAAACAGAAGAAGTAAAATGACACATGATATCGATACCACTATCGATTCCTATTTATCCTTTAAATTAGGAAAGGAATTATTTGCCGCCAATGTAGGAAAGGTTTTGGAAATCCTGGAATTAACCAAAATTACCAAAGTTCCACAATCACCAGAATACATGCGGGGAGTTATCAACTTGAGAGGTAATGTTCTACCTGTGATAGATACCAGAATTAAATTTGGATTACCCCAAGTTGAGGATACAATTGATACTTGTATTATTGTGCTTGATATAAATATGGAAAATGAATCCATTAAAATAGGCGTTCTGGTTGATTCGGTTCAGGAAGTATTACAACTGGATGAGGAAAGTATACAGCCACCACCTTCTATAGGACATAAATATAAATCTGAATTTATCCAGGGTATGGGTAAAGTGGATGAAGACTTTGTCATGATTCTTAATATAGATAAAGTGCTTTCCACCAATGAATTAAGCATAGTGCAGCATTCAACTGAAAAAGTAGAAGAAAAAAGCAGTGCTCCGGCTAAAAAAACTGCTAAACCCAGAGCTGCCAAAAAACCAAAGAATAATTAATTAATTTCATAAACTATGAAACTATGAAGGCGTAATGACTTAATTGCGCCTTTATAATAACTACAATGTCTACTACAGGAATAAAAGATGTATTTAATACCAAACTTACCTTAGAGGAATTTAAAAGGTTGAGTGTGTTTATCAATACCGGCTATGGCATTAAAATGCCCCCTGAAAAAAAGACCATGCTTCAATGCCGCCTGCAGAAAAGGCTGAGAGAACTGAATATGAGTTCTTTTTCTGACTATTGTGACTATATATTCAGTGAAGAAGGTCAAAAAACAGAACTTATTCATATGATTGATGTAGTTACTACCAATAAAACAGATTTTTTCCGTGAACCGGCTCATTTTGACTACCTTACTCAGTATGTATTGCCGGAAATGATAAATAAACGAAGCATTAAGATATGGAGCGCTGGATGTTCCAGTGGGGAAGAACCTTATACCCTTGGGATCGTTTTAAGTGAATTTAACCGAAACCATGAAAAGCTGGATTTTTCCATTTTTGGGACTGATATATCGCACCGGATCCTGCAAAAGGCTCATCAGGCTATATATCCGGAAGACAGGATTGCCAATATTCCCATAGACCTGAAAAAGAGATATTTTCTGCGTAGCAAAGATCCATCCAACCGGGTGGTGAAACTAATCCGGGAAATCAGAGAAAAGGTAAGTTATCAGCGATTAAATTTTATGGATAATTATTACGAAGTACCTTCTATGTATGACCTGGTATTTTGCCGAAATGTGTTGATCTATTTTGAAAAAAATGTGCAGGAACAAGTGATCAACCGTTTATGTCAAAAACTGGCTCATGGAGGATATTTCTTTTTGGGTCATTCAGAATCCATTATGGGTATGAAAGTGCCCTTAAAACAAATTAAGCCAACCATCTTTCAAAGGATTTGAGCTTAAGCATAAACAACATTTACAGGTAACCTAATTTTAAAAAATGAAGCTATCCGATCAGGAATTAATACAAGAGCTGCAAAACCGATTCGATCAGCATAAAAGAATCATGAAAGAGCAGGATCAACTGATGAAAAAACTACAAGGCGTTAATCAAAAGTTGATCGAGTCAGAAACCTTAAAGTCCAATTTTTTATCCAACATCAGGAATGAGATTAATAATCCGTTTGTATCTATTATTGGACTGGCTGCTCATATATCCAATATGTGCGAAAAATCTACCGATGATACCCTTTCGCTGAAGATCAGATCAATGTCTTCTTTAATTTATAAGGAAGCTTTTGATCTGGATTTTCAATTAAGAAATATTTTTGCCGCAGCTGATATTGAAGCAGGTGAAACTTATATAGAAGCGGCTCAGGTTGATGTCAGTAAGATATTTTCTGATGTATTGGATAATTTCTCTCATAAAGCCGTAAGTAAGGAGATCGATATTGACTTTAAGTACTTATCAGATACAAATGAATCCTATTTCATTACTGATCCAGGCAAACTGCAGATCATTATTGCTAATTTGATCAACAATGCCCTGGAATTTAGTTATGATAAAGGACAGGTTTCTATTCAGGTACAGATCAAACATGACCAGTTAAAATTTGAAGTAAAGGATAAAGGGATCGGAATCAGTGAAGATGATAAAGGGAAAATATTTGACCGGTTCAACCAGTTAGATACCGGATTGACCAGGAACCACAAAGGCCATGGTCTGGGATTGGCCGTTACCAAAGCGCTGCTGGAACTTCTGAATGGAGAGATCATGATTGAAAGTACGATCAACAAAGGAAGTAACTTTATTGTGAACATCAGAGAAACCACACCAGACCAAAATATTGATGATTTTGCAACCGGAGCCAACGAAATATTCTTTGATGCAGAGGAAAAGTTTTAGTGAACAGCCGGAATCAGCATATCAAGTTCATTACTTGTATCCATCTCATATTTTTGCTGAATCAAATACCTACCAGATCAAAACTGTTCTGGGGTCTTGTGTAGCAGTATGTTTATGGGACCCTGTACTAAAGATCGGGGGTATGAATCATTATATGCTGCCTTTATGGAACGGAGAAGGCCTGTCTTCCCCAAAATATGGCAATGTAGCCATTGAAAAGCTCATTCAGAAAATGGTAGAATTGGGTAGTAACAAACATAATCTGATAGCAAAGATATTTGGCGGTTCAGAAAGCTTCAAACAGGAAAGCTTCCACTTTCAAATTGGCCGGCGCAACAGTCAAGTAGCCCTTGAGACTTTAGAGAAGGAGCGAATTAAAATAACCGGCAAAAGTCTGGGAGGCAGTGAAGGCCGTAACATTCGATTTAATACGGATACGGGCGAGGTGTTTATGAAATATATTCGTAAACAGGATTTATCATAATTTCACTTATGAATTTCGACTATTATGTTATCAGCTAAAAAGAAAATAAAAGTACTTATTGTAGATGATTCAGCTGTGGTAAGACAATCTTTATCCAGCCTGATCAAATCAGATCCAGAGATTGAAGTAATGGGTACTGCTTCTGATCCGTATATTGCAGCCAGTAAAATCAAGCAGGAAATTCCTGATGTGATTACACTTGATGTAGAAATGCCACGCATGGATGGACTTACTTTCCTGAAAAAAATAATGTCCCAACATCCCATGCCAGTGGTGATCATTTCCAGCTTAACTTCAAAAGGTACAGAAACAGCATTCAGAGCACTGGAATATGGCGCAGTAGATGTGATCACTAAACCACAACTGGATACCAAAACCTTTTTCGAAGAATCCCGCATCAAGATTTGCGATGTAATCAAAGGAGCGGCTTTTGCCAAAACCAAAAGAAGAAATTACAATGACTTTGTCGTAGCGCCAAAATTATCGGCAGATGCGGTGATAAGCCATATTCATTCCCGCAGTATGATCAAAACCACTGAAAAGGTAGTTGCAATTGGGGCTTCCACTGGTGGTACAGAAGCTATTCGTTGTTTATTGGAAGCTTTACCACTTGATTGTCCAGGTATCGTGATTGTACAACATATGCCAGAACAGTTTACCAAATCCTTTGCCAACAGATTAAATGAAACCTGTAAAATAACTGTAAAGGAAGCAGAAAATGGGGATAGTGTGATCCGGGGTCGGGCTTTGATTGCTCCGGGAAATAAGCACCTTTTATTGAACAGAAGCGGAGCCCGGTATTATGTTGAGGTAAAGGATGGTCCATTGGTTAACAGACATCGACCCTCAGTGGATGTTTTATTCAGATCTACTGCCCGTTTTGCCGGCAGTAACTCTATAGGAGTGATTTTAACCGGTATGGGCGATGACGGAGCTAAAGGTTTACTTGAACTTAAAGAATCCGGAGCCAAGACTATTGCTCAGGATGAAAAATCCTGTGTAGTCTACGGAATGCCCAAGGAAGCAGTCAAATTAAATGCGGCAGATAAGATTTTGCCCCTGGACCAGATAGCCGGAAATATCCTCAGACTATCTGTATAGCTGTATTAATATCCTCCATACTAAACTTCATTTAAGATACTATGACACAAATAGCAGGAATTTTAACTTCCTGCTATTTGGTGGAATGCCATAAAAACAGGCCGGGAATCAGCCTGATTATCCGCATAAAGTACAGTTTTTTCCAAAAAATCATAAATCCTAATCTTATTATTCTATTCCGCATTAATCATTACTAAGGGAACTTTCCCCAAAGATCGGTAAGGATTGACCGGAGTTTTACCAAATCAGCATCCATTAATTGCTATCGGGCCTCCAATATCATATACATCTGATTTTCTGTCTATTATAATACAATTATTCTTGATCAAATGGTCAATTTAAAATTGACCATTTGATCAACTCCTGTTAAAGCTCTTTAAATATTACTTATACAAGGAAAGAATTTGCCAGCATTATAATATTGGAAAAAAAATTCAAATTGCACTCATTAAACTAGCAACATAGTCAAATTATAAAGATAACTAAAGAGCACATTTATGGATTTTTAAAACTTAAAGATTGGAACCAAATTAGGTCTTGGATTTGGTCTCTTGATACTGATTTCTCTGGTTTTAGGAGGAATGGCAGTGATCAATATGTCAAGCATCAGTACAAAATCAAAACAATTGGCTGATGAATATCTACCGGAAGTCAGGATCGCCGATGAAATTGAGCGTAATTCATTACAAACCATGTATAATATGCGTGGATATGGCTTTACGGAAGAGGACCGGTTTTTAAATGAAGGAAAATCATTCCTGGCTGAAGTGAATAAGGGAATTGATGATGCACAAGAACTAAGCAGCAGATCTGAATCATTAGTAAAGCTTGATGCAGCCATTAATGAGACAGATAAAGCCGTAAGAGAATATGAAAATCTGGTACAAAAAACGATCGAAATAAATAAAACCCTTACTAATTCTACTTTGACAGATTAGGTTGATTTTTAATGTATGCATAATTTATATCTCTCTGTCTTCGCAAATGTCGTTTATAAGGTTCGTTTACAGAATACGCCTGTCCCCTTCACCGAAAGGCTATCATTTTCCCATTCGTCTAATAAACTCATCTGGGTTCCCTGATATTTTCCTGTCTTTGCCATAGCTTTTACAGTTGTGTAGACACTGCTCCTTGTTCAAAGATTTTGCCCTACCCTAAGGTGGGTATTAATCACCATCATGCATTACTACGGCCGCTGCTGACTTCCTGACATGCTCTCGCTGGCAGGATCCTCCATGGTAAACTTTCCTCCTTTCAAGTGGACTTGTTAGATTTACCTTGCCCGGTTACGGATGGATTTTGGGTCTCGCCTTCCAATGCAGGCTTGCCCCCAGGCTTAGGCCTAATATTTACCTCCTGTTCGTCAAATCCACATTTTGCCTTAAGCTTCCTTCAGATTTCCAATTACTCAGGACACCCATGCCTTTGGCTAACACTTCCTACTGCCAAGTGTGTCCGGGACTTGCACCCTACAGTTATCGCCTGTGCCGGGCGCACCAAACAAAAGCAGCTATTCTTAAAGCTGCTTTTGCAATATTAGATTAGTTGCTTTGATATTTAAGTTTAACAAATTGGGTATTAAAAATAGTAGCAATCATACTCAAAAAGGGAGTTCGATACAGAATTTGATCCCATTTTGATCAGGTAAAACCGTCACTATTTTCATATCCCAATGTTGTCTTTTGTTTTCTTCCATTTCATTCCAAATACTATTAAATTTTATAATGGCTGGATCTACCTCAACAATATCATGAGCTAGTATTACCCATTCAAAACAAAAAAATTGAGGAATAAAGGTTGGACCCGTAAACATATTGAGTTGAGGCACTAAACTATCATATTGTTGTAATTCATCCAGATTAAATTTTTTATCAATCAATTCTCCAATTAAATTTTCATAAGAAGCTTTACTTCTGTCTTTCAAATAATTATTTTCTAATAAAAAAATTTCATAATCCTGGGCTAAAGCAAAAACATCTGTACTTGTATCATGATAATAACGATTGTATATACAATCCCTTAACACTTTATCATAATCTTGAGTCTCATCATCAATTTGAGCAAATACAAATTGATTTGAAAAACAATGAGTTAGGGTAATAAGAAATATTAATATATTCTTCATATATATAAAGTTAAAATCCTATATAATTTTCAACAATGTCTGCATATTCGAGTGGAACCCAAAAATGAAATGGGGGGCCGGCCAGCATAAGGTCCAGGATTTGGCCTATAAAAATCAAAAACTAAACAATTTATATAGTGTTCCACTCCATTTATTTTTATTGTTTTTTCTTTATAATAAGGAAGAGATTCTTCAGTTACCGGATATGATTCTTCACCTTGTACAAAATAAAATCTAATGGGAATACTTACACCATCAATTACAATTGTTGCATAAAATGTAATTAAATTGCCACTACTAGCAGGAAAATTTTCAAAATATTCGTAAAAGTCAATTAAATTTTTATTTGGATCGAAAATAATTGACCTAATTAAATCTATTAATAATTGAGCTTTTTCATTTTCACTCAGGGAACTCCAATCCACAGTAAAATATATTAATGCGTCATTAGTTGGCTCATCGATCGTAGTTCCCACATAATAACCAGGTTACCCAGCAAAATGCTGCAGCTTCAGAAGAAATTACCACCAGTTCAGAGGAACTGTCCAGCCAGGCTGAACAGTTAATGGAGATCATCTCCTATTTTAATATTGGCGAAAATGGAAAAAGAAAAGTTAAAAAAGCTCATGTAACTACCAAAGTAAAAACCACAACCGGTTTTTCTTCTAAACCAACGGGTACTATTTCTCCTAAAAAAGATCATAGTGGATATTCCCTGAATCTGGAGGATCATGCTGCTGATGATCAATTTGAAAAATTCTAAAGTAGGAAAATAAATGTTCAATAAAAAAGCTTGTCAGGTCTTAACAGGCTTTTTTATTTGTAATATACCCATAAAATGCATTGTCCGATCGTATCAGGTTATTAATTTTGCAAATTTTTAATATTCCGAAATATAATATATTCACGCCATATTCAAACTCCCGCTTAAGCGACTACGTCCAAACAAATAGAACTTTTTTTTATTTTAAGTCAGCAAATTAGGAAAAATATAATTGTAAGGGGAATTATATTAAAATATTAAATTTAAACCAATCAATCCCTAATTAGGAAACTTTAAGATATCCAAGAAATTTACCTACAACTTTTATAAAATGCCACTATCTATTTAATTGGCTAAACATCAATAATTTACAAAACATTACAGGGGTCCGGTTTTTAAAAAAAAATCATAATCCGGGAAACTTTAGCATGCTATATTTAAATTTTAAATATTTAATGATCTTAAGTTATGTTTAGTTTTATTCAGCGAATGCAATTAAAATCAAAGTTCTTTTTCATTATCTCAATCATTCTTACCCTTACTTTCACCGGGTTAGCTTTCCTGATTTATTATAATCAAAAAGATCGCCTAATGACCTTGAATGATGAAAGAATGCAAAACCAACTGGAAGACCTTCGAAATATTTTTGAAGTGCAGGTAATGGAAAGAAAAAGTCAGGTAGATGCCTCCCTAAAGTCTGCCAATCACATCTTCTATTCCGTAGGTGAATTAGAAGAAACTGATAGCCTGATTTCCTTAAAGGCCATTAATCAGGTAACCAAGCAGGAAAGTTACGTTCAGGTTAACAGCTGGCAACTCAATCAGGAACAATTACAGTTAAATTATCAATTGGTAGATGAAATTCAAGAAATCACCGGGATCACAGCTACAATATTCCAGAAAATTGATGATGGCTTTCTTAGGGTCTCAACCAATGTACGTAACCTGGATAATACCCGGGCAGTGGGAACATATATTCCTAATAGTTCTCCAGTGATTCAGGCGATTAACCGGGGAGAAACATTCAGAGGAAGGGCATTTGTGGTCGATGATTGGTATATTACAGCTTACGAACCTATCTATTTGGATGGTCAAATTAAGGGGATATTGTATGTAGGAGGTAAAGAAAAGGATCTGGGATTCCTTAAATCCAAGTTTAGAGCTAAAAAATACTTCACCACTGGATATCCTTTCACTATTTCTTTAGCAGGAGATCCCTATTATTTGATCCACCCCGAGAAAGAAGGTGATAAGGTCAGTAATCAGGAATTGCTTTCTACCATGCAGGAATCAGAAAATGGAAAGTTCAGAATTTATGATAAAGTAGAAGGACACTGGGAATGGATATATTATGATTTCTATGCTCCATTTGAAGTGTATAATGCGATTACTATTCCTGAAGTGGATTTTATAGGCACTACACTGGCCAGATTAAGGAATTTGACCCTGGCAGGATGTCTGGTAGCCCTGGTTATAAGCCTTATAGCTATTAATTACCTGGTCAACTCTATTACTGATCCCATCCAAAAATTGGTGAGCATTATCGGAGATCTGGCCAAAGGAAATCTATTGGTGGATATTCATTCAGACCGACAGGATGAGATTGGTGACTTAATGAACAGTCAGAAAAATATGGTGAATAAGATCAAGGATGTGATCAAACTGGTCAGACAGGTTTCAGGTTATATTACTTCAGCCAGTAATCAGCTCAGTGCTGGCTCTCAACAAATAGCTCAGGGAGCCAATGAACAGGCTTCTTCCACTGAAGAAGTTTCTTCTTCCATGGAAGAAATGGTTACCAATATTCAGCAAAATGCCGAAAATGCCCAGGTAACAGAAAAAATTACGCTAAAACTGACTAATGACGTTAAAGAAAGCAATAAAGCCTTAAGTAATACAGTTGATTCCATGAAAAATATCGTGGAAAAGATTTCTGTAATTGGAGAAATTGCCCGTCAAACCAATATTCTGGCCCTGAATGCGGCTGTAGAAGCGGCCCGGGCAGGTGAACATGGCAAAGGATTTGCCGTAGTTGCAGCCGAAGTACGAAAATTAGCTGAAAGAAGTCAGGAATCAGCCAAAGAAATTGATACCATCTCTAAATCCAGTATGGATGTGGCGGTAAAATCCGGAGAGCTGTTATCCAACATTATTCCGGAAATGGAAAAAACTGCCAAACTGGTGCAGGAGATTTCAGCAGCCAGTAAAGAACAAAACGGAGGAGCTGATCAGATTAATTCAGCAATCCAGCAGTTAAATCAAATCACACAGAAAAATGCCAGCTCATCCGAAGAGATTGCGACCAACTCTGAAGAACTTTCGGCCCAGGCCCAGCAATTAATGGAAACTATAAGCTTTTTCCAACTTGAATTATCCAGACAGAAGCTATCCAACCCCTCCCATAATGATGAGGTACAAGAGGAAAATGAACCGGAAGAAGCTGAAACTATATAATTAAACTTAAACTTCAAATATAAAGGAGCTGTCTTTAATGATGGCTCCTTTTTTAGTTCCAGGGCAAATCAGATCTGATCTGCCAATATATTTGAGGGGATTCTTTTAAAGCTTCCATCACTTGTTTTCCGGAAAACTCATCCATTTCTACCTGGAAAGCCTTCAAATTATCCTGTAGATGTTGATTCCGGGCAGCTCCACTTAATACCACATCAACCCAAGGTTGCTGTAGTACAATGGACAAAGCCACCGCATCCAGATCTAATCCTGCCCGTAGGGCCAGATCCCTAATCAGTTTAAATTTATCATGGCTTAATTCATTAACATTTTTTCCGGTAAGTCTGCCATTGGCCAATGCTTCCTTGATGATAATTCCCATCCCAGCCTGTTTGGCCTGTTGCAGGGCCGGCCCGACAGATTGTTCCAATACATTCCAGGTAGCCTGTACCGTATCAAATAATAATTGGCCATCAGCAAATACATGCAACGCTTTCTCCAGAGTTTGCCATTGGTTTTCACCACTTAAGGTTAATCCGATTTTGACACCACTGGCCTTCAGGGATATCAATTCATCTAAAACCGCTTTATTTTCCAGAACTTTACTTTCCAGGGTGGCAGAATGTATTTGATAAAGATCCAGGTATTCACCCAAATTTTGGCTGGTTTCCTGCCATTGTCGCTTTAACACTTCCAGGGTATGGGCTTTCACTTCATGCTTTTCAGCTTGAATTTGCCAATTGGCCGTATAGGTATAGCCCCATTTAGAACCTATGGTCACTTCGGAAGGGCTTATTTGCCTGGATCTTAACCAGTTTCCTAAAAATTCTTCCGCCCTGCCATAAGAGCGGGCCGCATCAAAATAACGTATTCCCTTTTCCCAGGCCAGGTCAAGTACTCTAAAAGCGTGATTTTCCATATGTTCCACCTCATAATCTTGCTCAAGGTCATCTGCATGACCCAGATTGATGTATCCAGGCCGACCTAAGGCTGCCAGACCCAAACCCATGGATGAAACTTTAAGTTTTGATTTTCCTAATTCTCCGTAATTCATTTCTTTTTATGGTAAAGCCGTACAAAAATTACCTGCCTAAACTACCAGGAAGGCATTTCACCTTTTTCCAGAACCAGCTGCCGGTTGCCGCCATCCCTGTCCATAACATAAAGGTGCCTTTGGTCCGGATCCTGAACAGATGCATTTACAAATATAATTTTTTCTCCATCAGGAGAAAAATCCGGCTGCAGGTCATTGGTATTGTCTGCTTTATCCAGGGAAATATCCTGGCTATTTTCTCCATCTAAATCCATCAGGAAAATATGAGTATTTAGCTGTATCCCGGCAGTTGAAATATTACCTGAAATGTCATAGGTATAGATTATCTGTTCTCCATCAGGGGTGAACTTAGGACTATCCACAATTCCGGTAAGATTGCTGATCAACACCTTTTTATTTCCACCATCCTGATCCATCAACCAGATCTCATTATCAAATATATTTTCTCCAACGGTCTGTATCACTATTTTTCCATCGACTGACCAGTCACATTTCCGAAAATGGCGGCCGGATACGGCATTTGTGATCAGGGTAAGATTTTCACCGCTACGATCCACCCGGTAAAGGTTGTCAAAATGAGTAAATATGAACTTTTGCCCATCGGCTGACCAGGCATAGCCTAGGCCATTGTTATGATAACCGTTGATTGCCCGCTCCGTAACTCTTACTGGTTCTTTACCATCCTGATCGGTAAGATAAATATGATATTCATTATTCTGGTTAGATGTAAAAGCTATAGCTGTACGATCAGGGCTAATGGCAGGTTGCCAATTATTGGCCTGAATATACACAATTTGTTCCAAAGCAGTTCCATCTGTTTCAGCCAGATAAATGGTATAATTGGCATCATTTTTCCTGATAAAACTGAATTTTTCCTTAGAAATGAGGTTTGTCAGTGAATCATTTACTTTTTTTTTTCAAGAAAGATCACCACCTCGGTTTCTTCATCCTCACTTACTGCTACACTAACAGTAGAAGATTGGAAGCCAAACTTTTGAGCTGTGACTGAATAATTGCCTGGTTCAAGATTCTCCAGCATAAATAAGCCTGAAGAACCAGAAACAATAGCGCTGGAAGGCGGACTGGTAGTAATGCCGGCTCCTGCAATGGGGGCTGAAGTTTCAAAATCCAGTACCCTGCCCCGAATTATGCCATCATTTAAATCTACAATGGTATCCTCCTGACAAGAAAAATAAAAAAATGGCAAAGTAAAAAAAATTAAAATGAATGGAAGTCTGAATAAATAATTTTTATATCGATGCATTTGATTTTAAAAAATATGATGGAAGCTAATTGACCAGAAATAAAGAATCTACTTGTAATTTAAAACTCATGTTCAATCCATTTGATTGAACATTTAATATATTGCTTTCATCAATTGATACAATAAATTTTAATATGTTCATATTATTAACCTTCATCTTGCCACCTTGTTGAGGAATTGTAGCTTCTTTTATAAAAAAATCCAATTTACTCCTCCAGCTTTTCTGCTTTTTAGGAATAAATTGGAAATTTTCAATAGTAAAAATACTAATTTCCTGATAAACGGTCCTCATTTTTTGATGATGAGGAAATTTACAGTTGGTTTTATAAAATCTTAACGCTGGGTAACATTAGCCGAATGGCTCATACCTGTTTGATTAATCATTATTGAGCCGTAAGAACCAGTTTGTAAAACCTCTGCATTGTGGAATTCACCAGTTTGAATAACTTCAGTTACATTACCCATACCTCGTTGGTTGGTGTAGGCATAATTATTTTTCCCAATGCTATTACCCTTTTGTTCAATATAAGATTCATTATACTGCCCAAATTGGGTTTGATCAGCTTTATTTTCTACACCACTTTGAAAAATGTCACCTGTGTTATTGGCTCCTCCCTGATATTGAAAGGCATTGTTATGTTGGAATTCCTGTTTCACCAAGCCCCAATTGGTACTTCCTTTCTGGTTTTGAGCACTACGGTTATATTTCCCTCTTTGAACTGCTTTACCCCAGTTGGAAGAATTTTCCCCTAGTTGCTTTTGGTAAATTTTATTTTCTATACCAGTTTGACCAGCATAAATCGAACCTTCAGAACCTTCCTGTTGCTGCATGGTATAATTGTCCTCCCCATATATCAATGCACGGGCACTGTTATATTCACCAGATTGCATTTGTTTGGAGTAATTATTAGCCTTTAGTTGGTCAATGTCGCCATTCTGGCCATATCCCATTTGTTCTATATAAGCACCATTTCCTCCGGAAATTCCCTCATGGCCTCTTTGATTAATTTTGGCTTTGTGAGATTCACCGGTTTGGGTGACTTGACCGACATCCTCTTGTGAATAGCCAAAAAATGTTATCATCATTAATGATAAAAGAATAGATATCTTTTTCATAATCATTATTGTTTAAAGTTTAAAAAAATTTTGATTTTACGTCTATTGAGGTAACAGACTAGTTACAATTATGTTGGTAGCTTTTGTTATAAATTGAAAATTCGATGGATTCCAATTTGTATATATTTGATTTTATGCCTTTTAGCTACTGAAATAAATAAGTTATGCCAATTTTCATATCCCAAAAAAAATCGTTATATTTTCCTTGTTCTATCCCATCAAATTGATCTGAAAACAGATAATGATGGCTAAAATGTAACTTGGCAGAAAGATCAGCACTTAAAAAAAACTCGAAACCTCCTCCCACTATTCCCTGGAAATAAATATCATTAGACAAGTCAAAAAAATCATTTTCATTTTCTGTAATAAATCCTGTACCCACTGAAAAATAGGGAGAATACCCGTGCCTGGGAAATAATATATAATTAGCGCTTACCGAGCCATAATTTATAGATTGATCAAAACTACGCTCAGCCGCCAGACGTCCGATCCCTAGTTGAAGGTCAAAAGTCAGCGGCTCCAGTCCATTATATCCAAAAGAGATATCGCCGGCAGGTCTAATGACAGGTTCGGCAAAATCACCGGCATAAGAAAGTCCACCTATATTTAATCCCAGGGCAAAATCTTTCCGGCGTTGGTCCTGGAAAATACCAAATTCATCTAAATTATAATTCCGGTCTTTTTCTTCCTGGTACTGATCCAGTATCAGCGATGTCCGCTCATCCTCCTGGGCAAATTGCCAAAGCTCTTCTTGCACACCTTCAACAATAAGGCTGAAAACAGCTTTCTCAATGGCTTCTCTTACCGCAAGTTCAGTTGGTTCATTATAGGTAAAACCTGTTTCAGCCTCTAACAAACGTTTGAATTTTACAAACCGGAATAAGCCTGCATCAACTTTTTGAGACAATATAGTTTTTGAAGTATATACTGTTTTTAATATGCGTCCATTACTGGTAGAAATGGCCCTGAGGTAAATGGTAACCCGGTCCTGGCGATATTCCCCTGATCCTCCTGCTCCAAAATATCTGAGTCCGGCTCCTCCTGTAAGTATATTGGAATCAAAAGAAATAATCCCTCCTTCCAGAAGAACGCCAGCGAACAATAAAGGTGGCAGCAAAGATTGATCCTGCTCCTGTTGTGGACCATAATTGGCTCTGGATGAGCGGATGATCTTTCTTTCATTCAAAAGGTTGGATAAACCTTCCCGCTCAATAGGTATAAACCAGTTTGATTCTTCCAGGGCCCGTAGCAATATAGATGTGGCCCCCTGAGTTACAGCTGTGGACCAGTTTACACCACCATCCGATTCCTTGTATTGTCCGGTCTGGTCCCGGAATTTGTAAACAGCCGCAACGATCTTATCTTCAGGCGGAGGAAGCACATTTAACTCCTTCATCGAAGTAGTCATTGTTCCCAGTCTGGCTGGCCTGGTGGACATCGGTTGATGGAAAAAAGGAGAACATGCACCCATCAGTAAAGCCAGGGTTATAAAAAGGCTTTTTAATTTAAAAAATGACATAGTACCAAAGGCTTGTTAACTTTTAATAAAAAGGTACAACCACAGAGGTTTCATCTCCGGTTGCAGTATCAATGATTGAAATTCGAACGCCGTCCGGTGTTGGACTCACATCAATGTTGAAGGTGCCCACCTGGTATTGTCCTTCCTGTAATCCATTTTCACCAAATTGATTTACCACAATTTGACGGCTCAACTGAGAAAGTATCTGTCGGTTAAGGCTCTGTTGAAAATCGTCCAAAGGGTCATCTGGTCTACCCTCACTTTCTTCTGTCAGGGTGTTCTGTGACTGGGCTGAATTTAAAAGCCACTGATAATTAAAAGTATCTCCGCCAAATGCCGGATTTTTAAATTCAAACACAAAATCCTGTGCTTGCAGGGTGGAAACAGCTAAAAGTAAACTAAAAAGATGGAAAAATAAAAATCTTGCAACTTTCAAATAATGCATAAAAAATTGATTTTATTAAAAAATTCCGCTTCCTGACTGGTCCTGACTTTCCAGTTGATCTTTCATCCGGGCCTGATCCAGCAGGAAGTTTTGAGTTAAATATGTCGCATATTGAGCATACTCCTCCACAATTTCAAATCTGGGAGGAACACGCTGAGAAAAAATTTCGTCATCAACTACTTTGATTGATATTAATGTGCCAAATCCGGGTACTGGCTTTTCTCGAATAAATATGGTGTAATTCTTAGCCTGAGGTGGCGCCTGCCAGCGATTATAAAAAATCTCATAAAAATCCCGCCCCACCTTGGTTAAGGTTTCATCCACTACCAAGCCATCAATTTCCAGGTTATTAGGATCCCTGGCGCTGCTATCCGCCTTTAGCTGCTCCACCATTTCCTGAAGCATTAAAGGGGCCTCCTCTATTGTATCATTCTGTGCCTGAATCCCGGAGTAAACAGCCATGAGCACTAATACCAAAAAATATGTTGGTGTCTTTAGTCTGATGACAAAAAATCAGTTTGTGATAAAAAATTCTTCTAGTAGAACAGGCAGGTTGATCCTTTGTTTGAACCGGTATATTTTATTAAAATAGTTATTCCTTTACAATTCCTTACTTTCTTCCAAAGAATAGTACCCTTTAATAGGGAAATGATCAGATAAAGGCATATTTCGCATTGTTTTAAAACCATGTATTTTGATCCTGTCGCTAAAAAACTGATTATCAATTCTTAAAAACCCAAGCTTGCCATTAAAGGAAAAGCCAAAGCCATTACCACCATGTTCGAAGGCATTATTCAGGTCTTGTTTTAATTTAAAGTAAGAATAGCTGTAAGGCACGTCATTAAAGTCGCCGCATACAACCACCGGGTGAGGACTGACAGAAATATGGTCATAAATATCATTGATCTCCCGGGCCCTTTCCATCACGCCATTTTTAAACCGGGAGGCAATACTCCGGTACTTGTCCCGGATTTTGGGAGAAATCACTTCATCTCCTTCTATACCCATGGATTTAAGATGCAGATTGTATACCCTCAAAGTATCTTCATTCATTAGTAAGTCAGCATAAATTGCCCCGTTATAGGTTTCCACGGCAAAAGGTATAGTCCCCTGATGGATAATAGGGAATTTGGAGAAAATTGCCAGTCCATGAAAAGGATCCGGTTCACTAAAATCCAAACCATAAAACTCGAACCCCTTTTGCCTGAATTGCTTGATGGTATTCAGTTCATCATATTCAGGGTGGCTGTAGTATTCCTGAAAACAAATGATCTGCACCTCCTGATTAATAGCCCAGTCCATCATATTTTGGGATAATTCTCCGTGAATTTGATCCCGGTACTCCCGAAAGAACCGGGCGTTAAAACTAAGCACCTCCAGGTTGGCTAATTCTTCATTGTTGTCAGGATTAATAGCCAATGTGGCCCTGATAAAGGGAAAACCAGCTACTAGTGCCACCAAAGGATAGATCAATAACCGCTTACTTTGGGCAATGTAAATCAGTAATAAAAAAAGATGAAAAATCAGCAGCAATGGAATTCCCAATGATATGAATCCGGTAACCCATAAAAAATCCGGAGAGACCAATACACTGGCATACACCAATAAAGTCAGGATCAACAGGAGCCTGTTAAATATTTTTCCCAAATCGATCTGGCTGTTAAATTTCCAAACTATCGAATTTCACCAACTTCACAAAATCCTGAAACCTTTGATTGATATCTTCTGGTTTTAAATGTTGTAAACGCTCGGTGCCAAATTTTTCCACACAAAAAGAAGCCATGGCTGACCCGTAGATCACTGCTCTCTTCATGGTTTCAAAAGAATAATCATCATATTTGGCCAGATAACCCACAAATCCACCTGCAAACGTATCTCCCGCGCCGGTTGGATCAAATACTTCTTCCAAAGGCAAAGCCGGAGCATAGAATACCTGATTGTCAGCAAACAACAATGCCCCGTGTTCTCCTTTTTTAATGATCAGCGATTTAGGTCCGAATGTCATGATCTTTTGGGCCGCCTTTACCAGGGAAAATTCTCCAGATAGCTGACGGGCTTCTGAATCATTGATGATCAAAACATCAATGAGTTTCAGCGTATCCATTAAGTCATCCAAGGCAATATCCATCCAGAAGTTCATGGTATCCATGGCAATCAGCTTGGGTCGACGTTGCATACGTTCTATAACTTTCTTTTGTACAGCCGGAGCCAGGTTGCCCAGCATTAAATAATCACATCCCTGGTAGCTTTCCGGTACTATGGGGTCAAAATGCTCCAACACATTCAGTTCGGTAACCAATGTATCCCGGGTGTTCATATCATTATGATATCTGCCTGACCAGAAAAATGATTTTTCATTTTCCTTGATCTGTAATCCTTCAGTATTTATACCATGGGCTTGCATCATTTGAATATCTGATTGCAGAAAGTCACCTCCTACTACTGCCACTATATTGATATTTTGTGCAAAATAAGAAGCTGAGAGGGAAATATAAGTGCCAGATCCACCAATTATTTTGTCTGTTTTGCCAAAAGGAGTTTCCAGGGCATCAAAAGCGACAGAACCAATTACAACTAAACTCATACTATTTTTTATTTTATTAATTATATTTTTTACTTCCAATTATTAAAAAATCATGAAATGATGGGCGCTCTTTCAAAGGCTTTTGTTTCATCAAACAACTTGCGATAGGTAATATGTGTTTTAATGATTCTGCCGCCTACATTTTCACATACATGCATCATTTTCGGATTAAAGTCTCCAATCCAGTTCATTTCATAAGTTTTGTAGGGATGTTTATCTGACCAGGCAAACTCAGAAAAAGCGTCTACAATGGCCCCTTCAATACCTTTTCCCTGAAATTCAGGAATAACTCCGAATGAAACCCCAAACATCTTATCACAGGTATTCCGGTACTTATGGTACAAAAATATCAATTTTCCCCACCAGTTAAGTTTTCCATGAACAAATTTAAAGATCTGGTTCAACTCCGGCAGGTTAATGTAAAAGGCTATTGGCTCTTTTTTATAATAACCAAACCAAATGATCCTTTCATCCAGTACTGGTTTTAGCTTTTTCATAATAGAAACGGCTTGCTCCCGGGTCATTTCCTTTACCCCCAAATGTTTTCTCCAGGCTTTATTGAAAATAAATCTGAAATCCTCAGCGTAAAGTTCAAGGCGTTTTTTTTCAATATGCCTGAAGGTATAATCAGGATCAGCCCTGATCAAAGCTGCTTTTTGTTTGATTTGAGGGGCCAGTCCATCTTCATGAACCATCCTGGCATAGGTATACTGGCGAAAATACAGCTGAAATCCATAATTCTCAAACAATTGCTGATAATAGGGAAAATTGTAGGGTGTACAATAATTTGGTTCAATATTAAACCCATCGACCAAAAGGCCCCACCAACGATCACGATCTCCGAAATTTACAGGCCCATCCATGGCCTCCATTCCCTGCTGCTGCAACCATTCCCTACTTTGCTCAAATAGTTTGTTGGCAGCTGCCTGATCATTTATGCATTCAAAAAAACCTATACCTCCGGTTGGCTGATCAAAAGTATAGGCGGTTTTCTTGTTGACGAATGCTGCCACCCGGCCAATCACTTGTTGCTGGTGATCCAGCAATATCCACCTGATACTACTTCCTTCTTTAAGGTATTTATTTTTTTGAGGATCAAACACCCCTTCTATATCCTGATCCAAAGGCCGGATCCAATATTTACTATCTTTATATAATTTAACCGGTAATTGTAAGAATGCTTTTCGATATTTTTGATTGGTGACTTCTACCAGTTCCATCTTTCGATATTAAATAGTTAACTGTTTTCCTTAACCTTTTATATCGGGAGCCGGCTTAAAAGGTTTTGTTTCATCAAACAGTTTGCGGTAAGTGATATGGCGCTTGGCAATTTCTGCCCCAACCTGTTCAACCAGGTGAATCATTCGTTTGTTAAAACTTCCAATCCAGTTCATTTCAAAATCTTCATATTTATAATTAACATCCTGCACTTGCTTTCGTACAGCCATGATCAGGGCTCCTTCTACGCCTTTTCCCTGGTGGTCAGGCACAATACCAAACACCAGGCCATACATTTTTCTACAACTTTTACGATACTTGTACCACAAGAATTTTATTTTACCCAACCAGTCCATTTTTCCATTCACATGTTTAAAAAGCTGATTCACTTCCGGCAGGATAATGAAAAAAGCAATAGGTTCATCATTGTAGTAGCCAAACCATAATATTTCAGGATCCATAATGGGTTTAAGCTGCTTTATCACGTTCTTTGCCTGCAGGCTGCTCATTTTAGGCACTCCGGAATGATGAGCCCAGGCACTATTATAAACATTTTTAAAATCATCAGTATAATTATCCAGTTTCTTCATTTCAATATGGCGAAAGCTGTAGGCCGGGTTTCTGGCAATACGGTCCGCTTTGGCTGCTAAAGTTTCAGATAAAGGATTAAGCACTTTTCTACCATAGGTGTACTGTTCAAAGTAATTTTTAAACCCGTAATTTTCGAACAATTGCTGATAGTAAGGAAAATTATAAGGCATACAGTAATTTGGTTCCTTATCAAACCCTTCCACCAGCAATCCCCACCAGCGGTCCCGGTCTCCAAAATTAATAGGACCATCCATCGCTTCCATGCCCCTTTGCTCCAGCCATTGTTTACATTGATTAAATAAAAGATCAGCGGCTGACTGGTCATTAATACATTCAAAAAAACCTATGCCTCCGGTAGGCTGATCATTGTCTTTGTGAACAGTTTTTTTATTGATAAATGCTGCCACCCGGCCAATGGTTTGGCTGCCATCTATCAGGATCCAGCGGGTTATTTCTCCATGTCGGAAATATTTATTTTTTTGAGGATCAAAAACGTTATTCACATCATTATCCAGGGGTCTGATCCAATGCTTTTCATTTTTATAAAGCCGTACCGGCAGCATCAAAAATTCTTTGGCAGTCTTTTGATCTTTTACTTCTATTATCTGCATGAGTTGTTCCCTTAACAAAAATTCCAGCCAAAATTAACTACTTATGCCATTAAAAAAAACAAACTGCCAGAATTAGCCTGTCATAAACCAAAATATCAGGGTTATTTTTGAATAATTAACTCACTGATCAGATCTCCTCACTATTTTCCATTGCAGTAAGCAGGTAAAATGCACCATTTACCACCACTTCAGCCTGATCATTGACCTTGTCTACAGGCTCTATGGCTACCCATCCATTATTGGAAATACCAGTACTGACTTCAACCCTACTAAATGCCGTCTGATTTACCTTGCTATTATCTTTTATAAAAATATAGGATTTTTGACCGGAGCGAACGATGGCATTTTCCGGCAGGGCTTTGGATTCTCCATCTCCCACCACAATATTAGCATTTACGTACATTCCTTCCATCAAAGCTATCTTATCTTCATTTTCAATATGCACATGTACCTGGATGGTTCTGGTTTCATCATTCAGAGACTGGGCTACCAGAAATACTTCCCCCTGCCACAGTTGATCACCCTGGTTGGGAAAATTAAAATGTACCTTTTGTCCCTTTTTCAGCTTCAGAATGTCCTGTTCAAACACATTCAGTTCCAGGTGCATGTGATCTTTATTGATGATTTCATATATACTTTCCCTGGCATCAATATATCTGCCTATTTCAGCATTATTTGCATTGATATAGCCACTGATTGGAGCAACAATAAATACCCGGGAAGTAAAATTGCCCTGATCTACTTTCTCCAGATCTATATGCATCATCTTCAACTTTTCCCGGGTGCTATTATAAAGGGCCAGCGCCTGTTGATAATCTGCTTCAGCCTTATAAAGATCCTTTCTGGCATTAATATTTTCCTGATTCAGGGTTTGCTGCCGCTGTAACTCATTTTCCAGGAATTTCAGCTGACTTTTAGCTTCCAGGTATTTTTGTTGAAGATCGAGGTATTCTGGGTTTTCTAAAATAGCTAAAACCTGGCCTTTTTTTACGTAATCCCCCACCAGCAGGTTAGCTTGCTGAATATAGCCCCCCATATATACACTCACCGAGGCTATATATTGAGGTGGAATATGGGTATACCCATTAGCTTTTATAGTGTTTTCCAGGGACATCTTTTTAATATTTCCCAATTTAAGATCTACTGCGTCTATTTGCTGCTGGGTCAGGGTGATATGATAATTCCTGGACGAATCCAGGGAGGCTTCCTCAGGCTCCGATGCTGACTGTCCTTGATCACAGGCAGTGAAACAGGTCAAAGCCATTATTGCAACAAAAAATTGAGTGATTATCTTTTCCATAGCGTTTTTTATTGTATGTATTTAAGTTCAAATGCAGTTTGGTTATATTGATTTAAATTATCAAGGTATGAAAGCCTGATCCGGGCAGCCTGTTGCAAACTCTGAATGTACTGCAGATAGCCGGACTCCCCTTCCTGGTATTGTCTACCGGAAACTTGTTCCAGTTCTCTGGCCATCTGGATTCCCTGTTCACTAAAATACTGCAAGGCTACTTCATATTTATTGAGCTGCGATACCAGTTGGTCATATCCAGCTTCCAGATTGACCAGGTAATTCTGGGCCTGATAACCGGTAATTTCGTTTTGTATTTTGGCCGACTGGATCCGGGCACTTTGAGGAATAAACCAGAGGGGAATGTTTAATCCTGCCTGATAGCCAAAAAAGCCGGTTTGATTATTTACATTTTGCAGAAAATATTGAAAATAGATTCCTGGCAATAATTTATTTCTTTCCAGATTAAGCTTGGCCTGGGCCATGTCACTTAAGGCGGTAAAATATTTAATCCTGGGATGATCTTTCAGGTTTAAGTTATCTTCACTCAGATTTACCTTCTCCAGGCTGTCGGCTTTAATTTCAAATTCCTGTTTGATCTGCAAATAGCTGGCCAGCACATCATAGGTAGAGGCAATATCAGCAGCTGCCTGTTTTTGGTTAATATTGATCTGATTATACTGAGACTGGGCCGAAAGCTTCTCCAGATAATCAGACTCCCCCAATTCATACCTGCGACTGGCTGCCTGATAAAACCGCAGAAAAAGGCTGTCCAAATAGGTGAGTATCTGATAACGTTGTTGATGGTACAACAATTGGTAGTAAGCTTGTGATACGTTCTTTTCAATGGTTCGCTGGTCCATCTGAAAATTGTAGCGGCTCATCCGGGTACTTGTTTTTAACACTTTGGACTGGGCTGTATACACCGTGGGGAATTGAATGCTTTGCTGCAATCCATAGGAATCAATCCCATCATTTTCCATATCATAACTATTTTCCTCAGTGCCCAAATACAACATGGTACTCCCAGGATCAAAAGCGGTTTTTTGCAGCTTCTGATTTTTTTCAATCTGTAGCTCAGAAGCCTGTAATTGGGCATTATTTTCAAAAGCCAGTTGAATAGCATCTGATAAATTGATGGTCTTTTTTTCCTGTCCCCAGCTCCAGGCCGGCAACAACAGGGCAAAGATCAACAGGATACCCCCTGCTGCCCGGGAAACCTTGAAATGGGGTTTCCAAGAAATTTCCATTTCGTCAAAAATATAATAGATAACGGGTAAAACCACCAATGTCAAAAAAGTAGCGGTAAATAGTCCTCCGATCACAACGGTGGCCAATGGCCTTTGTACCTCAGCTCCGGCCGAAGTAGAAAAGGCCATGGGAAAGAATCCTAAAATATCCGTAGCTGCGGTTAATATCACCGGACGCAACCGCATTTTAGTGCCGGTGAGTACCCTTTGACGGATATCCTTTATCCCTTCCTCATACTTTAGTTCATTAAAAAAGCTGATTAAAATAATGCCATTCAATACGGCTATACCAAACAAGGCAATAAATCCTACTCCGGCTGATATACTAAAAGGCATTCCCCTGATCCAAAGAAAAAACACCCCTCCTATGGCAGCCAGAGGGATAGCAGAATATACCAAAGCCGCCTGTTTGATAGAATTAAAAGTAAAATGCAGAAGCACAAAAATCAAAAGTAAAGCCACCGGCACAGCCACCATCAATCTTTTTTTGGCATGTTGCAGGTTCTCAAATTGTCCACCGTAAGTAACATAGTATCCATCTGGTAAAGAGATATTTTTATTGACAATATCCTGGATTTCCTGAACCAGGGATTCCACATCGCGATTTCTAACATTGATTGAAACTACGATCCGGCGACGGGTATTGTCCCGGGAAATTTGAGCAGGTCCTGTCTTAAAAGTTATATCAGCCACTTCCCTTAGAGGGATTTGACCACCGCCCGGTAAGTCCAGGTATAAATCAGAAATTGTTTCCAGGTTGTTCCGGTAATGTTCGTTTAGTCTTACGACCATATCAAATCGCTTCTCACCTTCAAATACAGACCCGGCTGTTTTTCCGGCAAATGACATTCGGATCATGTCATTCAAATCATTAATTTTCAATCCATATTTGGCCAGTTTCTGTCGATTATAAACCACGGAAACCTGGGGCAAACCTACAATTTGTTCTACATTGACATCTGAAGCTCCCTCCACCCGATTGATCAGGTTCTTTATTTCATTTCCTTTTTCATAAAGCAGGTCCAGGTCTTCTCCATATATTTTCACTGCCACATCTGCCCTAACTCCGGTGATCAGCTCATTGAACCGCATTTCAATAGGCTGGGTAAACTCATACCCGATGCCTGGGATCACAGACAGTTTTTCCTTCATCTCATCGGCCAAAAGCTCTTTGGAGTCAGCTGAAACCCATTCATCCTTATCTTTTAAAATAACTATTATATCAGACATCTCCATGGACATCGGGTCTGTGGGTACTTCAGCAGCTCCAATTCGGGTAACCACCTGCTCCACCTCAGGAAAATTTTCCAGCAATATGTTTTCGATGCTGGTGTTGATCCTGATCGTTTCGGATAGTGATGTTCCCGGTTTTAAGACAGGCTGTATTACATAATCCCCTTCATCCAGGGTGGGTATAAATTCTCCTCCCATCCTGATAAAGGTAAAAACCGTAGCTCCCAACAGCAATATGGAAGTAAAGATCACCAGTTTCCGGTGACTCAGAGCATACCGGATAGTGGGATCATAAAATTTATGCAAGAAATTCATGATCCGGTCAGCCAGGGTAACTTTGCCTTTCTTAGGTGGTTTAATGAACATGGCAGAAATGGCAGGAACATAGGTTAAACAAAGGATCATGGCACCTATTAAAATAAAAATAAATGACAGAGCCATAGGCCGGAACATCTTGCCTTCTACATTGGTCAAAGAAAGAATTGGAATAAAAACGATCAGGATAATGATTTGACCAAATATAGCTGACCTCATCATGCGGGAGGAAGAATCTATGGCAATATTATCTTTTTCCTGCTGTAAGTCCTGACCTTTTAATAATTTAAGTTCTGCCTGCTTCTTCGTGACCTGGAACACGATAAATTCTACAATAATTACGGCACCATCTACCAATATACCAAAGTCAATGGCACCCAGGCTCATCAGGTTTACATCTACTCCAAAAACGTACATCAGAGAAAGGCCAAAAAGCAGGGATAAAGGGATCACCGAAGCCACTATCAAACCGGAACGCAGGTTTCCCATCAGAATAACAAGAACAAAAATCACTATCAGGGCTCCCAACACCAGGTTTTCAGTAATGGTGCTGGTGGTTTTATGAATCAATTCTGTCCGTTCCAGAAAATCATTTATAAATAATCCTTCTGGCAATGTGGCTTCTACTTCAGCCATTCGTGCTTTTACTGCTTCAATCACTTTGGCTGAATTTGCTCCTTTTAGCATCATGATCTGCCCCATCACCTTTTCCCCGGTACCATTACCGGTAATAGCTCCAAACCTGACTGCATCTCCATATTTTACTTCACCGATATCTTCTACTAAAACAGGTAGTCCATTTCGGGTTTTCACCACGATCTTCCTGATGTCATCCAAAGATGTGACCATACCTTCACCCCGTACAAAATAACTTTCAGCAGATTTTTCAATATAGCTGCCCCCGGTATTATCATTGTTTGAAGCCAGTGCCTGGTACACTTCACCCAAGGTTATCTGATAAGACTTCAGCCTTTCCGGATTAACTGATACTTCATATTGTTTAAGGTAGCCTCCCCAGGTATTGATCTCTACTACTCCTGGAATTCCCGACAGCTGCCTTTTGATCATCCAATCCTGGATGGTGCGGATCTCCTGAATAGAATATTGCTCTTCATATCCCTGCCTGGTTTCTACCGTATATTGATAAATCTCCCCCAATCCGGTAGTTATAGGACCCATTTCCGGAGTTCCAAAACCCTGGGGTATTTTTTCCTGGGCCGACTTGATTTTTTCTGCGATCAACTGGCGGGGAAGATAAGTGCCTAAATCATCTTCAAATACTATGGTAACCACCGATAGTCCAAACTTCGATACCGATCTTATTTCCTTTACTCCGGGCAAATTAGCCATTTCCAGCTCGACTGGATAAGTAATGAATTGTTCTACGTCCAGAGTAGACAAGTTTCTGGAGGTAGTAATTACCTGTACCTGGTTATTTGTAATATCCGGAACCGCACCGATAGGGATCTGGGTAGTGGAATAGATACCAAATGCTACCATGGTGAAGGTTGCAAGAAAAATGATCAGCTTGTTCTTTATGCTAAAAGAAATTAGTGAGTTAATCATAAATGAGAAAACTAGAGAAATAGGAAGAATAAAATTAAATAAGTTCCTGTGCTGGACTAACTTTTAGGTCCGTTCAGGAATAGAAGAAGGTGGTATTTAAAATTTAGGAGGTTTAAAGGCAGTTTTCACCAATTGAATAGCATGTAATTGTCGAAGTTTGGATCTATGAACCTGCATAAATACTTTGGAAACGGTAGCCTGAAGCATCATTTCAGTGAGAATGAACACGGCACCACCTATAATTGAATGATAAAATGGCAAGTCAGAATGCGGACCCTCTGCAGTATGTTTGGAAAAGGGATTATAATGCATGATCAGGAACTGAAAAAAATTAACTTTTTGTTCCGGCACCAGCTGATGATTTTTAAAATGAGAGATCAAAAATTGCATTTTTGGCAAATCATTGACCAAATTAACCGGTAGCATTGTGGTTATGATCAAATAAAGGGATATTAATATGGCGATTGTTGATTTCAAAAAAATTTTTTTAATAATAAATATACTTCCGCAATTTAACTAAGCTTTTAAAAAACATTTTAATAGCAGTAAATATACTGATTTTTTAGCTGCCAGCTAATTTACAAATAATATCAAAAACACAACAAAGACAAAACTTTTTTATATAATTAACATTATTTTAACTTCCAATAGGTAAACGTATTATTTAAGCATGAAAAATATTGCCAAATTAAATCTATCGATACAATATCCTAATTGATAAACGCTATAATATCTATTTAGATGTATTAATTTGATTTTTTTCGAAACAAAGTAGTACTGTTTGTACGTTATTTATTATATCTTCATTATAATTAGCTAAACCAAAACCTTTTTACAAAAATGAAAAACACATCAAAAGTAATTTTAGCACTTCTAACAGGTGCAGCAGCAGGCTCTATTGTAGGTTTACTTATGGCACCTGAATCAGGAGATAAGTCACGGAAAAAATTAATGAAGAATGCTAAAAAACTCAACCAGGATATTAAAGCCAACCTGGAAGAAGTGTCTGTGAAGGGGCAAGCTGCCTTAAAAGAGGTATCTGATTCCCTGCAGGATTACAAGAAACTGGCTGAAGAAAAAGTTTCCAAAGCAGTTCATAACTGATCGGAGTCTTTAGCCTAATGAGAAGAAGCTGTCCTGATTAAATGATTGGACAGCCTCTTAATTTTTTAACTAAATCCTCATTTTTTAAACTGGATGAATGAAAAAGAACTGCAGGAAATTTTAGAGGATCCTCAGGAAGTTGCCCGCTTTGCCGGACTGGTTTATGTAACTGATAAGATGCCTGGTATAACCCGTAAAAAATGGGGGAAAGGCTTTATTTACTATGATGAGCAAGGACATAAAATTGAACCTCGTCAGGTTGAACGCTACAAAAAGCTGGTAATCCCTCCGGCCTGGCAGGATGTATGGATTTGCCCTTTACCTGAAGGTCATTTACAGGCAACCGGATATGATAAGAAAAAAAGAAAACAGTATAAATATCACCTCCATTGGGTTAAAATCAGGAATGAAACCAAATATTACCGATTGCTGTCATTTGCCAAATCTTTAGTTCCTATAAGAAAACAAGTAGAAAAAGACCTGAATCGGAGCAAATTCGATGCCCGAAAGGTGTTAGCTGTAGTGGTCAGCCTGATGGAACATTCGGCCATTAGAATAGGAAATGAAGTGTATAAAAAGCTGTATGGCTCATTTGGACTCACCACACTCAGAAATAAGCATGTACAGGTAAAAGGAAAACAAATTTACCTCCAGTTCAGAGGGAAAAAGGGCGTTTATCAAAATGTTTCAATAAAAAGTAAAAAGCTGGCCAAACAGGTTAAAAGGTGCAAAGAAATTCCGGGTTATGAACTGTTCCAGTTTTATGATGAACTGGGCAAAAAGCATAAAATTGATTCCGGTATGGTGAATCAATATATTTATGATGTTTCCGGACATGAATTCACTTCAAAAGATTTCCGTACCTGGTCGGGTACGGTTTATGCCTTTGAAGCATTGAGGGAGTTAGGAGACTTCCACACGCAAAAGGAAAAAAATAAAAAGCAAATAAAGGCTATCGATATGGTAGCCAAACGTTTGGGCAATTCACGGAGTATATCCAAAAAATACTACATACATCCCGGCATATTTCATGCCTATGAAACAAAAACCCTTTTCCCCAAAATAGATGAATTTCGATCTAATTCTGATTCCGGATATTTATCCATCGATGAAAAAATGGTGATGCATATTTTGAGCGATTATGACCTCTCTGATGTGCTGGAAAAAGAATGATAACAATTACCTGATCAAATTCCAGGAACTTATGTTGATGATGTTATTATTTATTTGACTTTAGTACGTTTCCTGGAAATGGCCCAAAGAGCTAATCCTGAAGACAATATGAAAATACCCAGGATGGGAGCCCAGTTATAGGTCCAGGCAAAACGATCTCCCCTCGGCACTGTGTCAGGGAAAATATACCCATAGATCATAAAGGCAAAAATTATTGCTCCAATTACAGTTAAAACTATGCCCGTCAACTTCATGGTGTGATAATTTTACTATGAAAAAATTATTTTCACTTTGAGATTAATTATTGGTTTTGCTTATCCCTTCTTTTTCTTCCACCCTGGTTTCATGAGTAGATTTCAATTGCTCCTTCAGGTTCTTTTTTCGCGACATTCTCCCCTGACGCTCAGATTGGGTCTCCTTTTTCTTTCGGATTCTGATCAATACATAAAAGATTATACTGACGGGAATCGCTCCGGATAAAAATCCTGAAATAAAATATAATATGTCATTGTCCATGTTTTAATTCTGATTATTTCCTATATAAACTACACATTTACTCTTCCTTTTGTTTGATATCTGCTGATTTGATTTCCTCTTCCTCAGAAAGAATCTTGTCATTTTCATCGGGGAAGTTGGAATCCCGGGTTTCAGAAAAAGGTACATGCTGCATGATAAAATCCTGTTTGGCTCCTGGTTTACTAAAGTCATAAGGCCAGCGAAATACAGTAGGAATTGCTCCCGGCCAGTTTCCATGTCCCGGTACAATAGGGGTAGTCCACTCCAGTGTGGTAGCCCTCCAGGGATTTTGGCTGGCCTTTTTGCCCCTGAACATACTGTGGAATATATTATAAAGAAATATAAATTGGGCGGCAAAGGTGGCTATGGCTGCTATTGAAATGAATGAATTTAAATCAGTGAACATACTGAAGGCATCAAAATTAGTAAATGAATAGTATCGGCGGGGAAATCCAGCAATGCCAATATAATGCATGGGAAAAAATATCAGGTATATCCCGATAAATGTGATCCAGAAATGCAGGTAGCCCAATTTTTCATTCATCATACGGCCAAACATCTTAGGAAACCAATGATAAACCCCTGTGGCAAAGCCAAATATAGCAGCAGATCCCATTACTAAATGAAAATGGGCCACAATGAAGTAGGTGTCATGCACTTGTATATCAATAGGTGAATTAGCTACCCAAAGTCCGGTCAGCCCTCCGGCAATGAAAAAAGAAACAAACCCCAGGCTGAAAAGCATGGCGCTGGTAAATTTTATATTACCCCGCCATAAGGTAGTTAGCCAATTAAAAACTTTGATGGAAGACGGAACGGCGATGATGAATGAAGTCAGGCTGAACACACTGCCAAGCAATGGATTCATGCCGGACACAAACATATGATGGGCCCACACAATCACTGAAAGGAAGGTAATGGCAAACAAGGAGAGAACCATCAAATTATATCCAAAAATAGGTTTTCTGGCATTGATGGCAATTACATCGGATATGATACCCATCGCTGGCATAATCACTATATATACCTCAGGATGGGCTAAAAACCAGAAAAGGTGCTGGTACAGCAAAGGGCTGCCGCCCAGATGCGGTAAGGCTTCACCGCCAATATAAATATTGGACAGAAAAAAACTGGTTCCAAAATTACTGTCGAAAAACAAAAGCAACAAGCCGGATAACAGCACTGGGAAAGTCAAAAGTCCCAGGATGGCAGTAAAGAACAATGACCATACAGTGAGGGGCAGCCGATTAAATTTTAACCCCCTGGTACGCATATTGATCACTGTTGAAATATAATTTATACCCCCCAAAGCTATGGATGCCACAAAAAAGGCCATAGCAATGATCCACATACTAACGCCGGTATGAGAACCTAAACTGGCCTGAGGCATTGCACTTAAAGGTGGATAAGAAGTCCATCCGGCTGCATTGGGCCCGGTCTGCACAAAAAAGGAGGCTAATAATATCAGGCTGGCTACAAAAAAGAACCAGTAGGAAAGCATATTTATCAAACCGGAAGCCATATCTCTGGCACCTATTTGAAGGGGGATCAGCAAATTGGCAAAAGTGCCACTTAACCCAGCCGTTAAAACAAAAAATATCATGATGGTACCATGCATGGTCACCATACCCAGGTAAAACTCCGGATCCAGCTGACCAGTATCATTGATCCACTTACCAAATAATGGCTTGAGCCAGGTCAGATCCATTCCTGGGAATCCCAGCTGTAGACGCATGATAACGGAAAAAAAACCGCCAATAACTACCCAGAAAATTCCTGTAAACAAAAACTGCTTGGAGATCATCTTATGATCTGTGCTGAACACATATTTGCTGATGAAGCTTTCCTGATGAGCTGACATTTTTAGTTTATAATAAGGTTCTACATTAAATACAATTAATTACTGACTCCGATTTTATAATCTTGTAAGCCTTCTTCTTCCCTTTCAGAATCATCAATAATTCGCTGGGCCAAAGGCTTGATCTGGTCCGGTACTTTTGAAATGTAATCAGGATGTCCGGCCAACCATGGCTTTTGGCTGGCATACCACTGTTCAAATTCCTCTGGTTCCACCACTTTTACAATATATTTCATAGCAAAATGTCCTCTGCCACATAATTCAGTACAGGCCAGTTCAAAATCAAATTCCGGATTTCCCGTTGCCATACGCATCTCTTCGGTAGAAATAGTAGGTGTAAATTTGAATCGGGTAGGCATCCCAGGCACAGCATCCATTTTTACTTTGAAGTGAGGCAAAAATACGCTGTGAATAACATCCCGCGAACGTATCTTTAATTCTACCTGCTTTCCCTTGGGAATTACAATTTGCCTGGGCATAAAATCATCCAGGCTGGCCGGGTCCGAAAAATCCAGACCCAGGTTATTTTCAGTATCAATCAGCCTGAAATCAAAATTGCCCAATTCGTGATCACTGCCGGGATACCGAACCATCCAGCTAAATTGCTGGCCTACTATTTCCAGCACCACTGATTCGTCATCAGGGGCTTCCCTGATTTTAGTGGTGGCATTTAGCCCTAAAATAAATAGTGCTATAAAAGTAATGGCTGGAACAACAGTCCATATCAATTCCATCCTGTAATTAATGGGAAAATAATAAGCCTGACGCTGAGGTTTGAAACGATAATAATAGGCAAAGAAGAACAATAATGCCTGGGTAATCAAAAATACTGCACCGGTTATGATCAGGGTAATAAATATTAATTGATCAATGATCTTTCCATGCTCAGAAGCGGTTACAATCAGAAACTGCTCAGAAGCTGTAAATGTGTACCAGGCCAGGACCATCATTCCTACGATCAGAAAAGCCAACATGAATATGGCATTAAGCTGATTATAATCCCTTTCCCGGGGGGGCACCGTCTTCTCTTTGGTTTTATAAGAAGCCTTAACCAACCTTACCAGGCGAAACATTAAAAAAAGTATGATCAGAACCAGGATCACACTTAGTACGATTAAAGCTATTTGCATCTTCTTTAGCTAAGATTTTTAAACATTTTAACACTAATAATTGCAAAAATGACCAGTGATATGATCGTTATGGTGGCCATGGCAACTAAAAAAACCAGGTTAGTACCTCCCACTTGCAAAGATGTTTCCCGAACTTCCAGAGAAAGATTATCTCCTGTGGTGAGGGCTTCTACCGGCGGAGGTTCTTCTCCACGACCAATTTCATTATTGGGACTGGCTCCGGCCACCGGAAAATCTGCAGTGGATGCCTTATTGATATAAGATAGTATGTCATAAATATCATTCTGCGATAGAAATTCAAAGGGAGGCATGACTATTTCATTATACCTGCCAAACAGACCTCCGGCATAAACATCTCCCTGGCGAATTACTTCCTGCGAATTGTGGATAAACCTGACCAGCCAGGGTAATGGTCGCTTATTGGATATACTGGCCAGGGCGGGACCGATCAGCTCATGGCTGATCATGTGACAGGCATTACAATGTCTTTGAAATAATTCCCGCCCATGACTAATGGCATAAGCCGTCTTAGGCAATCGGTTCTCCTTGATTTCCATCACAGAATCTGCCAGGTAAGCCAGGCTGTCAATTTGGGCCGGGGCGGGGTGAAAGCAGATTAAAAATCCGATAAGCCCCACCACAATGGACCTAGTACGATTCATCAAAGAAATCATCGGCTTCAAAAGTTTCTGAAGTAAAAAAAATTGATTGTTTATCTATAAGATTAAACCTGGTTAAACTTAAATGATCACTGTAGGATGAATTTATTTCCTTGGCAATGGGTTTAGTGGAAACCTGGTTATCAAAATTTGAAGAATATCCGGTAATTGTAAAAAACTTATAAAAGTGATTCATTTACAAAAAATTTGCCTCTGAAAATTGAGTAAGACGAATAAAAAATGATCTATCGTCTATTCATAAACATAGAATGATTTTATTTGTTACTGCCTGCACCGAAATTAGCAAATACCTTTTTTACGAAAGCGTTTTAATCCTCTCTGTACAGCATAAAAAAATAAAGAATATCATTCAACTTTGTTAGTGACTGATCAAATCCAGGTAAACTGGTAAATGATCGCTGAATCCACCAAGGTATAGTGGTCCCTGATAAGTTCTCAGTGGAACTCCTTTTACCGGATCAAGCAGCCAGGCAGGTTTAAAAATACGGTCTTCACTGGGTTGCAAAGCTAAACCTGGCTCGTTTTTCAGCAGACTGGCAGAAATAATTAATTGGTCAAACAAATGCCATTGCCCAAAAGCCTGGTTGAATACCAGGGTACCATTACCCTTTTCATATTGACCCGTCATAAGATTAATCAGGTAAGGATCCGATTCTTTTGGACAAAGAGTCAGGATGCTGGTATCGTCCGGATTATCATTCAGGTCTCCCATGATAATCATCTTAGCTTCGGAATTAATACTGTAGATAGAATCCGTACGTGTTTTTAAAGTTTTGGCCGCCTGAATTCTACCTGGCTGGCTGGCTTTTTGACCCCCATATCGCGAAGGCCAGTGATTTATAAAAAAATGGATGGTATCACCCCATAATTGACCTTTCACATGCAGGATATCACGGGTTTTCTTATGTTTATCCCAGGGAAATACTACCGGAACAGGTTCATAATAGATAGGTTTGAAGCTATCCGGACGGTATAGCAGTGCCACATCTATTCCTCTTCTATCAGGAGATTCCTTATGAATGACCCGGTAATTAAATTTTTGCAAAGGGGTTTTCTGTACCAGGTCGTTAAGCACCCGGCTGTTTTCCACTTCACACAATCCTATAATCACCGGAGGGTCTAGCTCACCAAGTGCTGAAATGATCTTGAAGGTCTTACGAAGCTTATTTTGGTAGCGGTAATATGTCCAGTGTTTATCGCCTTCCGGGGTAAATTCCTGATCAAGACTGAGGCTGTCATCAAAAGGATCGAATAGATTTTCTACATTATAAAAAACCACTCTGCCTGATCGTGCAGGTGGATCAGATGTCATGGCACATAAACATAACAGGCAGCTTAACCCACCCATTAACAAGATATAACGCATCATATTTTTATAGCTTTTATTTCAATATCTATAAAAAATATCGGTTAAAAAATTTAATTCTTTTACATAATATCCGCGTGTAAGATTAAAAGAAAGCAGGTTGTGGTATATCAGGAATCATCCATTTTTTATACCCTTCAATTCCTTGGAATAGGAAAGGCAATCTATAACAAAAGCTACTCTGATAAATTATTTTTATGTAAGGTGTACTATAAAATATGCATAAAATGAATCGGGTAATATATATATCATTATTAATTGGTTTAAATTTTATCATTTTAATCGCCAACGGACAAAATATCGGGTACTGGCAACAGCAAGTGAACTATCATATTGATGTAAGATTAGATGATGAAAAACATTTTTTACATGCCTATGAAGAAATCACTTACATCAATAATTCTCCGGACCAACTATCCCGGTTATATTTCCATCTTTGGCCGAATGCTTATAAAAACAAGGCAACCACCTTTGCCAGGCAACAATTTCAGAAAGGGAAAACGGCATTTTATTATGCTGATGAAAGTCAACTGGGTTATATTGACAGCCTGAACTTCAAGGTGAACGGGGAATCTATTCAGTGGGAGTTTCATAAAGATCATATAGATATTGCCATACTTCACCTCAATGAACCTGTAGCAAGTGGAGAGGAAATAATGATCACTACACCCTTCAGGGTTAAATTACCTGGTTCATTTTCCCGCCTGGGACATGTTGGACAACAATATCAGATCACCCAGTGGTATCCCAAACCCGCCGTTTTTGATTCCCGGGGCTGGCATCCCATGCCTTATCTAGACCAGGGTGAATTCTACTCAGAATTTGGCCGGTTTGAGGTGAACATAACCTTACCCTCCAATTATGTGGTAGGAGCAACCGGGAATTTGCAAAATGAAGCCGAAAAAGAATTTATGTACAGCCTATCCGAGGAAAAATGGCAGGAGAGTCTCTACCGCTATTCAGCTCCTTTTCAGGAATCTGCCGACAGCCTCAAAACCATTCGCTTCACCCAGGAAAATGTCCATGATTTTGCCTGGTTTGCTGATAAAAAATACCGGGTATTATTAGGGGAAGTTGAACTACCCCATTCCGGTCGTACGGTAGCTATTCAGGCCCTATATACTGATGTAAATTATGATGTTTGGGAAGATGCCCTGGAATATATGGAAGATGCCCTTTATTATTATTCCTTATGGATTGGTGATTATCCTTACGATGTGATGACTATTGTGGATGGTGCTCTCAGTGCCGGAGCTGGTATGGAATATCCCACCATAACAATATTAGGGGCTAACAGCAAATTTTTCCTGGAGTTAGTTACCATGCATGAAATTGGTCATAACTGGTTTTATGGCGTGCTGGGTTCCAATGAACGAATGCATGCCTGGATGGATGAAGGAACCAACTCCTATTATGAAATGCGCTATATCGACACCAAATACCCGGACAGGAGCATATTGACTTATTTTGGCGGTGAGGATGTATTTGCAGAAGCCAGTTTTATTGATTGGGTTATTACCAAAGGCGGAGTAAGAACATTGCCTTATCGAAAGCTATACGAATTGGAATATTTAACTTCGGCCCGGCAAGGTCTGGATCAAAAGCTGGATATGAATGCAAAAGATTTTTTGCGCCTGAACTATGGCCGAATGGTTTATTTTAAAACCGCCATGATGTATAACCATCTCAGCAGTTATTTGGGCCAGGAAGAATTTGACCGGATTATGCAGGTTTATTTCGACACCTGGCAATTTAAGCATCCTTATCCGGAGGATTTGCAGTCATTGTTTGAACAAGAATCAGGGAAAGACCTGAACTGGTTTTTTTCGGATCTGGTAAAAACCAGGGATAAAATTAATTATGCTATCTCAGACCTGAATAAGGAAGGAAAACATGTGGAGGTTACCATCAAAAATAAGGGAGGAGTAGAGGCTCCATTTCCTCTGGTAGGTTTCAGAAATAATGAACCGGTAACTACTGAGTGGATAGATGGTTTTACCGGTAGTAAAACCATTCAGCTTAACCATGAACAGTTAGATAAAGTAGTAATAGATCCGGAAGAAGTAACGCTGGAGTTGAACCGGTCCAACAATCAGGCCCGTACTGCGGGTTTATTCAAGACCTGGAATAAACCAAAATTTCAATTAATCGGAAGTGTGGACCAGCCAGACCGAACCGAGCTCTTTTTTGTCCCCACCGCAGGGTTGAACACCAATGACAAATTTATGCTGGGAGGTGCCTTTTACAATAGCATATTCCCACCCAAAAGAACTAATTTTATTGTGATGCCCATGTACAGTTTTGGTCTCAACAAACTGGCAGGGTCCGCTGAACTTAATTTTAATATATTCCCTGATCAGGTATTTCGTCAAATTAAATTCAGTGGATTTGCTGAATCATATGCAGGATTCGAAAAAATAGAACCCCGGATTTCTCTTTATATCAAGCCATCTAATCTACAGACCAGCCCACGGCAGCGCCTGGACATTAAATACACCCAGGTAAGTGTAAATGTGGAAGCATTGCCCTTGTATCCAAACAGCTATAACATAATTTCAGCCGACTACAACATCCGCCAGGGAAATCCTATATTCAACTACAACTTCAGAACCGGTGTTCGGGTAAAGCCGGAAGATTTTACCATGTGGGAAGGGGAACTTGACCTTTCCTATCAGTTTCTGCAAAATACTTTTCTAAAAACCAGGTTGTATTATGGAAATTTTCTGGATGCTACCAATCTGGACCAGGCCTTTCAGTTAAGAATGAGTGGCAGCTACGACTATTTGATGGAAACAACGTTCCTGGACCGGGCTGGTATTTCTGATCTTTATCCGGCCTTCAATATTCAGACAGATCTGAGGCACGGCGGTTTTCGAAGTTTTGTTCCTGTTACTACCTCTGGCTGGCTTTCAGCACTAAATATTGATCTCGACATTCCCTACTTCCCCTTATTCTCAGTTTACGGAGATGTGGGCCTAACAGACAATACTAATGGAATATTCTATGGTGCCGGCCTTACTTTTACCCTGATCCGGAATGTATTGGACTTTTACATTCCACTGGCTGGGGACACTTACCTGAATGATTTTCCCAACGATCTAAATCATATAGGTGAAAATATCCGGTTCACCCTGCAACTGGATAACATAAGTCCATTCAGGATGATCAAAGACAATCTGCGGTATAATACCTATTGATCATATAATGTTTTATTGGCGGTTGGATCCTCGACTTCCAACTTGTAACTAAATATCATGAGCAAAAAAAGCAGGTAGAATGTTCATCATAAAGCAGAAAGTAAAATATAGCTTGCATTTTTCCCCTGTTTAAACCCCCTTTCCCTTTTTCATTTCCAACAATTTATGATTTTTTTTATTATACAATAAAATCAACCTTAACCCAAAACAATTAATGTCCTCATCCAAGCGTCTATACTGGAATGTCGGCTTTATCTCATTTAAATCTATCAGCATATTATTTGTCAATAAGATCTTTGCCGTTTTCTTTGGTCCTACCGGCATCACTTTACTGGCTCATTTTCAGAATTTGTTCAGCATGCTTATCCAGTTGCCTAATGATGGCATCAACCGGGGATTTTCCAGCCTTATAACCCAAAAACATCTTGACCAAAAACAGAGAAAGCAAATTGTAGGCAGTACCTTATTTTATAACATCCTGCTGTTTGCTTTAACATCTCTCATAATCTATTTCTTCCGTGACTTTTTTCTCCAGTATTTCACTGTGCAGCTATCAAAGCAGGATTTTTATTTTTGGTTAATTTTTTCCTCCCTGGTATTTATGATCCACTTATTCCTGCTGGCTTTGATCCTTAGCCTGCAAAAAGCAATTATATATGCCATCACCAACATCATCTGTAGTATCTTGCTGATCTCATTGGTTTATTGGGGGGCTGAAAATTTTTATATGGGACAAGCTTTGCTGATTTTAGGGGCAGGACAAGCAGCCGGAATTATCATATCTCTGATTATGGCAACACGATATCATTTAATTATGATACCCCGTCTCCGTTTTTCTAATAAGATCAATAAGTATCTCTGGCAGTTTATGGTGATGTCCTTGAGTGTGCTTGTTTTTTCAAAGCTTACGGACTTTCTGGTAAGGTATTATGCTATTGAAACTTTCGGACTCCAAACCACCGGTTTTTGGCAGGCGGTAGTAAAATTATCAGACAGCTATATGCATTTATTTTTGACTACTGTAGGGGTAATTTATTATCCCCAGGTCAGTGCCCTGATCTTTGATACAGACAAGTTACGAAATTATCTCAATGATGTATTACACCTGGTAATACCTGTGACATTGGCCGGATTGGGGTTAATTTACTTTTTCAGGGAAACCATCATTATTCTTTTATTCAGTCCTGAGTTTAAAGATGCCAAATACCTTTTTAAATTTCATTTGGCAGGAGATTTCTTCAGCATCATCTGCTATCTGCTGACCTATATTGTATCAGCCCAGGCTCGTACCATCACTTTTATATTATTACAGCTGGGCTCAGCCCTGTTTTACCTTGGATTGGTTTGGTTTTTCACTCAATACTATGGTCTGGAAGGTATTCCCATTGCGCATGCCAGCAGATTTCTGGTGGTTTTCCTGATCTTGCTGCTGCTTAACCGAAGGCTCCTTTTTTAGCAATCCCCCAATTCAGGCAAAAAACAATTAAATAATAACGAATTCTTTGACCGCCTACCAACGACCGCTGACTGCCGCTGAATTTGTCTAAACTATGATTTTATGATTACATGAGGATTATGATAATTAGCTAATCTAAAGAAGCGAGGGCCCGACAAAAAATGCAGGTACGACGGTGTGCCAGGCTATGATGGCCCCCAGCGTAAAGGCCGCGGCAGGTGCGGGAATTTTTTTCTGTCTTGATTTTTTTGGGTACTTTTTGCATCAAGGCAAAAAGTACCGCCCGTCCGGCCAGGACAAAAGATGAGGCAATGTAGCATATACACTAAAATGCAGAAAGCAAAATTAACCTGTACCATTCCGAGAAACATTTTTACGTTTCTAACAATATCAGTAGTAAATTTACCAATCAACTGCTAATGGCATCCTTCAGCAGATCCCAGACCAAATCCGGTTCATATCCCTTCCCGATCAGAAAAGTGGCGACCTTTTGCCTTTTAATGAAAATATCCGGCTCCCTGATCTTGTTATTTTTATGGTGCATGAGTTCTGTTAAGGTTTCGTTATATGCTTCAGCATCTATCTGTTCCAGTGCTTTATGAATGCAGTATGGCGACAATTGTTGTTGTTGGAGGGCTTTTTCGATTTTTAACCGGCCCCACTTTTTCATCCTGAATTTTCCTCCGGCATAGCTAATGGCATAACGCTCCTCGTTAATAAAATTTTCTGTGATCAAATCTGTAATGATATGTTCTACCATATCAGTCTTTAAGCCCCATTGATAGAGCTTCTGCCGTACCTGTCCCTGGGTTCTTTCCTGATAGGTGCAATAATTAGCAGCCTTTAATTTTGCTTGTTGGAAATCCATAATAAATCATTTTACCCACAGAATCCAGACCCATACTAAAGAAAAAAGCGGAAGAATACTATCCTTCCGCTCAAAAAATACTAGCATTCTAAATGAAAAAATTATTTTAAATATCCTTTCCTCTTTAGAATAGACTCCATGAATTTTTTTTCATTTTCTGAATTAAAGATCCTGAAAGGCAAATGGATCATCTGCGCCTTACTCACCACCAGCAGAAAATAATCTTTACCCACCAAAGCCCTTTTGATATTATCCCATTTGATCGGCATTCCCTGCCGCGGATTTATTTTCATCATGATCTGTTGGCTGGTGATTTCATAATTCAACCTTTCAAATAATATCTTATTCTGTTCCAATTGGGTGACTCCGGTAAACTGTATCAGCCAAAATAGGGCATATAGGATTAAGGCTATTAACGCGCCTAAGATCCACCAGATGGACCACACAAAAAAGGCCCCGGAAGCAATAGCTAAAGCAATTAAAGATACCCACCATTGTTCCCGCAGAATGTTCCTCATGCCTAATTTTATGTAGGTGCCCGTCTCTAATTTGTATTTTTTTGTTTTTATTACCATTTCAATATTTGTAAACAATGATTAATCTGCTTTCAAACTCATATCCAAGCTTTTATAGGAATGAGTCAAAGCCCCCACCGAAATAAAATCTACGCCGGTTTCAGCTATTTTTCTTAAATTTGTAGCAGTAATGCCACCGGAAGCTTCGGTTTTAAATCGGCCTGCCACCATTTCCACTGCTTTTTTCAAAGTTGGAATATCCATATTATCCAATAAAATCACATCCACACCTCCGGCTTCTATCACTTCTGCCACTTCCTTCAAATTCCTGGTTTCAATTTCAATTTTCAGAGATTTACCAGTTTGTTCCAGATACTGATGAGTGGCTTTGATAGCATTTGAGATCCCACCAGCAAAATCAATGTGGTTATCCTTTAACATGATCATATCAAACAGGCCAAACCGGTGATTCTGACCGCCTCCAATTGTTACAGCCCATTTTTCGATCATTCTGATCCCGGGAGTGGTTTTCCTGGTATCCAGGATCCTGGCTCCGGTACCTGCTACCAGGTCTGTTAGTGATCGGGTATAGGTGGCAATTCCACTCATCCGTTGCATAAAATTCAGCACCAATCGTTCGGCAGTGAGAATGGACCGGGCCTTTCCCGTCACTTTTAAAACCACATCACCCTGTTTTACCTGATCTCCATCCTGATGAAACAGGGTTACATTCAAACCTTCATCCAATTGGTGAAATATACTTCTGGCAAGTTCCAACCCGGCAATTACCCCATCGGCCTTCATGACCAGCCGGGCCTGGTTAGTAGCATCAGCCGGTATAGCGGCCAGGGTACTATGATCTCCTTCTCCCACATCTTCCCTGATGGCGATTGAAATAAGCTGATCCAGCTTCTGACTTGTCAGATATTCTAATTTCACGGCACAAAAATATAAAATGCAGATTAATTCCCATCTTTACACCTGAAAAATAGTTGAAATAAATTGACCAAGGGCCTGGATTAAGTTATAAAGAGGAACAGGTTTATTTAACTGGCAATAATAATGTATTGATATTGCAGGCTCTTTTCATCAATCTGAAATTCCTGAAATCCGGCTGCCCTCAATTCCTGAAATACTGTTTCAGGGGTCACCTTAATATCTTCCGGCGGTCCAACCGGCATCCTGCCATTCTTGAAATCCACGATTACCAGAATTCCGTTAGGTTTTAAGCCTTCGTTTACCTGCTGGAAATAAGCTTCTCTGTTGTTAATAAAATGGTAGGTATTTACTACCAGTACCACATCTACTTCATTAGGAGCCAGGTTGGGCTGATCTTCCTGTGTCAGCCTGGTGACGATATTATCAGCCATTCCTTCGGGAAATTCGGTCTTTCTGTCTTCAATATACTCCAGGAATCGCTCATCTACATCTATGGCTATAACTTTTTGCGCATTTTGGGCTATCCTAAAGGAGAAATATCCAGTGCCAGCCCCCAGGTCAGCCACCACTTTGTTAGAAAGATCACCTAACTTATTCAAGACCAGGTTAGGATTCTGCCAAACATTTCGATCAGGATCTTCATATCTTTGCACCAGGTCATCGAAATCTCTATTTTCAGGAAAAAGCTCCAATTCTTCTGATTCCGTTTGTTCTATCTCCAGAGTATCTACAATTTCCGATTCTTCCGGTTGGGACAGATCAATGGATTCGAGCTGGTTGCTATTTTGATTTTCATTATTGCAGCTGACCAGGGCCCAAAAAATCACCAAAAAAATCAGTTTTCCTGAATTCATTTATTTATAAAGTTTGAGCAAAGATATCTATTTTCATTTTACCAGATCATAATATTAAAAAGCTTTGGGATTTTTTTAACTTTTTTCTCTTTTCGTAATATGTTTGGCTCATTTATGGCTAAAAATGAAATAAAACATTAATATTAGAGGTTATATTTGCAGTTTATCATTTAAACATCTATTTTCAACATTATAAATGATAAGGCTGGAAAGTCTCCGAAGAAATTGTAATTTAATATTTTTAACTTTCCTAACTATAATTTTTTAAATTATATTATCAGGATCGAAATATGAAAGCAAAAAAAAATTTATCTAAAGAAGAATATAATTCGGTTAAAACCAGTTTTTTTAATATATATATCCTGTTTCTCAATGAAGAAAATATTGACCGTCATTTGGTTGATTGTATCATGAAATGGGGTCTGCAATTAGATTTAACTGAAAAAGAGCTGGACACGGTCATTAAAAAGAGGGATTCCTATTCTTTTGAGCTTCCCCCCAAAGAAGAAGCCATAGAACAGATATATGACCTGGTTTACATGATTTACCTGGATAATGTGGTAGAAGATGTAGAACTGGAGGTAGCCATGAAGTTTGCCAACAAACTGGGATTTGAACCCCATGTGGTGGGCGATTTGCTAAAGGCCATTGTGGCAGCTCCGGCTGATGGGATTGATCACCGGCAATTAAGGAAAGAGATCAAAAGTCTTCTTTTAGGATAAATTAAAAAAAGCCTTCTGCCTGCGCAAAAGGCTTTCAATTAGTCTTTTTACTTGTCTTTTTGTATGATCTCTCCCGTTTTTTTGTCTTTCAGGATCAGCTTCACCCTTCCGTCCATCAGTTTCTCTTCTTTTACCAGGTAATATTGATCATCATATTCTTTTTGCACTTTTTGAGCGGCTATTTCATTACTTCCCCTCCATACTTCCAGGTTTATTGGCTCCCATTTCTTGGATTTGGCTGAGGTATAGCAGGCATCCAGAATGGCATTCACCACGTAACCATCATAAAAGGTTTCCATCGGTTGTGTGCCTCCATCTATGGCCTGGAACATATCACTAAACATATGTCCATATCCCAATGCACTGACCTCATCAGCTACCGGAAAAAGCCAGCCGGTTTCAGATTCAGCCTTTTCGGCGGTATAGGCTCCTTCACCGACACTGGTAAACATCTCAAATCCGGTTCTGAGGAAATGATTGACCCAAATGGTGCCTTCTGTTCCTTCCAGTTCATCCCTCAGGTCCAATCCCCCCCTGAAGGTCCAGCTTACTTCAAACTGGGCAATGGCCCCACTGGCATATTTAACCAGGGCAATGGCATGATCTTCAGCATCAATAGGCTTTACCTGGGTATCAGCCCAGCACATCACCTCCAGAGGTTTTACATCTTTGCCTATGTAATTACGGGCGATTTCCACGCAATGGCAACCCAGGTCTATCAATGCGCCTCCACCGGCATATTTATTATTCCAGAACCAGTCACTATGAGGCCCTGGATGTGCTTCCCTTGATCTGGCCCACAAAATTTGTCCCAGGCTACCGTTTTTAACCGATTGCAGTGCTTTTAAAGTTTTGGGTGTGTAGGCCAGATCTTCCAGATATCCATGAAATATGCCGGCTTTTTCCACTGCATCCAGGATCTCTTTAGCTTCCTTGCCATTCCTGGCCAGGGGCTTTGTGCATAAAACAGCTTTCCCTGCTTCAGTTGCCAGCAGAATGGATTCTTTATGCAGGTGATTGGGCAATCCTATTACCACCACATCTACCTCGGGATTTTCTACCGCTTCTTTCATATTGGTGGTATAGTGGGGAATATCCCATTGCTTACACATCTCTTTTAAATTATCTTCATTTCGGCCATAGATCATATGTACCCGGTCAGCATTGCGCTGGCCATGTAAAAACATCAAATAGTGAGAGGCAATAAATCCTGATCCTAATAGACTTATTTTTTTCGGCTTCATATTTTTGTGGTTTATGTTTTGATTAAAAAAATAGATTCTAATGCTGTGAGCGTTTCAATAAGCTAAAAATACTTAAAATCTGGTAAACTAAAAATCATAAACCTGATTATCCCGGGACATTGGATACGCGAACTATGCCTGAACTTTAATCCATCAGGCTTTAATTTTGACAAATTCAGTAAGTTTGTCCACCACATATTCTATTTCCTGCAGATGATTATATTTACTGAACGAAAACCGGATGGCACCCCTGTTGGGATCAGCCTGTAAGGCTGAAAGCACATGAGAACCAATATTTGTACCGCTGGAGCAGGCACTACCTGCTGACACCGAAATCTGATTGATGTCAAGATTAAACAGCAGCATATCATTGTCATCTGTATGGGGAAGGCTTACATTCAGTACCGTATACAGGCTGTTATCAAGGTCAGTACAATTTCCGTGAAAGTCAATATCAGGCAAAGCTTCCCGGAATTTCCGGATCATAGCTTTTTTTAATCCCAGGATATGATTTCGATGCTCAATTTGATGGTGAATAGCTAATTCCAGGGCTTTGGCCATTCCCACGATAGCCGGTACATTTTCAGTACCGCCCCGCATGTTCCTTTCCTGGGCTCCACCCTGAATAAATGGAGGAATTTGATAGTCGCTGCTAATATAAATAAAACCCACTCCCTTGGGTCCATGAAATTTATGGGCCGAACCAGCTACACTGAAAACATTCAAAGCGGAAAGGTTCAGGGGAAAATGTCCTACTGTTTGAACCGTATCTGAATGCAACATGGCGCCATAGTTTCCGCATAATTCTCCAATCCTGACCAGATCATTTAAATTTCCAATCTCATTATTGCCATGCATTAAGCTGACTAAAGCAGATGGATAGGCTTTGAGCAGCTGTTCCAAATGATCAAAATTTAAATTTCCCCAGTGATCCAGTTCTACCAGGTGTAGCTGGATCTGATCCCGGACTGCCATTACCTCCAGTGTATGCAATACAGCATGATGTTCAATAGGGCTGGTGATTACATGCTGGATTTTATTGGCCTGTACAGCACCCACCAAAGCCATATTATCAGATTCTGTACCCCCTGAAGTAAAGAAAATCTCAGATGGGGCAGCCCCCAGCAATGCTGCTATTTTTTTTCGGGCTTTTTCTATGGCCGACCGGGCAATCCTGCCATGAGCATGTATTGAAGAAGGGTTCCCAAAATTTTCCATATAGTAGGTATGCATGGTCTCGAAAACCACCGGGTCTAAAGGCGTAGTTGCGGCATTATCAAAATATACTTTCATAATTTAAAGCAAGGTAGGTGGCAAAAATACAAAATTTTTGTTTTCCCTGTTTCAAAAACCCCTTCCTGTCTGACAGGAGTGAAATAAACAGCACTTTAAGCTCAAATGAAGATTTTTACTGGTGAGCCTTTTTTTGATAGAATGATGTGTATTATGCCTTACCCTGATTTTATTCTTCTGAATGATTGGTAATGATCTCCCTAATATCGGAAATCATCTTGTTGGCCAGGTGTTCAGCTGTTACAGATGAGTCTGACTCTGCATAAATCCGCAAAATGGGTTCTGTATTCGATCTTCTTAAATGTACCCATTCTTTATTGAAGATGATCTTAATGCCATCAATAGTAGTAATGGGGTTGTTGGAATACTTATATTTTATCTGTTTAAACAAGTTGTCAAAATCGATCGTTTCATCCAGCTCAATTTTATTTTTTGAAATATGATATTCCGGATAAGTTGCTTTCAGCCGACGCATAGATTGTCCGAATTTTGCCAGATGAGAGAGAAACAAGGCGATTCCTACCAGGGCATCCCGTCCATAATGCAGATCCGGATAAATGATCCCTCCATTGCCTTCACCCCCGATCACTGCTTCTGCATCTTTCATAGCCTCCACAACATTAACTTCTCCTACAGCAGAAAAGAAATAGGTGCCGCCATGCTTTTCAGTTATATCCTGCAGGGCCCGGCTGGAAGATAAGTTGGAAGCAGTATTTCCCGGTTTATGTTGCAAAACATAATCAGCCACACTTACCAGGGTATATTCTTCGCCAAAGGGCGTACCGTCTTCACATATAAAGGCCAAACGATCCACATCAGGGTCCACTACAATTCCCAGATCAAAATGACCGTTTTCGATTTCATTGCAAATAAAATTGAGATTTTCCGGTATGGGCTCAGGGTTGTGTGGAAAAAAACCGTTGGGATCACAATGATACCGGGTAACCTGGGATACCCCCAAAGCTTCCAGCAGCATAGGTACGGCAATACCTCCGGTGGAATTTACACAATCAATAGCTATCTTAAAGTTCTTTCCCCGGATGGCATCTACATCTACCAGAGGAATTTCCAGGATCATATCTATGTGCTTACGCAGGTAAAGGGTTTCTTTAAGCTGATAATTGCCCAATTTCTTCACCTCACTATATCTTAAGTCTTCGCTTTCAGCCAATCGTAAAACTTCTTCCCCATCAGCCGCAGAAAGGAATTCTCCTTTATGATTAAGCAATTTCAGGGCATTCCATTGAATGGGATTATGACTGGCAGTGATGATAATGCCACCACCTGCTTCTTCCATGATAACGGCTAACTCTACCGTAGGTGTTGTGGAAAGATCCAGGTCTACCACATCCAGGCCCAGCCCCTGCAGTGTACCTGCTACAATGCCAGAAACCATCTCACCTGATGGCCGGGCATCTCTGCCAATTACCACTTTTGAGTTAGAGGAGTTATTTTTAACCCAGGTTCCAAACCCGGAGGTGAATTTCACAATATCCAGGGGAGTTAAAGCTTCACCTACTGCCCCTCCTATAGTTCCACGAATACCAGAAATAGATTTTATCAGCGTCATTAAAAATACGATTAAGGAAAGATTATCTAAGTATTAAAATTAGATAAAAAATAAAAAAATAAAAATTAGAACCCTAAAATTTGGCTATGACTTTTTTTACTAATGAGCCCTCATTATCACAATCCTGCCCTTCGTCTACTTTTTTGCCACAGTAGCCACATGTACCTCCTTCGTTTTTCAAAAAAGGACTTTGAGAAGCACAGGTGCCTTTAAACTTACCCCCCTTTATAAACAATAATCTTACCGACATGAAAATAAAGAAAATTGCTATAAAACCTATGCCTAATAATACAGTTGCCATATCTAATTAATAAATTTGTCCAAAATTAGTTTTTATCCTATTTAACTAAAAACGATTTATAAAGTTTCTAACGTAAAATCATCAAAATTAATTGAAAATGCCCATTAAAAAGGTTCCTGAAGATCCAGCTCGAGCTAAGAAACTAAAAGCCTTTGATCGATTGCTCACCATCATGGATGAACTGCGGGAGAACTGCCCCTGGGACAAGAAACAAACCATTGAAAGTCTCAGGCATCTTACAATTGAAGAAACTTTTGAATTATCAGATGCCATCATTGAGGCTGATATGGATGAAATCAAAAAGGAACTGGGTGACATTTTATTGCATGTGGTGTTTTACGCACGAATTGCATCAGAGCGTTCAGCATTTTCCATTGAGGATGTACTGAATGGCATTTGTGATAAACTGATCGTACGTCATCCTCATATTTATGGTGATGTGGTAGCCCGGGATGAAGAAACTGTCAAGCAAAACTGGGAACAGATCAAACTGAAGGAAAAAGGCAACAAGCAGGTTTCGGTGCTGGGAGGAGTACCCAAATCGCTTCCTGCCCTGGTAAAAGCAATGCGTATACAGGAAAAAGCCCGTGGAGTAGGTTTTGACTGGGAGCAAAGGGAACAGGTTTGGCATAAAGTACAGGAAGAACTTCAGGAGCTCAAGCATGAAATTGACCAGGACACCCAATCTCAACCTCACCAGGGCAAAGAGATCGAGGTTTCAGAAAAGGTACATGCAGAATATGGGGATTTGCTTTTTTCACTAATCAATTATGCTCGTTTTCTGCATATCAACCCGGAGGAAGCCCTGGAAAGAACCAATAAAAAATTTATCAAAAGGTTTCAATATATGGAATCAGAAACCCGAAAAGAAGGTAAGCAATTGCATGAAATGTCTCTGGCAGAAATGGACAGGTACTGGAATAAAGCCAAAAAACTTTTCCATTTACCGGATAAAAACAATAATAGAAAATGAAGTTATTTTTTGACCACCGACCGCCGTTGAATAAGTCTAATAATAAATATAACTTATACTATTTCGAGAACACTCAGACATTTTCAACAACTTCATTTGTCATTTAATTTCAGGACTGCCCCGGATCAGACAACTGCACCGGATTTTCGAAACGATGCATCACACTTTCCAACTTTTCCCGGTCCCCCACCAAAGTAACTGTATCTCCTAGTCTAAGTCGGGTGAATCCATGGGAAATCAGCAATTGTCCTCCACGACTCACTGATAAAATAATCACCTCCGGTGGCAGCCTTAAAGCCCTTAGCGATAAGCCATGCAAGTTGGGGTTTTGCACTTCCACATCTATAGTATCCTGACCACCATCCATACCCAATAGCATGGATGTGGCACTGGGAGAACGTACAAAATGGTCCAGCAGGCTCACAATAGCGGTTGGCGGATTGACGATCAGGGCACCCAATTGATGAAATTTCTGAAAATTCTTCCTTTCATTTAGCCGTACCACCAGGTTTTTAGTGCCAAAATTTTCATATACCAGTTCACATACTTTATAGTTATCCTGATCATCCATCATGGCAATTACGGCTTCTGCATTTTCAGTTTTAAGCTTTCTCATGGTGTCCAGGCTAATATCATTGGTCTGAATAATGTCTACCGCACTTTGTGCTACCTCATCATCCGTAGCATGTCTGGAAGCGATTTGAACATTCCAGCCATTTTCTTTTAATTGTTTTCCCAAAGCGATTGACTTGCTTTCCAGTCCAAAGATGATGGCATCACGCACCCCATCAAAAGCAGGAGTGGCAGCTCTGGTATGATCTTCTCCTACTTTTTTAATAGACCATTTGAACAAAGGCGGACCAACAATCTGGTTCAGTATGATAACAGCAATTATGATGGTAGCAAACTCAGGCCCCCATTCGGGATATTCATTGGAAATGACCATGGCCAATCCTACCCCTACCCCAGCCTGGGTGACATAAGGCATCCACCCCAGATGATTATATTTCATGGGATCACCGGCAAGTATACCTCCCAAGTAGGAGCCTAAAATCATACCAATCAGCCTGATGCCAAAGATCAGCAGGGCTATGACCCACACCTGCCCCAGAACATCCAGCAGGGCGGAAGCCCCGGTCAATGTGAAAAAAGCCACATAAATAAATGGTAAAACAGTTTGCAGCATCTTCTGAAATTCCAGACGGTATCCGGAATAATTGGTGACATAAAAACTGGCTATGATAGCCATTAAAAGGGGTTCAAGGTACAAATGGAAAGGCAGGTAGAGGTGACTTAAATCGCGGGTAAGGTGGGAATACAAGTAAATACCATAACCTATCAGTAAAATAATGAAGGTCTTCAGGGCATAGTTGATACTTTTTCCCAAAATAAAAGCCATCAACTTACCGATCAGATAACCTGAAAGAAAAGACAATCCTATTTCCAGCAGCAAAAGCATCAGAAATCCTATACCAAAATCCTCACCATTGATCAGGGCCAGGGAAATATTAAAATTTATGGCAAAAAGGATGATCACCAGCACATCTTTTACCACCGTTACCCCAATAGCTGTTTGAGTAAATGGTCCTTTGGCCCTCATTTCATCGATAATAGCCATAGCTGAAGCAGGAGAACGAGCCACGAAGATAGTACCAGCCAATAAAGCAGAGGCCAGTTTAGCTTCATCTGACATATTCTCCATAAATGGAATATATTGATCCAGAAAGTAAATGCCCAAAGCACCCAAACTGAAGGTAACAGTTAATTGTCCAAATGTCATCCATTTGATGCTTTTAAACCGGCTGCGTAATTCATTCAAGTATAATTCGGTACCAGCGGCAAAAGCTATAAAAGCCAATGATATTTCATTTATGAAATATAGATCATCGATGGCTTCACTGGGAATCAGATCCAGTACAAATGGTCCGGCAATCATTCCAGTAATCAAAAATCCCGTGATCATAGGCAGACCTATTCCAGGATAATATCGGGCTAACTGCTTGGAAGCCACTGCAATGATGATAAAAGTGGCCAATGCTGTAAAAAATTCCGTGGAATACACCAAAATTTCGAGATTTAACAAAGATTTGCTTATTATACTTTTACCAATAATAAAAATTTATTCCCAAAATTAAAAATCGGGAAAGGCTGAACCTTTGCCAACCTTTGCTTTCAATTCATCAAAAGGATTTCTTTATTTCATATTTTCTGGTGAGTTGATAGACCAATTGTAGTCCAGGTAATCAATCTCAACTGAAGATGGGATGGGCGGATGGATATACTGATTTAAAAATTGAACCAATGATTGATCCTGGGTGAAATCTCCTTTGAACCAACTAAATATTTTTGACAGCTTTACTTGCCCCCCTTTCCATTGGTTTTTAAGTGAATCGTAAATAAACCTCCGGGCTTGCTGATCAAGCTGTTCCTCCAAAGCTGAGGCGGTATAAGCCTCCTGACGTAGCGCAGGGCAAGATACAGAGGCACAATTGATAGCAAAATGAATACGAGGCTCCTGAAACTTCTTTCTTAAAATTCTATGCTCAATAAAATTAAGGTCATATTTTTTCCCATTCAAGCTGATAAATTTGATATCAAAAACGGAATTGATAAACGGAACCTGCAAAGTTGGCCCTATATCTTTGATGCTCTGTACCGGGAAATGATCCAATACCAGCTTTATGGTGAAGGCGTTGTAGAGATTGATCCAGTAAGCCAGTTGTGCTTCATCAGGCCAGGAAGATGCTGCAATATTATTTTGAAGCACTTGCAGATAGTGATTTAACCGGGCTGTATCTTTCCGAAATGCCTGGTAATCAACTGCTCCATTCTCATCCACATATTTTTGCAATAAGCTGGTCCAGACTTGGTGATCCACCGTAGCTGAAGCAGGTCCGGATGGTATCCTGGACTGACAGCCCCCCATCACCGATATTAGAAGAAAAATAACAATATATCTCATCCGTCAAATTCAGTCTTATAAACCAATAAAACCGGCCTCATTGTTTTATTTCAGGCTGTTTTTTGGTATTTTTCTACGGTCCTGGCAGAGAAATGTTGGGTAGTTTGAAACTTTGATATGGTTTACCATTTAGAGACACCAAATATTTGCAGATACTCAAAATCAGACGATTCAGCAGTCTGCATTATAATGTCCAACTTATATGGCCCAATTATCCTTTATATGGTTTGATTAAATTCCGGCCAATTTCCAGGTAACACTACTTCCGGCCTGGGAAGATTTAGGCAGAATGACTTTGATCAAACTGTTCTGCTGGCCAGCATTCCAGGTGGTACTGAAATGTTTATTACCAGGTGGTACTTTTTTGTTAATGGTAAATTGCATAGACTGGAGATTTCGGGTGGGATCTGCCACTGTTATTTGCTGAATTTCATTATTAACCAATTGGATCATGATCAGGCCGGGTTTATTGGCAGAAAGACTTATATCATTGGTCAAATGCACCAGGCCTGGTAGATAAAAAACGACCTGATACCAGCCTGATACCTGATGTTTCACAGCCTGTAATTGGGGCGTATTAACCAGAATCTGTAGCGGCAAATCACGGGCATAATTGATCATTTCCTGGTCAGACACAGCAGGTACTACTACATATTGATAGGTTTGATCCTGTATATCAACTCCATGATCTATCCATGCTTTAAATACGGGCTTGGTTACAATGTCATCAGTATATTCAGATTGCCGGTTGATCCGCCGCCAGTTCCCGCGGGCGATCCCGTTAAAAACCTTTAGGGGCTGGGGTTGGATAAAAAGATATCCCACCTGATTATGATGTATCCAGTTTACCTGATCCAATTCATGCATTCCCTGCTCCAGGTCAATCATTTGATCATTAGCACTAATTTTAACAGTTTGGTCCAGCGAACATTGATTCAGGGTAGTTGCCACTGGCAAACCGGCCTTTGAGCTAATTCCGGCAGCCAGGCATACATATTCATCCTCAAAGAAAAACCAGGCTTTTTTAGCTTTCAGGTCATCCAGGGGACTTTTAAAATCAAATGCCACCAGGCCTACCTGCCCATCTGTAGCTGCGCCTACAAAATCGGAAGTCCCTCTTTGCTGGATCTTTTCTTCAGAGGGCAAAGCAGGTTTTTGTACAATGGTGCTACCAGGAATTTTTTGCCAGTCGAAAACAGGAAAAATGCCTTCATATTCTTTACCAGTGACTGAAATGAAATTAGATCCGTCTCCCAAATGGTGGTTCAGTAACCCCTCTCCGTTATATGGCTGTTCCATGGTATGATTTCTACGGGAAAACATCCTGACAGAAGTGAAATAATCAGGCTTTTGATGACTAAAATATTCAGTATGCCAGAAAAATCGTGATTGTGATAACTTAGGCTGTTTAGAACCTTCCCGTATATCAATGATGTTCTTCAATTCTTCAGACCGGTAGTCCGTTGCGATCAGCAGGTTATCTGGAATATAGGTGCTGATAGGATCCAGGGCACCTTTTCGGGTAATGCTTCTGTTTTTGGCTCCCGGATCCGGGTATTTGCCATAGATCAGGTGCTGACAAATACCATCCAGGTAAAAATCCACTAATAGCTGGATGGACGAGGAAGAAAAGCTGTATTTAGTATCCGCTACAAAGGCAGCCCATTCGGCAAAGGCATTAGCATAACCAGTACCATAAGACAAAGTGGCGGTGACCCGGTCTTTTCGGTGATGAAAGCTAAAATCTGTTTGAAGACCTCTCAGATCAGATGGATCATCCCGGCTAGTAGCAAAATGAATCTCACTTTCAATGGCAGAGAGGGCTGAATCAAACTTTTCGCCATTTCGCAGAAAGAGAGCATATTTACCCATAATACCGGCAATTTTAATCAGATCACCTCCCGGTCTGGCTCCCCAGGCGTCTAAATTAGCCCGGTTGGCAATTGGTGCAGCTTTTCGCTTTTGTTCTTCACTCAGATTTTCATCCATTAGCAAAAGTATTTGTACCATTTCATTGGGTGTGCCAATTTGATTCCACCACCAATTATCACAGATAAAATCATTGCTCAGCCAGTAATTCAAAGCGGCATTTAACTTTTGTTGCAGAATTTTGTCGCTGTAAAAAGAAGAGCCAGGTTTTACTAAGGCCTGGGCCATAGTTTCCATATGCTTCAAATGCTGGCCATGCTCAAATCCGGTACGGGATACATCTTCATAATCGATATCTGGCCAGTAACCAGCAGGTACCAGGGTATTGATCAATTGCTGTATCTTTTGCGGTGTCACCTCCGGGGCCTTTAATTTATTGATCATTTTTTGCCGGAGCATTTCCAGGTCAGTACCGGCCTGTACAGATCCTGCGTAGGCAAAGAAAAGCAACCAAATAATACTAGAGCGAATAAGTGGATATTTCATTTTATCAATTTTCTAATCTAATTTAAGGAAGAGTTAGCAAAGTTTGTCAAAGATCCGGCAAAAATTACCTGCCATTCATTTCAACAGGAGATATAATTTACTAATTTTATGACAAACTAAATTTTTTTATATCATGAAAAAACTCATTTTTAATTTTATCTTTAGTAGTGCTTTCTTAATGTTTTTTGCCTGTGGACAAAGCACAGATGTAGTGGATAGTGGAACCTACCAGGGAACCATTCAGGAAGTTGAACCGGATAAAACAGAAATCTATGTCAGGACATCTGACGGGCAAGTTCTGGAGCTTTACTTTACTGAACAAACCACCCTGACTCAGAATGGCAATGAAATTGACTTCAGTATGCTGGAGGAAGGCGATCAGGTAGAAGTAGAGGTGGAGAAGGTGGGTCAAAGACTGGATCCTATTTCAGTAAAATTAATGGAATAAATGGAAATTCCTGATTTCTATCGGACGGAGACATGGCATCCGGTAAGTGTACACTGGCCTATTGTTTTATTAACAATAGGTACTTTTTTTTATATCGCCGGTGTATGGAAGAAGAGCTTTTTATATCCTTCAGCCAGAATTTTATTGGGTTTAGGTGTGGCAGGAGCCTGGTTGGCCATTTATACAGGGAATCTATCCGATGGAGTTGTAAGCCGAAAGCTTTGCGATCCCACTGTTTTGAAAACCCATGAAAATTATGCCTATACCCTTTCCTATATTTTCACGGCAGCCTTTGCTGCAGACCTGGTAAAAACCTGGCTTTCAAAAAAAATCCATAAATTTTTATCTGTCCTTGTCATCTTATTATTGCTAAGTGGTACCGGCTTTTTGCTCTACACTGGTCATTTAGGTGGTCAATTGGTTTATCAACAGGCTGCCGGAGTATACCAACCCTCAGAAGATTGCGCAGAATTTGAATAACAGGAAAAGATCGCTCCTTTGAAAAGCGGTCTTTATTGCCAAAACACCAGCGGAGAATAAAGGAGGGCTAATTTTCAAAGATATTTCAGGAGTTATGAAGATTTGATCAAATCTTAACATCTGCTTAATAAAATTTTTATTAATTTGTAACCTGAAACGACATCAAGCATTTTGTGGCATAAGATCAAATCATTTTTTAAAACCTACCTGAAAAAGGGAGTGACTCCTCATAAGCTTTCCCTGGCCATCAGCATTGGATTGATTCTAGGAATTTTCCCCATACTGGGGACCACCACCATTGCAGCTACACTTATTGCTTTGTTCCTGAGGTTAAACCTGGTGGTGATCCAGGCTGTCAATTATGCCATGTATCCCATTCAGATTATGCTGATGATCCCATTTATCCAATGGGGCAGCTATATCAGCGGCATCAGCCTGGGAGATAAGGTGGATATATTTATCCAAACCATTACTGAAAATCCCTGGTTGGCCATACAAAATCTGGGTGATCTGTCATTGGCAGCAGTTTATGGCTGGATGTCTCTGGTTATCCCCCTTTCATTTTTGCCATATTTTGCCTGTATGAAAATCATTCATCAATTGAAACCCTCCAGTGCTGCCCCGAATTCATCAGTATAATGGGAAAATCAAAGCATTCTGTTCATATTGCCTGCTTAAAGTTTCAGGAAATATCATTTATTTTTAATGAAAACATTTATAAATTTGGTAATCTTCCAGTAAAGTACCATTCTATTTATTTTTTTTAGAAAAGGATGATTTGCCATTGAAACAAGTTTAATATTTTAACAAATCTGGATCATACAAGAAAATTTGCAAAAACTATTTTAGAGTTTAAAATAAACAATAATGACAGAACAAAAGATTTCGATTGAACAAGGAACACTAAAGGTTCCTGATAATCCTACCATACCTTTTATAGAAGGCGATGGCACAGGTGTGGACATCTGGCCGGCTACCCGAATTGTATTGGATGCGGCTTTGGAAAAAGCTTATCAGGGAAGCAAAAAAGTAAATTGGAAAGAAGTACTGGCAGGAGAAAAATCATATAAAACCAATGGAAGCTGGCTTCCTGAAGAAACACTGGATGCTTTCAGAACCTATTTGGTAGGTATTAAAGGGCCGCTGACCACGCCAGTAGGTGGAGGTATCAGGTCATTAAATGTGGCTTTACGTCAGGAACTGGATCTTTATGCCTGTGTGAGGCCGGTAAGATGGTTTCAAGGAGTTCCCTCACCAGTGAAAGATCCCGGAGCTACAGATATGGTGGTTTTCCGGGAGAATACTGAAGACATTTATGCCGGAATAGAATATATGAATGGAACGGAGGAAGTTGAGAAACTGAAACAATTCCTGCAAGTTGAAATGGGAGTGAAAAAAATCAGGTTTCCTCAATCCTCATCACTGGGTATAAAACCTGTATCTCAGGAAGGAACCGAGCGACTGGTAAAATCTGCCATTGATTATGCTATTAATTATAAAAAGCCATCTGTAACCTTGGTTCATAAAGGAAATATCATGAAATTTACCGAAGGTGCCTTTAAAAAGTGGGGTTATGAATTGGCGGAACGGGAATATGCCTCACAGGTCTTTACCTGGGCGCAATATGACAAGATCAAGGAAGAACAAGGTAAAGATAAAGCTGACCAGGCCCAGAGCCAGGCCCAACAACAGGGAAAGATCATTGTGAAGGATGTAATCGCAGATGCTTTTCTGCAACAGATCTTACTGAGACCTGCTGATTATGATGTAATAGCTACGCTGAACCTAAATGGAGATTATATCTCAGATGCCCTGGCAGCCATTGTAGGAGGCATAGGTATCGCCCCAGGTGCTAACATCAACTATATTTCCGGGCATGCCATATTTGAAGCTACCCATGGAACTGCCCCCAAATATGCCGGACTGGACCAGGTAAATCCAGGCTCGCTGATCTTATCCGGTACCATGATGTTTGAATACCTGGGTTGGGAAAAAGCAGCTGAATTGATCTACCAGGGTTTAGAAAAAACCATTGCCAGTAAAAAAGTAACTTATGACTTTGAACGGTTAATGGAGGGAGCTACCTTATTGAAATGTTCGGAATTTGCCCGTGAGATTGTGAATAACATGTAACTTCAGATATTTCAGGTATATGGCGCTTCAAATTGATGTCATGAACAGGAACTTTTTCCGTTAAAACCTGTTCAGCCTTTTTGAACCGCCTGATACCACCCACTTCCAGCAGGATTTTTCTGTTTTTTGAAAACATTTTTTTTGATTTTTCCCTTTTATAGGAAGTCAAAAAATATCCTAAACTAGCTGGAAGCAGATGGAATTGATTTTACCTTTATTTCCTTTAAATATTGTAGCATTTCCCGGAGAAAACCTGAACCTTCATATATTTGAACCCAGGTACAGGGACCTGATTAACGATGCTCTCCAATCGGATCAATTATTCGGTATTCCTTCCTATGTAAAAAATACGATTGAATTCGGTACCACCGCCAGAATACAGCAGATAGAAAAAACTTATAAAGATGGCCGTATGGATATTAAAACCAAAGCGGAACAGGTTTTTGAAGTGATTCAATATGATAATCCTTACCAGGAAAAATTATATGCAAAGGGGAAGATCCGGTTTATCGAAAATATTCATAACCCTTCTTACAGCCTGCAGGAAGAACTGATTTTCAAAACCAGGGAATTTTTACAACACATCAATATGGTTGGCAATGTAGAAATTAAAATGACCTATACTTCCTTTGACCTGGGTCATAAAATTGGCCTTACCCTGGAGCAGGAATATGATTTACTCAAGCTGAACCAGGAGAGTCAAAGACAGGAATACCTGATCCGCCATTTAGACAAAATCCTGCCAGTGCTCAATGAAGTGAAAAAGACCAAGGAAAAGATCAAAATGAATGGTCATTTCAGAAACTTTGACCCCATAGATTTTTAGCCGCTATTCATTTTTGCCAAACCTTAATAGCTTTCCTGGTCTGTAGGAAAATTTCTTGATTTAATATCCTTGATATAGTTGGTCACCGCATCAGTCATGACCTGTTGCAGGTTGGCATATTGTCTTAAAAAACGGGGTTTGAAATCCTGATTGATACCCAACATATCATGCACCACCAGAACCTGTCCATCTACATGAGGTCCGGCCCCAATCCCTATGGTTGGAATGTTGGCGGAATCTGCCACCTTTTTGGCCAGTAAGGCCGGAATCTTCTCCAGCACCAGGCCAAAGCAACCGCATTCTTCCAGCACCCGGGCATCTTCAATCAGTTTTTTAGCTTCGGCTTCCTCTTTGGCCCGTACGGTATAGGTACCAAATTTATAGATAGACTGAGGGATAAGCCCCAAATGCCCCATCACCGGCACCCCTGCGCTGAGAATTCGCATCACTGACTCTTTGATCTCCAGTCCACCTTCCATTTTAATGCCATGGGCTCCTGATTCCTTCATGATTCGTATGGCAGAGCGTAATGCTTCAGATGAATTACCCTGGTAATATCCAAAAGGAATATCCACTACCACGAAAGCCCTTTCAACCGCCTTTACTACAGAAGTAGCATGATAAATAATCTGATCCAGGGTAATGGGAAGCGTAGTTTCATTCCCTGCCATTACATTAGAAGCAGAATCACCCACCAGGATCACGTCTATACCAGCTGCATCTATGATCTTGGCCATGGAATAGTCATAAGCCGTGAGCATACTGATCTTTTCACCTCTAACCTTCATTTCCTGTAATTGGTGGGTGGTGACTTTTTTAATTTCACTTTTTTGTTTAGCCATAAGAATTTATTTGAGGCCAAAAATAAAAGGAACTATTATATTTTGGGAATTAATTCTAAGATTTAATCAACTTTCCTGCCCAGGCAGAACTGAAAACAACAGGAAATATAAATTCGATCTGATCAAGCAATAAAATTACTAATCCTGGACTTTAATATTCCAGTTCCCGTCCCAATGGTTAGGCAGACAAATGGTAAATTTGGATCCTTTTTTTTCTTCCGAATCCAGCCGAATAGTTCCATTCATTTTATCGATCACGCTTTTTACAATGTAAAGTCCCAGACCTGAGCCTTCTCCATTTTCAGAAGCCCGAAAAAACATTTCAAACACCTTATTGGTCATGGATTTTGGTATTCCAATGCCATTGTCTTCAAATATCAGAATAGCCTGCTGCTGGTCTACCAAAATGTCTATCTTGACGTAGGAGTTATTTTTACTAAAACTTCGATATTTGATAGCATTGGAAATCAGGTTATTTAAGATGATCCGTATCCTGGTAAGATCAGACACAAAAGGAATAGGCTGGGACACTTTACTGATAATTTCCAGTTTATTTGTATTGGAGGTATGATAAAAGTTGGTAATTGAATTATTGAGTTCAATCATCAAATTAACTGGCTGGTATTTATCATCAATCCGGTTATTACGGGAAATATTTAGCAGATCGTTGACCAGCTTATCCAGCCGTAAAATGCTACCTTCAATCATATCGATGCATTCCTGCTGAGCTCTGGGATCTTTTTCCTGCCGTATGATATTGATCAGTCCCAGCATGGACCTGAGGGGAGACCGCAAATCATGGGAAGAATGATAGACAAAATTGTCCAGTTCGCTGTTTGTTTTTTGCAATTCAATCAACTGCAATTTTTCCTTGGTAATATCAGTCAAAGTGATTTGAGCTGTTTGTTTTAGTTGATCCAGCCGAACATAATAATTCAACCAACGCTCCCCACCCTTTTCCCATTCAAACAGAATTTCTTCCTTTTCCAGAATTCCTGTTAGCTTAAGAATTTCTAACTTCTCCTTAAACACCTCAAAATCAAGATACTTAAGGACATTCCTGATATTTTTTTGAGGAGGTAATTTAAGCACTTCCCAGGTTTTAGGATTGGAATCCAGGATGCTACCATTGTGGATATCTACTGTGAAACATCCTACCATAGCCTGATCAAACCAATTCCTGTATGTTTGATGTTGATCAGGCTGTTCTGAAGAAATATCAATAGTAATCCCGGCAATTTTATTGATTTGTCCCCCATCATTTTTTACAGATCCTAATTTAATATAACTGGCTACATACTGGCCATCTTTGTTTTTCAGACTAACCGGAAATCCTATCTGTTCCAGTTTGCCTGCTCTACAGGTTTCCAACACCGACCGGACTTTTTCCAAATCCTGAGGATGAACCTGATCCAGCCAGAATTTACTATAAACAGGAAGATGATCTGACTTTTCATAACCCAATAGTTGGCGGCCTGATTCCGAAAGGTATAATTCATTTAATTCCAAATCCCACAGCCATAATGCTGCTCCAGAGGCATTGATGATCTTTTCGTATTTTGACAAACCATATCTGGCTTCATTTTCATTGGAAAAAGAACCAGCATCATACTCGGCAATTTTCTGCTTGAGATATTTAATTTCCTTCAAAAGGGCTTCTTCCGATATGTATGATCCTGACATAATAAACTAAAGGAACAAACAACAAAGATAGGTTAATTTTTCCTAAAAATTGGATTTATGCCACAATAAACTATCTTTTAAAAAGATTTTTTTCTGACTAAAACTCAGTAGCCGTTTTATTGGGCACTAGACGGGCTGGTAGTTTCATAGCCCAGGTTAATGCCTTTTTCCACTGCCGGAATTCCTTGCTGCATCCAGGCCGGTGCTGGTGATCCTTTCAGATAGTGGTCAAAATATTGTTGCAATCGCTGGGCGAAATCTTTTTTATGCTGATACTTCAAGGGCCAGTGAGGTTCTTCATTATAGTTTAACATCCAGGCTGGTTTCCCCAGTCGTCTTAAAGCAACAAATAATTCAATACCCTGATACCAGGGGACATGTCCGTCTTTATCATTATGCATGATCAGCATGGGGGTTGTCACCTTATCCAGGAAGAAAATGGGAGAGTTCTCCAGGTATCGCAGTGGATATTCCCAAAGTGTGCCCCCAATCCGGCTCTGGCTGTGTTCATATTGAAACATCCGGCTCAACCCCGTTTCCCAGCGAATACCTCCATAGGCTGAGATCATATTAGGCACCGGGGCACCCGCCTCAGCAGCTTTGAAAAGATTGGTTTTGGTGACCAGATAGGAAATTTGGTAGCCGCCCCAGCTATGCCCTTGCAGCCCAATATTTTTCTCATCAACAAATCCCTGATTGATCAAATAGGTTACGCCTGGCATTACCGCATTAAAGCAGCTTTCTCCCGGATATCCGGGCTTATATGGTACATCAGGATTAAAAATCAGATAACCACGGCTGGCATAAAAAGCATAATTAATGGTGGAACGATGTGGTTCAGGAGCTCGATGTCGATGTAAACCATCCGAACTTCGTTCATAAAAATTGACCAATAAGGGATATTTCTTGCCGGGATCAAAATTATCCGGTTTTACCAGAATTCCCTGCAAGGGTATTCCATCCAGAGAAATCCATTCTACCAATTCTGTATCTCCCCACAAATACTGATCCTGCTGTGGATTGGCCTGGCTTATCCTGACCAGATCGTTGAAGGTAAGGGTACTGTACCAAAGATCAGGAAACTCTCTGAAGTTTTGCCGGGTAAACAATATTTCCTGCCCTGAACGTGCTTTTATCGGAGGTGTCAATAAATAATTTCCTTCGTATAACTTTTCCGGTTGTTGATTTTTGCCGGTCCAGCCTAACTGATAAAAAGCGTCTGTCTTGGTTTTTTCATCAAAACCCTTCAAATAAAGCTGCCGATCCGTAGGGATGTGTCTTAACTTAGGGTCCAGCTTCATATACCGATAACTTACTTTTTGATCCCTACCCTGAGTAAGTTTCTCCGGCTTCATTTCCATCCGGGGGTCAAATTTCCAGATATCATACCGATCATAAATCAGGAAGTATTCATCATTTTCAGTCCAGCCGGCCAGGCCATAGGACCGGGGGAAATCAGGGTAATCATGTAATTCATCATGAAATAAAGGGGATGCTTGAGTAAGGTTGAAGGTTTCTCCACTGGCAATATGGTAGGTGAACCAGCTGGAATCAGCCTCAGCATACCAATAGATATACTTAGCTCTGGGAGAGAGGTGGGGTGTTCCTTTAAGTTTTTGGGCGACCAGTTGGCGCTGACCAGATTCAAGGTCATTCAGATATACATCATGATAAGGAGAAAATCCTTCCCAGGAAATTAGCTGGCCATATGGCAAATTGGTATAGGTTAAAGCTACTGAAGCATTACCTTCATCGCCCAATTCCACCTGTGGAACTTCAGGATCTGATATTTTGAGAATTTGTGATTGATCCAGCCGATATACCAGTTGGTAGCCTTGTTTCAGGTCTTTTTCCTTTTCAACCTGTTGCTGAGTCTGCAGATAAGTATCTTTCCAGCTCCAAACCTCTACGCTGATTTTTTCTTCCTCCAATAGAGAAGTGTCCGGTTGGACCGGTGGAGGATAGGCATGAAAATACAGTTTAGAACCATCCCGGGCAAATTTTACCGGATGATGAGGGTTAAGTATCCACTTTTCTGCATTGAGTAAGGCGGAACTACTGTCAGCCAGCATTTCTGCTGCATCCATATCCATTTGCCAATGGTAAAGGCCATAACTGGCTTCTTCTGTAGTGTCAGTACTTGCCAGAAAAGCCGCCTGTAATCCATCTTCACTTAGCGCCAGTTGCTTATACTGACCTTTACCAGTTTTAAGCGGCTGTAACCGTTCCCGGACCAGGTCATAAACATAAACACCTGGTTTAAACAAGGAATCATTGCCGGTAGAAGAAAAGATAAGGGAGCGACCCTGAAGGGCAAAATGATAATCCAGTACATGGGGAAAGGTATCCTGTTGGACTGGATTAAGCTTTCTGAGGATCAATGGATAACCATACAGGTCTGATGCCCTTTTAATTTTTTTACCAGTACTGGAATCAGATTCAGCCTGAACTTTTGTCTCTCCTGGCCTATAGGTAAAAGCCAACCAGCCATCTGCCTCTTCGGGTGTTTTAAATGTTTTTATCCGGGGAAATTTAACTAATTTATCATCTGAAAATTGCCACAGGCCCAGGCTGTCCATTGGTAAACTTTCCTTTTTTACTTTTCTTCTGCGCATTGATTTCAGGGTATCCAGGGGCGGCTTGATCCGGAAAACAGCATAATCTCCTGCATAAGTGATTGTAGGCTCAGTTCCACGATTAATATGAAACGTCTGCTGATCAGGAAGTTTTTGAATGACCAATTCCGAATCACCATATTGTGGTTGCAGTACATAGAGTGCGGCTTCACCATCAGCAGCAATGGTTGCATTTTCAATCGTTTTCCAGCTGTCATAGACCTCATGTGAAAGCGGTTTTTTGGTTTGACCTATTGCTACTGACCCTGTTAGCAGGATTATCAAAAAATAAAAACAGGATCTATATAAAATCATTGATCTCATAAACTAAATTGGATTAATTTTCATCTATTGCTAAACTATAAAATAATGATAAAATAATGGTCAAATAAATCATAAATTGACTTATACTGTTTTTATTTTTATCAGGGATACCCCATTTTTTGTAGTTTTGTAACCTAAATAAAAAAATTCACCATGTCAGATATACGTGTACGATTTGCTCCCAGTCCCACTGGCCCTTTGCATATTGGAGGGGTAAGAACTGCTTTATACAACTATTTATTTGCCCGAAAACATAACGGTAAAATGGTACTTCGTATTGAAGATACCGACCAGAATCGCTTTGTACCGGGAGCAGAAGGTTATATTTTACAAGCTTTGCAATGGCTGGGCATTACGATTGACGAAGGGGTTGTGGAAGGCGGGCCCTATGCTCCATACCGGCAATCAGAAAGGAAAAACCTTTACCTGGAATATGCCCATAAAATGATAGCGGCAGGACATGCCTACTATGCCTTTGATACACCGGCTGAAATTGAGGCCATGAGGGAAAAATTAAAGCAAGAAAAATCAGCCAATCAGCAATATAATTCAACAACCCGGAACAGCATGAATAACGCCCTCACCCTTTCGCAGGAAGAGGTGCAGGAAAGGCTTGACTCAGGACAGCCCTTTGTGATCAGGTTAAAAGTGCCAGCCAACCAGGAAATCTCATTGCAAGACCTGGTCAGGGAGAAAGTTTCGGTAAATACAGACACTATAGATGACAAGATACTGATCAAATCCGATGGATTGCCCACCTATCATCTGGCCAATGTAGTAGATGACCACCTGATGAAGATAAGCCATGTGATCCGGGGTGAAGAATGGTTGCCCTCTGCTCCTTTACATGTATTACTGTATCGGTTCCTGGGCTGGGAAGATTCCATGCCACAATTTGCCCATTTGCCTCTGCTGCTAAAACCTGATGGAAATGGTAAGTTGAGTAAAAGAGATTCTGAAAAACATGGATTCCCGATTTTTCCCCTGGCCTACCAGGATCCCGAAAGTGGGGAGCAATTGATGGGTTTTAAGGATCAGGGTTATTTAAAGGAGGCAGTGGTGAATTTCCTGGCATTATTGGGATGGAATCCGGGTACAGAACAGGAAATGTTTGACCAGGAATCCTTAATTGCTGCATTTTCTCTGGACCGGATCAGCAAGTCAGGGGCTAAGTTTGACATCAATAAAGCCCGCTGGTTTAACCAGGAATACCTAAAGCTAAAACCAAACCAGGAGTTGGCAGGAGAACTGATAAAATTACTGGCGGATCAACAAGTGACAATTTCAGAGGAAATAGCCATGAAAATTTGCCAAAACATGAAAGAACGGATCACTTTTATGCATGATATCTGGCAGGAAGGACGCTTTTTCTTTGCCAGACCCAGCGATTATGACCAGAAGATTGTAAAGAAAAGATGGAACAATGACGCTGTGAGTTTTGTGAAATTATACAAAGAAAAGCTGGGGCACAACCATGAACTAACTGCAGAAGATGCCAGGATTAAGTTAGAACAAGTACTACAATCTACCGGTTTAAAGATGGGACAGGTCATGCAGGCTTTGAGGCTGGCCCTGACCGGGCAAGGTGGTGGACCTGACCTGATGGAAATCATTGAGATCCTGGGAATGGAAGAGACAACAGCCCGTATTGAAATAGCGTTAAATAAATTAGAAGTAAAAGCATAAGATTATGACTAAAAATAAACCCATAAAAAAAGATGGGCCCAGAAAAAAAGGTGATGCCCCCAAAGTGAACCCCGAATTGGAAGGTTTTGATATCAAGATCGACTCATTTGGTGAGATCAAAAGCACTTATGACATTGATAAGATCAATGAATTTCTGAATAAAAATGTTGATGACAAGAAATTGAGGGACCGTGAAGATACAGACAACCCTGATCAGGCAGAAGAAAAACCCTGATCATAGAATTTAATTTGAGTTTATATCTTTTAATAATCATTAAGTCCATTGCTAATAGTATTAAATAAGCCCTGCTCTCTAGATTGGTTTATGTTTAAAGAATTGTAGTGGCTGATCCTGAAAAAATCAAAAACGAAAATGACTAAAGAAAAGCTGAAGAACATGAACCTGGAAGAACTGCACAAAATCGGTAAAACTTATAGGCTGGCTGCTATAGTACTCACTGGCATCGTTCTGATCATGGCTATTCTAAGTATACTCCACTACCAAGCCAGTGGATTCAATTTCATGGTGTTTTTACCTTTATTTTTCCTGCCTTTGGTATTGGCAAATGCTTTGGCAGCCAAACGATTTCACCAGGAAATTGTCCTCAGGCAGCATGAAGAAAATCAATAAACTAAAAATTCCTCCTTCAGGCTGTCTAACCCTCTACCTTTAATTTTTTTAAAACAAGTATCCCACTGATACCTGTATCACCTGATTAGTTACAGTGATATCATCTCCTAAAACCAAAGTACCCAGAATAGTGTCAATTTCAAAAGCATCAAAGCTATTGGTAAGTCCCATGTTGTAGCGTACATCCAATGTCAGGTTGTTCATCTGGTAGCCCGCCCCTAATCCGACCGCAAGTTCCAGACTTTTGGTATTATCAGATATATCATATTCTGTATCACCATCCGTAAGTTTTGAATCCAGCAGAATTCCCACCTGAGGAGCTACCTGTAAATTAAATCCCTCTGAAAGAAAGAATTTACCTACAACCGGTATATTCAGGTATTGGATATTATAGCGAAAATCACTGTCTTCCAAATTTGCTCCCTGTCGGGAATAGATTAGCTCTGGTTGCAATGCATATTGATCGGTGATCTGAAGATTCAGCATCAGTCCCCCCTGAAAAGAAGCTTTAAATTGAGTTCCGTCCAGATCTCCAGCCAGATTAGACAGGTTTAATCCACCCTTTACTCCAAATCGAGGAGTTTGAGCTAAAAGGGCATTAGTGCTGAAAATCAACAAGAAAGATACTATCAGATGTTTTTTCATGGCTTTAGCATTATGTTCTTATAATAAGAATCACCAGATCCTTTAAAAGTTTGAAGCGGGTATACCATTTATTTATCCCACTCTAAACTTGTTCAATTCTGAACAAGGCCATGTTCATAACCGGTCATTTTTCAAGACTAAGTTGTGGAACTTTTCCATTTGGAACAGGCAGAGGCTATTTGATCAGGGTTGGCATGAAATTTAGGCTTCTATAGATCCTCAGAATCTAAAATTTACATCATGAAAAAATTGCTACTTTGGATTTTACTCTGGCTGGGTATAAGTCAAATTGGACTGAGCCAGTCTGTTATTGATGCATCCCAAATTATCACCCAAATCAATCAAAATAAGGCAGTCACACTGGAGGACATAACCATCAGAGGCGAGTTGGATTTTACCCAGCTTGAAAATTTGGATTGCCGCAAATCAGGCAGCAACCGGCATTGTGAAAGCACCATCCAACAACCCGTTCAATTTTTGAATTGCAGATTTGAAGGCTCAGTAAAAGGAAGTAAATGGGATAAATTATCCCGAACCAATTACAAGGCGATCTTTCTGGAAAATGTTAATTTTGATGGTTGTGTATTTTTATCTAAAGTAGACTTTCAACATACCCAATTTAGATCCCTTACCAATTTCAATGGGAGTGAATTTCGGCAGGATGCAGATTATCAGCATACATCTTTTCAGCAGCAAGCCAATTTTTCCCAATGTATATTTATTGATCAGACCGATTTTCAGCATACAAAATTTTTCAATCTGGCTTCATTTGCCGGTTCAACTTTTGAGGATGAAACCGATTTCCAGCATACCCACTTCCAAGCTCAAGCTGATTTTCAACAATGTAAATTTGATCAGGAGACAGATTTTCAACACACCAATTTTAAGGATTTCGTCAACTTTCAACAGGCGGAATTTCATGGTGAAACAGACTTTCAACATATACAATTTCCCCGGGGAGTAGATTTCTCACAGGTGATCTTTTATGATGAAACCGATATGGAACATGCACATTTAAATGGAGATGTAAATATCCAGGGACTTCAGTTCAGGGGAGAAGTTGATCTGGATCATGCCCGAATAAATAGTCAACCTTTAAAAACCCTGATCAATCAAGCCGGTCATTAATTTAGTTTAGCAGGAAATAAAAGTAAAGTATTTTTTAAAAATGGATGAGGCTTCAATTTACAAAAAGCACCTCCCGTCTGGCCAGGACAAAAGTAAACGTAAAATAAAAATGTTCACTAAGACGCAACAACAAATATTTCTTAAACTATTCCAAGAAATAATTGGACATTTTAATAATGTCATTTGGACTTTTCAGTTCATTTCCAGCCAGCGTAATGCGCCCTGTCATGGTTAATATGGTACAAATCTTCTTTTTATGAAAATGGGACTCCGGATTCGATTGATGATAATGGCACATGCCGGTAAAATCTGAAAACTCCCGCGCCTGTTTTGAAAAACAATATTCTTTTTTGACAGATTCTCCTGGCTTCAGGCTACTCACTACAAACTGTCCTGGATCATCATCAGCTGAAATTTGATATTTTTTTCTTCCATCATCCTGCCAATCAGTTCGATTTATATCCAGCGGCATTATAGTAAAATCACCAAAACCCACATCCGTTAAAAAAACCTGATCTTCAATCTTGATCAGAAGGGTTAGATGATCATATTCGGGCGTTAGACTTCCATCGGGCCGAAAAACCCGGGCAGAGATCATATCCACCTGATAACCCAGGCTTTTTAGTAACTCACAAAACAGTCCGTTCAATTCATAGCAGAAACCTCCCCGATGCTGTTTGACTATTTTTTCATAGATAGATTCCTGTTTAAGTATGATCGGAACCTGTTGGTGAATATCCAGATTCTCAAAAGGAATATGAAGTAAGTGATTCAGCATGAGCTGCTTTAAATTAGTTAAAGAAGGTTTTTTGCTGCCCTGGTAATTGATCCTTTGAAGATACTTTATTTGGTCCATATTAACTTGCTTTAAGAATTCACTGGTGAAGTTAAAATGATCATTGCAAAATATATTTGATTGAAGTCAAAAAACTACCAGGTAAACCTGTTCAATTTTCAACCAGGTAAAAATGAACTACTTTTTTTACCAACGGAATTAATCCAATGGTGATCCACTTGAAGAATGTAAGAATTATCATTGTCATTTAGTAGAATTTTAAACACAGCCCATGCAGCCAGATCGTGAAATCAGGTCATGCCGACCGCATCTCAAATATTATTCTGTTAAAAATGTTTATTTTGTATGATTTATTTATTAATTTAATTGATAATTTTTTACAAATATTGATCAAAACCAAAAATAAGTTTCAATCAGATAAATAAGCAATGATGAACATCAAATACCTTTTTGTGTTGGCCCTCAGCCTGGTAATGTTTAATTCCTGTGATCAGGTTAAATATCAGGTAACTGAAAATGAAGATACCAATGGTTACCATTACCATACAGTAACCAATGACCCTATGGGGGTAAGGATTTACACCCTGGACAATGGACTAAAAGTATATCTCACCAAAAATCCTGAAAAACCTCGTATCCAGACTTTTATTGCAGTAAGGGCAGGATCTACTTACGACCCAAAGGAAACTACCGGCCTGGCCCATTACCTGGAACATATGATGTTTAAAGGCACTGATGAGATTGGAACCATCAACTGGGATAAAGAAAAGGAACTGCTGAAGCAGGTTTCAGACCTCTATGAAGCGCATAAAAGCACAACCGATCCGGAAACAAAAAAAGCCATTTATGCTCAAATTGACAGTGTATCCCAGGAAGCTGCTAAGCTGACTGTAGCCAATGAATATGACAAGATGATCAATTCACTGGGGGCCAATGGCACCAATGCCTGGACCTCGCACGAACAAACTGTATATATGAATGATATCCCCTCTAATGAACTGGAAAAATGGCTTGATATCGAACAGGAAAGATTCAGTCAACTGGTGTTGAGGCTTTTCCATACTGAATTGGAAACTGTGTATGAAGAATTTAATATGAGTCAGGATAGTGACTACCGCAAGGTCTATTTTCAATTGATGAAACACCTGTTTCCTACCCATCCTTATGGTACACAAAATACCATTGGAGAAGCAGAGCATTTGAAAAATCCCAGCATGGTAAATATACATGATTACTGGAACACCTATTATGTTCCTAATAACATGGCTATCTGCCTGTCCGGTGACCTTGACTTTGACAAGACCATTCAACTGATTGATCAGGCATTCGGGAAGTTTGAATCCAAACCAGTACCTGAAATAGAGCTTCCACAGGAAGAGCCCCTGATCCAACCAGTAGAAGTTGAGGTAAAAGGTCCGGATGCTGAAAATGTCACTTTTTCCTTTAGATTTGACGGCACCAATTCTGCTGACAAACCCTATGTGGAACTGGTGGATATGATCCTGAACAATAGCATAGCCGGTCTGATTGACCTGAACCTGGTACAAAAACAAAAAGTCATCAGGGCCGGCTCCTACAGTACTTTTTACAAGCATTATGGTATGCACACTTTTTATGGCAATCCTCGGGAAGGCCAGTCTCTGGAGGAAGTTAAGGATCTGATCCTGGCTGAAATTGAAAAAATTAAAAACGGAGAATTCGAGGAATGGTTGGTAGAAGCTGTGATCAATGACCTAAAGCTGAACCAGATCAAGCAAAGAGAAAGTAATTTCAGGGCTGTTTTGATGGTGAATGCTTTTACCAATAATACGCCCTGGATTGAAGAAGTAAAATACCTGGATGAATTGGAAAAAATCACCAAGGAAGACATTGTAAATTTTGCTAAAGAGCACTACAAGGATAATTATGTGGTAGTATATAAACGGAATGGTAAAGATGAAAACATCATAAAAGTAGAAAAACCACAGATCACCAAGGTTCCCCTCAACCGGGAAAACTCCTCGGAATTCTTTAAAGCCTTTGAAAACAAACCATCTCCCCGTTTAGATCCTGAATTTGTGGATTTTGAACAGGACATTATAAAAAAGACCATCAGTCAGGATTGCGAACTGGTATATATACCAAATGAAGTGAATGAAACTTTTTCCCTCTCAATGGTGGTAAATATAGGCAACAGCCACAACCCCCAGATTCCTCTGGCCATAGACCTCCTACCTTACCTTGGCACCGAAGAATACTCGCCAGAGGATCTTAAAAAGGAGTTTTATAAATTAGGCATTCAGTTGTATGCTTCCCGAAATGATAATACCAGCCGAATCTACATCAGCGGGCTTGAAAAAAATTTTGAGGAAGGCCTGAAACTAATGGAGCATGTGCTGGCCCAGGTAAAACCCAGTCAGGAGGTTTATGATGAATTTGTAAAAAATCAAATCAAGAAAAGGGATGATAATTTGAAAAACAAAAGCCTTATTCTTTGGGGTGGATTGATGAATTATGGTAAATACGGCCCTCATTCACCTTTTACCAATCATATCGCCAATGATAAACTGGCCGGGCAAAACCCAAATAACCTGACAAGTTTAGTAAAAGATCTGTCTGCCTATCCCCACCGGCTCGTTTATATTGGCCAAAAGCCAGCAGAGCAGGTAGAAAGCATTATCAAAAAACATCATCAACTACCGGAACAGCGAAAAGAGGTTCCAGAACCTATTAATTTTACTGAATCAGAGACCAATAAAAACAAAGTTCTGTTTGTAGACTATGATATGGTACAGACCCAGATCATCATGCTGGCCAAAGATCAGCCATTCAACCCTAAATATCTGCCGGTCTCGGATCTGTTTGGGGAATACTTCGGTAGTGGGCTTTCATCAATCGTATTTCAGGAAATCAGGGAATCAAAAGGATTGGCTTATTCTGCTTTTGCTTCCTACCAAACGCCTTCTAAACCTGAGGAATCTCACTACATTATGGGCTATCTGGCCACCCAGGCAGACAAATTAAAAGATGCCACTGATGAGTTGATCTTCCTGATGAATAACATGCCCAAGTCTGAGATCCAATTTAATGCTTCCAAAGAATCAGCCCTCAAAAAAATTGAGACTGATCGAAAAAGCCGGGAAAGCTTGTTCTGGCACTACGAATGGCATCGTAAAATGGGATTAGAGAAGGACAGGCGGGAAGAAGCTTATCATACCATTCAGAACCTGACCCTGGATCAAATGGCAACATTTTTTGATCACCATATTAAAAATAAAAAGTATACATTCCTGGTCATCGGTAACAAAAATGAGTTGGATATGGATGCCCTTTCCAATCTGGGTCCTGTACAGGAATTAACTTTAGAGGATTTATTTAATTATCGGTCAGATCAAATGATTAGTATGAATAAATAAAACTTAAAGGCAATCATTACAGGGAAACACTGTAGTGATTGCTTTTTCAAACAGTTATATTACAAAGCAGAAGCATCAATAACCATCTGAATAAATCCGTAGCATAACTGCTTATAGCAACTATCTCAAACAGATCTCTTGGCATCGAGAAGTCGAGCTTACCTGAACTTTAGCTGAAAATAAAAACTTTTACATTTCAACTATTTGTACTTTTTCAATATTCCCTCTGAAAAACAATTAGAAAATGACATATTACGGGTTCAGTATGTCTGAACTATAAAACCATTTTATCTCAACCCTTTAAATCACCACAATCTGATAAGTATGCCTGGTTTTTTGCTCTAGCAGAATATTTTTCTGCTTACTGACCTGATCAATCGTAAACTGATCATAATTTTTAACTGATATCAATGTAAGATCTTCATTGTACCGCACCCGAAAATCATTTTGCAGCATCTTGAGCAACCTTTCAATTTTTTGCTCCTGGTAATCAATACAAATAGAGAAAGAAACAGCCGAATTTTGCATCATATTCAGTTTGATATTCAACTTATCCAGCACATGAAAAATAATACTCAGATTATTTTCATTAATGAAGGTCAAATCTTTCACCTGGAAGGAGATGAGGCATTGCCTGGGCTTGAATACGATAGTAGGGGGAAGGTTTTTAATGATACAATCGTGAATAATGGTGCCTTTTTCCCGGGGATGCTCAAAAGAACGCACTAAAAGGGGAATCTTCTGGTTGGCTAAAGGTTTAATCGTTTTTGGATGGATCACATTGGCCCCATAATAGGTCATTTCAGCCGCTTCATTGTAAGAAAGCTCATCAAATTTTACAGCAGACCTGACAATTTTAGGATCAGCATTCAATACCCCCGGTACATCTTTCCAGATGGTGACAGATTCGGCCTTCAGACAAAAAGCAAAAATAGCTGCAGTAAAATCTGACCCTTCCCGACCTAATGTGGTGGTTAACCCGCCTTTGGTTTTGCCAATAAATCCCTGGGTCAGTACCAGGCTATTCTCCAACCGGGATGGCATATTTTCAAGCATTAAATTAATGGTAATCTCCCAGTTAATTTTGGCTTCCTGAAATGCATCATCTGTGGAGATAACCGCTCTGGCATCCATCCAGGTACAGGGTATTCCGGATTGGTTCAGGTAAGCAGCTACAATGGTGGAGGAAAATAATTCTCCATAACCTGCCAACTGATCATAATACAACCCATAATCTTCTTCCTGATTCTTCTGTAATTGCGCTATAAATTCCTTGACCAATGCCTCAAACCGTACCTTGATCTCAGCTGCTCCTGATGGAAACAATCCTGTAATGATCGATTGATGATAATCATGTAATTCCTTAAACCTGACCGAATAATCTTTATGATGATAGGCCTGATAAATGATCTCTTCCAGGGAATTGGTGGTTTTACCCATGGCTGAAACCACTACCAATAATTTGTCATTGTTATATTGGCCAATGATCTCTACCATATTCTTTATGGCTTCGGCAGAGCGAATTGAAGCCCCGCCAAATTTAAAAATCTTCATGTTTGCATCCTTTAAAAAATTCCTGCAACGACTTTGCTGGCCTCAAATTCATTTTAGCTTTTATCGCCCAGCTCCGGTTGATCTGTTTGTGATCCTTGATCAGGATCTGAGGATTTATGCGTTGTTTCGTCAGAAGAAGCATCCTCTTTTTTCTCTTCCTCTTGTTCGAAAATTTCCGGATAATGCTTCATCAATTGATTATACCAGCTGACGATTTTCTTGATATCAGAAATATAAACTTTTTCGCGATCATAATCCGGAATGATGTATTCCAGGAATGCCTTTAGTTCGTCTGGTGAAGAACTACTTGTGACGCCTGGATCGTCCTCAAACTCACTTTTAATCTTCTGAAAGACCTCTTTAAGCGGCACAGATCCATCAGTAGTAGTGGTATAAACTGATATTTCCTCCAACACAGATATCCGGTTGCTGGCACTTACTGCCATCTTATGTTTTTTATCATCCAGTGTTTCCACAATCACACCAGACCGGGTAGGCTTTACAATTTTAAACAATCCTCCTTTTCCAGAAATTGAGGCTATTTCTTTAAGATCCATAAATAATACAGTTAGTTCTAAAAATTTTTTGCAATTTATTTTGATTTACCTTAAAAGCAAAAAGGATACCGAAAAAGAATTAAGCCAGGCTTTGAATAAAATTTATCACCTCCTGCTGACCTGTATTTTCCACCGCAGAAGTTTTAAAGATCTGGGGCAAAAACTCCCACTCCATCAGCATGGCCTTTTTAAATTTTGCAATATGCTGGTCTGCCTTGTTGGACGACAACTTATCTGCTTTGGTAAAAATCAACACAAAAGGGACTTGATTTAACCCGATCCATTTTATGAATTCCAGGTCTATTTTTTGCGGTTCCAAACGGGAATCAATTAAAACCAATACACAACGAAGGTTTTCACGATTAAGGATATAATCCCGGGACAACTGATCAATCTTTTCCCGCTGGACTTTGCTTACTTTGGCCCAGCCGTAACCGGGTAAATCTACCAGATACCAGCCCTGATTGATCTTAAAATGATTGATCAATAAGGTTTTTCCCGGTCTGGCCGAGATTTTGGCCAGGTTTTTCCGATTTGTCAGCATATTAATCAGAGATGATTTGCCCACATTGGATCTGCCGATAAAGGCTATTTCGGGCAAATCCGGAGGAGGACATTGTTTATAGTTGGCGCTGCTGGTAATAAATTCGGCCGTTTTAATTTCCATGGCTGATCTGAAAAAAATTCTTTATATTTAAAGCTGGAATGCAATATTATGTTAAAACATAATTTTTATACCGCTGTTTAGAAGAAAATTTCCAGACATTTTTTCACTTTATTTATAACCGCATCTTATGGAAATACCTATTCTGGCCGATATAGTGATTATATTAGGTTTATCAGTCATTGTCATTTTTTTGTTTCAGAGATTAAAAATTCCCACAATCCTTGGTTTTTTGTTAACCGGGATGATTGCAGGTCCTTACGGGCTTAGTCTGGTACATGGCGTACATGAAGTGGAGATTATGGCTGAAATCGGAGTGATCCTTTTATTATTTTTAATTGGTATGGAGTTTTCTCTGAAAAGCCTGGCTGCTATTAAAAGATCAGTATTTATAGGAGGCACCTTGCAGGTTGGATTAACCATCCTGATCATTTTCCTGATCTATAGCCAGACCGGGTTTACCACCGGCGAGTCCATCTTTCTGGGTTTCCTGGTATCCCTAAGTAGTACAGCCATAGTACTTAAACTACTTCAGGACCAGGGTGAAATCAACAGCCCCCATGGGAAGGTGATACTGGCTATCCTGATCTTTCAGGATATCATTGTAGTGCCAATGATGTTGTTTACGCCATTACTCACCGGAGAAGCCACCAATATTTTGGATACCGTTTTGATCCTGACAGCCAAAGGAATTGGTGTGATTGTAGTAGTCCTTATTGCAGCAAATTACCTGGTTCCCCCATTATTACATCAGATAGCTAAAACAAAAAGTAATGAACTTTTCCTGATCAGCATCATTGTAATCTGCTTTGCCGTGGCCTGGGGCACAGCCAGCCTGGGTTTAAGTTTAGGTCTGGGGGCTTTCCTGGCCGGACTGATTATTTCAGAATCAGAATATAACCACCATGCCACCACATACATTCTGCCTTTTAAGGAGATATTTACCAGTATATTCTTTGTATCCATTGGTATGCTGATGAATATTGGCTTTTTCATTCAACATATTGGTTTGATCCTGGTATTTACATTATTGGCCTTTATTGTGAAGGGACTTGTTGCCGCCATAGCCGCCTGGGCGCTTAAATTAACCTTTCGAACCATTATCCTGGTAAGTTTGTCCCTGATCCAAATCGGAGAGTTTTCTTTTATTCTTTCAAAAACCGGATTGGCAGTGGGTTTAATTGATGACAATATTTATCAATATTTTCTTTCTGTATCGGTGCTAACCTTGGGTTTAACCCCGTTCATCATCCAGTTTGCCCATTTTTTAGCGGATAAGCTGGTAGATCAAAAAAATCAAATGGCAAAAAATACAGAATCCAAAAGCGCACTGGAAGATCATATCATTATAATTGGCTATGGGCTGAACGGCCGAAATATTTCCCGGGCTGCCAAAACCCTGAATATCCCTTATCTCATTGTAGATTTAAATGCTGAAACAGTCAAGGCTGAAAAGAAAAATGAACCAATTATATTCGGAGATGCGGTTCAGGCATCTACTTTACAACATCTTAAAGTGCATAAAGCCAGGGTGGTGGTCATAGCCATATCTGACCCTAAAGCCATTCGCAGAATAATGGTATCCATCCGGAATATAAGCCAAAGAGTGCATGTGATCGTAAGAACCCGCTATATTCAGGAAATGGGTGAATTGTTTCACCTGGGGGCAGATGAGGTAATCCCGGAAGAATTCGAAACTTCTATAGAGATCTTCCATCGGGTTTTGATGCACTACCTGGTGCCTCGTGATGAGATTGAAAGCTGCATACATCAAATTCGATCTGATAATTATGACATGTTGAGAACCATGGGTAAACCATCGGTGAAATTAAAGAAATTTGCCGAAAGTCTACCCCTGCTGGATATAGCCAGCCTAAAGGTACAAAAACCGGACAAACAACTGGTGGGTAAAAAGCTGGCAGAATCAAACCTGCGTAAAACCATGGGTGTTAACATTGTTGCTATTAAAAGAGGTGATCAGCTCATCTATGAAATCGATGGTGACTCCCAGATCCTGATGGATGACATCCTCTACGCCCTGGGAAAACCCGAAGCTATACAGCAATTGGATGAAAAGGTCCGTACCGGCTCATTTCTCCATGATGTAGAATAGATCAAGACTTTGCTCTGGTTGATCGCTTAGGGGGTAATCGTGGTGACCTATGGATTTAACCAGGGCATCATCTGTGGTCTTTAGTCTGTTACGATTGACCCGGTTGAGGATATCATAAGGGATCCTCAATATTCCTGCAGGTAATTTGTACTGCAAATTAAACACATCAAATCGTGTAATTTTTCGGACTGATTGTCGATTCATTTCATAATAGGACATCACCTTCTGGTTACCGGCAATACCTTTGGATTTTACTACGGGGAAAATGGAGCCAGCCAGGGAAGTCAGTTCGTCAGCCGTATATTCCCTGACATGCCATGGGTTTCGGGTCAAAGACATTTTTTTGTTTGGAGTACTGATGATGGCTTTACCTCCTTTTTTCAAAACCCTATAGATCTCTTTTAAAAACAAATGGTCATCTTTGATATGCTCGATCACCTGAAAAGCAATCACTGTATCAAAGCTATCTTCGTCAAAATCCTTCAATGGAGGAATATGCGCTTGCTTGAATATTACCTTGGGATATTTTTGCTGCAATTGATCTATCACTTCCTGATGCTTATCCAGGGCTACATATTGTGAAACCTCATCGGATAACACCTCCAGGCCACGTCCCTCTCCACACCCCAATTCCAATAACTTTCCTTTCACATAGGGTTTTGCCACATAATAAGCTTGTAACAATCGCTGGTGGATCGGGTTATCAGAAGGTATCTTGTCAGAAGTTATTTCAGTTGTGTAAACAGGCATAGTAACAGAAAATTTGGAACAAATAAAATTCAAATAAATATACAAACGTTTATTATTTGAAGATTTACTAATTTAGATGCAATATTAAGTGCTTTTAAGGTTTTTATTTACTATGAAAAACAATTTTTCAGCATATCTCACACTTTTTATCTGGCTGATTTCAGGCATATTTAGCTGTTTACAAGCTGAACCAGAGGCAAATGGATTTAATAAAACCAATATCGCTTATTATTACAATCCGGAATCTGAAATAAAGTTGGACCATCACCTGGCTGTCTGGGAAAATCAGGCCCGGTTGCTGCTTCGGATCACCACTAAAAGGGGGATTACCTTAAAAGAAAATTACCAGCTTATTTACCAGACCTATAGTGGTTATGACGCTAATAACCCAATTTTTTCTGATTCTATTGATTATGAAAGGGCGCTTATCCAAAGAAATGGTTACGATTATTACTTTAGCCAGGACATAAATTTATCTCCTGATGTGAATCTTATCGTATTAAATATCAAAAACCTCAATACTGATAGTGAATATTTATTCGATATTTCTATAGATCCGGAGCTTAATTTTTCCAGAACTGATCTTATCATAGAAAAGGAAAATCAAACTCCACTGCTAAATAATTATATAAATGCAGGAGAAAACTTAAAATTACATGCTCTTTCTAACCAGCAAGGAAATGTTTTTGCATATTATTATTCGGCAAATTTCCGTCCTGCTGAACCACCTATGGCCGAGTTATCATCCAATATTCAGGAAAAGATCAATATAGATTCACTGATACAAATATCTTTAGATGAAAATATCAGGTTGGAAAAACAGGGATTGTATTTCATGCAGAAAGATACTAATTCGCTGGAAGGAATTGCTTTGAGGTCAGAAAATGTTTTTTACCCCAGGTTGGCTAAAATTGACCATGTCATTGATCCGCTGATCTACATTACCACTAAAAGTGAGCGTCAAAAGCTGCTGGCAGCCAAAGATAAAAAAAAGGAACTGGATAGATTCTGGTTGAATATCGCCAAAAACTCCAGCCGGGCCAAAACGATCATCAAGGAATATTACCAGCGCATTGAGGAAGCCAATCAATTTTTCACCAGCTATAAGGAGGGCTGGAAAACCGATCAGGGCATGATCTATGCACTCTATGGAACTCCGGATGAAGTATACCGCAGCCAGGATAGGGAAGAATGGATCTATAAAAAAACCGATGACTTATCCAAGGTCAGTTTTACCTTTATTAAAGTTAAAAATATCTTCTCTAATAATCATTATACCCTGATCAGAGACCAGGACTATGAAAAGTATTGGTTTAGAATCGTAGATTTGTGGCGAAAAGGTCGCCAACTGGCTGACGTATATTAAAATTTTAAATCTATTGAAACAAAGATCTCACAGTAATTCCACTTCACACTACATATATGGTAGCCGTGCGGTGATAGAAACTATAGAAGCAGGCAAGGAGATAGACAAACTACTCATACAGAAAGGCTTAAAAAATGAGCTGATTACCCAGCTGATCAACCTGGCACACCAGCGTAAAATACCTTATTCCAAAGTTCCACTGGAAAAACTTAATAAAATAACCAGAAAAAACCATCAGGGGGTTGTCGGTTTTTTATCTGCCATTGAATTCCAGTCTCTGGATCATATCATACAACAATGCTATCAGCAGGGAAAGGATCCGTTGGTCCTGATCCTGGACCAGATCACGGATGTGCGTAATTTTGGAGCTATAGCCCGTACAGCTGAATGTGCCGGTGTGGATGCCCTGGTAATTCCGGGAAAGGGTAGTGCTCAGATCAATAGTGATGCCGTTAAAACTTCGGCCGGTGCTCTAAACTTTATCCCGGTATGCCGGGAAGCAAACCTTTTACAAACCCTGCAATACCTTAAAGATAATGGGCTTAGTATTGTTGCTGCCACAGAAAAGGCCAAAAAGATCATCTATGAGGCTGATTTTAATAAACCATTGGGTATTTTGTTAGGTTCTGAGGAAAACGGTGTCTCACCAGAACTGCTTAAATTGGCTGATGAGCAGATTAGTATTCCTTTGCAGGGAAAAATTGCCTCCCTGAATGTATCAGTTGCAGCCGGATTGGTTACCTATGAAATATTAAGACAAAAAAATAATTATTCCAAATAACACCCACTTTTTACACATAACCAGTCAGATAGGGTCATCCTAACCCACTCTTAACTTTAATTTAACACTTATGCGAAAACCTGCCCAAATTAGTTGCGTTTAATAAGTTAAAACAGCTTTATTATCATGCAAAATTACCAATCCCCCTCAATTTCCACCCTTATAGAAAAACTTTACAAAAACCACTGCTCTATACAGGAAAGGAAAACATTAATGAATTATTTAGGTTTGAATCAAGCCAACAGCCTGGCTTCCCCAACTTTCCGAAAGTAATAATAATAAAGTGTAACTTATACTCTCCAAGATGCCTAGGAATTTATTATCTCCCCACTTCAGCTAAATAACAAATAGCGCTGTTATTTTAAAATATTTTCCTAAAACAAATTTTTAGCCATCCACTTAATTATTAAGTAAGCAATATATAGTGAGATGGAAAAACAACCTTTTATTGATCAGGTCAGGCTAAACAACCCGGCCCAACCTGAATTTGTCCAAACTGTTTCTGAAATATATGATCATGTTAAACTGGTTTTAGATAAAAAGCCGGATCTGGCCCGCTTAAAAATTCTGGAAAGAATGGTGGAGCCGGAAAGGATTATTTCTTTTCGGGTCACCTGGGTAGATGACCATGGTGAGGTACAGGTAAACCGGGGATACCGGGTTCAAATGAATAGTGCCATAGGTCCCTATAAAGGTGGTTTAAGATTCGATCCAACAGTAAATCTAAGTATACTGAAGTTTTTGGCATTTGAACAGATCTTCAAAAATGCCCTTACCGGATTGCCTTTAGGTGCAGGAAAGGGAGGAGCAGATTTTAATCCCAAAGGCAAATCTGACCAGGAAGTCATGCAGTTTTGCCAGAATTTTATCCGGGAACTTTATCGGTACATTGGTTCACGCATTGATATTCCGGCTGGAGATATAGGGGTGGGACAACGGGAAATCGGCTACATGTTCGGTGCCTATAAAAAATTAAAGAATGAATTTACCGGAAGTCTGACTGGTAAAGGGGTAAATTGGGGTGGCAGTTTGGTTCGCTCCGAAGCTACCGGTTATGGATTGATCTATTTCGCTCATTATATGCTGGAAGAAAAAAACCAAAGCTTGGAAGGTAAAAAATGCATTGTATCCGGATCAGGTAATGTAGCCCAGCATGCCATTGAAAAGATATTGGAAAAGGGAGGCATTCCAGTAGCAGTTTCAGATTCCTCAGGGTTCATTTATGACGAAGTTGGAATAAACAGGGAAAAGTTAGCCTTTATTATGGATCTTAAAAATAACCAACGGGGCCGAATCAAAGAATATGCAGATAAGTTCCGGGAAGCATCATACCAGGAAGTGGATCATAGCCAGGAGCATAATCCCCTTTGGGATATTCCGGTAGAATGCGCTTTCCCTTGTGCTACCCAAAACGAAATCAAGGAAAAAGACGCTCAAAACCTGGTTAAAAATAAGGTACAACTATTGGCTGAGGGAGCAAACATGCCCTTGACGGCTGAGGCATCCCAAGTAATATTGGATAGCCAAATACTATATGCCCCAGGGAAAGCTTCAAATGCCGGTGGAGTGGCGGTTTCGGGTCTTGAAATGACTCAAAATCACATGGGAATTTACTGGGATAAGCCACAATTAGATGAAAGATTACAGTCCATTATGAAAAATATCCATACTAAATGTCTCAATACAGCCGGGAATTATGGCTTGAAAAACAATTATCTGGCTGGAGCTAACATCGCCGGATTTCTAAAAGTAGCTGATTCAATGGTAGCAGAAGGGATAGTATGATCCCTTCATCATGATTCAGTCCGGGCTTTCAGGAAGTCAAAATTCATTAGATCAATCAACTGGTCTTCATGACCTTGCTTTGATATGTTACTTACATGATTCTCAATAAATTCATCATGTCCAAGCAACATGACCCGGTTAATTTCATCCGGCTGCTGCGGCCTGGTATAATAAAGTGCCACAAAATCCTGGCTATTTATGCCAAAATTATGCAGGATGGTTCTCACCTTATCTTCCACTTCAGGTTGATTTCGGGAAGGAAAAGCAAAATAGTTCAAACCCTGCAATTGCTCCTGCTGGTTTTCTTTAAAGGTGTTTTCTAATTCCTGATGAAATCTCTGTTGCGCCGTTGGGTCACTAAAGTTGTATATCAATATATAATTATCCATAATTTACAATTTATTAGGTCTTTATTCTTTAATTTTAAACAGGCAAAATTTGTGAATGTTATGAATAAAACCGGTAGTAATAATTTATAATTGCCATTCTTTCAATACTATAGCACAGTATTTGCTTACTTTTTGGGTAAAGAGGAAAAATGTTTATGAGAATTAAAGGCGCATTTTTAATCATTTTGACAGTATTCCTGTTTGGTTGCGCTCCTACTCCTAAGGGGGTGGTGATTGATTATGACCAGGATGCTGTGTTCAGTGAATATAAAACATTTTATTGGTCAGATGAAATATTACAGGACAAGGTGGAGCAACCTATGTTCTATAACAGCCTGGTGAAAAAGCGAATAAAAGAAGCAGTAGCTTCGGAAATGCAGGGACGCGGGTATGAGATCACCGAACAGGATCCAGACCTACTGATCAATGCCCATATGGTAATAGAAGAAAAAACGGAATATCAAAGCTCCCCCACCTACAGTTACCGGTATTGGGGACCTGACAACATCCGGGTTTCCAACTATAAAGAAGGCACTCTGGTCATTGATTTGATTGACCGGGACCAAAAGCAGTTGGTCTGGCAGGGATATTATACCGGCACCTTTCTTGATGCCAAAGAACCGGAAGATAAAAGCCGGGCTATCCGGGATGCAGTTTCGTTGATTTTTCAAAAATATCAGCACCGGGCTAATTAATGTTGTAGGTTCCATTAAATATATTGTAAATCTCATCTAAAATAATTCAGGATAAGTAAGGTATAGGATTTGTTTAAGCCTGAATGCAAGGCTTCCGTTATATTCACACCATTTATATCTTTAACTACCCGGCTAATTTGGTGTACTTTTAGCCAGATGATTGCACTTGATTTATAGTTAAATTATTACAACTTTTGACAATACTATTGTTCTAAACCATCCTTATGCTTTAATTCATTTGAAATACCAAATACCTATATAAACAAAACCAGCTATACAATGAATTATAATGTTTTTAAAGCATGGAGAATGAGTACTGCATCAGATCCGGAACCCATTTTCACAGAACATTTAAAATTTATAAAAAAAGATCAGAACATCTGGTTGGGCCTGTTAGGAGGACTGATCATGACTTCGATCTGCGCCATGGGCTGGGCCCTTATTACCATCATTACCGGATACCAGGTAATTCTAATGGCTTTGGTACTGGGATTTCTGGTAGGCACTGCCATGCGTATTTCAGGCAGAGGGGTGGATTTGATCTTTGGCCTGATCGGAGGCTGGCTGGCACTGACTGGCTGTATTATGGGTAACTTACTCAGTGCCATAGGCATAATAGCGAAATCCCAGTCAGTCAGTTTCTTTGAAGCCATTACCTGGCTGGATTTATATCATACCTTTGAGATCATGCAAAAACTTGTTTCACCTATCGACCTCATGTTTTATGGACTAGCTACCTGGGTAGGCTATAAGTTTTCCTTCAGATCTATTAAAAAAAGGCTCAAAGGGTCCATTGCCTCTAATTAATGGGATTATCATTATTTATTGGAACTTTTAAAAGTTACTGCTTAAATTTGGGTTAAATCAAATTTTTTATCCAATGCAAAGGATCAGTATCTACAAAAGCCCTAAAGTCCTCTTGACTTTCATGCTCGTTTTTGGCGGACTATTATTTGTTTTGGGATCTTTTGGCTTCATTAAATCCTGGCAGGAAGGTTTTGATACTACTTTTTTAGGAGGGAACTGGAATTTTGTTTTCAATATTTTACAGGGTATATTATTCATTGGTCTTTATTTCTATTCCCGAAAAAACACCAAATACTTCATGGAATGGGATGACCAACAGATCACCTATTACTTACCGGATACTACCAAACCACAGCATTGTCTGTTCCATTCTATCAAAGAGGTTCAAATAAAATTGCTTAATATTGAATTCAGCACTCCTGAAGGCCAAAAAAACCTGAGCCTGGAACTATTAAATTATGAAGATATCAAAGATTTAAAATCCTTATTTTTGCGGATCAAAAACAAGATAGAAACGAATTCAAATCATACCAGCATGTTTAACTCCCAAAAAGTTGAACCATGAACTGAATTACCCCTTACACATATCCTTTGGCTTGTAAACGGAAAAGTTCTGCGTATTTTCCATTTTTTTCCAGCAGTTGCTTATGGCTGCCAATTTCACGTACGCCCCCATTTTCCAGGACCAGTATACGGTCAGCCATACGTACTGTGGAAAACCGGTGGGAGATTAAAACTGCCGTTTTTCCCCGGGTTAGCTGGGCAAACCGTTGAAAAACCTCATGTTCAGCCCGGGCATCCAGTGCAGCAGTGGGCTCATCTAAAATCAACAACTGGGCATTGCGCATATAAGCCCTCCCCAGGGCAATTTTTTGCCATTGTCCCCCGGAAAGGTCTACTCCCTGGTTAAACCGGCGACCAATCATCTGATCATACTTTAGCGGTAGTTGTTCGATCACCAGATCGGCCATGCTCAGATTAGCTGAATCCTTAATTTTGACCAGATCTTCTCTTTCTTCAATCCTGCCAACAGCGATATTTTCTGAGGCCTTTAACTGAAATTTCACGAAATCCTGAAAAATGATTCCAATTTGCTTTCTCAAATCATCCGGATCATAATCTTTCAAATCCTTTCCATCCAATAATATCCGGCCTTCAGTAGGGTCATAAAGACGGGAAAGCAGCTTAACCAATGTGGTTTTTCCTGCCCCATTTTCACCCACCAGAGCCAATTTTTCTCCTTTTTGAAGTTTAAAGCTTAGATCTTTGACAGCCCATATACTGCTGTTTTCATATTTAAAACTCACATTTTCAAACATAAAACCTTCCTGAATAGGCTGGGGAAATATTATGTTGTTACCTGTTGAGCGAATTTTTGGCTCAATATCAAAAAATTCGAAGAAATCCTGTAAGTACAGCATACTCTCGGCCATGCTGGAAAATCGGGTCAGCATGTTTTCCAATAAATTTCGTAATCTAAGAAAAGAGCCTGATAAAAAAGTAAGGTCTCCAATGGATATTTGACCCTGCACTGTCTGAACGGCAATAAAAATATAGGCTGCATAGTAACCGGCACTGCCTATAGCAGAAAATAACACGCCCCAACCAGCCCTTTTAACTGCCAGTTTTTTATTAGCCAGATAATATTTATCAGCCAGGCCTCTGAACCGGTCAACTAAAAATCCCGAAAGGCCAAAAAGTTTCACTTCCTTGGCAGTTTCATCACTAGCTCCGGTATATCGTAAATAATCAAGTTCCCTTCGTTCTGGTGTCCAGCCCCGTACCAGTGAATAGTTTCTTTCATTAAAATGGGTTTCTCCCAGAAAAGAAGGGAGAATAGCAATGATCAAAAGCAGGATCAACCATGGATTGAAAACTATCAAACCAGCAGCCAGAAACATCATGGTGATCAAATCCTGAATTTGACCCAACACCTGGGACATCAATACTGTACGCCCTACTGTTTGTCTTCTGGCCCTTTCCAGCTTATCGTAAAATTCTGAATCTTCAAAATGATACAGGTCAAGTCTGGCGGCATGTTCCATTAATTTAACTGAAGAATTATTAGCAAACAGATCCCCCAACAGCCCATCAAGCAAATTAATGCCCCTATTAAGCAGATCAGAAAAAATAGCCAATCCGAATTCAATGGCTATCAGGGTAAATAACCAGGACAAGTCAGGAGTAGTTTGTCTGGTGAGTTCAACCACTTCATCCACAATCAGCTTTCCCAAATAAAGCATCAATACCGGTATAGCAGATTTAAGCAATCTTAAAAATGCATTACCAAGAGTCATCCATTGATTGGTTTGCCAGATCAGCTTAAAAAATCGGGGGAAGTTTTTAAATGCGCGCAGCCTCTGTCTGAAGGTAAGAGGCTTTTCCGGTTTTATTCTGGTTTTTGCCATCCGCTATAAGTCATTCACTATAATCATTATCAGATGATAATTGTTTACGGTTGAGCAGCAACACAAGATTCATTATTATGAAATTCCATTCTGAGGGTAAAAAAGGAAGTAAGGAAACGCTGTGACCACGAACTACTGGACGGCATATTACCATTGTATAATAAATCAATGGCAGATCTCATCTCCATGGGGTAATCTTATAGCGATATGCATCAAGTAAGGTAGTCAGCTGTCTGATAAATGGTGGAAATAAGGTAGAATGTCCATTAAAATGCAGCCACAATATTATAACATGGTTAAAAAAATTTCGCCGGACCGAAAGAAAACATAAGTAGACGTATGCCGCTGAACTTTAAATTAATTATCAGGAAGCAAGCTGGGATTTTAACAATGCCAACTCATCTTTAAGGTATTTTCCGGTATAACTGTGGGGAATCTGGGCTACCTGCTCCGGGGTACCTGTACCAACAATTTCACCTCCTTTTTCACCTCCTTCAGGACCGATATCAATAATATGATCGGCTACTTTTATCACATCCATATTGTGTTCAATGATCAATACCGTATTTCCCTTATCCACCAATTTTTGCAATACATCCAGCAAATGCTCGATATCCTGGAAATGTAATCCGGTGGTGGGTTCATCCAGAATATAAAAGGTTTTTCCAGTATCTTTTTTGGAAAGTTCAGTAGCCAGCTTTACCCGCTGGGCTTCCCCTCCTGAAAGTGTGGTGGCGTGCTGACCTAAAGTGATATAACTTAACCCTACCTCATTCAGGGTTTTTATTTTACGGAGGATCTTGGGTTGATTTTCAAAAAACTCCAAGGCTTGCTCCACCGTCATATCCAGCACATCGGCAATGGATTTTCCTTTAAACCGGACTTCCAGGGTTTCCCTATTATACCTTTTGCCTTTACAAACTTCACAAGGAACATGTACATTGGGCAGGAAATCCATTTCTATTAATTTCATCCCGCCCCCTTCACAATTTTCACATCTTCCCCCTTTTACATTAAATGAAAACCGGCCGGGCTTGTAACCACGGATTTTGGCTTCCGGTAATTCGGAAAACAACGCCCTGATATCAGTAAAAACCCCGGTGTATGTGGCAGGATTGGAACGGGGTGTCCTGCCTATAGGCGATTGATCTACTTCAATGACCTTGTCTATTATATTTATTCCATCCACAGAATCATAGGCCAAAGGATCTCTCCTGGACCGATAAAGTCGCTGATTCAAGATGGGAAATAAGGTTTCGTGAATTAAAGTGGATTTGCCACTACCTGAAACACCAGTTACGCATATCATCTTTCCCAGGGGAAAAGATACTGTTACATTTTTAAGGTTATTTCCTTCTGCACCATGAATAGTAATGCTTTTTCCAGAACCTTTTCTCCTGGATTCAGGTACTTTGATAAAGCGCTTGCCACTCAAATAATCCGCTGTCTGGCTGGATTGCAACAAAATCTCTTCCGGATTTCCGGCTGCTACTATATGTCCTCCATGCCTGCCGGCTCCCGGGCCAATATCCAGTACATAATCAGCCTTGAGCATCATTTCTTTATCATGTTCCACTACAATGACTGAATTACCAATATCCCGCAGGTCCTGTAAAGCTTTGATCAATTTCAGGTTATCACGCTGATGCAATCCAATACTGGGTTCATCCAGAATATACAATACACCGACCAGTTGGGTACCTATCTGGGTGGCCAGCCTTATACGCTGAGCTTCTCCTCCGGATAGGGTTCTCAGTGGCCGGTTTAAATGCAGGTAATCCAAACCCACATCCAGCATAAATCCAATTCTTTTTCTTAACTCTTTCAGTATCTCAGCTGCAATCAGCTTTTGTCGTTCATTCAATCGTTCTTCCAAATTAGCAAACCAGTGACTTAGTTTTTGGATATCCAGGGTTGCCAGTTCGCCAATATGTTTGTCAGCAATTTTAAAATGCAGAGATTCCTTTTTCAGTCGATATCCCTTACAATCAGGGCATTCATTAACAATAGTAAAATCCTTGATCCATTGCTGTAATTTTTCCGAGCCACTTTCCTTTTGCTTTTCCAGAAACTTGATAATCCCTTCAAATTTTGTGTGCCACTGAGTTCCCGGATATTTTACTGATGAAACAGCTACTGAAACATTATTACCAAATAAGATCAGGTCAATTACATTTTCCGGTAAATTTTTAATCGGGGTAGTCAGGTCAAATTCTGCTTTTTTCAGTAGGGACTGAAGTTTTTTAAATATCCAGATATCCCGGTAGTCACCCAATGGGGCAATACCTCCCCGGCTGATGCTTAGTTCCGGATCAGGGATCACCGATTCGCGGGTTATTTCTTCAATCACCCCCAGGCCATTGCAGGTAGGACATGCACCATAGGGCGAATTGAAAGAAAAAGAATTGGGAGCCGGTTCATCATAAGAAAGTCCTGTTTCAGGATCCATCAGGTATTGAGAAAAATAATGTAATTGATTTTGACCATCCAATATATTCATCAATCCCTTTCCCTGATGCATGGCTGTTTTAACAGATTGTGTAATGCGGTAGCGATCTTTTTCGTTCACCACCACCCGGTCCACCACAATTTCAATATCATGGGTTTTATAACGATCTACCTGCATTTTAGGCACCAGATCTACAATTTGACCATCCACCCGAACCTTTACAAATCCCATTTTTCTGATCTGCTGAAACAATTCACGATAATGTCCTTTACGCCCCTTTACCACAGGAGCCAGCACCACCAGTTTGGCCTGATTAAAATTTTTAAAAATATGATTCAGGATCTGGTCTTCGGACTGTCGGGTCATTTTTTTACCAGTCAGGTAAGAATAAGCCTCTCCTGCCCGGGCAAAAAGCAGACGCATAAAATCATAGATCTCAGTAATAGTTCCCACGGTAGACCGGGGATTGCGCGAGGTGGTTTTTTGCTCTATGGATATCACCGGGCTTAACCCATTGATCTTGTCTACGTCCGGCCGTTCCATGTCACCGATAAAAGATCGGGCATAAGCGGAAAAGCTTTCCATATAACGGCGTTGTCCTTCTGCGTATATGGTATCAAAGGCTAAAGAGGACTTTCCGGAACCGCTTATTCCTGTGACCACAACTAATTGATTTCGAGGTATAGCTACATCAATATCCTTTAAATTATGTTCCCTTGCCCCAAAGATCTCTATCTTTTCAAAACCTGTGGTGTCCATCCCTTCATATACCTTTTTATCCTTCAGTTTTTCCTGCTGCAACATCTGGTTATTTAGCAAAATTGTGAATACTGTATAAATGGAAAACAACCCTAAAAAGTTTTCATCAGGGCCTGAATTCAACAGACAAATTTAGGGCAAACCAATGGAATCTTCTGATAATAACTGCACATCTTCTATGGAGGCAGTCTGTTCTTTTTTGCGCTGAAAAGCTTTTTGTCCATTTTGTTGGTCACGGACAGGTATCAGGATCTTATACTTTTTACCGGGATGCCGATGAACCAGTGTACTGCGTCTTAACCAGGGATTAAATCTTTTTAACAGCTTATAATTAATATTTTGCTCAAAGGCAAAATCCACCAGATTCTTTATATCATAATCCACCACTACTTCTCTGACCGGTTCTATCTGGTACAGGTGAGAAGGAGGAATATCGTATCCATATTTTTCCAGATTATTCATAATTTCCTTAATAGCAAGGATCCGGAACATATACCGGGCAGTTTCCTCATTTAATAGCAGGTCATAATAGGAGTCTACCTGTTGATCTTCCAAACGGTTGTCCAAACCATACATTCCCAGATTATAAGATGCCGCCACATTGGTCCAGTTACCAAATCGCTCATAGGCTTTTTTCAGATATTTCACAGCAGCTTCTGTAGATTTGATAGGATCATATCTTTCGTCCACTTCATTGTCCACCTCCAAACCAAGCTCCTTGGCGGTAGCCTCACGTAATTGCCAAAAACCTACCGCCTGCCTGAATGAAACGACATTCATCAAGCCACTTTCTATCAGGGGTAAATATTTAAAGTCTTCAGGGATCTGATTTTCTTCCAGGATTTTTCCTATCTGGGGCAACCAACGGTTAGCCCGCTTGATCAAAAATATTGTACTGGAATGCCAGTACAGATTAATATGAATTTCTCTATCCAGCCTTTCCCGTACATCAGGTTCATATAAAGGTACAGGTTCACCGGCAAATACCATTTGTTCAGGCATCTGATAGGTGATGATTTGATTATAAATAGACTTACTGTCCTGGTTTTTGTTATAATTTACTTCTCTATAAATTTTTCCCTGCTCCGGAGTGCTTATCTGTTTATCCATCTCATTGTACACAATATAACCGGTTAAACCAAAAACCAGTATAATCAAAAGTGCCAGCAGTATATTATTCTCTTTATTCACAATCAGAAGTTAGGTGATAACAAATATTTATTATAAAAATCATCAATCACATTTACTGCCTCCTCGGCAGTATCTACTATACTGAACAATTCAAAGTCATTTTCATCCACATTATTTTGTTCAGTCAGCACAATCTGATGCAACCAATCATACAAGCCGTTCCAAAACTTTTTACCTACTAAAACGATAGGAAACCTGCCAATTTTATTGGTCTGGATCAATGTTAGTGCTTCAAATAATTCATCTAAGGTGCCAAAACCACCAGGCATCACTACGAATCCCTGAGAATAACGCACAAACATGACTTTTCTTACAAAGAAATAATCAAAAGAAAGTAATTTATCGGCATCTATATAGGAGTTGTTACCTTGCTCAAAAGGCAGGTGAATGTTGAGCCCTACAGATTTACCTCCCGCTTTTTTAGCACCTTTATTACCAGCCTCCATAATTCCCGGCCCACCTCCGGTTATGACACCATAACCATGATGTACCAGTCTTTCTGCAATTTGCTCAGCGATGATATAATAAGGATGCTGGTCCGTTACCCGGGCCGATCCAAATATGCTTACACAGGGACCAATTTTGGCCAACTTTTCAAACCCTTCCACAAATTCAGACATGATTTTAAAAATAGCCCATGAATCTGTGCTTTTTATTTCATTCCAGTCTTTGTCCTGAAAAGCCTTGCGTATCAACTCTTCATTGAAGTTATTGGTACTTAAATTTGTAGTTGATTCCTGATCTGGATGCCGGGTTTTTCCTTGCTTATTTTCATTTTTCATAATAATCTATCTGTAATTTCGAACACGATCTAAATTAGTATAATTTTTCTCATTCTTTAATAGTTTAACTGATTAATTAAATTTTGTATTATTACAACTGGTATCAGCTTAACCAACTTTATGGAGCAGTCACATGCTATTTCTTTCATAGGTGCCGGCAATCTGGCCTGGCATTTAGCCCCTGAGTTGGAAAACAGGGGCCACAAGATCCTGGAAGTAAAAAGTAAGAGTCTATCAAACGCTGAGAAACTGGTACAAAGACTTTACAGGGCTGAAGCCAAAAAAGATTATGATTTCAGTCAAAGCCAGGCAAACATTTTTATTATAGCTGTCAGAGATGACGCTATTGAAGAAGTGATCAGTGAACTGATATTACCTGATCAAAGCATGGTAATCCATACATCCGGAGCCCAGCCCCTTGATAAGTTAAAGGCTGTGGCAGCGCCTGAACAAGGTGTTTTATACTTTTTACAAACTTTTACCAAAGATAAAAGGGTCTTTTTTGATGATATTCCTGTTTTATATGAAGGCAACAATCTTAAATCAAATCAAATCCTGCAGCAATTGGCCAGTAGCTTGTCAAAAAAAGTAATTCAGGTAAATTCCGATCAAAGAAAAGCCATTCATGTATCTGCCGTTTTTGCCTGCAATCTTACCAATCATCTTTTTTACCTGGCTCAGAATATTCTGAAAAAGGAACACCTCCCCTATGAACTTTTAGAACCACTGATCAGAGAAACCATTGACAAGAGCTTGTCTCTAGGTCCGGCTAAGGCCCAAACTGGTCCGGCAGTCAGAGGTGATCTTGAAACAATGGACCGGCATATGCACTATCTGGAATTCAATGCCAGGTATGCAGAGATCTACCGTACAATTTCGCAGGATATCCTGGACCATTACCTTTGAAAAATCTTGAGATTTTTATGCCGGCAATAAAAATATTAAACAACTGTTTTTCTATTTTTGTATTAGCTGTACAGTTTTAACATAGTGGATATTGAACCGGCTCAAACTTCGAAGAAGATATTATATCAGGCTGATTGCTTTCCTGAGATTGATCAGGGTTCAGAATTTATTGATAATATTTCTGACGCAATATCTGGTGGCCATTTTCCTGATTGGCACTTCGGACAACTGGTGGCTGTATTTATTTGATCCCGGTTTATTTTTGCTTTCCTTTTCCACTTTATTAATCGCTGCAGCCGGATACATCATCAATGACTATTACGATATAAAAATAGATTATATAAATAAGCCTCACCGGGTCATTGTGGGACGCCTGATCAAAAGAAGGCATGCTTTATTCATACATTTGAGTCTTAATATTTTGGCTGTTCTGACAGGCATCTTTTTATCTCTGTGGATTGGCTTTATTTATGCCATTACTGCTTTTTTATTATGGTTTTATTCCAATCATTTAAAAAGACTCCCTTTTATTGGAAATTTGCTGGTTTCTTTTCTCACAGGATTAAGCCTTTTCATCCTGGCTCTTTATTACCGGGAAAACGAAATTTTGATCTATGTCTATGCTGTTTTTGCCTTTGGAATCACCCTGATCAGGGAAATCATCAAAGATATGGAAGACCTGAAAGGTGATGCCAATTTCGGATGTCGTACCCTGCCTGTCATTTGGGGAATCCGAAAAGTAAAAATTTTGATCTATATTTTAATAGTACTATTTACCACATTCAGCTTTTTGATAATGCAACAGTTAGAGAATGCATTCCTGAATATTTATTTTCTGCTGTTTTTCGTGCCGGTAATGGGCATTTTTATTGCTAAACTGGCCCGTTCCGACTCGAAAAGGTCCTTTTCTTATTTAAGTTCCTATTGTAAGGGGCTGATGCTAAGTGGAATTTTAAGCATGATATTCTTTTGAATCCTTGTTTTTTAAGCTTTTAGTTTGTTTAAATTTAAATATTCACGAAGTTTATTGGGCCAAATAAATCGCTTATTTAATAGCCAGAATATTTTGAAAAATATCGCCATTTTTGCATCAGGTAGTGGCTCCAATGCAGAAAATATCATCCAATACTTTCAGAAAACACAGGCAGCCCGGGTCAAAATGATCCTCACAAATAATCCCAATGCTTACGTTTTGGAAAGAGCCCAAAAGTATCAGATCCCCACTATAGTATTTGATCGAAGTTCATTTTATCAGACACGTAAAATCCTGGACAAGCTGACTGAAAACCGGATCGACCTGGTCGTTTTGGCCGGATTTCTCTGGCTGGTTCCGGATTATTTGATCCAGGCTTTCCCCGGTAGAATAATCAATATTCATCCGGCACTTTTACCTAAGTATGGAGGTAAAGGCATGTACGGAGATAAAGTGCACCAGGCTGTGCTGGAAAATAAAGAAGTCCAAAGTGGTATTACCATTCACTTTGTGAATGAAGTGTATGATGAAGGAGAAACTATTCTGCAAGCAACCTGTCCCATAGTTCCAGAAGACACCCCGAAAACCTTAGCTCAGAAAATACATCAGCTTGAGTATCAGTATTTTCCTAAAGTAATTGAAGATTTACTTTTAAAACAAAAAAATTAATACCTTTGCGGTTCATTTTTATAACCTGGTTCATATATGTCATTAAAAAAAATTAAAAGCGCCCTTATTTCTGTCTATTATAAAGATCATCTTGAACCGATTGTACGTCTGCTTCATCAGTACGGGGTAAAGATTTATTCCACCGGCGGAACCGAAAAGTTTATCCGTAACCTGTCTGTAGATGTTACTGCAGTAGAGGACCTTACCTCCTACCCATCCATTCTAGGAGGACGGGTAAAAACACTTCACCCCAAGGTAATGGGGGGGATTTTAAGTCGTCGGGACCAACAGGAAGATCAGGAACAATTAGCTTCCTACCAGATTCCCGAAATAGATCTGATCATTGTAGATCTTTACCCTTTCGAGGAGACAGTAGGGGCAGGCGCCACTGAAACAGAGGTAATAGAAAAAATAGATATTGGTGGTATTGCCCTGATCCGGGCCGCAGCCAAAAATTTTAATGATGTACTGGTTGTTTCTTCCCGTGAACAGTATCCCGCCCTTGAACTCTTACTGAAAAATAAAGATAGCCAAACAGATTTGGTAGACCGAAAGCTATTTGCAGCCTACGCTTTTGATATTACCTCACATTATGACAGCCAGATCTTTAATTTTTTCAACCAGGATAATCAGCTAGAGCGCTTCAAGCAAAGTGAAAGGGAAAGCAAGACCTTAAGATACGGTGAAAATCCACATCAAACAGGCCGATATTATGGCAGCCTTGAAAAAATATTCACTCAATTACATGGCAAGGAACTCTCCTATAACAATTTAGTAGATATAGACGCAGCCGTGGGTCTGATTGAAGAGTTTGAACAGGAAGTGGCATTTGCCATTTTAAAACATACCAATGCCTGTGGCGCTGCTTTAGGAAAAACGGTAAAAGAGGCCTACCAAAAAGCCCTTGAGGCAGATCCTGTTTCAGCATTTGGAGGAGTGCTGATCTGCAATAATCCCATTGATCGGGAAGCGGCCGAAGAGATCAATAAATTGTTTTTCGAAGTAATAATTGCTCCTGATTATCAAGAAGATGGACTAAATCTGCTCAAATCAAAGAAAAACCGGATAATCTTACATAAGAAGGAAAAGTTACAAACCGTAAAGCAATTTAAAAGTATTTTAAACGGAATTTTGGAGCAGGATCGGGATTTGAAAACGGATGGTATGGAAGACCTGAAGCTGGTAACCAAGCGAAAATCAACTTCTGAGGAGGATCAAGCTATGATTTTTGCCAGCAAAATTTGTAAACATACCAAATCAAATGCGATTGTACTGGCTCATCCAGGTCAGTTAATTGCCAGTGGTGTAGGGCAGACCTCCCGTGTGGATGCATTAAAGCAAGCTATTGAAAAAGCAAGGTCATTTAACCTTAGGTTGGAAGGGGCTGTAATGGCTTCAGACGCGTTTTTCCCTTTTGCTGATAGTGTGGAGATAGCGCATAAGGCAGGCATCACGGCTGTTATTCAGCCCGGTGGTTCTATCAGAGATCAGGATTCTATAGATTATTGTGATCAACAAGGTATGTCAATGATTTTTACTGGTTTTAGACATTTTAAGCACTAAAAATCAAAGATTTAAAAAAACTTACTTAATAAAAGTTATATAAAAAACAATTTGTAAATTTCGAAACTTTATTAAAAATTTGACAATCAGCTATAACACTATAAACCAATGGGAATTTTAGACTTTTTTTCGAGTGATATTGCAATAGATTTAGGTACAGCAAATACCTTAATAATTCATAAGGATAAGATTGTAGTTGATGAACCTTCTATCATAGCCATTGATAAAAACACCAATAAAGTACTGGCCATAGGCAGGGAAGCCATGCAAATGCATGAAAAAACCCATGAAAACATTAAGACAATCCGTCCCCTGAAAGATGGGGTGATTGCTGATTTTCATGCAGCTGAACACATGATCCGGGGCATGATCAAAATGATTTCCAATAACAACCGTAAGTTTTTGCCCTCGTCTCACCGAATGGTCATTTGTATTCCTTCCGGCATTACCGAAGTGGAAAAAAGGGCGGTGAGAGATTCTGCCGAACATGCAGGGGCTAAAGAAGTATACATGATCCACGAGCCCATCGCTGCTGCTTTGGGTATTGGTATTGATATTGAGCAGCCAGTTGGTTCTATGGTGGTGGATATTGGAGGTGGCACCACTGAAATCGCAGTTATTGCCTTATCAGGAATAGTTTGCGATCAATCCATTCGTGTGGCCGGAGATTCATTCAACAAAGATATTCTGGATTATATGCGTCGTCAGCATAACCTTTTGATTGGCGAAAGATCAGCTGAAAAAGTTAAAATCGAAGTAGGATCTGCCATCACTGAACTGGATGACGGACCAGACGACTACGAGATCCGCGGCCGTGACCTGATGACAGGAATTCCGAAGGTCATCAAAATATCCTATTCTGAAATTGCTTTTGCCATTGATAAATCTGTCTCCAAAATAGAAGAAGCCGTTTTGAAGGCGCTTGAAATTTCGCCACCTGAATTATCGGCAGATATTTATGATAATGGTATACATTTAACCGGGGGTGGTGCGTTACTAAGAGGGCTGGATAAAAGACTGGCTTTGAAAACCAAGTTACCTATACATGTAGTAGAAGATCCGTTGCGTGCAGTAGTAAGAGGTACCGGAATTGCTTTGAAACACCTGAATGAGTTTAAATCAGTTTTGATGACGTAGGATTTTGAATGCAGAGATTATTAACATTAATTTATTATTACAGAGCTTTTTTAACATTTATTTTACTAGAGGTTGCCAGCTGGTGGATGATTGTCCAAAATAATTCTTATCAAAGTGCAGCATTTTTTAATACCTCCAATGCCTTTGTAGCCAGCATATTAAATGTAAGGGAATCTATCGTAGATTATTTTGAATTGAAACAGGAAAATCAGGTACTTGCTTCTGAAAATGCTATTTTACGTGAGATGGTGGCTGAGAATTACCAGATCAACAACATGGTCCCTGTTTTATCTGAGGATACAGCCCAAATCAGCCAGTTTGATTTTATACCGGCCAAAGTGATTAGCAACTCTACCAGGTTGTTTAACAATTTCATCACTATTAACAAGGGCTCCACAGATGGTATTACTCCCGGAATGGGCGTAGTAAGTGGTAGTGGAGTAGTCGGTCGGATCAAAGCTACATCAAATAATTTTGCCACCATTACTTCTCTGTTGCATTCAAAAATGATGATTTCCTCTACTTTGACCAGTTCAGGCACTTTCTGTACAACAGTGTGGGAAGGAAGAAACCCTCAAAAAGGTAGTTTACAATATGTTCCCAGGCATATCAATATCAATGTGGGGGATTCAGTGGTGACCTCAGGCTATAATTCGGTCTATCCTCCCGATATTATGATCGGAACAGTAAGCAATATTGCCCTAAAACCCAACGCTACCTTTTATGAAATAGAGATAGACCTTTCCAATGATTTTAATCAATTGTCGTTCGTATATGTGGTGGATAATAAACTCAAACAGGAAATAGATTCTTTACAACAGGATATACCGAAAATCGATGGGTAACAGACTGCCAGGACAAATATTACAGTTTTTTGTGTATGTGGTACTTCAGGTATTGATCATGAAAAACATTGTGCTGTTTGACCGGGCTTTTTGCTTTATTTACGTAGCCTTTTTGCTACTGCTCCCATTAGAATCCGGAAAATTACCTTTAATATTTCTGGGGTTTATTACAGGCCTGATTATTGATGTTTTTTATGACAGTCTTGGAATTCATACCGCCGCATCTGTGTTAATAATGTACCTGAGGCCTTATTGGATGAATGTGATAACTACCAAGGGAAGTGAAGAAAATGTATATAGTCCCACATTACGGAATATGGGATTTGAATGGTTTGTCACCTATGCCTTACCATTGATTTTCATTCATCACCTGGCCCTGTTTTTCATTGAAGCAGGAGGATTTCATATGGTATTATTTACTTTTACCAAAGTGATCCTGAGCACCTTACTTACATTCATCTTCATAGTGATCTTTCAGTATTTGTTTTATCCTAAAGAAAGAACTATATGAACGAAAACAGGAAATTTTTTATAAAAGTATTTTTTATCCTGATCGGCATTGTATTATTGTTAAAGCTGTTTTTCCTGCAGGTAGCTAACCAAAACTATGCTGATGCAGCAGAAAGGAATATAATTCAAAAAGTGATCGAATACCCTTACCGGGGTCTGATTTATGACCGGAATGGCAAATTGATCGTATACAACAAACCCGTATATGACCTTCAGGTAGTGCCAAAAGATGTTGTGATCAAAGATACACTGGAATTGTGTAATTTATTGAATATCACCAGGGAAGAATTGAACGAAAAACTGGATCAAGCCAAAGATTACTCTTATGTGAAACCTTCCATCTTTGTAAAACAGATATCCAACGATAATTTTGCCCGTATTCAGGATCAGCTCATTGAATATTCCGGTTTTCAAATCACTCCCAGAACTGTAAGAGCTTATCCCTATAAATCCATGGCCAATGCACTCGGCTGTATTGCTGAAATCAGTGACCGGGAATTGGGCCGTGATACAGCCAATTACTATAACATGGGCGATTATATTGGTAAAACAGGGGTGGAATTAAGTTATGAAGGTCCTTTAAGAGGAAAACGTGGGGTAAAGTACAAAATGGTGAATGTGAAAGGGGTAGAAAAAGGGTCTTTTAAAAACGGGCAATTGGATACCATCTCCATACCCGGTAAAAACCTGGTTTCCACTATAGATATTGATTTACAGAATTATGTTGAAAGCTTGCTGGACGGAAAAATAGGTGGGGTTGTCGCTATTGAACCTTCTTCCGGTGAAATATTAGCCATGGCATCTGCGCCCACATACGATCCTAATATCCTATCAGGCCGGGAATATGGTAAAAACTATGTGGCTTTGACCAAAGACACCACTGATCCCTTGTTTATACGTCCTATTATGGCCACTTACCCTCCCGGTTCAATGTTTAAAGCCGTTCAGGCATTAATCGCTTTGGAAGAAGGAGTCATTACAGCCGATGAAATGATCTATTGTGATGGAGGCCTGATTGGAGATCATGCCCCTCCCGGTTATTATAATGTAGTAAAAGGAATTATGCATTCCTCCAACAATTATTTTTACAAGGTTTTTCGTCGCCTTATCAATCAGAATGTTTCTCCAAACACCTTTGTTGATTCCAGGATTGGACTGGAAAAATGGCGGGAGTATCTGCTAACATTCGGACTGGGTATTAAGCCTGGTATTGATATCCCCAATGCCGAGGAAGGAAATATTCCTACTGTAGAATACTATGACCGGGTTTATGGCCGGGAAAGGTGGAAATTTTCCACCATTTATTCACTGAGTATAGGCCAGGGAGAAGTATCTGTAACGCCTTTGCAAATGGCCAACCTGGCCTGCATTATTGGAAACGAAGGATATTATTATCTGCCTCACCTGGTAAAGGAAATTGGAGAAAGTGGAGAACCTCTGCCCCAGTATATGGAGAAACATCTGGTGCCAATAGATACCAGCCATTTTAATGTAGTGAAAGATGCTATGGAAATGGTGATTCAAGCAGGAACCGGGCAATACCGGGCCAAACTTAAAGACATCAGTGTTTGTGGTAAGACCAGTACAGTAGAAAATCCACATGGAGAAGACCATTCCGGGTTTATTGCCTTTGCTCCGAAAGAAAATCCAAAAATTGCCGTAGCAGCTTATATAGAAAATGCTGGACAAGGTGCTCGGGCGGCTGCTTCCATTGCCAGCCTTACTGTTGAGAAATATCTGCTGGGCGAAATCCAGCGACCGTGGATTGAAGAATATGCATTAAAAGGAGAGTTTTTACATTGAGATCATTTAACCGACAAGAAAATATATTCAATAAAGCCGACTGGCTAACCATCCTGCTGTTCTTTCTGCTGGTGCTGATGGGATGGCTAAATATCTTTGCAGCTGTTTATGATGAAGAATTGCAAAAAAGCATATTTTCATTAAGTCTTAACTCCGGCCGTCAACTGCTTTGGATCGGAACTACGGTATTGATCATCATTGTGATCATGTCTGTGGACTACAAGACTTATGAATCCCTCTCCTATTTAATTTATGCCTTTATTATGCTGCTGCTGGTATTCGTGGTAGTTTTTGGCCGGGAAGTATCAGGAGCAAAATCGTGGTTTGAGATAGGAAGCCTCAAAATCCAGCCCTCTGAATTTGCCAAGTTTGCCACTGCCCTGGCTGTGGCCAAATTTATGAGCACTAAACAACTGAAATTTAACCGGCTGAAAGATATCTTACCTCTGGCCGGCATCATTGGATTACCTATGGTATTGATACTGCTTCAGCCTGATGCCGGAACTGCCATGGTATTTTCAGCCTTTGTATTGGTTTTATACCGGGAAGGATTATCACCTATTATTCTTCTTATCGGTTTTCTGGCTGTAGCCTTATTTGTATTGACCCTTTTTGTAGATCAGCTTTACCTGATCATGGCCATTGTTATTATTTCTTTGATCATTATTGGAGTAGGTAAAAAATCTGGAAAACGAATCATTTATGTTGTTTTGTCTACCCTGCTGGTAATAGGTGTAGTTAAAAGTGTTAATTATTTTGTTTCTGATGTGTTGAAACCGCACCAGCAAAACCGGATCAAAGCCCTGATCAACCCCGATGCAGACCCCCTGGGATATGGTTTTCATGTTACCCAATCAAAGATAGCGATTGGTTCGGGAGGATTTTCCGGTAAAGGATTTTTGCAAGGCACCCAAACTAAATTTGATTTTGTACCCGAACAAAGCACTGACTTTATATTTTGCACTTTAGGAGAAGAACATGGATGGATCGGCAGCATGATCATTATAGCGCTTTTTGTTACTTTATTCATCCGGATCATTAATATTGCCGAACGACAAAAGTCGAAATTTGTAAGAGTTTATGGCTATTCTGTAGCTTCTATCCTCTTCCTACATTTCACAATTAATATTGGTATGACAGTGGGTTTGTTTCCTGTAATTGGAATACCCTTACCTTTTTTTAGCTATGGCGGCTCCTCATTGTGGGCTTTCACTATTTTATTATTTATTTTAATTAAGCTGGATGCCCATAGAATGCAAATCCTGAGGTAAGTTTTTTATAGCAGGCTAATAGTCAACAACTTTCTTAACATAATACTCGTTTAATCAATTACAGATTTTTTTATTTACAACCTTATAATATTTTTATGAACTATAAGCATAAAATCAAATGGCAGGATTCAAAACCTGGTAATTTTGTAATTTCTGATTGGTTTAGCGATCATATTCTGGAAGGAAAGGACGATAAAGGTAATAAATACCAGGCTCATGTATTGAGTGGTATCAAATTAGGCACCTACCTTTTTTTAGACATCAGAAAAATCAATCGGGAAGAGATCTTAAATCGCATTTAAAGCTAAAACCTTAATTCCGTTTTGAGACAATATTTAGAGGTCTAGCTTTAAGGAAGAAACCCTGATTTAATAGCCTCTAATTGCATCTGCTACTTTATAAATTATATAATATTTTGTTATTCTAATGGCTTCTAAACTGCCATGGATTTATAGGTATATCTTCGGAAAAACTTCTTGACACTATCATCCAGCTTTTGAGTTTCCAGTAAAAATCCATCATGTCCATAATCAGAATCAATGGCTAAGAGTTGGGCCTGATAGATGTGTTGTACCAGGTACTCTTGTTCTACCAAAGGAAACAAAAGATCCTGCTTAATGCCAATTACTAAACAGTTAGCCTTAATTTGATTTAAAGCTCGGGCACATCCATTTCTATTGCGTCCTACATTATGGGAATCCATGGCTTTGGATAAAACCCAGTAAGAAAAAGCATTAAAACGATCAGCCAATTTTTCGCCCAGATACTGTTGGTAGGTTGTGGCTTTAAAGCCATCTGTTTTATCAGAGTCAGGCTCAAATTGTTTTTCCTGATAGATGGAATAATTTCGATAGGAAAGCATGGCAATTGATCTGGCAATTTTAAGGCCATCAAGCCCTGCCTCATCAGTATGCAAAGGCCAGGTAAGGTCCTGACTGATAGCACTTCTTTGGGTCTGATTAAAAGCTATGCCCCAGGCAGAATGCTGTGCATTAGCTCCCATAATAATGGCATTCCGGAACAGGAAAGGTTTTTCGATCAGCCATTCCAAAGCCTGCTGACCTCCCAGAGAAACTCCTACCAATGCATCAATTTGAGATATCCCCAGGTCTTGTCTCAGCAGATCAAAACTCCTGATAATATCTCGGTTGGTAACCTGAGGAAATTCATGATAATATTTCTGACCAGTATCAGGATTTATACTCAGAGGTCCGGTGGAACCATAACAGCTTCCTAACATGTTCACCCCAATAATGAAGTTTTCAGATGGATCGAAAGTTTTACCCAGGCCAACCATCTCCGGCCACCAGGCAGTAAAATCACTTCCTCCAGAGAAGGCATGACAAATCCACACTACATTATTTTTTTGCTGGTTCAGTCTACCCCAGGTAGAATAAGTAAGCTGGAACTCCGGCAATATCTTGCCGGATTCCAACTCAAATCTATGCTTATACTCAAAAACAGATTTTTTGATCATTTTACTGGTTATTTAGTCACTAATTTGGAGGCAGATACTTTTTCAAAAGCCTGCTGGAGGTCAGCCTTGATATCATCAATATGCTCAATGCCGGCAGAAATACGTAATTGGGTGGGAGTAACACCCGCCGCCAGTTGTTCTTCGCTGGAAAGTTGCTGATGGGTGGTAGATGCCGGATGAATGATCAGGGTTTTGGCATCACCTACATTGGCCAGGTGACTTACCAACTGCAGGCTATCCACAAATTGCGCAGCCTTTTCCTTCCCACCTTTCAATTCAAAAGTAAACACACCACCATACCCTCTTTTCAAATATTCTTTGGCTAAATGATGATATGGGCTTGTTTCTAAACCTGGATAGTTTACTCCGATAACCTGATCATGCTTTTGCAACCATTTAGCCAGTTCAAGAGCATTTTGCGTGATCCGGTCCATACGTAAAGATAAGGTCTCCAGGCCCTGAAGGAAATTAAATGCATTGGTAGGACTCAGAGCCGGTCCCAGGTCCCTCAGTCCTTCTACCCGGGCCTTGATAGCAAAAGCAATATTGGGCAGCCCTAAAGGATTCCCCTGGCCAAAAGTTTCCCAAAAGTTTAATCCGTGATAACTTTCAGAAGGTTCAGATATCTGGGGAAATTTGCCATTGTTCCAGTTGAAATTGCCTCCATCCACCAAAACGCCTCCAATGCTATTACCATGTCCTCCAATCCATTTGGTAGCAGACTCAACCACTATATGAGCCCCATGTTCCAAGGGTCTGAACAAATAGCCGGCAGCTCCAAAAGTATTATCCACCACAAAGGGTATGTCGTATTTGCGGGCTAATTCTCCAAATTTTTCAAAATCAGGAATGCTTATCTCTGGATTGCCAATGGTTTCCAGGTATATTGCTTTGGTATTTTCATCGATGAGTTTTTCAAATGCTTCAACCTCATCCTTTTCGGCAAATTTCACATTCAGTCCCAAACGCTTGAAGGTCACCTTAAATTGGTTAAAGGAACCGCCATATAAATGTGACGATGATACAAAATTATCACCTGCCTGTAAAAGGCTGCTGAATGTAAGCAATTGAGCCGCATGTCCTGAAGCTACAGCCACAGCTGCAGTTCCACCTTCCAGTGCAGCAATTCGCTTTTCAAAAACATCAGTGGTGGGATTCATGATGCGGGTATAGACATTACCAAACTCCTTTAATGCAAATAAATTGGCTCCATGGGCCGAATTTTTAAACAAGTATGAAGTTGTTTGGTAGATAGGAACAGCCCGGGATAAAGTGGTAGGATCCACTTCCTGTCCTGCATGAACTTGTAATGTTTCAAACTTATGGGATTTTTCAGACATAGTTTTTAGTGTTTTAGATTGAAAATTTATATTTAAAGTTGATTGTATACAATGATTTCAGGATCTCAAAGAGATCGGTGTACCAGTGAAGCATGTAAGTTTGTGAAAAAACCTAACAGCTACACCTGTTGTACATAGACATACAACATAATGCATAGGTGCTGTAGATAATTCTTAAATTTTCAGAGGGATTTAAAGGAATAGTCCTTTGAGGTTTTAAACTAAAAGAAGAAGAATTTTTGTGGATCATTTTTATAATTATTTATATTCTCCCGCCTATCCTTTGATAAGCATTCAGGGATCAGGATTTAGCACCTTTTTAACCAGGTTAAGAGGTTGCTAGAGTTTCTAAGAGCCTGTCTCTCCACTCTTCTTTATAAATCAATTACAGTAAATATTTGATAATTGACTTTGTGGCTACAAATGTGATAATTATTTAGAACAAATAAAAATAATCTTGAAAAAATTTTATCAATACTTAAAAATACAGAATTCTCACCTGTAAGGATAAAGGATACAAGCTATATTTTCTTAAGGGTAAGGGCAATATCCTCCATCAGAACCAGCTTTACTATATTTTGCCGGGCCTCACGAATGGTATAAGGCAGCCCGAAGTCTTCTCCTGGCCCAACCAGACTCAATGTATCTCCATTAATTCTCCAATTCAACTCATTTTTCATAGTATCAGACATGAAGATACATCCTTCATATCCATAGGCCTGGATTTCAACCATTCCATTTGGATCAAATTTAATTTGCCCCTTCATTGACAGCTTATTTTGATCGGCCATGGGATAAGATTCAGCTGGTGTATTCCATTCTGCTTCCCAATTTCCTATTAAAATATCTTCCTTTTCCTTTCCTGGCCCTTCACATGACCCATAGATCACGAGCCAACCAATTAAAAAAGCAGCATATTTTTTATACTTTAATATCATATAGTTCAGATATACATTGGTTAAAAGATAAACGTCATATTAAATCAATCATTGTTTGCTCAGGAAATTATTTCAAGGCTAAATCAAGCCTGATTTTAAACCACAGACCCAATCAGAAAGTTTAACCAAAAACAATAAAGTCCATGAAAATATTATTAACCGGAGCAAACGGGTACATTGGTCGCAGACTTTTACCTCTGTTGGTATTAAAGGGGCATCAGGTAGTATGCCTGGTCAGAGATAAAAGAAGAATTGAACTGGAAGAAAGTCTGGCCAGCCAGATTACTTATTTTGAGGCAGACCTGCTCCTTCCCGAGTCTTTAAAACATTTACCCAAAGATATAGATGTAGCTTACTACCTGATCCATTCCATGGGGGCTTCAAGTACAAAGTTTGCCCAAATGGAACAAAATGCAGCCCATAATTTTATGCAAGCCCTCAAAAAAACGACCACCAAACAAATCGTCTATCTGAGTGGCATTGTTAATGATGAAAACCTATCGAAGCATCTGACATCACGATTAAATGTAGAAAATATCCTCTTAAGTGGGGAAATTCCCACCACAGTACTGCGGGCGGCCATCATCATTGGTTCGGGAGGTGCCTCCTTTGAGATTATAAGAGATCTGGTAGAAAAACTTCCCGTAATGGTAGCACCAAAATGGCTAAACACGAAATGCCAGCCCATTGCCATACGAAATGTCATGGAATACCTGGAAAAAGTATTGCTGAAGGAAGATACTTATAATAAGATTTTTGATATCGGAGGTCCGGATATTCTCACATATAAAGAAATGCTCCTCGAATTTGCCCGGGTGCGAAAATTAAAACGACTAATCATTTCGCTACCAGTATTAAGCCCTAAGATTTCATCTTATTGGCTATATTTTGTTACTTCTACCTCATTTAATATTGCTAAAAGTCTGGTGGATAGCATGAAAAATGAAGTGGTAGTCAAGGAGGGCAATATTAATCAGCTTATATCCATCAATCTCATACCTTATACCAAAGCCATACAACTTGCCTTTGATAGAATTGCCCAAAATGAAGTTATATCCAGTTGGAAAGATGCATTTGCCAGTAGTAAAATTGATTTAAAAATGCTTGAGTATATTAAGATTCCCGAGTATGGCTGCTTTATTGATAAAAAGATCAAGCCTATAGATGCAGACGAAGAACAGGTACTGGAAAATATCTGGAGTATAGGAGGAGAAAGGGGGTGGTATGCCTCCAGGATCCTTTGGGAGATCCGGGGAGTTTTAGATAAATTTGTAGGTGGGGTCGGATTAAGAAGAGGACGCCGGAGCCCTAACCTACTGGTTCCGGGAGATGCCCTGGACTTTTGGCGGGTATTAATGGCAGATAAAAATCAAAAAAGGCTTTTGCTTTTTGCTGAGATGAAATTACCAGGTGAAGCTTGGTTAGAATTTAAGATAGATCAGCATCAGCTCATTCAAACTGCCACATTTCGGCCTCACGGGACCCTTGGCCGGCTTTATTGGTATTCTTTATTGCCATTTCATTCGCTGATATTCGATAAAATGGCCACCAATATTATTCGTTACAGAAATTAAAAAGTGTGAAAAATTACAACTCAAGTATTCTAACTTCTACCCTTCTGTTTACTTTTCGTTGTTCAGCATCACCTCTTGCAACCAATGGTTTTTCCTCGCCAAAAGAGCGCAACTTGATTCTGGTGGATTTTATCCCTTTATTGATCAAATAACCTTTAACTGATTCCACTCTTTTCTGTGACAAATCTTTATTTAATTTTTCCTGGCCTAATACATCCGTATGTCCTTCCAATTGGATAACCATGGAAGGGTTTATAGCCAGTGTAGCAAAAAGATCTTCCAATTCCATTTCAGAATCTTTGGTAATGTGATGATCACCCTGATTGAAAATCAGTCTATTCAGCTTCAAAATTTCTCCTTTTCTGGCCGGAATCAGATTTAACTTCAGAATGATCTTATCTCTTTGATCCATTTTATCCAGAAGTTTACTGGTAGCGGCAAAACCAGGAGCCTTAGCTTGTACCCTGTAAATGAAATCTTTTCTTAGATAGGAATCAAACATTCCATTTCCATTTTTAATCTTAAGTATGCCATAATCACTCCCATGTGGCAGGGTTTGATAGGTAATGGAAACATTTGCAGTAACGGGCGTTTGGGTTTCAGCATTGATAACTTGCCCCTGAACCTTAATCATCTTTGTTGAAGGGTTTAGCAGAGGTGTCAGCAAAATTAAGAGGTTGATAAAGTAAAGCATAATTATATGTTTTAGGGTGTTATTTGCAATAAAAATGCCAAATATGCTTCAAATTAAAATAAAGCTTATTTAGCAGTCAATGAGTTTTGTCACCTTATGTTTAGTTCTTCTTTCATACCTCTAATATGGTTTTTTAAGGCAGATTGCCAGGTCAAATCTGCTTCCCATAAAGATCCAAGAAAAATATCTCCCGTATAGATATGTTTTACGTAATACTTATTAACCAAGGAACCTACCGGAATTGTTTTCAAAATTTGACCTCCCTGATTAAAATTTATAGTAACATAATCAGTCTCAGATTGTTCAGTCGGATAGTTCAAAAACTTTTTAATAGAATGAGCCGAGGACTGTATATGCATCAGCAAATATTGGAATCCTTCATTCCTTAGCTGCTCTGGAGACTTTTCCTTCAAATCAACAATTTCATATTCATAGGGATATTCCTGCATAATTTGCTCAAGTTCAAGATTATATTGCTCTACCTTTTGATTTGCCCTGGCTATTAACTGAAAATCCGGACCCTGTGGGGCTAAACCATCAGGTATTTCATATTTATTGAACTTAGGCACTGCCAATTTATCCAGTTTAAGATCAGACTGATAAACTTCAAATCTATTGGACCGTACCAAACCAAAGTCAGTAAAATATTCAGGTTGATCAATGATCAGAAGATTCTTATTTTCCTTTCCCAAACGTCCTATAGCTCTGTATAAAGCTGTAAGCAATGGGTCCAGTTCCGGCCCATTGGCCTTCCAGGCTTTTTGTCCAAAATCTACCAGGTTTTCCTCTCCGTTGAAAGGAGTAATGATCAATTGATATTCCCCTGATTGCCTTACCAAAAAAGCCAGATTTTCTATTTTTCTTTTGTTTAAATTAGCAGCGACATTTTTAGTTACGTCACTCCCGGCAAATACATCATCCAGGTAGTAATAGGCAACTGCATCCAACCCAATCCTGTAAAAATAATCGTGCGCCTTTTCAGCCAGTTTTTCCCAATTTCCCCTTTGGTTATTTTCTCCTATTAGTGGGATAGATACTATGACGGCAGTTCTTGAAGAAACAATATTTTCAGGCAAATGAGCAGGATCAAAACTCAAAAACTGAAAAACAGGCAGGCTTACCGGTTGATCCATCTGGGCCTTTAGCAAAAAGGGCCACCCCAAAAAAAACAATAGGAACATAAACTTTTTACTGATCATGTTTATTCAACAAACTGACTTATAAAAGTAACGGAAAAAGCCACCAATATAGTTTATTTATTGAGCTTATTTATAAATAAGATTAAAATATTACTTTTATGTCTGACATGATTTTATAGACAAAAATAAATTTTTTTATCAATAAATATTTAATATATTCAGCCCAAAATCAATTAAGCCAGCTTTACACTTATCAAAAAAAAGAAATAAGTAAGAGATAGCATATTATATTTATACTTTTACTTATCAGATGGAACACAAGAATGGGTATAGTAATTCCTTTGATCATAGTAGTCATTTGTTGTATTATAATTTGGAGGGCAAGTGATGGATTTGCAACTGCATCAGATTTTATAGGCAGAAATTTATCAGAAGGTGTTAGAGGTGCTACTATTAATTCTATAGCCAGTTCAATGCCAGAGGTATTTACTTCACTTTTTTTCCTGTTTTATCTTCACGATACAGATGGCTTTTCCGGAGGTATAGGTACTACGGCAGGAAGCGCCATTTTTAATGGAATGGTAATCCCTGCTTTTGTGATCCTGGTAGTAGTTTTCTCCGGAGCTGTACGTTTTATCAAGGTATCCCAAAAAGTATATTTAAGAGATGGCATATCATTGATCCTGGCTGAAATTATATTCATTATTTTAATCAGTGGAGAGATACTCAATTGGTGGCATGGTTTGATCCTGATGGGTGTCTATTTGATCTACCTGTGGTATATGCTGGCAAGTATGACCAGAAATGGGCATCAGGAAACGATCAATCATACTGATTTTATTAAGCCAGAAGCTCTTCAGGGAACTTTTTTACATGGACTTTTGACTTTTAATTTTGAAAGGGTATTTATTGGCAAAAGTAAAACCATGAACAATATGATTGCCTGGCCCCTGTTGGTAACCACCACCATATCAATAGCTGCAGTTTGTTTATTGCTGGTCCAGGCCTGCGAGTGGTTAGGTAGTAGTAGTTATGAAATCCCGTTTCTGGGGAGTTTTAAAGGTTTGGGTATTCCAATTATGTTTGTAGCTGTTATTCTGGCTGCTATGGCATCGAGTATTCCGGATACTATCATCTCAATGAAAGATGCACGCAAGGGAAATTATGATGATGCGGTTTCTAATGCTTTGGGTAGTAATATTTTTGATATATGCTTTGCCATGGGATTTCCTTTATTCATCTACACCCTTCTAAACGGCCCTATTCATATGACACCTGAGATTATAGATATGAGCAGTGAGTTGAGAATGTTATTATTGATCCTCACAATCCTGACCATATTGATCTATGTTTGGGGAGAAAAGCTGGGTAAGGTAAAAGCTTTTTTATTACTAGGATTATACCTGGTATTTACCTTATACGTAGTGGGGGTTAGTGTTGAAAATGAGATAAGCGTGATAATTGCCCAGGCATTAAGAGATATTGTTTCCATTCTACAAATCAGATAATCCTAAAATAATTCATTTCGAATGAAAATGATCTGCTGCGCCTTTATTCTACCAGATAATACCTGGTGTATTCTATCTGATCTCCATCTTCTGAAACCCTGATCCTGTAATAAGCCTGTTCACCCAGGACCGGATCTATACATTCAAACTTATTAGAAGCATGTTGTGGCTCAAATTGCTTTATAATCTGCCAGGTGATCTCCTGATCCTGGTTAATCACTCCTTTTAAAACATGAAATGTTTTTTCAGAACAATCAACTTTGCTTTTCCAAACCAGGTAAATTTCACCATCCTTTTGCTTTAAATCTACCTTAAGATAATCATCGGCTTTATATTCAGGAACAAAGGCTGGCTGATCACCACCTCTAGTCATGGTATGGGCCGGCACTTGATTTATAAACAGAGCCATAACAGATAAAAATATAAGGTACTTCTTCATAATCATCCTTAATTACATTTCCTTTATATATACTTTGGAACAGTAAAAATTTTATGAAAAAGCTGTGGAAATATTACCAGGGTTGGAATTTGCTGTTTTTATAGTGATCGTTTAGCCCTTACAGGAATAAAAAAAATCAACAGATCAGATGAGTTACCTGTTCATCAATCAAGAACATCAGGGGGCGTAATATAAAAGCTAATTAATTATAGTATTTTTTAAAGATAGATTCAAGATCCTCGGCAGGTATAATATTATTAGGATAAAGGATCATTTTATCCAGAACTTCCTTCACGGCGCTGGGATTTAACCCCAGCTTTAGCCCAAGGTCCATACAGAAGTTTAATTCTTCCTTAAAGATCATCCGGTCAATACCCATCAACAAGACCAATCGGTGAAATTGTGGAATAATCTGGTATTCATAACGGGGAGGGGAAAAAATCACCTGCATTCGGTTATTCTTCAAATCCTGCAAATCGCCATCATCTACACCTAATCTTTCGGCTACAGATTCAATAAAATTAATTTCAATAGATGATTCGTACCCGTCTACGCGTGACAACTGGATTAAATCATTCAGGTGACTTAATTTTTCCTGATATTCCCTTTCTATTTTCTGCATGACAAGTTCATTATTGAAAACATTTGGCAATATTGTAATAATTTTTGATTAATTCAAGCCAAAAATAATTAAATGAGCCATCTTTATGGTTGATGTATGTTTTATATTAAAAAATGAATTCCCTAAAGATCAGAAATGATTTAATATTTCAAGTTGTAAGCATTATCTATAATCGCTTTAATTGAGCCAACCAATACTTTAGCTTCAACAATCACTGGCACCCTATTTTGATCATTAGTAACCCACACTGTCATGTCTTCTCCTCCACTGAATATAGTGCCTTCAACCAATAAAGGTTTAAATTTAATACAATCATATTCATTGTTATCCCGATCCTTGACCTTCTCTTTTCCCAGATACCTAATATACAAATCATAAATTTCTCCATCTATGATGACCCTGATGGGGATTCTATCATTAGGCTGATAGTTGTTGTAATTTATATTGCGGGCCTGATAGATTATACTTAAGACATCAAATGTACAGGGTTTTAAGGATAGGGTATCCTGAGACTTTGGTTTTTTGGAGTTTTCGGTAACAGCATAAATGAGTTGCTGTTTATAATCAAACTGGTAATAATTATTAACCGCGTATCCACCTTCCAGGGTACTTCTTTCGAATTTATAGGGATAAAGGGTTTGAGGGTCAACCCAGGCCTGATAAGAATCCCGGACTTTATAAAACCAGTCCCATCCCGACAGGCTGGAGCCATAACTATCAAAATGAAGTACAGATTTATCCTGAAGTGTGTCTTTTTTTACTTTAAAATAAACCTCACCCGCTTTGACCCAGATAAAACTCCAGTTGTAATAAACCTGGTAATAAACCTCCTCTCCGGCCTGAAATACATGTTTCTCATGATCATTCAAACACTGTCCCAGTAAATTAAAATCCAGGCTAAAGCTTAAAATCAAAAAAATCCCAAGTTTAGTCAATAATTTATGTTTAATTTTTATCCTGGTAAATCTACTGGAAGATCTAATACAATTTATCCGGATTAGCTAAATAATTTATGCGGGCGTTTAATGATTTTAAATATTTTTTCACCCAATGTTTTTTGAAACAGGTAATTTCTTACCGGTTTTTTAGATAATATAGAATAAGTACACTTACTAAATACTACCGCGCTTAAAAATTTCAATTTAGTTTTCATAAAAATGCAGGTTAATTTTTACTTTGTTACTCCTAACATTTATCTAACAAAAACTAAACTCCATTGTTAAATTAACCTATTACTTAGCTTCAGGCTTTACATAAGTATAACTGACAAAAGCTAAATATCTGCCATCAGGAGACCAGGAAGGCACATTTATTGTCCCCTGTCCTCCATATAAATAAGCTATAGCTTTAGGACTTCCTCCATCCAAAGGAGCCAGACGAAGCATTACTCTTTTATTGCCGGGATGGCTGCCTGGTTCTACTTCATCCTCATAAGTTATAAACACAATCCATTTCCCGTCAGGAGAAGGATGAGCAAACCAATCATTATAATCATCGAAGGTAATCTGCTCCTGATCTGAACCATCTGGTTTCATCCGCCAGATCTGCATAGTTCCGGTTCGTACCGAATTAAAATAAATGTACTTACCGTCGTATGTATATTCCGGGCCATCGTCTAAACCTTTGGTGGTAGTTAGCTGCTGTTCGACACCCCCATTAACTGGTTTAATATAGACATCATATTCTCCATTTCTCTCTGCACAATAAGTAACTACACGACCATCGGGAGACCACCCGTGCCAATAAGAAGGGCCTTTCGGCGTAACCTGACGGGGCACACCACCTGTTACCGGTAAAGTATAAATGATTGAATTTTTCGTTTCCTCACTACGATGGCTGATAGCCAAGGTATTACCATCAAAAGAAATGCCGTGGTCATTATTACATTGATCAGCGAAGCCAGTATTGAGCAATTCTGGTTCGGAATTTCCGTCAGCCATTAATTTATACATCTTGCCGTCACTGTTAAAAAGAAAGTATTTGCCATCTCTGGACCAGTTGGGGGCCTCAAAATGCTGTCTGGCTGAGTAAATCACTTTCCGGTTACCAGTAAACGCATCTATCACCTCCAAATTACTTTGCAATATTTTCTCAGTCCCGGCAGCTTCTACGGGAATAGTAATTTGTACATTGGAGAATATGGCCTGTTCAAATCCATCTTCCTGATGAGCACTTACTGCTAGTCCAGCATATAGCGGTCCCTCAAGGATCACTTGCATAGAACCAATTTTTTGTAGTGGTTTCCCATCTTTTGCCGCATAAACAGTAAACAGATCACCCTTCCTTTCTATTCTAAGGGTGGTGGCATGATGAATTTCCGGATCATTAACTTCAGCTGTTTCTCCCCCCTTTTGCTGTCGATATTGTAGTGAGGTCAAGCCATCTCCATGCAGGATGGCATCTGCATAGGGTGCATCAGCATCGAGGCTTTGCCTGATCATTAAACCGGCCTTTTTATGCGGATCTCCACCTTCCCCGACTAAAGCAAGATCAGCTGTGATCATAAAATCTCCTGTCATTTTTTTCCAGGCAAAATGCATCTGATCACTTGTTCCCCAAATATTAGCTCCACTGGCAGCCAGATAATACTGCTGCAAGCCTGGGTCATATTTAAAATATCCGGGACGGCTGACCTGGCCCACATCTGTATGCCCGGAGAACATTCCTACTGGTTGAGCCATAACTTGAATAAAATTAAATAAAAAGATAAACAGGGTTAATATGTTTTTTTTCATTATTCCTTTGGGTTTATTTAAACTATTATATTACCAGTTCCCGGCATATATAAGTTCTTTACCAGAAAACTTACTCAGGTACATATATTTCAAATGTATTATCTGTCTGATATGCAAATAATCATGGGCCAGCCAGTTTACCAGGAAAAACCGGGCCGACATCGGACCGTGTTTTGGATGTTGGAAGGCATTTTCCCAGGCAGGTTGATCTAACTGTTCTAACCATGCTATCGACTGAGCTCTTTCTGCCAAAAACTTCTCCAGCTTTTCCGAAAAGTTTTGCTTATGATAAGCTCTCTGGATTACCCAGACTTCCGGATCAAACTTTGGCAATGGTTGAGCAGGATTTTCCAAAACAATCTGGACCCGTTGCCTAAAATCTTCTCTTTCTTCATCAAATAAATGACACACCACCTCAACTAAGTTCCATTTGCCAGGTTCAGGCTTCCAATGTATCTGTTCCTGACCTAATCCGGTGAGCAGGTTTTTAAAAACCATCCTGTTTTCAGCAAGTTTTTTGATGATGACCTTCTCGTCCATACTTATTTTTTGAAAGATGTAATTTACTTATTTTTAACATACTATAAAACGATCAGGAAAACTTTCAATTGCAAGCCAGGATTAAACACTCAAGGCAATAATGCGATATGATTCCAGGATGAGGTTTGATATGGACAGAATCAGCCTGTAAAGATCTCGTCAAACAAAACTATAAATATTAAAAAGGCCAATTCAAAGAAATGATAATGCTATTGATAGAACCTGTTCAAACTATAATGAGTTGCACCAAAACTCAATTGCGAATAGCCCGGACCATTTCTTTTTTGCCTGGAGGCCCGGGCAATACCTCTAATGAAAAACCCAATCCTTTCAAGTCTCTTTTAAACTGACCTTGAGAACAATACGTAACCAAAATGCCAGGTTTTTCCAGATGTTCATGAATTTTTTTAAGGTTTTTGAGGTTCCAGATATCCGGTTGCTTACTGGGAGCAAAGGCATCAAAAAAAACCAGGTTGAATTCAGACTGCAAATCAATTTTTTCCAGGGAATCTCTGAGCTTTGTAAGGGTGAAGCCAGGCTCAATCTCCACCGGTTTACCCCAACCAGCGGCATGAATTGCTTCAAACAGGAAAATGTCTGACTGTGAGGAAGATTCAGGATAATTTAACTGTTTTACCAGGTCTATATTCAAGGGATGGGGCTCCAAGGCAATATAATTTACAGGTATTTTGTAATTAATTTGCCATAGAAGGGTTAGCCAGGTGTTCAATCCAGTACCAAAACCTATTTCCAGCAAATTTAGTCGCCGCTTAGGCTGCCGCTCATGTAAATATTGAAGGCCATGCTTGATAAAAACATGTTTAGATTCCTGCACAGCGCCATGAAGAGAATGATAGGTTTCATTGAGGGTGGTATTGAGCAGCGTATGCGAACCATCCCTGGTCAGAATCAGTTTTAAGTTACTCATGCAAACTGGCTGCCTAGTTTAGATTTATCAGAATAATGAAGCATCTTATAGATTAATACTATCGCGTAAGCTGAAACTCCTTCTTCTTTACCCACAAAACCTAATTTTTCTGTTGTAGTTGCTTTTACAGAAATATCGTCCTGTTTAATTTGCAGTACATCGGCCATTACTTGCTTCATCTCAGGAATGTAACCATTAATTTTGGGCTTCTGCAGACAAACAGTAGCATCAATATTACCAATTTCATATTGATGATTGCGCAACAAACCAACAGTTTCTTTTAAAAGAAGCTTACTGTCAATGCCTTTGTATTTTTGATCAGTATCAGGAAAATGGTAACCTATATCCCTTAGATTAGCAGCTCCCAGTAAGGCATCGCAAATCACATGAATGAGAACATCTGCATCTGAATGCCCTACTGCTCCTTTAGGGTGATCAATTCTAATCCCCCCCAGCCAAAAGGGATAACCCGGTGCCAGTTGATGAACATCATAACCAAATCCAACTCTAAAATTCATACAAAAAAATTAAAATCAATAAAAAAGGGAGTATCCAAACTCGCTGGTAAATTTAAAGCTTATAAGGCTATTACACCTTCAATTTTATGGGCTTTTTCATAAATTTGAATTACCTCATCACTATTTCCAATCATAACCCTGGCTGTAACACTAATGTATTTGCCATTTTTTGAATATTTGGTTGATAGCTCATTTTTAGGGAACAGATCACGTACCTCTTTCTGCTTCGCCGTTGGTACAATAAATTTAAACATGTATAAAGATGGCCAGGCATGGTTATTTTCCAACCTTTCCCGAAATGAACTATATGTATTTTTATCAAGCATATAGTTACCTTTTAAATTCAATAATTAGAACAAATTATTACCTGTGTTAATTCCCCCGGCTCATCAGCTTAATTAGAAGCAGTCATTTAACCTTCAATTAAAATAAAACAAAAAAGCTGGCTATATCCATTTCAGGATGTAACCAGCTTTTACCTGACCTGATAATACTTTTTATTAATAGAACCTATATCTCTTATCCTCAATATCAGAGAACTCTTTAATTACTTCTGACAGGTAATAAGATACGGTTCCGGAGGATCTTTCCTGTATCTGGTTTTTATAATTTGTATAATCAGCAATATCAGTGGCAGGGGTCAATGCCAGCAATTCCAGCACTAACACCCCATTATCTGTAGCAACTGGTTCAGTTTTCTCTCCCTGTTCCAGGCCAAAAACCCGGCCGATTGCCTCAGGAACCACACCTACAGTCGGCAGTGAATTACTACTCAATTTCAGGTCACTTGATGTATACACATTGGCATCGGTGCCATAATTATCAGCCATCTCCTCCAGGCTGCCTTCCAGATCGACCAACCGCTGTTCTATAATTTCGGCTTTTTTCTGTTCCTTTACCTCTTCTACTATTTCATCTCTGACTTCATCCAAAGGCGACAGCCCTGCATCGGTTTTTCCGGTCATTACTGCAACAACATATTCATCCTCCAACTCAAACACTTCAGATACTTCGCCCATTGCAGCATCATTGTATAACCACCTGACAATGGTTCTGGCATTAGCCAGATTGTCAATACGTCGATCATTTGCCTGGATATTCTCGCCGTTTAAAACTTCTAATGAATCCTGACCCGCTAACTGGGAAAATTCTTTGTAACCATCAACTGTACTGGCAAAATAATCGGCTTTACGAAATGCTTCATTTCTGGTTTGATCACTTGGTGTGATCATTCTATCCACAATGGCCACGTCATAAGCCGTATTAGTTGGCGCTTCTGTGACTCTGATAATGTGATATCCATAGGTTGTTTCAATGATCCTGTTGATCAGTTGAGGCGAATTAACAGAAAAAACGGCTTCTTCAAATGGTTCGACCATCCTGCCTTCTGTAAACCAACCTAAATCCCCACCACGGGATGAGGAAGGATCATCACTATACTGACGTGCCATTTCTTCGAAAGATGCACCTCCCCGGATTTCATTTAAAATTCTTTGGGCTTCCTGACGTGCTTCTGCTTTGGCATCAGCTGTTTCTGTATCAGGTTTAATCAAAATATGACTGGCTTTGGCCGCTTGTACGGTATCTTCAGTCACTTCCGATATTTTATATAACCGATAGAATCCATTTTCCTGATAAGGCCCCCTGACATCACCTTCTGAAAGATTGCTGGCATTGGCCTGTAAGATGGAAGGCAAATCTGCCACAGTATAGGTATTAAAATATTCCTGACCATCGGTATTAATTCTGGCAAAAGAGGAGTCATTTTCCGCATTGGCCAAATCTTCTTTCAACTCATCTAGTTCCTGTCTGAAATATACAGAATCCTCTCCTGATGGTGCAATGGGAAATCGCACATACCTGAGTGAGCGGCTTTCTTCTACCTGGTACTGATCTTCATGATCTTTGAGGTACGCCCTTAACTCATCATCTGATACTTCAACCAAAGAATCATTAACAGAATAATACGGTATATAAAGGTATTTTACCTCTGCTACGGTATTTTCCATCTTATGTTGATTTTTGGCCTCGGCATCTGTGGCATAATTTGACATGATCATCAAGTTGTCATATTTGATCCTAAGCCTTGAAGGTCTGAGGTTTTTCTCGAATAAATACCATCCGGCCTGCTGCTGTTGAGGGGCCTGGGAAATAGTCTGCAAATAACGAATTATCTGGTCACGATCAATTTCTCCTGTTTCCGGATCGGTAAATACCTGAGCCAGTTCAGGATGTATATTATTTCCTTGAACCATATCCACTACTTCATCTTCTGTGACTTCCAGGCCCAGCTCGTCGAACTGCTTTTGAAAGGCATGTTTCACAATCAAGAATTCCCAGGACTGCTGGCGAATGGAATATAATTCTGTTTCAGTAGGATTTCTGCCAAAGTTGAGGGTATAATTATATTTCATTTCCTCCACTTGTTGCTGAAACTCATCATAAGATATTTTCTCTCCGGCAATCTCACCTACATTATTTGATTGATTTCCTAAAATAAAGGAGTTTGGACCCAATATATCTCCCCCAACGATGAACATCATCAATCCCAAGGCAACCAAACCTACGGCAAGTCCAGATTTTTCTCGTATTTTATTAATTAAAGCCATTTTCTACTTTCTGTTAAGACCCGCAAAATTAAATACTTAGATTTTCAAAAACAATAATTTTTAATTTTTAAGCAAAACGAATCACTCATTGTTTTCTTTTATTCTATTCAAAGTTATTTTTACTGTATCAATACGAGTATCCTGCATAGATACAATTGTAAAGGTAAAGGAAGAAAATTCAATTACTTCATTTATTTCAGGTATATTTTCAGTTATGGAAAGAATAAAACCACCCAATGTATCATAATCACCAGTGGGTATATCCCATCTGTATTTTTCATTGAGGTAATCTATTTCATGGCGGGCACTGAGCAGATAATTTTTCTCATCCAACTTCTGATCAACCCATTCTTCCAGGTCATGTTCATCCTGAATATCCCCAAATATTTCTTCAATAATATCTTCCATGGTTACCAAACCGGAGGTGCCGCCAAATTCATCCACTACCAATGCAATGCTCTTATGTTCGGTAATAAATTGGATCATCAATTCGTTGGCCAGCATGGTTTCAGGAACTATTATGATGGGATTCAGGATGGCATTGATATCTCTGGGCTTTCGAAAGAGTTCCAGAGAATGGCAGAAACCTATGATATCGTCAATGGAGTTCCTGTAAACCAAAATTTTGGAGTGCCCACTACTAATGAAAGCTTCTTTTAATTCTTCAATACCATCCTCTACATCTACTGCTTCCAATTCGGTTCGGGGTATCATACATTCCCTGACTTTCACAGTTTTAAATTCAAGGGCATTGTTGAAGATGCGGGTATTTATTTCCTGATTTTCTTCCTCTTCATCATGCAACAGGTTGTTTTTGATATAATTATTCAAGTCAATCAGGCCAAAAACCGGCTTATCCTCTGAATATTCAAACCTTAGAATCCTGGTGATTACGAATTTGGATAAGATCAACACACTTTGAACTATGGGGTACATCATGATGTAAATACCCCAGATAATTGGAGCAAACAAATTCAGCAGCCAGTTTGGATTAAGCAAAAAGATACTTTTCGGGGTAAATTCAGCTGTAATCAATACCACCAGAGTAGCTACAATCGTTTGCAGGATCAAAACTGTGGCATCAGAATCCAGGTATTCGGGCAGTAAACCATCAATCACAGGAGTAAGAATATTGGCCATATATATGCCGTACACCACCAGAGCTATATTATTTCCCACCAACATGGTGCTGATAAAAGTAGACGGCCTCTTTAAAAAGCCAGACAGGATCTTACCGGAAATTTGCCCGCGCTTACCCTGTAACTCTATCTGTAATTTGTCTGCTGATACAAATGCAATCTCCAGTCCCGAAAACAAGGCTGAAAAAATCAGGCAGATGATGATACCAATTAAGTAGTTATACTCCATTATTGATTTTTCAAAACCAAATTACAAAAAAAATGCGGCCATATCCAATCATATCATCAATTAATACTCATCCACTGTTATGTATCCGGTTGGTTTTAGAATTTTATAATTGGCAAGATCATCCGGGTTAGCTCTCAGTCCTTCTCCATATATTTTTTCACCTTTGGTTTCTACAATGACAAATTTATCAGTATATATACTTTCTTCTCCTGCACCTGGCTCCCAGAATAATTCTTCACTTGACAACTTCTGGTCTTCTTTCAAATTTCTGAGTACAACATTACCCTCCGCTTTATATACATTATCTTCTTTGATATAATAGCCTTTATTGGCTCTGATAGTAAACTTTACAGTGCCATCTGGATTGAAATTCTCAATATAGATGCCTTCAGGAAATTCCATATCTTCATTTTCGAAAATCAATTGCTTATCAGCCAACAACTTAAATCTGGTAAAAGCAGTATTTTCATTCTTTTCTTCCGAGTAAAGCGTTTCAACATCTGACAACTCATACATAGGTCCATCATATTCCTGTATTGTATTCATTGTCTCACTTTCCCGGCACGAAAAGAGTATAATTGAAAGTGCAATTACCAGTAAGTTCCACCTTTTCATCATTTGAACTGCTTATATACCAAATTTATTATAATCGAGTAGGAAGATAGGAATTACTTACCTATCTGTCCTCTCACACCACCTTGCTTACCGTTCGGTACAGGGCGGTTCTTTAAGTTTTGATTCTTACCTTTTGGTATTGATCCGACAAAAATATATATCCTGCTTGCTGTAGTTTATCCGTAGTGATGGTGGTTTTAAGGATGTAGTTATTGGCAGTGTGCCAGTAACTTTTCCTTGTATTAGCCCATTCCCAAGCTTTTGATTTCTTTACCCCGAGCTTGACAAGATTCGCCAGTTTGGTTCTGATCCGTTTCCATTGTTTCCAGATGACCATCCTGATTCTCCTCCTGTACCACTCGTCTATACTAAGTAGCAGCTTCCGCATATGTGCCAGTTTGAAGTAATTCACCCAGCCAACAATGTATTGGCGGAGCGCTTCTTTTCTAAGCACATTGCCCCAGCCGTTG
>JBPRGG010000147.1:0-18157 GCA_051418075.1 Candidatus Cyclobacteriaceae bacterium M3_2C_046 | reverse complement strand
TTACTAAATTTTTGCTATTATTTTTTCTTTAGACAAGGCAAAATTTGAGAGCATAGCAGCGTTACGGTTGAAAATTTTAACGCAGTATAAAGGAAAAAGAAGGGTGAAAATAGTGAATTAATTTAGTAATTAACACACTAGCGTGGACAAGTCCCGCTATTTTTCTCAGTTAATCCAAACCTTTACCTATTAAAAAGGGTAATTATCCTTGAAAGATCTAAAAGTATGAGAAGAAGAAATTTACAATTTAAAAATGCTGATGGGCTGGAGTTATCAGCCCGGCTTACTTTACCTGCTACTGCCCAACCACACAATTATGCCCTGTTTGCTCATTGTTTCACCTGTAACAAAAATCTGAAAGCGGTAAATAATATTTCACTTAAGCTGACCCAGTTGGGGTTTGGGGTGTTAAGCTTTGACTTTACCGGATTAGGTTCCAGTCAGGGCACATTTTCCGACACCAATTTTTCTTCCAATGTAGATGACCTGGTGGCAGCTGCAGGATTCCTGGAAAAGCATTATCAACCCCCTACCCTCTTGATCGGACATTCTCTGGGAGGAGCAGCTGTAATTTTTGCTGCGGCTAAAATATCCTCAGCCAAAGCCATTGCCACCATCAGCGCCCCGGCCAATCCGGTTCATGTGGCTCACCTGATCCAGGATGATAAAGAAACCATTGAAAACACTGGAAAAGCCACTGTTAATATAGGAGGCCGTCCATTCCTGATCAAAAAACAATTCCTGGATGACCTGCAAAATCATCAACAGCCTCAATTGCTGCAAAAACTCAGAAAAGCTTTACTGATCCTGCATGCACCCCAGGATACCACTGTGTCTATTGATAATGCAGCCGAATTATACCAGGCAGCCCATCACCCTAAAAGCTTTATCTCTCTGGATGGGGCCGACCATCTGCTCAGCGAAAAAGAAGATTCCACTTATGCCGGTCAGGTCATCGCCAGCTGGGCCCGGCGCTATCTATCTGATACTACATCCGAAACATTAAAAACGGAGTACCAAACGGTAGCCAGCCTTTCAGATGATGTACATAAATATACCACCCAAATCAAAACAGGACATCACTACCTGGTGGCTGATGAACCGGAAGCTGTAGGAGGCAATGATTTTGGTCCTTCCCCTTACCAACTTCTTGCTGCTTCATTAGGGGCCTGTACTGCAATGACCCTGAAAATGTATGCCCAAAGAAAAGGCTGGGAACTGGATGAGGTGGAAGTTCATCTGGATCATCATAAAAAGTATGTGGAAGATTGTCAAAGCTGTGAAAAAGATCGAAGTAAAATTGACCACATAGACCGTGTATTACAGATTGAAGGAAATTTAGATCAGAATCAGAAAAAAAGGCTGCTGGAAATTGCCGACAGATGTCCGGTTCACCGAACTTTACAAAACCAGGTCATCATTAATACCAGATTGGAGGAAAGCCACTTTGACTGATCAGGCGGCTCTCAGGCTTTTCCGCCTTTGTAAATGATACTATAATTAGTCATTGTCAGCATATTCAGCAACATAAAATGTAATTTAAAAATTCAATAAGCCATGAAACCATTTCTGGAATATTCTATTTCTAACCCATAACCCTTATTCAATGTCAACATTAAACGCCATACAACAAGATTGGATTCAAAATAATAAAACCGACTTTTCTGATCTGAAGGCTTTGTTCTTAAATTGTACGCTGAAAAAAACACCCGCCATTTCGCATACGGAAGGTTTAATCACAATAGCCAACACTATCATGCAAGCCAATAAGGTACAGACCGAAATCCTCCGCCCGGTAGATTATCAGCTGGCCTTTGGGGTTTATCCGGATATGAAGGCATACGGATGGGTAGTTGATCAGTGGCCGGAAATACAGGCAAAAGTACTGGAAGCTGATATCCTTGTAATAGGTTCCCCCATTTGGCTGGGTCAAAAATCATCGGTAGCCAGCCTGGTGATTGAAAGGCTGTATGGTTGTTCCGGCAAGCTCAATGACAAAGGCCAGTACCTTTATTACGGAAGAGTAGGAGGATGTATCATCACCGGAAATGAAGATGGCATCAAGCATTGTTCTATGAACATCCTTTATTCACTGCAACACCTGGGTTATACCATTCCACCCCAGGCCGATGCCGGCTGGATAGGACCAGCTGGTCCCGGACCTTCTTATCTTGATAAAGGTTCCGGTGGGCCTGAGAATGATTTTACCAATCGCAATACCACCTTTATGACCTGGAACCTGATGCATATGGCCCGCCTGCTAAAGGACCATCAGGGCATCACTGCCTGGGGCAACCAACGCTCACTTTGGAATGCGGGTAGCCAAAAAGAGCATGAAAATCCGGAATTCCGGAATTGAGCACTAAAAAGAGGTGGACATAGTCATGTACTACCTGACCAAACGGAAACTTGATGCCATGAATTATTAAAGCTTGAAAAAGCTCATGTCTGCTCCATCCATTATATTATTTCATCATATTTTTTGAAAATGCCTGATTTTAGGGATTGTCATTTAAAGGCTGTTCAACTTTCGAATTTATAATACTTAATAAACCTAAAACTATGCCTGTATAATTAGTCGAAAATTATGTTTTGAGATATTCTATTACTTCAGACAAGCCTTGGTTCATTATTCATTATAAAGAAAGTGGGTCCTGGAAAAATGTTCATTGGTATCCACCAAAAGAATATGCTACTTTTCTGGCAGATATGTTAAGGAATAAAAAACCGCTATACTATTTAGAAATAGGTGAGAGAAAATATTTAAGTACCAGTGCGGAAGAAATTGGGGAAGAAGAAACATGAACTCAGTGGGTCCATTATCATCCTGTCCTAAACAGGAACCTATGTACTTATTTGTAATTCGCAGCTTGATTAAGCAATTTACCAGGGTAATGAACCAAATTTATTAGTTATTTTTTAAATTTTTGGGATGCAAAAACCAAAGCATTTACCTACAAATGCTGTCTCCTGCTTTTTATATATCCAAAAATTTTTTCAATTTCAAAGGTAGAATTTTTTAGCAAGAAAATAATTATAGCCATTCTTTAATTTTTTTTCAAATTTTATGCTAAAACAGCAATTATTTAAAATTTATTTTTATATTTTTGAAGCTTTTAAAGCGCTACTAGTTAGTTATTTATCCCTAACTTTCAAGAGAAAGGGAAATTGATCAACCATTTATCTATTTACTTGTTTTAAAAATATGAAAGAGTTATTACAGGCAGTAGTTATATTTTTTGTTGCAATAGGCGTATTATTAACAATATATTTTTTAGGGGCTGAGTTCAGTGCATTTGAATTGGCTTTTCTGGGCATTGTGGTTGGGACCATTATAATCATGTTGTTTACAAAATTTTTTCCCAAAGGTCAGCATCAAAGGGAAGAACAGCGGGATTAAGGAATCTGGGTGGGGTATTTAGATTAAGCCCTTTCACTGGTACTTTTTCTTGAATCACATAAAATACTCTTTTAAAAAGCAATTCACCACAGTACCTTCTCCCGGTTTGCTTTCAAGGTTAATTTTGCCTCCGTTTTTCTCCAAAAGGTATTTGGTGATATATAACCCGATCCCATTTCCTGAGCCACGTTTGGTGTACCTTTTAAACGGCCTGAACAAGTACTTATTCATTTTCTTTAAATCAATTCCAATACCATTATCCTGAAAAGATAATCGGACCACATTACCTTTTTTCTGCACTTCTACCAGGATGTTTAAATGATGATCAGGCTTTTTGTATTTTAAGGCATTAGACATCAAATGATCAACAATGATATCTAACACATCAGGGTCATAATTGATCACCTCTCCCTGCACTTTGTATTCAAAATGAGCAGCACAGGCATCCAATTGATCCTGATATTTATGCCTAACTTTATTCAGATAAGCCCCCAGATCTATAATTGTGGGTTTTACTGAATTGAGTTGCTGAGCTTCCAATATTTCAGTTAATCCGTCGATCACACTTTCCTGTTTTTTGATCATTTTTTTTAAATTATCAAAATAGGCATATAAATCGGACGGAATCGAATCTTCTTTGACCAATTCCATGATCAGTTGCATGTTTGAAAGCGGAGACCTCAAATCATGAGCCGTCATATACAAAAGGTTTTCCAACAATTCATTAAACTTCTTCAATTGGTTGTTGGATTGCTTAATTTCCTTTTCCATATTTTTCCGGTCAGAAATATCCAGACCAATCCCTACATGCCTGCCATCCTCCAGCTTAATATTGGCCCAACTGGTTTCAATAAAATCACCTGATTTGGTCCGCATCACGATATCCTTAAATCCCGGTAGTAAGGAAACCATAAAATCGGTTACCTCCTGGCGGTATCCCGGATCCGGATACACCACTTCCATCAGGTTCTGACCTTTAAGGTTTTCAATGGTCCAGCCACTGATCTGTTCAAAAGCATAATTTAAATGGGTAATGTTGATCCGGGGATCATACACTGTCAGCATCACCGGAATACTGTCATGGATTGCCTTCAGCAATCCCTTTTCCCTGTTTAATTCCTCTTCCAGTTTCATACGCTCGGTAATATCATAGGAAACGGCCAGGACATAATTAATTTCAGAATTATCATGAAAAATGGGCGTCACCTCCGATTTATAGTAGCGTTGATGAGAATGATGTTCAAAGCTCTGAGCCTTACCCTTAAAAGCTTCTTTGTAAATAGTTTCATAATAGGAGGCCGTCTCTTGATCCAGGGCTTCCCAGATAGTTTTCCCTTCAAAGTTTTTGGGCTCAAATCCGGCTGGCCCGATGGCTTTTCCCTCTGCCAAAACATACCGCAGATCCCGATCCACGATAAATGCAGCTCCATTGGGCAGATTGGCAGCCAGCATCCGGTAACGGGCCATGCTCTCTTTTAGTTGGTTTGCCACTTCCTTCCTTTCCGTGATATCCTGAATAATAGTCAGCAAACGATATACCTGTCCGGATGCGTCCAATAAAGGTATGTATTCCACTTTTATGGTATGTCCTTTCCCTTTTCTATTGTAGCTGTATTCCGAATGGATAGCTTGTTTGGTTTGTATCGATCTTTGCAGCTGATCCTGATAATGGTCATTGGTTTCAATACCCAGCGATCGAAAAGGTTCAGGCCAATAATACTCAAAGGTTTTATTGCACTGTATAAGACTGAAAGGCTCTTTAATATTAAAAAAAGCAAATCCGGCCGGTGAATGATCAATAAATCCCTGAATACTTTTCTTTTCAGCCTTTAATTTATGGCTGAGCAGCTTTTCCTGGGTCAGATCATCTATTGTTATTAATACAAAATGCTGATTTCTTAGTTCATCCTTTATGATTTTTTTGGAAAAGCTTCCTACCCGCTCTTGATCAGGATAAATTTTCAGTTTAAACTCTGATTTTGTTAAGGTCTCTGGTCCCAGCACAAAATGATTCACCCATTGATTCAGGTTGTATTCTTTTCCGGCAGCCTGAAAATAAATCCTCTCTGGTGCATTGGCAAGCAAACTGTTAAATTCACCTTTATTATTACACAGAAACAAAGACAAACCGGAAGGGTTGGCCCCTTCTACATTACCAGATGAATCAAACAAAAGGACGGCTTCAGAAAGGGAATCGATGATTTTCTGACACAATAATAAACTGGTTTGATCAACCATTATTAACTTATTTTTGCTAGATGCAATGATTAAAAAAGTATATTACAAATATAAATATTTGCCCCTTCTATAAAAATAACCTGTTCATAATTCCCCCCTTTTGATGTTTATGGCAGGGTTTATTTAGGTCATTCTTTTATAAAAAAACTGCCTTTTCATATAGAATAACAAAAGAAACTGAAATATGTATTTCATCAACTTTCATTTATTTTTATCATGATGATCTATGATTTCAGCGCTATTCTCATAGCAGAGGCTTTATTTAAGTGACCCTGATTGTTAACCACTTTTGCCCCACCTGGCAGCAAGCAGAATGCCTTCTTTATCTGTCCTTTCAAGTAAATACCTTTGGTAGCAGAGACTATATTTTCGTGAACGTTATTGTAAAGGCCTTTGACTGGCCTGAGCGATAACAAGCCAGCGGCAATCCGTCTGTTAGGAGCAGATCAGCTCAAAACTTAGCCACTCGAATTATGCTATCGTTGTGGCATGATCCTGGCTTTGGGAGTTAGCTTTTAACTGCACTGCTTTTAGTTAAGAGACTGCTTTACACTTTCCCACTGCCCCACCTTTCAGTTCACAGTGACGCTTCAGACGGCATTGATGTTTTGAAAGGGCTGAAGAGAGGGTGAAACCTGTGGTAATCCATTTGCTAAAAGCAGAAACTTTATTAACCACAGAAGCGCATTGATCAGACCATAGTCCGGGATGCTGGTGCTATCATCAGGAGTTACCAAACCTCTTATTTTTCCCTATTTTACCGAAAACTTATAAATCGTTGTTGATTCATATATTTCTCCCGGTTCCAGTACCACTTCCGGGAAATCCGGCTGGTTGGGCGAATCCGGAAAATGCTGAGTTTCAAGGCAAAAAGCATCCCGATACTGATATGGTTTTCCGGATTTACCTGTATCCTGTCCGGCCAGAAAATTGCCCCCATAGAACTGCAGGCCCGGCTCAGTAGTCAAAACTTCCATGAAACGACCTGAAGACGGTTCATATACTGTGGCAGCCAGGCTCAACAGATTGCTTTCTGGTTTATTCAATATAAAGTTATGGTCATAACCCAACCCATAATCCAGCTGCTGGTCAGGTTGATCCAGCCGGGCACCAATTTGAGTGGGTTGGCTGAAATCAAAAGGCGTACCTGCAACCGGCACTAATTCTCCGGTGGGTATCAGGGAAGAATCCACCGGGGTAAATGTATCAGCATTGATCATCAGGATGTGATCATTGATAGTGCCTGAACCTTCTCCTTTCAGGTTAAAAAAGGCATGGTTGGTCAGATTCAACACGGTTTTTTGATCCGTTTCTGCTGAATAGTCTATCCTCAATTCATTTTGCTCGGTCAAGCTGTAGATAACCTCCACCTGAAGGTTTCCCGGATAACCTTCTTCCATATCTGCTGACAGATAGGACAGCTTCAGATGCTGGTCATCCGCTTCATCTACCTGCCAGACCACGGCATGAAATCCTTTTATTCCTCCATGCAGATGATTTTGGCCGTTATTGGTAGCCAGGGTATATTCCTTACCATCCAGGCTAAATTGACCTTCATCAATGCGGTTGGCAAACCGCCCGATCAGGGCACCAAAATATTTTTCAGCCGCTTCCAGGTAACCATTGAGGCTGTTGAAACCCAGCACCACATCCCCTAAATGATCATGCTTATCCGGTATCAGCAGGGAAACCACCCTGCCACCATAATTAGTAATTGCTACCTTTATGCCATTACTATTGGATAATATATAGAGGGATACCTGTTCTCCATCTGTCTCCTGGCTAAAATCTTCAGGATCAGGCAATCTTACCTTCTGACTTTCTGTGCTTTCGGACTGGTTTTGTACCCTTTTTCTATCGGATTGGCAACTTCCGACCAATAAACAAAAGAGTAACAGGCAGATATGCTTGACCATCATTTTTTTACAATGTTTAGTTTATTTAAACCATCAGGGATAATTGGCTAAGATAAACCGCCTGTAAAAAGGTTCCAACTCATTTCCATTAATTTTACAATTCTCTTCAGGAAGAGGCAGGTTGAGGCTGAGTATGGCTCCTTTCCTGATAAAGTTTTCTAACTTTTTCTGCCTGTACCAGGTGCCTCTGATTATGATAGATCAAAACCCGGAAAGTGTCTCCTAATTGAAGTTTGATCCACTTCGTTATACTGATAGCCGTTTTGGTTTTCATCAGATGGACCTGTCTGGCCTGGTTCAACAGGTGTACCGTTTGCTTTTGCTGATCAATAAAGCGATCCAGGGTCTGACTATCCAGTGCACTACCCAAAGGGTCCTTGTCTTTAAAAGTCTTCATCTTGTTCAGCTTGTCTTTAGGCAGTAGACTATTGGCAAAGAAAATGCCCAACCATCCACTCTTGTATTCTTCTGCCGACTTGTAATGGGAAGATTGAATTTGCTTACCAATCTCTGGCAAATAAAAGTCCCCATAAAGATTAAGATGCTCTATACATTCCAGTATGCTCCAGCTGGAATGATCAACTTTCCAGTTCAACTGCTCTGGTTTTAATAGCTTCAGGTTTTGGGCATTGTTTAAATTTTGCCTGGTTCGCTCAATCAAATCTGCGATTAAATGTTCTGAGGTTGTTTTCATGTGTTTGTTTTTTTAGGCAAAAATGCATTATACAAGGATAAAAAAAATTGATTAAGATCAAGACTTTTTGATACGGCTGAGTGTTTCTGGTGTCATTCGCAGGTATGAAGCTATGTATTTATGGGGAATTTCCTGGAAAAGCCGGGGACTTCGGGCCAAAACCCTTTTGTATCTTTCCTGGGGAGATGAGGTCAATATATCACGTTCCCTTTCTAATTGTTGATAAACCAATTGTTCCAGGGCTTTTTGCCATAATTTGAGATTTGATTCATTTTGGTAAACGAAATCCATAAAGTCATGCTTCCTGATCGCTTTTAACTCAGTTCTTTTCAAGGCCTGCAGGAAAAAATCAGTGGGTTGATGATTAATAAAAGAATCAAGGGCAGCAATAAAGGAATTCTTGTAACCAAACCTGATGGTATGCTCTTCAAACTGATCCGTGACAAATACCCTTAAACTTCCATTGAGCACAAAGTAAAGCCGGGTATCAGTACTACCTGGAATGGTCAGGTAGTGATTTCGTTCTATCCAAAATGCAGGTTCCCATAATTTTTCTTTATTCAGTGCTTCTTCTATCAATAATACCGGATTCATGCTTTCATAAGGTTTTTTAAATCAGCCAATAAATTCAGCTAAATGATAAAAGTACACATAGCTGCAGCATCCCAAAAACAAATTCTAAAGAAAAAAGATTCGTCCAAGCAATTTTCAGCTATGGATCAATTTTTCTTTATCTATTAAGTCATATAATTTTCAAAAAATCAGGTAGTTATTCTATCAATTAACTATAATCACGCCTTAAATATGAATTTTTGCAAAAATAGTTACATGTTTAAACAATTAGTTATAAAACCCCCTTTTAAACCCAACATAATTTTATTATTAATCATTCGTACAGTATATAAAGGATGCAAACGTGCGCATCACCATGTTATTTTTAGAAACATACTGAAATGATTCATAACGTCCAGGCTCTGTAGTTTAATAAGTTACAGTTTTTTCACATTACTATGAATTGGTCAAGTTTTACTATTGAACCTGTCTGTTTCTCCTGTTACATTTGGTTTTTTATCTAATCCTTTTGTTTATGACCCAATTTAAAAATCTGAAGATCAACCAAAAGCTGAATATTCTGATAGGTTCTGCCATTATTATCATGTTCAGTCTGCTGGGAATATTCATCTATCAACAGCAAAAAAACAAGATCGTAGCTGACATAGATATTCGCATGAATGAACAGCTGGAAGATATTTACCAGATGATTGACCTGCAAATCAGTGCAAATCAAAAAAAAGCAGACAATGCCATAAAAACTGCCAATTATATATTGCAGGAACAAGCTCAAATAGAACAGGTTCAGGATGAATGGATTGATGTATCAGTAACCAATCAAAATACCAAAACTACCAGCAATGTTAAACTACCCAAATGGTATCTTAGTGGTAAACAGGTACAGTATAACAATGACCTGGTAGATAAGATCAGTCATCTGCTGGATGTGGAAACATCTGTTTTCCAGAAGTTTGAACAGGGATATATCCGCATAGCTACCACCATCAGGAATGAATCAGGGCAGCGGGATCAAAATACCTTTGTTCCAGGCAGTTCGCCGGTAGTAAAAGCCGTCAGTCAGGGACATAGTTTTAGTGGCAGGGCTATGGTAGTAGACCAATGGTATCTCACCGCTTATGAACCCATATACATAGAAGGCAAAATTGAAGGAATGATAGGTCTGGGCATTCTGGAAAAAGACCTGGCCGTACTAAAAGGTATTTTTGATCAAAAAAAATACCTGGATACAGGATACCCTTTCATTGTAGATAGCCAGGGAAATTTCGTCATTCACCCCACCCAGGAAGGAGCCAATGTAGCAGATAAAACTTTTTTTAAACAAATCATCAGTTCCAATAAAAACCAGGGGAAAAGTAAATACGAATGGCCGGAAACGAATGAAGGCAAATGGAAGTATCAATACTATAAATATTATGCTCCTATTGATGCATATGTATCAGCCTCTTTCTATGAAGAAGACCTTTTCAAGATCCTGGTAAAGTCGCGAAATTCTATTGTAGTTGGGGCCATTATTGCTTTGATACTTACTTTTTCTGTGATTTATTATATCGGAAACAGCATTAAGCAGGATTTAAACAAAGGTGTCAAATTTGCCCAAAGAATTGCTCTGGGTGATCTTTCGGTCAACCTGCAAATTGATAAACAGGATGAAATAGGTTTATTGGCCTTATCTCTGAATGATATGATAGCAAAACTACGGCAAATTGTGAACCAGGTAAACCAAGGAGCAGAAAATATTGCCAGAGCCAGTGAACAGTTAAGTACCAGTGCTCAGCAAATGGCTCAGGGAGCCAATGAACAAGCCTCATCAGCTGAGGAGATTTCCGGATCCATGGAGCAGGTTTCTTCTTCCATAGACCATAACAATGATATATCTATTGACACCGAAAAAGTAGTGCTTAAATCGTCTGAAGACATTAAACAAAGTAATAGTGCAGTGAATGAAACGCTTGTGGCCATGAAATCCATTGCCGATAAGATCACAATTGTGGAAGAGATAGCCCGCCAAACTAATCTGCTGGCGCTTAATGCAGCAGTAGAAGCGGCCCGGGCCGGTGAACATGGTAAAGGCTTTGCAGTGGTAGCTACTGAGGTGCGGAACTTAGCCGAAAGAAGTCATACGGCAGCAGAAGAAATCAACCAGTTGGCTAACAGGAGTGTAAGACTGGCAGAAAATTCTGATCAACTGTTGGACCAGGTGGTACCAAATATCCAGAAAGCTGCCCAATTGATCAAACGTATTAGTTCCCTCAGTTTGGAGCAGGCTAAAGGAGCACAACAAGTAACCCAGGCCATTGGCAGCCTGAATGATGTGACCCAACAAAATGCCTCTTCATCAGAAGAAGTGGCCACCAGTTCTGAAGAGCTTTCATCTCAGGCAGAGGCCTTATATGATCTGATGAGTTTCTTTAAAACCAATGAACAAACACATCAGTGGGGGCATGAGAATCACCAACAGGAAAAAGAACTGGAGGAAAATGAAGCAGTCTCTGTATAAAAGGTATATTCTGAACCTTAAAATAAATTGCCTGACTTTGCTCCAGGCTTCAGGCAATTTTATTCTCCGGGTTGATTTTCCTCAATTTCGTGGCCGGGACCTGCCTCCACTTCTACTTTACCTGCAATAATCTCCCACTCATCATTTAAAATGCTGATGGCATGGTGTGCTGTGAGGTCAAACTGGCAAGGAACCACTGATACATAGTTGTTGGCAATGGCCCATTCATCATTATCTTCCCCTTTATCAAAATTGATAAAATTCCCGGTCAGCCAGTAATAGGGTCTTCCATTGGGATCCACCCGTCGGTCAAAATCTTCTTCCCATTTGGCCCGGGCCTGCCGGCAAATTTTAATGCCTTTGATTGGTTGCTCTTGCCTGGCTGGAAAATTCACATTCAAAGCTACTCCCTTAGGCAATCCGGTTTCTAATACCTGACGGGTGATGTCGTTTACAAATTTTTGAACATGTGAAAAATCAGCATCCTGGGAATAGTCACATAATGAAAATCCAATGGCAGGCATACCTTCTATTGCAGCCTCAATGGCCGCGGACATTGTTCCGGAATACAGCACACTAATGGAAGAATTGGCTCCATGATTGATGCCACTGACTACCAGGTCAGGTTTGCGTCCCTCCAGGGCAAAGCGTTTAGAAATTTTGATACAATCAGCCGGTGTGCCTGAGCATTGAAAGGCTTTCACCCCGGAAAAGATCTTGAAAATATCAGTTTCAGCTAATCTTAAGGCATTTCCAACTGTGATAGCATGTCCCATACCTGACTGAGGGCTATCAGGCGCTACTACCACCACCTCTCCTATCTCCTGCATTAATTCTACTAAAATCCTGATACCTTCGGAAGTGATCCCGTCATCATTGGAAACCAGGATCAGTGGTTTTTTATCCATAAAAAAATGTTTAGCTATCTATAAGCGCATTGTAATAAGCTACAATTCTAAACAAATCGCTTCGCTTATCATATTTTAAGTTATTCTTTTTGATGTATTGTTTTACCTGGGAGGATTTATTCTTCATGATATCCAGCAAATCCCTTCTTTTCATGGTATACTTGACGATCTCTCCCTTTTTGTCCAGAAAATAGTAATTATAGTCAAGACGAGCCCTGGTATTATAAAATTGAGGCCGGTAATGATAATAAGAATACTGTGGTACATTTTCAGTAACAATTGTTTCCCGGGCCAGTAAAGTCAAAGCACCTTCATAAAGCACTTCAAAGATGATGGGCACTTTATAATTAGGCTGAATCTGGTAGGGTAAGGCATAGAAATAGCGATAATTATCCACCGTTTCATCAAATATTTCAAAATACAATATTTTGCGTGAGCTGTAGGTTTGCAAAGTATTGCCTATATTCAATTGAACCAGGTCATTATCAATATCATATTTAATTTTTCCCACCAGCGTATCTCCTTCCAGCAACACCAGTTTTCCTTCATGCCACACATCAGAGGGAAAAGTCTGTCCTATGGTTAAATGGGCAACCATTACCAAAACAATAACAAGTATCTTCCGCATATCCTCTATTTTTCAAATTTCTTTATCAAAATGGTATGTCCCATTTTATCCCTCTTCGTGGTCAAATACTTTTCATTAAACATATTGGGAGGAATTTCAATTGGTACATTGTCCACTATCTCTAATCCATATCCAATTAATCCGGCCCGTTTTTTAGGATTATTAGAAATCAGCCGGAGTTTGGTTACACCTAAATCCCGCAAAATCTGTGCCCCAATTCCATAATCCCGCTGGTCCATTTTAAAACCTAAATGAATATTGGCCTCTACCGTATCCATTCCTTCTTCCTGAAGCTTATAGGCTTTCAATTTATTCAATAAACCAATACCTCTTCCTTCCTGGTTCATATATAATACAACACCTTTACCTTCATTTTCCACCATTTGCATGGCTGCATGCAGCTGAGAACCACAATCACATCTCCGAGAGGCAAATATATCTCCTGTAACACAGGAAGAATGCACCCTTACCATAACAGGTTCATCTTTTTCCCAGGTACCTTTAATCAGCGCCAGATGGACCTCATCTGTATTTTTTTGGTTGTAAGCCACCAGATCAAACTGACCATAATCAGTGGGCATTTTCACCTGAGTGACCCGCTCTATTAATGATTCTTTGTCCAATCGATATTCAATCAAATCTTTGATTGATACCAATTTAAGATTAAACCGATCGGCAACTTTCCGCAAATCCGGAACCCGGGCCATAGTACCATCCTGGTTGAGAATTTCCACCAATACTCCAGCTGGTTGATATCCGGCTAAACGGGCAAAATCAATAGCAGCTTCCGTATGGCCGGCCCTTCTCAGCACCCCGCCTTTTTTGGCTTTTAAAGGAAAAATATGCCCTGGTCGACCTAATTGTTCAGGTTTGGTATCCTCATCTACCAATGCCTTTATGGTCTTGGCCCTATCAGTGGCTGATATACCGGTTCCCAATCCTTTGCCCTTTAAATCAACTGATACTGTGAACGGAGTTTCATATTTGGCAGTGTTTTTACCTACCATTAATTCCAGTTCGAGTTCCTGACACCGCTCTTCAATAATGGGTGCACAGATCAGGCCCCGGCCATGGGTAGCCATAAAATTAATGATCTCAGGGGTAACGGTTTCAGCTGCACAGATGAAATCCCCTTCATTTTCCCGGTCTTCATCATCCACAACAATGATAATATTTCCTTTTCTGATTTCATCTATTGCTTCTTCTACCGTGTCCAGCAATTTATCGTCCCTCATTTTTATTTAAAGTAAAAAAATCAAATTTATTTCACCCCAAAAGATATTATTCTTCCGGGTGTCGCTTTTTTTTAATAATCAAACAAAAATAATCATCCTTCCGTTCTTAATTTAGCATTCCGACAAAATTTATCATTGAAATCCTAACCAGACAGGAAGTTTTCTGTTGATATTATAGGGTATTTTTCTTATCACAATACTTCAACCGATTTTTTAACCTAAATTTTTTTAACTGATGAAATATTTTTACATTTTCTTAGCTGGTATCATGCTATCACACACTGGTTGGTCACAAAAGTGGAAAGTGAGCTGGAAAGATGAATTCAACCATAAAAACTATTTTAATCTGAACGCCTGGTCGGTTGCCTCTTTTTTAGGAGCTAAGGAAATGCAAAATCAAAGACCTATGGTAAAAGTATATGATGGCACGCTCTATCTCAATGCCCAAACCCAAAAAATTTCCGCCCGGGACAGGGATTTTTTATTCAATCAAATCCAAACAAAATCGGAATTTGGACAAGGCCGTATAGAAATCAGAGCCCGCTTACCTAAAGAAAGTAAATGTACTCCCCTGATCTTTTTTGAGGAAAACAGCCCCAAACATGAGCCAGTTTTTCAGTTAAAAGTGGCTTTTAAGGTACAAAATGAACAAGCCATGGTCAGGATTACCTCAAGTAAAGGACAATTATTAAAAACCAAAACTGTTCACATTCCAAACAAATATCCTTACAATAGCATATATGCCCTGGAGTATGATGATAAGTTCCTGAAATTTTTCATTGACAAAAAGCCTCATTTCGTTATTAAGTTTAGCAATAAAAGCCAATTGATTGAATATCCCTTACAGGTGGGATTGGGTTTTAGTCCATCTAATTATAAAGCTCAGTCCACAGACTATCAGCAATTTCTGGTAGATTATGTCAGATATTATACCCCGTTTTCCGATATTAATACCAATGTCCCGATTTATTTAAAGTAGTATCAGAGAAAAACATTGAAATTCAATAATTCAATTCATTAATAATGATTCATAGTCGTAATGAATAAAAACAATCAGCTAATTGGAGGTTCGTTAAATTGAAAATCGCCAATAAGTAGCTAAATGTATTGTGAATAAACAAAAATAGTGAAACTTCCCACCCGGTCCTACCCGCATTCTTTGTTCATTTTCGACCGTTAAAAGTTCATAAATGAACATATCCATTATAAAAAAAGCCTGAAACACCTGTCTTTACCCCAAATTTCTGTTTGGCATACTTGTTGGCTTTACTTATTGAATTTCAAATAAAAGTAATTTTGAGTGCAACCATTTTCATCTTCATTGCATCTAATCCACCTAAAGCATTAGCATTATGTTGAAAAACTTCTTTACCATTGGTTTTCGTAATATACTGAAACAAAAGTTTTATGCCTTCATCAATATCCTGGGGTTGACCATCGGCATTGCGGCAGCCATTTTCATTGTGATATATATTTCTGATGAATTAAGTTATGACCAGTTTAATGAAAAAGCTGACCGGCTTTACCGGATCAATCTGAATGCCAGGTTAGCCGGTCAGGAAGCGCTGGTCTCCTATTCCTGCCCTCCCATGGCCCAGGCGATGATGAATGAGATTCCTGAAGTAGAAAATACACTCAGGATCTGGACCTGGGATAATACCGTAGTCAAATATGAAGATAAAGCTTTTACAGAAGATAAACTGTATCATACAGATTCTACATTTTTCAAGCTGTTTTCTTACCAATTATTAGCTGGAAACCCCGAAACAGCATTAAAAGAGCCCAACTCGGTGATGATTAATGAAAATATTGCCCTAAAATATTTTGGGCAGGAAGATCCCTTAGGTAAGATCATCACCATTGGCAATGACAATCAGGCTTTTAAAGTTACAGGGGTGCTGGAAAATCCACCTTCCAATTCCCATATACAGTATAATTTTGTCACCAGTTTGCATTCATTTGATTATTTAGCTAATTCAGACCAATGGTTAAATAATAACCTGGTCACTTACTTTACCACGCATAAAGGGGCTAATCTGGCCAATGTGCAAACTAAGTTAGATGAATTTGTACCCAAATATGTTGGCCCCAGCATAGAACAATTTATGGGAATATCTCTGGATCAATTCAAAACCCAGGATGGCAAATATGGCTATGACTTTATTCCGGTTAAAGACATTCACTTGAAATCCACCGTACAGGGAGAGTTTGAGCCTACTGGTGACATCAAGTACATCTATATCTTTATGGCCATAGGTTTATTCATTATTATTATAGCAGCCATTAATTTTATGAACCTGTCTACCGCCAGGTCTGCCGGCCGGGCCAAGGAAGTGGGGATGCGGAAAACCTTTGGTTCCCTCAAATCACAGTTGGTCAGTCAATTCCTGATTGAGTCATTCCTATATAGTTTTTTTGCCCTTATTTTAGCGATTTTAGCCGTGGTGGCCCTTTTGCCACAGTTTAACCTGGTTGCTGGAAAAGCCATTAATTATGGTGTTTTACTGGACCCCAAAATCATATTTGGTGTCCTTGGTATCATTCTGATTGTGGCTTTATTAGCCGGAAGTTATCCCGCTTTTTATCTTACCAGCTTTAATATTTCAGAAGTGATTAAAGGCAATGTATCCCGGGGAATGAAAAGTGGTAAAACCCGTGGGGTGCTGGTAGTGGTGCAATTTGCGATTTCGATCTTTCTGTTAATATGTACGGCTATTGTATTTCAGCAATTGAAATATACCCAGAATAAAAACATGGGTTTCAAGAAAGAAAATGTATTGGTCATTTACAATGCCAATCGGTTGGAAGACAACCGGTTACCTCTAAAACAAGCCCTGGAAAGCCAAACCAATGTAATAGCTGCAAGTTATGCCAACCACATCATTCCGGGAACCAATAACACCACCATCTTCCGCAAATCCGGCACAGAGGAAGATCATATCATCAGCGTTTATTTTGCCGATTATGAGCATATGGAAGCCATGGGATTTGAACTGCTGGAAGGTCGATACTTCTCCCGTGATTTCCCTTCTGATTCTTCGGCAGTGGTTATTAATGAAGCCACGGCTAAACAACTAAATTGGGATGAACCTTTACAGGAAGACCTGATCAGCTTCAATGGAAATTCCCCGGAAAAACTAAAGGTGATTGGGGTGGTAAAAGATTTCAATTATGAATCCTTGAGAGAAAACATCCGACCACTGGTATTAAGACTTACTAAAGAAAGTAATAACCTGGCTGTTCGTTTTCAATCAGATGATCCCCGGCAAAGTGTGACCATGATCGAATCAGAATGGAATAAGCTGGCTCCCAATGAACCTTTTGAATATGAATTCCTGGATCAGAAGTTTGATGCTTTATATCGTTCAGAGCAGCGGATGGGCGCTTTGTTCACTACTTTTACCATTATGGCCATTTTTATTGCCTGTCTTGGTCTTATGGGATTGTCTGCCTTTACGGCTGAGCAGAAAACCAAGGAAATCGGCATCAGAAAAGCTTTGGGTGCCACTGGTTTCAATATCATTACATTGCTGAGTAAAGAGTTTACCCGGTTTGTCATTATAGCATTTATCATTGCCATTATTCCGGCATACTATTTTATCAACCAATGGCTTTCCGGCTTTGCCTATAAGATCAATATCCGGTTGGATATTTTCCTGATCAGTGGTTTTCTGACCTTGCTTATTGCTTTATTGACAGTAAGTTATCAATCTATCAAAGCCTCCAGGTTGAATCCGACGGAATCTTTAAGGTATGAATAGCGATCATATTATTAAAGTAGATTAAGTACACAGCATCAAATGGTATAAATGAACCAGGGTTTCTATATTGCCTTTTCCTTCAGGTATTCATCGAATCCCTGCTTCAAAAGATATCCTATTTCTTATTAAGGCTTGAGGAGGTCTTTATAGTTGTTAAGTTTCAATTTTGGCAGGATTAACTGGGATCAAGCAATAAATCTGTGGAGAGAAGAAAAATAATCTAACTTTGTGGCAAAAAAAGAATTGTGGATACATCAGGCTGGGAATTATTTTTACCCGAAGGAATGCTTGACTATTTTGAAGTCAT
>JBPRGG010000146.1:0-1199 GCA_051418075.1 Candidatus Cyclobacteriaceae bacterium M3_2C_046 | reverse complement strand
TACTTTATCCCTGCTGGTGGCCGGGGTTAGCGTCTTCTTTTTTATCTATAAGTTTCTTCGTCAGGATGAAGGAAAAGCCCCAGGGAAATCAGGATGGATACTTTACCTGGCCATCATGATCCCTTTTTTCGTGTTGTCATCGTTTTTATTAGAATTGTCTGGTTTGGTTGCTGCAATTTTTATGGCTGCGGTGGCCTATATTTTCCTTTTTCAAAATAAAAAGATTCCCTGGCAACCGTGGACACCTTATCTTTTCCTGGTGTTGCTGCTGCTGATCCCAAAGATTTTTCCCTGGTTTTCTGATTTCCTAAAGTCTTACACCTTTCAATTCACCAACCTGTATGGTTTGGATGTGAATGCCTCCCTGCAACCATTCAGTTCACCTTTGATCCCGTTCCTGCTCGCTGCCGCTTTTGCCCTCTACAGAGTCCGTAACTTTCGCATCGACTTAAAACCAGTGGTATCGAAGACTTTCACCGTTTTCCTGGTACTGTTTCCTTCCCTGGCTATTACACAACTGATGCTTTCTAAGAGTCCGGAATTTCCATCAATGATCGATGCCCTGGCCGGCATGTTTGTGGCTGTGGGAGATTTTTACCCGCTTTTTAGTCCCGTAATTGGGGTATTGGGTGCATTTATTACTGGTAGCACTACTGTATCCAACATCATTTTTGGATCGGTACAGAATTCAACTGCTCTGAGCCTGAACCTCAACCCTGATATTATTCTCAGTTTGCAATTGGCAGGAGCCTCCCTGGGTAATGCTATTTGCCTGTTTAATATAATTGCCGCTGCTGCTGTTGCCGGGGTAGAAAATTATGGAGAAATATTGCGTAAAAACCTGCTGCCGGTTTTGATTGCCAGTTTGATTATTGCAGGCGTTGGCTATTTGCTGATCAATTTCTGATTTTTTTAAAGTCCCACTTAAATTATATGACTAAACCTTGAATATTCAGCAAATAAGTAAAATAATGTATAATTATTACAAGATTTAGGTTTTAAAAAACTAAATTAATATTGCATGGATATTCAAATATGTTCATTCCTTCAATCAATTATTAAAAGAAATGCTCATCCCCATTTTAAAAATTATAATATTTAACTGGGACATTAGATTCAATTTTCATTTGTGTTTGTAATTCCCTAATTCTAAGCTCTTTACAATTAGTACTGCCTTACCACCATTTATCTTTTCATTT
>JBPRGG010000145.1:0-6521 GCA_051418075.1 Candidatus Cyclobacteriaceae bacterium M3_2C_046 | reverse complement strand
CCTGATTTATGATAAAGAATTAAAATCTGCTTACTTACCGCAGCAGGAGCCGGATGAGACGGAGCCATCATGGTTACAGCCAGCCTGGTATTGTGAAGCATGGCCGCAGTCATTCATTGCTTTTTCGTGAGACATTCTATTTCTATTCTCATCTCTGGCATACTGGCAACATTCTGGAAGATTTGCATACTTTTTAGCACTGGCGCTGAACATTTGCGTATCATGCCCTACCATGGCAACTGAGGTCTGAATTTGTTGGGTACTTGTTTTTTGATCGTCGTAGGTTACTTCCAGGTTTTTGGTTTCCTGGTCCCACTCGGCATTTGAAACCCCTTTTACCGACAGGGCGGCTTTCTTGATGAGTTTTTCGCACATCCCGCAGTTACCGTTTACTTCAATTTTTTCTGTTTTTTCGCCGGCAAACACCGCGAATGTCCCCAGAGCGAACATTACAATTAAGCTCCATACTTTTGTTTTCATCTTTTAAAATTTAAATTGTTTATAAAATCATTAACAACATCATTCCAATCATTGCGGCAGCTCCCAGCCCCCACATCATCCCATAATTATTTCGGTGATTGTTTATATTATTATTGGCGATATAGTTTTCCGGGGCTTGCTTAAACTCGTTTAAACAATCTAATGAGTGGAAATAATAGGTAGTACCACCATATTCATAAGAAAGGTCTTCGGAAACCTGTTCCATTGAATTACCGCATACCGGGTCCACATAACTGATTTCATTTGGGTGATTTTTATATTGATCCGGTGTCGGAGATAAATGCCCAAGCCCCATGGTCATGCACGATGACATGAAAAATGTTATGGCCAAAAAAGAAACAATCATTAACATTGAATTTCTACCTTTTTTTGATTTACTTTTTTTCATAAAAATAATTTTTATCAATCAAACAATTTTCCATAATATCTCATAAACTGCATTCGTTCAAAAACTTCAGGATTTTTGACATTTTTGTTGCTCATCATCCCTTTTATCTGGCTAACCGAATTAAATCCTTTCTCTTCTATCCATTTGTCCATTTCCTTTAGTAAAACGCTTAAATGGTCAATGCCATTCTTATATAATATTGAAACTACCTGAACAGCATCAGCCCCCGCAAGTATTTGTTTTAAAGCGGTTTTGCCGGAATGAACACCTCCTGATGCAGCAATATTGCACTCAATATTGTCCGCGAGAAGTGCAGTCCAGCGTAATGGTTTCGTGAAATCTCCGGGCGAACTGTATATTTCAGAAGATATTACGCTCAGTTTGTCGAGGTCGAAATCAACCGAAAAAAACCGGTTGAACATAACAATGCCCTGAACGCCTGTTTTGCTGATCTCCTTGATGGTATGCCCCAGGTTGGAATAATTGCTGCTGAGTTTTAACGACACAGGAATTGTTACGGTTTTCATTATTTTATCCATAATTTGGACAGACAACTTTTCAACATCCTTTTTTTGGAAACCGGCGGGGTTGAAAAACAGGTTCAATTCCAAGGCATCCGCGCCAGCTTCCTGAATTTTCTGTGCAAAGTCTGTCCATTCGGAGTTGGTGACGCAGTTAATGCTGGCAATAACCGGGATTAAAACTTCTTTTTTTATTTCCCTGATAAATCCCAGATAATTTTCAAGCTCCTCATTGCGGGTATGGACATCCAAATAATCGTAAGTTTCGGAATACTCGTAATACAGGAGTTTGTCCTTTGATGCATCCCTGGCTTTTTTGTGAAGGGAGAGCAAAATTTCCTCCTCGAAAATGGATTTTAAAACGATGGCTCCAGCGCCGTTCTTTTCCATCAGTTTTACATTTTCGAGTGAAGAAGTTAAGCCACAACTGCCCACGATAAGCGGACTTTTGAGGTTCATCCCAAGATAGTTTGTTGATAAATCTGCCATAACTTATTTTTTATTTTGTTTTTTTTTCAGCCCGTTAGCCTGCGTTTTGCGAATTCGCTGTTTTTTGTAAGTAATCGTGTATGTTTTTAGCAGCTTTTCGGCCATCACCCATTGCCAGAATCACGGTAGCGCCGCCCCTTACAATATCCCCGCCGGCAAACAAGCCGGGAACACTGGATTGCATGGTATCGGGGTTAACATTTATTGTCCTCCATTTTGATGTTTGCAATTGCGGCAGGCTCATTGGTATAAGCGGGTTGGGAGATACACCAATGCTAACTATTACTAAATCAACTTCCAGAAAATATTCGGAACCTTCCACCGGGACAGGTCTGCGCCTCCCTGATTGGTCTGGTTCGGCCAGTTCCATCTTCTGAAGTTTCATTTTATTTACCCTGCCGTTTTTATCGGCAAGGTATTCTACCGGGTTGTTGAGCACCAGGAATTCAATCCCTTCCTCTTTTGCATGTTGAATTTCTTCATTTCTGGCTGGCATTTCTTCCAGTGACCTTCTGTAAACAATCATGGCTTTTTCGGCTCCAAGCCGCCTGGCGGTCCTTACCGAATCCATTGCCGTGTTTCCACCGCCAATAACTGCCACGCTTTTTCCTTTCAGAACAGGGGTATCAAAATCAACTTTTGTTGCCCCCATTAAATTTACTCTTGTCAGGTATTCGTTGGCAGATAAAACGCCGATGTAATTCTCGCCGGGAATGTTCATAAACATGGGCAATCCGGCCCCACTGCCAATAAAAAAAGCGGAGTATCCTTCTTCTCGCAGGTCTTCGAAATCGGCTGTTTTTCCCACAATAAAATTTTTCTCGAAGTTCACTCCCAGTTTTTTGAGGTTATTGATTTCAAAATCAACTATTTCATTAGGCAGCCTGAATTCGGGTATCCCATATTTCAACACCCCGCCAAGTTCATGGAGCGCCTCGAAAACAGTGACCTGATAACCTAGTTTTGTCAGCTCACCGGCAGCGGCCAAACCCGACGGCCCGGAACCAATAATAGCCACTTTCCCGTTCCTTTTTGCAGCTATTTCGGGTATGAAAGCTTTTCCTGAATTCCGTGCACGGTCAGCCGCAAAACGCTCAAGGTGGCCAATGGCAATGGGCGGTTTTTTTAATTTAGTCTGGTAAAAACAAGTGGCCTCGCATTGGATTTCCTGCGGGCAAACACGACCGCAAACCGCAGGCAAAGCATTGGTATCTTTTAGTACCCTGATGGCATTGTCGTAATCTTGTGCTTCAATGGATTTAATGAAACCCGGAATGTTAATGCTGACAGGGCATCCTTCGATGCAGGTCGGGTTTACACAGTCAAGGCAACGCTGTGCCTCGGTAATCGCCTGTTTTTCGGAGAGCCCCGAATTTACTTCCACATAGCTTTTTATTCTGGACAAAGGATCTGCTTCGGGCATTTTAATCCTTTTAATGGCAATCCTCTCTTTGTTTTTTAACTTTTTCCGTAAGTCCAAACGCCATTCCTCATTTCGTCTGCTATATGTTCCTAAATCATTTTCCGCCATCACATTGTACAATTTTTAATTTTAAATCAAGAACTTTTTATATGCCCCGGCTTCTTCATTTTTGTATGAACCCAATCGCATCAATAACTCGTCAAAATCAACTTCACGGGCATTGAATTCCGGACCATCCACGCATACAAACTTCGTACGCCCACCAACCGACACCCTGCATGCCCCGCACATGCCCGTGCCATCAACCATAATTGTATTAAGGCTTGCCAATGTGGGAATATTGTATTTAAGGGTGAGCATACTGGCATATTTCATCATTATTGCCGGGCCAATTACGATTGCCTGGTCAATTTTTTCTTTTGCTATTACCATTTCCATACCATCGGTTACCAAACCTTTTTGGCCGTAACTTCCATCGTCGGTCATAACAATGACCTCGTCGGAGAAAGCTGATATTTCCTTTTCCAGTATCAGCAGTTCTTTATCGCGGGCAGCCAAAACCGAAACCACTCGGTTGCCGGCCTTGTGCATGGCTTCAACAATAGGAAGCAATGGCGCGATGCCCACACCACCACCGGCACAAAGTACAGTCCCCACCTTGGAAATATGGGTTGCATTGCCCAGTGGACCAACAATATCAGTCACTTCGTCCCCCGTTTCAAGTTTTGATAATTTGTAGCTGGTAACCCCCACAACCTGGACAACAAGAGTTATTGTGCCCTTCGTTGCATCTGCCTGAGATATGGTGAGCGGGATGCGTTCGCCGTTATTCCCAATCCTGACAATCACAAAATGCCCTGCTTTGCGCTTCTTTGCAATCCGTGGCGCTTCAATTTCCAGTTGAATAACCTTTTCTGACAGATATTTTTTAGAAATTATTTTTGGCATGTTACATCTTAGTTTTATATATTTCAAAATTCTTACTTGTTTCAAAATAAAGAACTCTCTCTTTCATCGTTGGACTTTGCGTTATAAATGCTTCTGCCTTATCAACTTCTTTTTGTGTTAACGGGTCAACGGCAAAACGTTTTTTATATGCGTAAAGAAGTTGTGCCTTACATTTCGGACAACAAACCCAATAGTGTTTACCATCAATTACAATTTTGTCCAGTTCTTTAAATTTCAGAACATCGCCAACCATGCAAACTTTGTTGTGGGCCAGCTCTTTTCCAGCCATTGCGATTAACTGATTTTTACGTTCAATATCCTGATTTATCAAATAATATACGGCAAAAAGAATTGCAACCAGAAATGTATAGCCAGCTATTTTTAATCCAGTGCGTTCTTTTTTGCTCCACAATGAATTCCTTTTTTTTATATTTTTATTGTATTTATTCATTCAATCATTCATTTTGCCCCTAATTGAGTGGCATTTAAACTTTACTTTTTCTGAGTATATAGTGAGTTGAATCGCCAGGTTCTCCGAACGCAATATTTCCATTTACCATCTCTATGCGGGCATTTGTGCAAATTTGGCAGTCATCGGGACTCTCTTTAATACACGATTTATTATCGTATAAGGAATAATCCTCTCTGTACTGTGCAGGTGTAAGGTTGGGCATAAAAACATTTCCCGCTATCCGGATGCACTTTTCTCTGCCAAACTTATCTATCGACTGTAATGCTGTAGAAGCAGCAATGTTGATATTTTTCATCATGATTCTGATTATCGCCAAAACTTTTAAAGTTAAGTCAAAGCGGGAATCTAAATCCCAACTATTTTTGTGATGAAAAAGAGGTGTTTTGTGATGTTCTATGAAAGGTCCTATCCCGCACATATCAATATCCAATTTTTTCATGAACAAAATATCTTCCGCGAGGTGGAGGAGGGTTTGTCCGGGCAAACCAACCATTATTCCTGTACCAACCTGATAACCTATTTTCTTCAGGGCTGCCAGCGAATTCACACGTCTTTGGAAGTCGTGTGACCTGTCATTTGGATGAATTTTATTATAAAGGTTTTCATTGGCAGTTTCTATTCTCAGCAGGTAGCGGGTTGCCCCAGCTTTAAACCATCTCAAATAAGTGGTCTTACTTTGTTCCCCGCAGGATAAAGTAATACCAAAATTATCTCCGGTAATCTGGCGGATTTGTTTTACCAACCTTTCTATTCTTTCCACAAATTTTTCCGATTTCATCTCGCCGGATTGCAAAACTATTGAACCATATTTATTGGAAAACGCAAACCGGGAAGCTTTTATGACTTCCTCATCAGATAAGAAGTACCTTTTTATTCTTTTGTTGCTTTTTCTTATTCCACAGTAAAAACAATCTTTGTCACATACATTCGAGAATTCAATAAGTCCACGCAAATAAACCTTATCCCCGGTGTTTAATATTTTTATTTCCCGTGCTTTTTGGTACAGAAGCCTTTCGTCTTCATTTTCTGCATTCAAAAGAATTAAAATTTCGGGGATGGAAAACTTTTGATGTTGTAATATTTTTGAAACAATGCTCTCCATACTTTACCTCCGGTTTAATGCGTTTCATCTCAATTATTTTCTTCTCAATCGTAATGCGTTTGTAATTACCGAAACTGAACTAAAACTCATGGCTGCCGCTGCAATAATCGGGCTGAGTAAAATCCCGAAAAACGGGAACAGGATTCCGGCTGCAACCGGAACTCCCAGTGCGTTGTAAACAAAAGCAAAAAACAGGTTCTGTTTAATATTGCGCATCACTTTGTGGCTCAGTTCGCGGGCGCGCACAATTCCGTCCAAGTCGCCTTTTACCAGCGTCACTTCAGCGCTTTGCATGGCAATATCAGTTCCGGTTCCCATGGCAATTCCTATATCGGCCTGTTCCAGTGCCGGGGCATCGTTAATGCCGTCGCCTGCCATTGCCACTTTCTGTCCTTGCGCCTGCAATTCTTTTACTTTTTTGAATTTGTCATCGGGGAGGCAATCAGCCTGGTAGCCATCAAGTTTCAATTCTTCGGCCACCGCTTTAGCGGTAAATTTATTGTCGCCGGTAAGCATGTGTACTTTTACGCCCATTTTTTGCAGTTCGCGAATGGCTTTTGCCGAAGTCTTTTTAATGGTATCGGCTACGCTTACAATGCCTTCTATCTGGTTATTAATTAAAAGGTACATTACAGTTTGACCCGTTAGTTGCCAGACTTTTACAATATCTTCATGGT
>JBPRGG010000144.1:0-1092 GCA_051418075.1 Candidatus Cyclobacteriaceae bacterium M3_2C_046 | reverse complement strand
GATTAATTTAAGTACACTGTAAATCTTCAGTTTCAGGTCTTTAACCACAAAGGGTTTGGTGATATAATCTATGGCACCATTGGCCAATCCCTGGCGCTGCAGATCTTTGTCATTTTTGGCCGTGATGAATATAAATGGGATTCTTGACAGGTTCTTGTCCTTCTGCAGGATCTGATGGAACTGCATGCCATCCAGGTCATCCATCATGATGTCGGAAATAATCAGATTGGGCATAGTTATTTCCTTTATTTTTTCCAGGGCTGCTTTCGCACTTTCCACCGGATAAATGTTGAATTCTTCTTTGAGGTGTTTGATCAGGTAGCTGAGCATGTCCTGACTATCTTCTATCAGGAGTATGGAAGGCTTATCAGTATGTAAAACAACATCAAAAAAGGTCTGTCTTTCTGCCGCTAATGGAATTTCATATTTTATTGAAACATCAGGGTAGATGGGTTTCTCAATTAACAACTTAGGAATGCGAAGGGTCACTTTCACACCTTCATCAGGCTTCGATATTAGTTGAATGTCACCATCTATTTCATTTAAAATAGATTTAACTATATAGAGCCCCATACCAATGCCATGAGTATTGGAATTTTTATCATTAATTTTAAAAAAGGGTTCAAATATCCTTTTCTGCTGAGGCACACTTATTCCCGGTCCTTCATTACTGATGGTAAATTTAATGTGGTTTTCTTCAATAGAAATAAGCTCAATTTGGATCTTTCCTGAAGAATATTTTACTGCATTGTCAATCAGATTTCTGAAAATTCGGGCAAAAGCATCCGGGGCACCTTGTGTATATAACCTTTTTTCAATGTTAACTTCAAATCTTTTTTCATTTAGCTGATAAAGCTGAACTTGTTCTCCGAGAAGCTGGCTTAGGTCAGCGACCTGGGCGTGATTGTATCGGATTTTGCCTTGCTTAATCAATTGGCGGTCAAAAAAGTTATTGATATCATTGATGACCTTGTACAAGTTACGGAGGATGATCTGGTATTCGTTCCGATCTTTGAAATTATCCTTTTGATCAATCAGGTAATTCAAAATTACAGAAAGAGGAGTTTTAGCCTCGTGGGCGATATAAGAAAA
>JBPRGG010000143.1:0-2450 GCA_051418075.1 Candidatus Cyclobacteriaceae bacterium M3_2C_046 | reverse complement strand
TCCAGAGGATCCACATCAATCAGGTTTTCCAGACTGATCAGAGATGTGCCTGATCCCTGACGAGCCATAAATCCTTCACTGTAAAGGGTAAAATCCCAGGTGCCATTCCAGAAGGAGGCGATCCTTAGAGGAGTTTGGCTGACCTGTTTCCAGGCTTCAAAAAGATCTGCAGCAGGCTGATCAGGATATTTTTGAGCCAGTTGCTGTATAAAAACCTGGTCATTGGTGCCCGGATTATACAATAATCTGCCCCAGGTCTGATAGAACAACCACTGTCTTTCAAAAGCATATTCCCATGGCATTGAACCCGGTTCTTTACTAAAATAATCCCTGGCCGGAATATAGCATTCTGAACCGACAAAATAGCCGCTGACGTAATCATGTCCGTTTTGCTGAATATGCTGCCTGATAAAATCCGGCTGACCCCATCTGAGACAGAAAAAATCTTCATTTCTGATCATCCAGTTCAGTTTGTAGTTGCTGGGGGCCGGATTCCAGTAGGCATCCGATAAGGGGCCTCCATGAACCTTCACCAGGTCTGGAGTGGAATGACCATGCGACCAGTTGAATTTCAGTTCAATATAAATCGGTTCGATGGCAACTGAGAGGGAATCCAGGGTCTGTCTGGTCATTTTTTCCACCGACACATCAGTCGAGCCACCACTGCCTTTATTAGCTGAAAGGGGCACCCGGTGAATGAATTTTACCGGGCGATTAGCTTGCCTCATACCTTCAATAATGGTTTCCAAAAGCCATTCTTCTCTTTCCACTGGGGTCATTCCTCCCATGCCTTCGCCCAAAGTGATCCCCAGTCCGGTCAGATCAGGGTATTGGTTGATTACCTGGGTTACACATTCACGTGTATATTGCTTCACTATTTCGGATGTATCTCCATCTGTAAAAAATTCACCCTCCTGGCTGTATTGGGCACCACCATAGTTTTGGGCAAAATCAGGGGATACAAAAATATTCCAATTGACCAGGTATGTTTCGATGCCCCTTTGTTTGGCCATCTGAAATAGCTGATGCCAGAATTTTTGCCATTCCTTCAGGTCCAGGTCAGAAAAACCGGTGGCTTTAGGGAAACTGGCTGGCTTGACCAGGAAGTTGAATGGATGTAAATTCCACAAAGTCAGGGTGTTGAATCTGTTTTCTAACATCATGTTCAGGAATTTTTCCCAGTATTTGATATCCCGGCAGATATCCATATGCAACTGTAAAGCCGGACTTCGACGGTAGGAATCCCAGGGTAGATTATATTTGATGGCTCTGAAAGAAAATCTGGCTTTTTCTGATCTTTCCTGCAGGTTTTCCAGGGCTTTTCCCTGATTTAGCTGATCAATTATCTCCTGCACACCATAGTGCAGTCCAGCCGGATCATTAGCGGTCAATCTGGATCCCTCCGGAGTTCTTTTCAGTACATACCCTTCATCTCCTTTACTGCTGGATTGTAGTTCAATCTGCATGACATGGCCTCGGTTTGATTGATTGATTTGATAACCAGCATCATGCATAAAGCTTTTCAGCCGGATCATGGCCAGGTGGGCTTCTAGTTCTTCCGGAATTTCCAGGTGCACTACGGATGATTCATTCTGGCAGGAACATCCCAATAATAGCAGGATAAAGTAAAATAGTTTCATCTTGATCAGCCTATTGATGCAGGTTAAATATACGAAATAAAAAAGTTACTCCTCCTTATCCGTTTGAAAAGGTGAAGTAACCTGTTAATATCAATCCTGCCAATTTAAAGGGCGGCGTACTTTTCCACAAAAGTTTTAGCTGCTCTTACATCATACTCATTAGAATCCTGCTCCGGAATTATTTGCTTCACTGCTTCCAGGGCTTTCACCGCATCTTCGGGATCCATTAATTCCAGCACATTCATGGCCTGGGTACGGGCCATCATATTATCACTTTGCAGCGCTTCTTCCAGCATATTCAGGGCCAGGTTTACTTCTCCCATTTTATACAAGGCTTCTGCTGCAGCAATTTTTACTACGGTTTCAGGATCATCCTGAAGCGTTATCAGGGTTTCTTTAGCAGCCCCAGCCTCATCCGCATGAATAATACACCCGGTGGCGGCCCAATAGCGAATGATGGGATTAGAATCATTCAGCCTTTTTATAATAGATGAAAAATCAGGATCGTCAGCAGAGGCCATATCAGCTGTTTCATAAATTTTTTCAAAAGGAAAATCATCCTTTCTGACATAGTTGAAAGGAGGCATTTTCCGGGCTATTTCCAGCAGCATCGGTTCAGGAATAAAACCGGCATCCCGAATTTCAAAGATCCATTCACGGTTAGCCTGTCGCATTCGTTCCAGCACTTCCTGGTATTCCGGATCATCGGCCAGATTATTGATATTGTCCGGATCTGCTTTTATGTCATATAATTCTTCCACTGGTTTGGGGCCCCAGAATTTGGATTGTATTTCATTCAGGTTCCCCTTC
>JBPRGG010000142.1:0-3376 GCA_051418075.1 Candidatus Cyclobacteriaceae bacterium M3_2C_046 | reverse complement strand
ATAAAAACTACATACCATTAACTATCAATCTATCTAAGGATGATTTTCAGGAACCCTTCAGATATAGTTTTGAAATTAAATAGTTGTAAGATCAAAAAGCTTGCGTAAGGGATAGAAAGGGGAAGTGCGTAGCACCGAAGCGAAGCGTAGCCCTGGATAGCCCGACCCCGTGATAGCGGGGATACGCCCAAAAAATGCGGTTAAAAACCTTTAAAATCAGCAATTCCGATTTTAAATAAATTAATAACAGGAACAAAGCTCGATTTTTTAAGGACATAGTTATCCTGTCAGACCATTTGGACTGTGATGGTTATTGCCATACTTGTTTTCTATAGAGCCTCCTTTCTGATTTAGATATGTTAGACCCGGATTGTAGAGCGGGTGATCTCTTTGGCGCTGTCCCCAGTGCCTTACTGCCAGGTTAATACCTCAGCTGTTTGTGGGCCTGGAAGTATTTTTCTATGGATCTGAGACTAACTATTTCTCTATGAAGTGTTGCAACAATATCCTCAACGATGGATTTGATGGTTCTGCTCGATTTGCCCAGGGCGGTCAGGAACAATTTGGTTTTTTCGACCAGTTGGCTGATCAGGTGGGCTATTTGCATAAGAAGGTAATAGTTGGCCATCGCGTTGACGTTTTTCCTGGCATATTTGTGTCCCAGGGCAAATCCCTGGTTCTTCTGGGCATTGAACCCTTCATTTTCTAATTTCCACCGCATCCTTCCCTGCCTGGTAACCAGTTTTGCGTTATCTTTTTCGATATCGAGGCTGGAGAGGTGTACATGTCGCCGGAGTGGCTGGCCTTCTTCAATAAATTGGGTATACTCCACAAAACTGATTGTATGATTCTTATAGCTGAGCCCATTGATCCATGAGGTGGCTTCCTTCAACCATTGGCCAGGCGCCATTTTTTTAATCACTATTTGATGAGTAGCAGGATTAGTAAGGCGGATATCTTCCCACAGACTTTTCAGTGAATCGTCCTTGAAGGTGAAGATGAACTCCCAGTTGTACTCTTTGATCAGTTTGAATACCGGCTCACTACAATAAAGGCCATCAGCGGTTACCATAACGGCCAATCGAGGGAATTTAGCCTTGATTTTTGCAGCCAATCTTTTGAAGGCAGCTTGCTCGCAATCCTGTTTGTCAAACCTTCCGTTTTGATTTTTGAGCCACTCGGTATCCACCGAAATGCTGAACCCGTTGGAGAATACCAACTTGGCCTCCAGTACACTTACATACCATTTGATGCCATTTTTGGTCTCTTTATAGGGGCAATCTTTAAAAGGCTCCTCATCAAAGGTATAAACGCCTGTGCCATCAAAGGAGAGGTTGTAAAGCCCCTGAAACTTCCACTTCTCAAACATTTTGCGTTCCATGAGTCTACGCAACAGGAGCTCACGGAGCCTTTCGAGTTCTTTTGAAGGCAGCTTTTTCAGAAAGGTGTGTACAGTATCCATCAACGGCAGCCGCATACCGAAAATGATCAGGTAGTTCTTCTCAAAGGTATTTCCGGCCAATAAGTCGGTCTGGTTGCGGGATTGACGTCTCAAAAGGAACATCATCAGGGCTGCAGATAATATCTCAGCCACCTGATAGGTGTGTCTTTGACGATGGTCAGGAACCGAATTGAGTAAAGACTCAAAGTTTGGAAAGTGCCGCTTAAGTACGGTGTAAAGAGCAATGATAAACTGTTTGCCACCAAAGGCTTCCAGACGTTCTCGGGTCCTACGTTGTTTGATGGTCCTGGATTTCTTTCGTTTTTTTAGATGACTCTATAAGGATAAAAAGTCAAGTCAATTTTTTAAAAAAAAGAACCACAAAAAGCAGGTTAATTGACTGATATTCAGTATATTACAAGAAATCCAGACCGCTTTGAGAAGGTCTCTAAGGGTCTGGATTTTTTTAAAAAAAACATTTTACCAAAAATGAGTACTTTGATCCGTTTCTCCAAGGGAACGGAGTGCCTTTTTGATAAGTACTTGTAAATCAGATACTTAGCCAAGTATTGGAAAGCTTCATCAACTTGAAAATTATTTTAAACCTCTCCGGTAATTAGCTGATTTACAGCCTCATCTATAAAATCGGAATTGCTGTTCTTTATGATTTATCGTGAGTCTGGATATATAACTTTTGGGAGACTTGATATTATTTCTGATACTGTCAGGATAAAATGACGTGATGCCATTTATGCCGCCAAAATACATTTTACCGTTTTCTTCCTGGTAATAAGAATCCCAGATGAATGAATTGCTATGCAGGCCATCAATTTCGTGATAACTGAAAAATCTTTCGTCAATCGGATCAAACTTTGCCAGCCCTTTCAAAGTACTTACCCAAATATTGCCTTCATGGTCATCAATTATGGCATTTACAGTATTGGTAGGCGCGCCTGAAGATTTTCCATAATTACTAAATTTGAAAGGCATACTGGTGATTTCCAGCTTGACCAAACCATCGGAAAAAGATGCCAGCCAAAGGATGTTTTTCTGATCCTTGAGAATTGAAATGAAACGGTTGTCAAGAAGTTTACCATCAATGCTCTGGATCTTATTTATTACTAAAATACTATCCTTACTCACCTTGGTACTAAGTAGAGAATCAGAGTTGATAATTAATTTACACACACCTTTATTCCAGGTGGCCAGCCAGAATTCATTGGGGGGATTATGTACTACCGATTGTATATTGAAATTTTGTACTTCCTTCAATTGATTTTCTAGGTCACCATAGTGCACCAGGGTATCGAGTTTACGATTATAAATATAAAATCCAGATTCTGTACTGATCCATAAATTGCCATCAGGCCCTTCCGTAAATTCATGTATCTCTACTTTACGGTCGAAATTTGAACGTTCAAAAAATAATTGACCGGTCTCAGAAAAGCCATCTGCAAAGCAGAAACCATCTTTAAAGGTGCCTAACCATAATCTTTGGTAGGCGTCGATATGGATGGCGGTGATATAATTTGAATTCAGGCTTGTATTATCATCAGGATTGTGCTGGTATTGAATATATTTTTCAGGATTGCTATCAATTAATTTGAACAATCCACTATTGCCGGTGCCAACCCAAAGATTATTGTCAGCATCTTTAGCTATACTTCTGACATTTTTCCCTTCAAATAAGCTGGTGATTTTTTCAAATGACTGAACATTAGCATTGATTTTTATTATGTTCCGGTTATCTAAAGTGATGAATATTGTACCATTTTGACTGCCATAAATTCCATTTATTATTCCATAATTTTCGACCTCACTATTTCGCAATTTGGAACATTTTCCGGTTTCCCGACTAATGATATAAATTGATTTTTCTGACCCGATCCACATTCTTCCCCTGAAATCCTGGTAAATGGCTGTAACAGAATTATC
>JBPRGG010000141.1:0-57763 GCA_051418075.1 Candidatus Cyclobacteriaceae bacterium M3_2C_046 | reverse complement strand
AAATATACACCACTACTAATCACTTCCTGGATATGCTGATCTGCTGTAGCTTTATCTACCCCTCTCATCCTGAGCGCCACTCTTAATCTTAAAGAGTTGGCAAACTTCTTCCATTTGGATACATCCCCCTGATAAATGTTATCGCCTTGTTTCCAGCCAGCCTTGGACTCATCAAACTGGGCATAGGCTTCTTTTAACTCCTTCAGCAAATCACGGTAAATGGCTTCCTGAGAAGCATACATAGGGCTGAGAATTCCTTCGGCTCTGCCTTTCAGGGCTTCGAATTCTTCTGTACCCGTACTTCCATAAGAGCTGTAGGGAATTGGTCCGTAAGCATCTGTTAACAACTGAAAAGTCCAGGCCATCAATACCCGGGCGGAAGCAATCTGGTTTTCATTGGCCCCACTGGCAGAAGCAATGCCCTGGGTAGCTTCATCTGTGTTCAACTCAATGATCCTTTGTAAATCACTTAAGTCAGCGTAGATTGATTTCCAGGCAGTATTATTGGAATTCTCACGATATGCATAACGATCTTCTTCGGTGTAGTTGGTTTGAGCCCAAAACTGAGACCAGACCAAAGCCATTCTACCGGAAAACCATTCATCCCTGATATCATCCATCAGACGCTTCTGAGCATTCACCATCAGGGTGGAGGTCGGTACATTCACCGGCTCATTGGGGTTGGTATTCAATTCCTCGAAATCCCCGGTACAACCAAAGACCAATATGCCGCTGACCAGGTAAAACAATATATTTCTAAATATTTTTTTCATAATCATAATTCTTTTTAAACTAAAGGTTGAATTGGATATTTAAACCATAAGTTCTGGTAGAAGGCAAGGCTGCCCCTTCAATTCCCTGTATATTACCAGAGTTAGTCACCACAGTTTCAGGATCAAAGTTAGGATTGTCAAGACCCCAGATAAACAGGTTCCTGCCCCACAGAGAAACTTCCACATTCTTAAATGGTCCGGTCAGACCAGATGGCAACAAGTAGGCCAGCTTCAGCTCTCTTAGTTTTACATAATCAGCCTCAAACACATTGAGGGCGGCAGGTCCATAATAGTGCCACAAACCATAATACAGATAATCAGCATTGATATCATTCTCTCGCTTATTGTTCAATACTACAGTTCCGTCTTCATTGGTGGATTCGATGTCACCAATTACACCAGGAAATAAAGGACCTTCTTCTCTGTAACCTTCTTCAGCTGTTGCATCAAACATCCCTGAATAGGTTCCCCACATGTGAGAAGTTGAAAAATAATGACCACCCTTCTGGATATCAATCAGGCCGTTCAGGGTAATTCCTTTAAAGGATACACCAGAACTGATACCCATATTATAATCAGGTAAAACTGTGCCTAAAGGAACCTGAGCATCAGTGGCCATAGGCGCTCCGGCATAAGCACCGGTTTGACGAACCACAATATCACCATCCTGATCTCTCAGGTAATCTGTTCCCATGATCTGTCCGTAAGGCTCACCTTTAAAGGCATTTACTGATACGCTGAATGGACCATTCACTAAGCGATAATTATCTACATCAGCGTACAATTCAATCAGTTTGTTCCGGTTTCTGGCAAAATTTACACCTACATTCCATTCCAGATCATCAGTATCTATAATGGTTCCATTGATACCCAACTCAATTCCTTTGTTGGTCATCACTCCGGCATTTACATTTCTAAACAAGTAACCAGATGCGCCAGAAATAGAGATTGAGGTGATCAGGTCATACGTTTTCATGTCATAATAAGTGAAATCCAGGTTGATCCTGTCATTCAGGAAGCCTAATACGGCACCAATTTCCCATGACCTGGTTCTTTCAGGTCTTAAGTCTTCGTTGGCCATGGTATTAGGTACACTGTATCGGGGAATGCCGAAATTAGGTGCATAATTGGTATAAGTTTCCAGTGTGCGGTAAGGATCGGTGTCATTACCTACTTCAGCCCAGCCACCTCTTAATTTTCCAAAAGAAAGGACAGACTGACCAGACAATGCTGGTAATTCAGTAAACACGAAACTACCACTTACAGAAGGATAAAGGTAAGAATTGTTTCCTTCAGGTAAGGTAGAAGACCAGTCATTTCTGATGGTACCATCTACAAATATCATGTCTCTCCAACTTAAACCAATATTTCCGAAAACAGAATTGATTTTCTTTTCTTCCTTGTAATCATCGGGAATGGCCGTATTGGCAGAGTTTTCAACTGTGTAAAGATTGGGTAAAACCAGGCCACCATCGGTAGTCGTTGAGTTTCGATTATATAACTGATGCATGGCATTAGTCCCAACGAATGCATTGATTCCAAAATCCTGATTTAGTTGCTTATCAAAGCGAAGCATCAATTCATAATTCATTTCCTGGAATGTACGAACACCTTCAGTATAGGAGGATTGTGCCTGAGAGCCAATTGCAACCCTGTCTTCAGTTCTCCAGGTATAATTATCTCCTCTGATATTACCGGAGAGATGCAAATATTCAGTAAAGTCATAAGTTAAACCCACAGTTCCATAAAATCGGTTTCTTACATCTTCGGTAAAGTTTTCAAAGGCAGTCCAATAAGGATTGTCAGAATATTTGGGAGTAGGATCATAATAAGATCTTCTGTTCCAGGTCCTCTGTGATCCATCCGGATTTTTGTATTCTCTCAAACGACCCATATCTAATTGCCGCTGTCCCCACTGCACAAACTTCTGCATGACGTTGTTATCATCATAACCGGTAATAGGTCTTCCATAGGCAGTAGCATTTACATAATTTAATATACCATTGGCTGACAATTTCGGGCCAAGTTTCATGTTACCACTCATATTCAGGGTGTTCCGATCAAATTCAGAGTTGGGGAAATACCCGTTAGATGTTAAGTTGGTATAAGACAAACGGTAATTGGCCACTTCGCTACCACCAGACAAAGCTATATTGGTATTAAAAGCAACGCCGGTATCAAAATAATCTTCAACATCATTAGCCGGAGCTTGCCAGGGAATAGATTTACCAAAATTATCTGTATCCCATTCATCCCAGCTGTTCCAGGCCCGGTACATCAGGGGCTGATCAGCATATTGGGTTCCACCTAATTCCGTCAGGTATTCACCAGCTGTAGTTGAATAAGCGGGTCCGTGACTTTCGTCAACTGCATAGTCAGGCACCAGGTCAAAGGATTGGTAAGATTCTGTCACATTACCATCATCATCAGTGACATCATAAGGCACCTTGTAATAGCCCGAACCATCGCTATAGCCCAATTTATTCAAGCCATAACCTCCACCATAACGTCTTTGCAATTGCGGTATTAAAGATACAGACTCAAAGGAAACGCCTGTATTCACAGAAATATTCATGGCTCCGGCATTTTTACCTTTTTTGGTAGTGATCATGATCACCCCATTAGAAGCGCGTGAACCATAAAGGGCAGCCGCTTGAGGACCTTTCAATATGGAAATATTTTCCACATCATCAGGATTAATATCCTGGGCAGGGCTACCCCAGTCAATACCTCCACCACCACGAGCGGCATCAATGGAGTTGATGTTGGAGTTATCCATAGGAATACCATCTACCACAAATAAGGGTTGGTTATTACCAGTCACTGAATTGGCTCCCCTGATCAGGATCCGGGAAGATCCAGCCATATTTCCGCTACCAGAGGATACAAAAACACCAGCTGCTTTTCCCGAAAGTGCATTAATCACATTCGTTTGCTGGGCTTGATTAACATCTTCAGCAGAAAGATTATCTACCGAATATCCCAACCCTTTGGATTCCCTTTCAATACCAAGAGCGGTTACAACCACTTCATTCAGTTGTTTAACATCGGAAGACAGGGCAACATCAACCACAGACCGGTTGCCAATTGCCACCTCTTTAGATTCTAATCCTATGAATGAAAATACCAAGGCACCACCATCCTGTGGTACACTTATCTGATACTGACCGTCAACATCTGTTACAGTTCCAACAGATGTACCTTTTAAAACTACATTCACACCAGGAAGTGACTGATTGTTATCTTCATCAGTGACTGTTCCGGTGACCGTACGGGTCTGGGCCCAGGCTGAAGTGGCATAAGCATACACCACCAACAAGCTCAAAATTAGTAATCCTTTCTTCATACTTCTTTTTTGTTAAGTGAACTAAAAATAGTTATTCTTAATTCCAAACATAGGGAAAATTCGGTTAACAATAAAAATGAAAATATTATTTTTGCCGCAAATAAGGGGGTATAACATAAAACAGAAGCGGCTTAAATTTAAAGAAAACTTTGATAGTAGCGTCTTTAACAAATACGTATTAACACATTTTTAATAAAATAGCTAATTCTTAAGGATTATTGTAAATTTTGAGGACTAATGAAAAAAATACCCAAAAAGAGGTTAACGTTATTTTAGCTACCCCTTTTTGGGTTAGTTTGCATGAAAGTAATACTATTGTCAAAATAAGCAATGCATTATTACATTACTAATAATGCTTTCAGCTTAATTATTCAGTACCATCATCCCACCACACGCCGTCAGTAAGGGATACACCAGGCACGTTGTCACCATTGGCATCAATCTCATCCTGAGGATAGGGGAATCTTCGTGGAGCCGGACCTACTGCATTATTTAAAGTAGGAATTCCGGTTCTACGGTAATCATTGAAGGCTTCAATGGGCTGAAACAACCAGAAGGCAATGTACTTCTGAGTAATGATATCATCCAATTCCAGATTAGCGGCTCCTGGTGACACTTCAGACTGGTCCAGGTAAGCATCAATTTCTTCCTGGCTAATTCCTACCCGATTCATTGCTGCAGCAACGCCTTCCTGGTAAGCAATATAAGCATCTGCTGTTTGGTTTAAACGAAGCAGGGCCTCTGCTTCTATGAATTTAACTTCATCATAAGTAATCATAGGCAAAGGTGCTGTGGCAAAGACTACTTCACTGGAAGCCCGTGAATAAAGTACACCAGCCTGATCATTCTCTGTTGCTCCTGAAGGGGCTGGCCTGACTTCACCATCCACTAGATTGAAGAATCGCTCACTACCTCTGGGGTCATTTAGCTCAGATAAAATCCCGTAAAAGGTATTACTTACGGCATGATGACTTCTGTCATTGGATTCCTGAAACCATGGATGTTCACCAATAGCATCCGAAGTAAATTTGCTAAAGATCATGCTTTCATCAGCGCTGGAGAAAGCATTGTTAACTGCCTGCAGGGCAGCATTGGCCGAACCAGTAGCATCAACCTTACTTAACCTGTTATGAAAACGGGCTTTTAAAGCATAGGCGGCTTTGGTCCATTTGTCTACATCTCCACTATAGATCAAATCAATAGCACCGGGATTTCCAATAGCCGTCTTACCAAAGTCTGCTATGGCTTCATCCAGCAGGGATTGAATCGTTTGATAGAGCAGTTGCTGATTGTCAAAAGCAGGTTTACGATTGGCACTTCCCTGAAAAGCTTCCGAATATGGTACCCGGCCCCACAGGTCAGTGGTAATACCCAAGGTATAAGCTGTTAAAACTTTTGCAATGCCAACATGAACCCAGTTTCCCTCTTCAGATCCACCATCAGAACCCTTTCCGATCAATACCTGCATATCATTCAGGGCTCCGGCATAGATCGTATTCCAGGAATTGTTACCGATAGTGGCATTGATTCCCACCCGGTCATCAGCATTTTGCAATTGACCATGCACACCGGCAGTATGTTCCACAAACACACTGGAATACCAGGCCAGATCAGTGCCGGAAATAGCAAATGCTACATCTGCGGCCACCTGTGGCAAGAGCAAACTGATGGGTACATCGGTGGGGTTGTTAGGATTGGTGTCAATCTGATCCAACTCCTCATCGCTACAGGCACTGATTACGAACAATGCGACAATCAGCATCCAAATTTTTATGATATATTTATTATTCATGAGATTTTTTCTTTTTCAAATTTATTAGAATGTGAATCTTAAAGTGGCTCCATAGTTACGTATCTGTGGCAATGCCACGTATTCCAAACCCTGGAAGTTGCTGGCTCCTCCGGTTGAAGTCTCCGGGTCGAAATTGGGATAATCGGTCCATAAGAACAGGTTTCGTCCTACCAGAGAAAGTGACAGGTTTACCAGGTTCATTTTTTCAACCAAATTCCTGGGAAAATTATAGCTGAGGGAAAGTTCTCTGAATCTTACAAAAGTAGTTTCATAAATATTTGATTCATCAATGGCATCCATGGCAGACCTCCAGTAGGTTTCACTTCTTTGAATGACAATATCATTATCACCAGTAACTTCAAACTGGGCTGAGCCATCCGGATTGATATCAGTGATACTTCCTTTCACACCAGGGAATACGTAATCAGATTCACGGTCTTCGGTAACCGCATCCATACCGTACAACTTAGCCAATCGGGTATTTCCGGCATACATTTGTCCACCTTGCCTCCAGTCAATCTGGGCAAATAAGGTAAAGCCTTTAAAACTGAATGTATTGAGGAAACCTATTTCAAAATCAGGTTGCACCCGCCCTATTTCCTTTTGCTGGGGGTCTTCAATAGGCATTCCGTTAAATGGACTATCAGGATCATCCAGCACTATAATGTTGTTATTTTCATCCCGTAGAAAACCACTGCCAAATATAATAGGATACTCGCTGCCAGCCTGGGCTCTTACGTTAGGCACTACAAAACCACCCAAAAAGATATTATCTACACCTTCGGCCAAACTGATCACTTCATTTGTATAAGAAGTAAAGTTGGTGGTTATATTCCAGTTAAAACCTTCGGGAGATTTCAAAGGAGCTGCAGTCAATACAATTTCATGTCCCTGCGTATTCATTTCTCCGGCATTTCTTAATTCAGAAGTAAAACCGGTGGTAGGAGCCAAAGGTACTTCAAAGATCTGACCTGTGGCATTTATGTTGTAGTAGGTATAGTCGATACCCAAACGATCATTGAAAAATCTTAAATCAAAACCCACTTCCCAGGTGTTGGTATTTTGAGGTTCCAGGTCGGCACTTCGCAGAATATTGCTTTGGGTAAAGCCGTTCAAACCGTTAAAGGGAAACTGTAAATCATCAGATAAAAAGCCACTGGTTGAACCACCTTGAATAAAGATATTTCGGGTTGCATACAAAGGTCCTGCCTGTCCTACCTGAGCCCAGCTGGAACGGATTTTCCCAAAACTGATCACATTTTGTGGCAAAGAAAAGGCTTCTGTAAAAACAAAGCTACCACCTACAGAAGGATAGAAGAAGGATCGGTTTTCAGCCGGCATGTTGGAAACAATGTCATTTCTACCGGTAAGGGTTAAAAACAGCATATTCCGGTAATCCAGGTCCAGCTGACCGTAAAATCCTACCACCCTTTCATTCTGCTGACTTTCAGCCACTACCTGAGAACTGGTATTGTTGATATTATCAAATCCACCTATAGCAATACCGTTACCCTCCATTTCCAAAGTGCGCTGACGAATATCATATACTTCGTTACCCAAAATGGCATTAATGCCAAAATTTTCTCCTAACCGCTTATTGAAATTCAGAGACAAGTTGCTGTTGATCTGACTCTGGCTGATGCTGAAATCATAGATCTGACCTCCTGAAGGAGTAGAAGTTCTTCCTCCGGTGCCTCCTGAACCCAATCCATATACCTCTTTACCATCATTCAGGAAATAATCCACGCCTATCCTGTAGTTGACAGAAAGGAATTCAAAGGGTTTATAGTTAAAATAAGTATTTCCAAAAATACGTCTATTTTGTTCATTGAATGAATTGTTGGCCAGGCCCCAGCGGGGATTATCCATGGCCCCCCGGTAATGTATCTGACGATAGGCATTATCAGGGTAAGCAAAAGGAATTCCCCACAAGTCATAAGAAACAGGGGCAAAGTAAGTTGTAAATAAAGGATTAGACAGGTTGCTTCCTCCGGCAATTTTATCCACAACGACATCAGAATAATTGGCTGAGGCACCCACTGTCAATTTCCTGGTGATATCAAAATCTCCGGCCAGCTTGGCATTTCTTCTTTCCATTCCGGTAGTCGGTACAAAACCATCCTGATTGGTATAACCCAAACCTATGGCATATCGGGCGTTATCAGTTCGACCGGAAAGGTCGATATTGCCATTAAAAGTGCCTCCTGTCTGAAAGAACGGCTCAACATTATTAAAAGCCCTTGGCTGTTGTGTTCTGTTTAGTATAGAAGCATCGATACCTCCCGGCCGTAATTCATAAGGATCCATTTCTGAAATACGGGGGCCCCAGGATAATGATGTTCCCTGGTTAAAATTGCCGCCGGAACCCTGGGCGTAGGTATTTTGAATATCAGGTGTACGGGAAACCTCGTCTGCTGTATAGTTTAAACTCACGCTGATATTGGCCTTACCCTCAGCATTTTGCCCTCTTTTGGTGGTAATGACTACTACCCCATTGGAAGCCCTCAGTCCATAAAGTGCTGCAGCGGCTGGGCCTTTGAGTATATTGATGGAGGCAATATCTTCCGGATTGATATCCAAGCTACGGCTGGTGGCATCAGTTCCGCTTACACCTCCGCTGAAATCAGCATCAGCCCGGCTTTCTATAGGCATTCCATCCACCACGTACAGGGGCTGATTATTACCGTCGAATGCATTACTTCCCCTGATGGTGATGAATGAGGAAGCACCTGGCATTCCACTGGACTGCCTTACAATAACACCCGCCACTTTCCCTTGCAAGGCATTGGCAATATTGGGTTGACTGGCCGCTGTAATATCTTTAGCCTGAACTTCCTGAATGGCATATCCCAGCGCTTTTTGCTCTCTCTCTATACCCATAGCCGTTACTACTACTTCGTTAAGTTGCTTGACATCAGAGCTCAGGCTTACATCCAGCACTGAACGATTACCTACTTCTAATTCCCTGGTTTCATATCCAATGAATGAGAATACCAAAACACCACCACTGGCAGGTACATTGATGGTATAATCTCCCTGAACATCTGTTACTGTACCAACAGATGTTCCTTTCAATACAATATTCACCCCAGGAACTGGTGCATTACCGGCAGCCTCTGTAACAGTGCCAGTGACATTGCGATCCTGTGCTTTTACCCATTCCCAGGTAAACAGGACCATTAATAGTGTTAATAGTAAACCTTTCTTCATATTGTTTTTATTTTTGTTATATGAATATTTTAAGATTAACAAACATACACAAAAATTAAATTGTTTGAAAAAAAAATCTATTTTTTCACCCATAATAGGTGATTTTATATTTAATTAATTTCAATCATCAACCTTTTTCTTTAACATATTTTAACGTCCAGCAACTTTTAGTTAATTTTTATCAATTTTTTATCAATTTAAATATTTGTCTCATCACCCTTTTTGTAAGTATAATCACAAATAGGATATTTCCCTTACAATCCCACCAGCCAACAAAACATCCAATCAATATTTACAGGAAATCCCGATTATATATTATATAAATCCAGCCTTAATTAGGCATATCATAAGAATATTATATTTTACATCGATCGACAACATATGTAGAACCTAAATTGTTCGCAGGTTAAAAAAATAAATATATTTTGTACTTTTCCAATACATCATTATCAAGCCCGGTTGCCTCTCATGACTAACATAAAAGAAATAATATAATTATTGATAGTATAACTATCTTTTTATAACTTGAGAAGTAAAGGGAAAAAAGAAGTGTAACCAATAGTCAAACTTCATCAGCGAAGTCCAGTTTTTATTTAATGGCAAGCCAGCATTCTCCTGGTACATTTATTTATGTGTGGACGGATTAAAGTAGTGATAGTAACTTAAAAAAATATCTGTTTTCAAAGGATCCTGAATTCAATCCTTCGATTCAGGCTTTTATTGAGATCAGAATCATTAGGGACTTTTGGCACTTCTTGTCCATATCCTTTATATATAAGTCGCTGAGTTTCTATTCCTTGTTCTAAAAGATAATCATAAACTGCCTCCGCCCGCTTTAGTGACAATTCTTTATTATAACTGGCACTGCCTGTATTATCAGTATGACCGGCAATTTCTACCCTGATTTCAGGATTTGCATTCAAAAAATTTACCACCTTCTTTAATTCGGTGATTGATTTTTCCTTTAGCACATATTTATCCACATCAAAAAATATGTTTTCTAAAGTGGTGACTGTGCCGCTTTTAATGGGTTCCAGTCCTACATCAACTACTACTGGTTTACTTTTTTCTCCGGCTTCATAATTAAATGAAAGGCTTTTAAACAAATACCCTTTTTTATTTACATACAATGCATACTCCGAGCCCTCATTAAGCACCATCATGTAGTTTCCATTGATGGAATCAGAAAATACCGTGGACATTTTTTGATCCTGGCGGAGGTCATACAGTTCCACTTCTGCCTTTAATTTTTCTTTGGTTTCACTGTCATAAACCATCCCGGTCACATAATTACTTCGGGTAGAAACCTGAATTTCTTTGGGTATATCAAATTGGTAAATTTTACTGCCTTTTAAATATCCTCCCTGACGCTCATCCAGAGCATAATAACCTTTCTGTCCATCTGCTGTTACAAATAAACTAACCTGGTCTTCATGGGTGTTAATGGGAAAACCTAAATTTTTTGGTTCAGACCATTGATTATCCTGCCTTTCGGTATAATAAAGATCAAAGCCACCCATTCCCTGGTACCCTTTGGAGGCAAAAAACAAGGTCTGGCCATTGACATGAATAAAAGGAGAAACTTCATCTTCGCCGGTATTCACCTGTCCACCCAGGTTACTGGCTTCAGTCCAGGTGCCGTCTTCCTGACGATAGGAAATCCATATGTCTCTTTTGCCTTTTCCCCCTCCTCTGTCTGAAACAAAAAATAGGGTGCGGCCATCTGCTGACAAGCTGGGCTGAGATTCCCAGGAACGTGAATTGACCCGGTTACCAAGATTTACCGGTTTACTCCATTGGTCACCAGTTTTGTAGCTTACGAAAAGGTCACAGCTTCCATAGGTTTTCCGGCCCAGGCATGAGGTAAATATGAGGGTCCTGCCATCAGCTGAAATGGTATTGGTACCTTCATTGAACTGGGAATTGATATTGGGACTGATAGATTGAGGAAGGCTCCAGTTTCCCTGATCATCTTTTTTACTGATATAGATATCTTCATCATGCTGCATGGAACTGCCTACTCTGCGGGTAAAAAACAAGGTATTTTGATCAGCAGTAAGTACAGGAAAATATTGAAGGGCAAATTGATTAATTTTATTGCTTAAGGGCTGAGGATTGAAATTCAAGGGGTTTTTAAGCTGTTCCATAGCATATGTCGCATTTTTTTCCAGTTGCCTGGCCTGGTATTTAAGCTGCTGATTACTTCCCATAAACCCCTGCAGGAAAATCTGAATATTCTCTAATGCTTTTTCATAATCCCCATGCTGATAATAAACGTCAGCCAGTTCATAATAAGCATGTATGTATTTGCCCGGATCGCTGGCCAAAGAGATCACTTGCTGATAATGATGTTGTGCCTCAGGATAATAATTCAGGGTTTTATAAATGGATGCGATCCTAAGATGCGCTTCTATAAACTCCCCATCCTTATCCAGGGCTTGTTTAAGTAACTCTACAGCCTCCGGATACTGCCTTCGCTTGATAAGGTATTCAGATTCATGATACCATTTTTCAGCTTTTTTAGACCTGGTACTTAATTGGGCCAGGGATATTTGACTGAATACCAGGATCAGGGATACAACCAACTTAAACTTCTTCATATTTTTCGGGGCATTATTAGATTTACATTAACTAAACTAATTTCTTAAAATTTTATTTCATGAACAGATTTCAGAGAATTTTCTCAGGATTTTTTCACAGAAAATTAATTTCACATTAAACCAGTTAGGCCATATTTAAAAAACATGATTCATACTTTTATGATAAACCTGGATGGAACTGAATGTTTACAACAGCCTGATTGCTAATGAATTGTTTCCGGAAAATAATTAACCATGGTTTACTTACCCTGGCCACGAGGTTGGCTGGAAAGGCTGACATTAAAATAGAAAACAATGAAAAAATACCCCACTCCGAAGGCCGTAAGGCATTATAAAACAGACAGCAAACTGAGAAAAGTCAGTTTGCTGTCTGAATCTTGTGCCGCCTGGAATATAGGATGTCTAGAGCAGCATCTTATATTTATATTATGTTCTATTCCGTTTCCTCCACGGTAATTTTAGCAATGGCTTGTTCCAATGAAATTTTTCTCTGGTCATAGTCGTCCAAAATTGTTTTTTGAACATAAAGCTTCACCTGATCAGGCAGGTCACAACTTCTGCAACCGGATAAGTCAAGGCTCAACATCAGTTGTTCATCCGGGGCCAGACTTCTTAAGGTTCTGCCGTATTCAATCATGGTTTCTTTCAGTTTATTTTCCAGATCCTGATACATTTCCTGTTTGTTATAATTGTTCTTTTGCTGAAATTCCTGCTGCCATTGTGCCATATTTTTCTGTACATCCTTCATGGCCTTTTGCTGAGCTTCTATCGCTTTTTGCCGGGCTTCCACGGCTTTTTGCCGGGCTGCTTCTGCCTTTTCCAGTTGCTCCTCTTCTATTTCATTGGCTTCCCCATCACTATCAAAATGAAAGTCGAAATCAAAATCTATTTCTGGTATTTCCGGAATTGTAGGAACAGGAGGTGCTACAATCCATTCCCTTCCACCCCGAACATCCAGATAATAAACCACTCCGAATCCTTCCAAAATTTGAAAATCTGCTGATTCACTCCATCGGTCCGTGAAAAAATCAAATCCTGACTCGTAATCTTTATAGACAGATTTAAGGATCTTGCCAAATATTTTGAATTCCGAAACATTATTATTTCCACTTTTGATGCTATTCACCTGGATCCGCTTGTTCAAAGTTTCTTCCGAGATTTTTCCTTCCTTATAGGAATTAATATCTTCCTTCTTAACTTCTACAGTAATCTTGTCTACTTCTGAACCAGCAGGCTGGTTAGATGATGTAACCCTCACCGAATTTCTTCCCCTGTTGACAATAAATGGCATATTCATACTACCCAGAGAGGCCTCATACGATATAAATATCTTCTCACCTGGTGCCAGGCCTCGGGCTAAATCTCCATATCGAATAATATAATCTTTTAAAAGGTCGGTGACTATGGCCTGGTTTTTCATTTGTAAGCTATCCCAGTCCAGCGAAGGGTCACTGCCGGTAGTAATAACTGTGGCGTTGGTGCCATTGAGATTAACATGTTTTTCTTCTAAAATCCGACTCATAACAACATGGTCTGCCCGAAGGGTAGGGGCTTTAATGATCATCCCGTAGCCCTGCAGATATGATGCATTGGCATCACGCTCATTTACATCAAAATATTTGTTGATAGTCGGATCGGCTTTAAACATTTCCACCAGGATCTCTTTCATCATCTGGGAATCTCCTGCCAACCTTTGTTGGTCTCCGTTTTCGGGTATCGCAAAAGCTGTGACCATTAGCAGCATGATCAGTAAGCTAGTATATTTTAAGTTTTTCATTTTAATTTTCCTGTTGATTAAGTTTAGAGTATAATTGGGTTAACATAAAAGCAGTTTCCTGCTGTCTGACTTCAGTATTTTCCTGAAGACGGTTTAAAGCGTATTCTATCAGCTGAAGATCATTCTTCCTTTGTTCGTTAAGATATCCGGAAAAATCTGTCAATAAACTTTCGGCATAGTCCTTCTGATCCTGATTAGCCTGCATAATCAGGCCGGTTAATTGTTGAAAATTCTGTTGATTAAGATCTTGTATCAAAGCGATCATGGCAGCCTGGTTAGATTGTCGATAACTATTATCTACTTGTTGAATCTGCCGGGAAAGATCGTTTTGCCTGTCCAGCAGGCTTTGATACAAACTATCCTGAGAAGGTTGTATAGCTTGTGCCACCATCTGCGCAATTAACTTTTCATCGGGTTTCAGTCTCACAGTATCCACATTATTAATGGGAGACTGTGGTCCAAAACTTAATTGAAGGGTACCTGACTGGTAGGAAGCCCTGAAATTAGACAACCCTAACACCACCATGATTAAAACAATTGCAGCTGCCCAGGTTGCCGTTTTCTTATAAAATCTGCTTAAGTTGGATGTTTGGGCTTTTTCCAGAATCAGTGGTTGATTTACCTGCCGCGACTCCACCTGCTGTAACATTTGGCTGGTTTGTTTAAGCTGATCCAATTCAGCCTGAGCCTCAGGATGCGTAGCCATATATTGCTCAAACCGTTCCCGTTCAGGTTGATCTAATTCCTGATACAGGTAATCCATAAAAGTCTGATGATCAGGTTTATAATTCATATCTAACAGTTTTTTTATTTATATTCCACTTGTGTAAAATTTTTTTCAGGCTGGTTAAGCCATAGTACATTCTTGACTTTACCGTATTATCGGAAATATTTAACATGTCGGCAATTTCCCGGAATTTAAAACCTTCATATTCTTTCATTATGATCACCATTCGCTGTTCCGGATTCAACCGGTTTAAAGCCTTTATCATAATCTCACTTAATTCAGTTCTATCCATGATGTCTTCTGGCCGCAAAAATTGCTCTGCTGCATTCCGGATCAGGTAGTCATCACCTTTGGCTGAAACTTTCAAAAAAGGAAATACCTTTCTGCGCTTTTCTTTCCGATCCTCTTCTTTGCAATTATTATAAGCAATCTGATAAAGCCACTTACCAAATTTTTCATTATCCTGCAGTTTATCCAGGTTTTTATACATGGCAATAAAAGTTCGCTGTGTCACTTCCATGGCCATATCATGCTCCGAAAAATACTTGTAGGAAAAGTTATATATCCGTTGATACCATTGATTAACCAATTGGTTAAGACAGGATTTATTCCCCTTTTTTGCTTTTTCAATGATCTGTTCAGCCAGTATAGACACTTCTTTATTTTAATATTTATCCTTAAGATGACCGCTAATCCAAAAAAGTTTTAAAAAGCATCACTTTTTTACCTGAAAAAAATTAAAGTCAAAGATGTGTTTTACAGGATAATTCTGGAAAGATTAAATATTGTGGAATTTAGATAATTAGATTTTGGTAAAATACTTGAATACAAGAAGATAACCTTCAGCTGACACTAACCTTTATCAGTAGCAAACCCTATCGCTCTTTTAGCTTGATGACCTCGGTTTGCAGATCTAAAACAATTGAAGCCAGTTTTTCGATGGTCATATCATTTTCTGTCCCTGGCCCGGGAAACTTCATGCTGATATAAGCCTTGGCTTCCCAAATCTCCAGTACATCCTGAATGTCAATATCATAAGGAGGGTAGATTTTATTGTCCGATACCAGGAAAAGCTTACCTTTTTCATCCACATAGTTAAAGACACGTTTGTACACCACACCTTCTTTTTTGGAAAGAATAATATAAGTAGACCCGTTGCGAACCATATTCAAATCTTCCAGGTATTGTCCTATGATAATGGTGCCTGGTTCCAGGGGCAGCATGGAATCACCGGATATCTCAAAGGCCCTGTAAGTAGCAGCCTGAGATAGCATAGGTAGTTTAAATTTGGGCAGTTCCTCTAAATATTCTGGATCAGCATACCCATTCAGGTAGCCTGCAGAGGCCTTCTGAGGGACCAAGTCAATATTTTCATTATTGTCAGGGTCAACAGTGATAGATAAAACCTTTAGATTAGGATATGTAGGATTTCCCGGCCGGGGTTGGCTAAGGCTGTCCTCTGGTAATTTGCTGACATCTTCACTGATCAGACGATCCACTGATATTTCAAATATCCTGGATATATTCAGCAGGTTATTTAAACGCGGATCAGCCCTACCTTCTTCGTAAGCCCCTAACAACGAGCGCTTTATTCCTATTTTCTCAGCCAGTTGTTCCTGAGTATATCTAAAATGCTTTCTTAAATATTTGATATTTTCACTTATGAGTGTCATAGGGATATATAATAAAATCTTTAAACCAGGACTTCGGTTTTCCTAAACAAAATAAATGTGCATGGAATGGATCGGTATGCTGGTTTAAATGCGTCAGTTTTTGGTGAATAGCGTCTACCACGTCTTTCAATTTATCATCAGGATTTGCCAAAAAATAGCCATATAATTTGGTACTGGGAGAGACTGTAGCCTGAAATTTGACCTGACAGCGACCAGATTGAAGCTTTTTAGAAAGCAACTTTAAATGAAAATCCGCATCCATTGGTTAAACCTTTAACATTTCTACTATTTTTAGTAAAAACACTGCTAATTAACAATATTTTTTCGATATTGTCAATATTTTTAGCTCATTTTTATTGAAAAAGTTACACCCAATCCTAATTAGTCATCAGCCTTTAAATAAAATAAACAATTGCCTGTCTATATCTATTTTTTAATAAACTTTAAAAAATCCCGGATTTAAAATAATTTTGAAGGTCAAAATTAAAATGTTTTGGAGAAAAAGAACAATAAAATAGATATCGATAAAATTGATCTGGAACAGGAAAAAGATAAAGTAACTGATTTTCCCGGCAGTATTTCCTTTCCACATCATCTGGGGAGTTCTGTAATAAAACCGGAAGATCAGGGTAAGATCAAAGGCAAAGCCATGGCTGCCATGAAGGATCAAACTGAACGTCAGATGCATCAGCTATATCAACAAATGCAGGTACTGGCTCGTCAGGCCAATCAGATCAAAAAACGGGTGGAAATTTCAGAGAGGATCTATCTTTCACAGATCAACTTTGAGCCGATTATCGGACACACTTATTATCTCTATGAAAGAAATGATGGTAAAGACATCCTTTCAATGATAAATCCTGAGGAATGGGGTAAAAATATGCCTTTCAAAAAGCACCTGGCCTCCGTCAGATTATTATCTGATCATACCTGGGAATTGGTGCAGGATTTAGCTAATCTGGACGATTAGAATGAAATATTCGCCTTTTAATCAAGAACATTCTGATGATACTGAAAAAAGATCTTTTAATCAATTTATTGGAAAATGCGGATTTTGCTGTTGAAAGATCAACGAACCTGACCATCCATTCTTCTCAAATTTACAAGTCTGATTTGGCCAATGAAATCCAGACTGCATATCAAAGTTTCGAGCCTGTTACAAATGATATGCCTCAGGTACATATACCTATTGAAACCCTTTACCGGAATATAATTATTGAACTTGATGACCAATATCTTTACAACCGTTACAGAATTCCTGCCCTGAAATCGCCAATTTACCAGAAAATCCCTCATCTACAGGTTGAAAAAATAAAACGGTACTCTAAGATTTATGAAAAAGAATGTATCAAATCCGGATTAAGAGCCGGAATATGGACCTCTGCCCAGGCTGAAAGATATTTTGGCAAGCCTTCCGAACCAGGTGATTTTTTTGGCAAGGGATCTCCCGGCTGGAAATTCATTGTGTGGAGGGAATTCTTAAAAGATGCTTTTACTTGTATAAGCAAATATAAAATCATACGCTTTTCAATTTATGACACCCTGATGATTGGAGGTAAACTACATCAATTGGGCAAATTATTGGAAAGTGGTCATCAAAATTATGAGCAAGCTATCACGGGCTTTTTACAACGATCTTTACAGTCAGTTTCCACATGATGCTTTAAAAAACAAAAAAGACCGAAAATTTCAGGTCTTTTTTGCAAAACAAGTATAAAGAGATTACTATTAGTTTTCCAAAATTAATGCTTTATATTGACACGAACCTAATATTTTACAAAATAATTTAAATATATTCATAAAATAATATTTGGTTGAACGAAGTAAATGTAAAACTAATTTAAAATCCAAAGATCGTTTAACCGGTTGGGTCTGTAGTTTCCTGTTAATTGTTATTTTAATCCAAAAAATTACAACTTAAATAACACCAACTTCCTGTTCCCTTCACTAAAACTGGTAGCGCATAGATATCACAAGATTACGGCCTGGTGCAGAAATCCCAGAGGAATACGGACGATAGTGTTTATCAAAAATATTTTCCAAATTTACATTTAAGGTGAAATTATTGGAAAAATAATAGGCTGACCGAATACCTGTCGTAATCCAGGACAAACTTCCTGCTTCTGTATAGAGATGTGGCTTAGCTAATTCTGAAGGAGCCAGGTCCTGCTTTTTTAAAGGACCGTTATATCTGACCAACAATTCTGACCTGAACTTTTTGGTTTTATAATTCAAGGAGGACTGTCCGAACAAAGGGGCAACATGTCGAAGTGGAAGATTATCTGTCAGGTCTTTACCAGTAGTATAAGTGAGGGTGGAAGTGAAGGAAAACTGATCTGTGATTTCTGCCTTGGCACTTATACTCCCCCCTGCAATATATGCATTACCCACATTTACAGTAGCCTGGATTTTCTTCAGGCTGCCCTGATAAAACACCGAATCCTGCCCCTGGAAAGTAAAATCTCTGCGGACCATAGCATTATCCAGGATGGCATAAAAAACATTCATAGACAACTGGACCCGCTGGCTCCATCTTTTTTGAATACTGGATTCTAAATTAAAAACATATTCCGGTTGTAGATCCGGATTTGGAACTACAACGTAATTATCACTAAAATCAAAAATTTTACCTACATCATCTACATTGGGTGCACGAAATCCGGTAGAAAAAACAAAGTCTGCTTTCAGGTTATCTGCCGGTTTATATACCAACCCCAAATTTCCATTGAGGGCTTGGTTTTGTAAATTCAGTTGCTGGAATGGCAGACCAAACTCATTTTCTTCTTCTAATGAAGCTTCCAGCCAGTTAGCTGTAAAGCGTAACCCGCTATTGAAGATCAGATAATCCTTCAGGTCATACTTTAGGGAGATATAGGAAGCCGCAGCATAGTAGGCGCTTCCACCATCAGGATACCTGGTGGCAGTAGGTGTCAGAGTGCCAGTTGTAATATGACGCCTGAAAGCTGTGGAATTTACCTTATTATAGAACATTTCAAAGCCATAAAAAAGCTGTCCAGCACTTAAGGACTTGTCAAAATCCAGATTCAGGGAATAAACATCTACATTTTCAGTTTGATTACGCAATCTGTCATCACCAAATCTACGGTTAAGGCGGCTTTCTTCTATTTTCTGATAGGCCAGGTTGAGCCTGGCCTGGTCATAAATTTGCCTTGATTGATCAGAAGTGGCTGTAAATTGATGCATCATCCAGTTTTGAGGACCATAATACCAACTGGCATAAACCGGCTCACCCTGATTTGATTCTATCAGCCTGTCATAACGGGGTATGTCTGAACTGGTAGAATAGTGAAAGGCATAGGTCAGATCATAATCAGGCTTGGGCTGATACCTGACCTTTTGCAAAAAATTCATTTGCCGATATCCGGAAAAACGCTGCAGGTTGGGGTTATTATTATCAATGATTGAATCTTTTCCGTTGATCCTCTCCACATAAAAATCCCTGCGACCAAAATCAGGATAATCGTCCGGTCGGTTAGCCCCACTGCGCAAATCATTATAATCAGAAAAAGTGAAACTGGTAAAGGAAGCTACTTTATTTCCACCCAAATTCATTTGAAAGTGGCCTGTTTTTTCCAGGTTCGCCGATGAAAACCGGACGAAGGATTGTCCAGAAAATGACAATTGATCATCCTGTGAAAACATTGGCTCTCTGGTATGAAAATCCATGACACCACCCAAAGCATCACTGCCGTAAATTACTGAACCAGGCCCGAAGATAACCTCCGCCCCGGAAAGATTATTGGCATCCAGTGTAATTACATTTTGTAAATTTCCACTGCGGTAGATGGCATTATTCATTCGTACACCGTCAACCACAATTAAAAGTGAATTGGCAGAAAACCCTCTGATCATAGGGCTTCCCCCGCCCAGCTGGCTTTTTTGCATAAACACCTGGCCAGTTTGATCCAGGACATCAGCCGTAGTTTGAGGAGCCTGAAAGGCAATGTTTTGAGGAGTTATGGCTTCAATTTTTTGAGGTACTTCCGACTTATCCTGCTCCCATTTATTGGCAGAAATGATCACCTCATCAATTTTGATAATTTTTTCCGCTATATTCACCTCATACCCAAAGTCTATTAAATCAGCATATTTTAATACTTTTTGCTCGTAAGCCGGGTGTTGAAAAATGAGCAGATCTCCCGGTTTAAAAATGGCTGCTGAAGCTTGTCCCTGATGATTGGTTTGTACCAGTTTGCTAGAATCTGAAGCATAGATCACAACATTTTCCACAGGTTGCCGGCTCACCTTATCTTTGACCGTTATGCTTTGACCATAAAGATTGAGTGCAGACCATCCTACCATCATTAAAATCAATAAAAACCTCATATCTACCCTGTATATATCTTTTAAAAGCTGTCAAAATTCCGGAATGTTCCAGAAAATAACGAACATACTGATCGATTTTATGTAAACGGTGTGAATTTAAACTGCCAAAAAGGAATTTAATAAACTGTTAAAATACCTGAAGGGTTGGATCTATCTGCTGCGCATATGCCAAAAGACCGCCATCAAGATTATACAAATTTTCCAGCCCAAATTTCTGTTGTAATTTAACAATTACCGCCCTGCTTCTTTGACCTGAACGACAGTAGAATACAACCACTTGATCTCTGTTAATCTTTGGAGCCCATTGATCAATACCTCTGGGATCCACTAATTGAGCTTTTAAATGTCCCATTTCATATTCGGCCGGATCTCTTACATCAAAAATCTGAATAGATCTACCTTGTTTGATCATATCATTTAATTGGGAAGGGCTTAATTGTTTTAACTTTTCAGCTGGAAGGCTTCCGCAATATTGGTCATATTCCTTAAGCGTTTCTATCTTTTGAAATACAGGGTTGGCCCTGATTTTTATTTTACGATGTTGGTAATCCAACGCATTAACCAGATACAGATATCCGGACAATGTTTTTCCTATTCCGGTAATGATCTTTATAGCTTCATTGGCCTGAATAGAACCTACCATTCCGGGCAATACACCTAAAACTCCACCTTCAGCACAATTTGTGGCAAGTTCTGGTGGAGGAGGTTCCGGAAATACATCTCTGTAAGTAGGACCTTTACCGCCCGAATGGTCGGTTAAATTAAATACCGAAACCTGACCTTCAAATCGATAAACAGATCCATATATCATTGGAATGCCCATCATTATACAAGCATCATTAACCAGATACCTGGTAGTAAAATTATCTGAACCATCAATGACCAGATCAAAATTCCTGAATATTGTCAATACATTATCCTTACTTAGTCTTTCCTGAAAACTATCTATTTTAATGAAAGGGTTTAATGCCTTGAGTTTTTGTCCGGCTACCAGTGCTTTGGAAAGACCAACCTCATTTACTGTATAAAGCACCTGCCGTTGTAAATTACTGGTTTCAATTACATCATCATCTATTAATCCCAATTGTCCCACTCCCGCTGCAGAAAGATAAAGTAATATGGGGCAACCCAATCCACCTGCCCCTACTACTAAAACCCTGGCCTGCTTCAACTTCAGCTGACCTGCAGTTTTAATTTCGGGCAGGACTAAATGTCTGCTATATCGAAGAAGTTCCGGTGGCGTGAGCTTGGAAGAGGTCATTGATATCAGGTAAAATTTTGGACCTATGCAATATACAAAAAATAAAGCCTATCCTGGTCAGGGAAAGGCTCTTTGAGTTTACTTTAAGAATTTTGTTGAAATTAGTCCTGTTAATTGTAAATGGTTATAGTTAAAATGGTAGTTATTTATAAAAAGGTTAAGTAATATTATACCAGTTCCAACATTTATTCTGTACGAACCATTTATGAAAAGGTTGGGCATTTTAACCTAATAATTTAAAAAAAATAAAAAGATTTTAAAATCTGGCCAGGACTTTTTCAGCTACCGTATCCCCAATAGCTAAAGAAGAAGTTGCTGCGGGAGACGGTGCATTACATACATTCACCGCCTGCTCAGTTTCTAAAATCAGGAAATCGTCTATCAGGCCACCTTTCTTGTCACATGCCTGAGCTCTCACTCCGGCACCACCTGGTTCAAGGTCCTCTTCCCTTATGTCAGGCATCAATTTCTGCAAAGCTTTTGTAAATGCCTTTTTGGAAAAAGAACGGTACATTTCTCCTAAACCTGTACGCCAGTATTTTGAAGCTACTTTTTGGAAACCGGGCCATCCCAGGATTTCAATTAATTCGGCCGGGTGAATGATAGATTTTGAATAGCCTTCTCTGGCAAAAGCTAATACAGCATTGGGGCCAGCTTCCACAGCCCCATCTATCATCCTGGTAAAATGTACGCCCAGAAAAGGAAAAGCCGGATCAGGTACAGGATAAATCAAATTTTTTACCAGATGCTTTTTGGAGGGCTTTAATTTATAATACTCCCCTCTGAAAGGAATGATCTTCACATTCAAATTGGGATGGGTCAATTGAGCCAGCTTATCCGAATAAAGCCCTCCGCAATTAACAATCAACTTGGTTTCGTAAGATGATTTACTGGTGATCACCTGGGAGGTTTGGTGATTGTGCTTGATATCCAGTACTTTTTCCCCCAGATTTATATGGCCACCCATTCCCAGGATCTTTTCAGCATATTTGGCCGATACCTGCTTAAAATCAATGATTCCTGTTTGTGGTACAAAAATTCCGGCAATACCATTTACATGAGGCTCTATTTCCTTTAGTTGGGGCTGATTCAGCTTTTTTATTCCCTTCAAACCATTCTGATTTCCCCTGGTATAAAGATTTTCCAGGGCTGTCAGTTCAGCCTCACCTGTGGCCACTACTATTTTACCACATATCTCATGGGGTATATTTTCTATTAGGGCAAATTTCAGCAGTTGTTGATAGCCATTAATACAATTCAGGGCTTTCATACTGCCTGGTTTATAATACAAGCCGGAATGAATCACTCCACTGTTGTGCCCGGTTTGATGAGCTGCCACCTCCAGTTCTTTATCAAGGACTAATAGATTTAGGTCAGGTCGCCGCAATTTGATTTTTAAGGCAGTGGCTAATCCTACTATTCCACTTCCAATAACAACAATATCAGTTTTCAACGATTTTATAGTTAATGTTCTGCGAAGATATTAAAATATTTTTTAACCTGAGATTCACCTTAAAACACGATCAAATTTATGGCTAAATATACCTCTGCCTCTGAAGCAGTGCAATTGATAAAGTCCGGCCAGCGTCTGATGATTCATACTGCTATGGCAGCCCCTCAACATTTAATTGAGGCCCTTATGGCAAGATCTACTGAGCTACAGGATGTAGAAATTGTGCAATTACATACTGATGGAGAAGCACCATATGTGGATCCCTCCTGTCAGGATCACTTCAGACTTCATTCATTTTTTGTAGGTGCCAATGTTAGATCAGCCACCCAAGCCGGCCGGGCAGACTATATTCCGGTATTTTTGAGTGAAGTTCCAAGGCTTATTCGGGAAAAGATTGTTCCTATTGATGTGGCCCTTATCAGTGTTTCACCTCCTGATCAGCATGGGTGGGTGACTCTGGGAGGAAGTGTAGATGCTACTTTGGCTGCAGTGGAAATGGCTGATTTAGTGATTGCACAGGTCAATCAATATATGCCACGGGCCTGGGGTGATGGAGTTTTAAGTCAGGATCAGATTGATTACATGGTGGAGTTTAACCAGGAATTACCTGAAATCAGACCTGCCGGGCTAACTGACCGGGATCAAAAAATAGGATATCATATAGCTGGATTAATTGAGGATGGCGCTACTTTACAAATGGGTATCGGAGGCATTCCCAATGGAGTGCTGTCTCATCTGCATCAACATAAAAATTTAGGTGTGCATACAGAAATGTTTTCTGATGGATTAATTCCTTTACTGGAACAGGGGGTAGTTACCAACAGTGAAAAAACGGTAGACCGCCATTTTACTGTATCTTCTTTTACAATGGGATCCAAAAAGGTGTTTGATTTCATTCATGATAATCCTAAGGTACTCATGAAAGATGTGTCTTATGTGAATGATGTAGCTACCATCAGGCAAAACCCTAAAGTAACGGCCATCAATAGCGCTATAGAAATTGACCTCACTGGACAAGTATGCGCTGACTCTATTGGTACCAGGCAATACTCCGGGGTAGGAGGACAGATCGACTTTATGCGGGGAGCCAGCTACTCTAAAGGAGGTAAACCAATTATTGCCATTCCTTCTGTAACTCACCGAGGATTGTCGAAAATAGTTCCTGTATTAAAACCCGGAGCAGGAGTAGTAACTACCAGAGCCAATGTACACTATGTAGTAACCGAATATGGGGTTGCCTATTTGTATGGTCGCAGCCTTAAACAAAGAGCCCGGGCTCTGATCAATGTGGCCCATCCTGATCATCGGGAAGATTTGAGTAAAGCAGCTTACGATCGTTGGAGCGGGTATTTTTAAATTCATAAAAAAGTATAACCTATTCTAAATTAACTCGTTAATAGTCATAATAAATGAGAGTTATGATTTTTTCGGGTTCCTTTGTATCCTTTTCCACAAAAATTTCGTAAAGGAACCCAACATGCATTAATAATTTTATATTAAACCTTAAAAAAAGCCAATTTATTGCCGGGCTTTAGTACACCATGAAAAATCATAGCTTTAAAAAACTAAAGTATTTATATTATACCGGGAGTTTATCTCTTCTTTTACTCAGTTGCCAGAAAGAACCTGTTCAATACACCCAGTCCCTGGTAGTGGAACATAAATCATTATTAAAAGTAGATGATATTGTTGAAATACAGGATTCCATTGTACCTCCGGTTCTCTACAACCAGGTAATCTCTCTGAATCATTTGCCGGTAGAAGAGAAAAAGCAAAAATTTATCGATTTGATCCTGCCTTCAGTCTTATATTCTAAATACCGGATAGATCAGACCAGGGAAAAGGTAGTTCAGATAAAAAAACAATTAGCCATAGATAGCATAATTACTGCTTCTGACAGTATGTTTTTAGCCAAAAACCTTCAAAAATATAAGGCAAAAGACCTGGAAGAGTTGGAAAGAAAATTAAATACGCATCCTGTCAGTATAGTTTTGGCTCAGGCTGCGATTGAAAGTGGTTGGGGGACATCACGCTTTTTTCTGGAAGGTAATAATATTTTTGGCATATGGTCTTATAGAAGTGATGAACAACGAATTAAGGCCAGGCTGGGCCGAGAAGGTCAGCCGATATATGTTAAGAAATACGACCACCTTTATGCCTCTATAGAAGATTATTTTGAAACCATCGCCCGTGTAGGTGCATATAAAGGTTTCAGGTATAAACGTTCTGAAACCCAGAATGTGTTTGATTTAATTCCTTTGCTTAATAAATATTCTGAATTAGGTCATGTATATGTTAAAAAACTGGAGGTGGTCATCCGCAAGAATGATCTAACCCGGTTTGACCACTACAGGCTGGATCCATCTTATTTTATTGAGATACCTCAGAATAAACCTAACACGCTTATAGCCTCTATAAAATAACCATGGGTTTTAATTTTGAATGGCTACATAATAAAAGGATGGCCAGAACGTAATGTTAGCATTAACCATCCTTTATTTATGCATTACACCCTGTTGTTTTTTATTTTAATTTTTATAAATACAGGTTGCACTTCTCAGCCATCTGCGGCTACTGAAATAGATCCCGACAACAACAAGGTCGAGATCGTCAGTTTTGTTTATCACAGATTTGGTGATTCCCGTTATCCTTCTACCAATATTTCGGTAAAAGATTTTGAGCAACAGGTTAAATTCTTATTAGCGAATGGGTATCTGATCAAATCAATGGGCGAAGCACTGAACTTGCTGGAAAAAGGTGTTTCTGATCATAAAATAGCTGTATTAACCATAGACGACGGATATCAATCAGTCCTTACCGGAGCATTACCGGTTTTAAAAAAATTTGATGTGCCTGCCACCTTATTTATTAATACCAAACAGGTAGGTATGCCTGACTACTTAACCTGGTCCCAATTAAAAGACCTTCAGCTGCATAAAATTGAATTGGGTAATCACTCCCACAGCCATGCTTATTTTCTGAATTTGGCCGATTCAATTCGTCAAGAAACTTTCCGACAAGATACCAGACAAGCGCAGAAGCTATTTAAGCGGCATCTTAGCTTTGAACCGGATTTATATGCCTTCCCATTTGGCGAATTTGAGGCAAATATGCAACAGATTTTAAAAGAAGAGGGTTTCAGGGCAGGATTAGCCCAGAACTCCGGGATCATTTCAGCCACGACTGATCGATATGCATTACCCCGATTTCCCATGGGAGGGCCTTTTGTTAATTTTGAAAGATTTAAAGATAAGGCCAGAATGAAAGCCATGAAGGTTGTATTCACTGATAAACCTGTTCATATTTTGGACAAAAATCCACCTCAAATTGAGCTTCTTGTTAAAACCCCGGATTTGAATTTTGATCAGTTTCAGTGTTTTATCCAGGGAGAGAAAAAATGCAGTATGGAAATTCAAACTGGTGATTCGGTGCTTATAAAAATCGTTCCTACCCAAACCTTCCATCAAAGAAGGACATTGCTTACCCTAACTGCTCCTTCAAATGATGGAAAAGACTGGCACTGGTTTAGCTATCTCTGGGTCCAACCGGAACTATCTGAGTAACTCTTAAGTGAAAGATGTAATCGCTACACCCCTATGCGTTATAGATAGCCTCACCTTGTTTCAGATACATGTTAAAGACTTTTCTGTAAAAAAAAATCATTAATCAAGTGCAACAAGTTTTATTTGGAAACTATTTTTTGTGCAAAAGTTCTGTCAGACAAAAATATTTGATCCGGTCGGAAAAATCCAAAATTCAGCATACCTCCTACCCGATATTTAGCTAAATTTGCCTGGCTTTAAATATTTTTTAATATGACACTTTTAGAAGAAATCCGCAGCAATGCCAAAAAAAACCGAAAAAAAATAGTTTTGCCTGAAGGCAATGAAACCCGAACTCTGCAAGCCGCCGATGTGATTTTGAAAGAAGAACTGGCTGACCTGGTTTTATTGGGAAACCCAGATGAAATTAAACAAAAAGCAACAAACCTTAATCTGGATCAGATCAATAAGGCCTCAATTGTAGACCCTCAAAACAATCCTGAGGCCGAAAACCAGATCCGGTTAATGATGGATCTAAGAAAATCAAAAGGTTTAACTTATGAAGAGGCCAACAAGTTGATCCAAAACCCATTGCACCTGGGAGCCATCATGATCAAAAATGGACAAGCCGATGGTGAAGTGGCCGGTGCCATTAATGCAACCGGTGATGTTTTAAAGCCTGCCTTTCAATATATAAAAACCAAACCTGGGGTTACAGTTGTTTCAGGCGCATTCATCATGATATTTAAAGACAGTGAATTTGGTCATAACGGGATCATGGTGTTTGCTGATTGCGCCGTAAATCCGGATCCGGATGCACCCCAACTGGCTCAAATTGCAGTAGAAACAGCCAGGACCGCCAGGATGATTGCTCAAATAGATCCTAAAATTGCCATGCTGAGCTTTTCCACTAAAGGTAGTGCCAGTCATCCTAAAGCTGATGTTATGATAGAAGCCACTAAATTGGCCCAACAAATAGCCCCCGAGCTGAAAATAGATGGAGAACTTCAGGCTGATGCTGCAATAATTGAAAATATCGGCAACCAAAAAGCGCCAGGCAGTACTATCGCAGGCCATGCCAATGTTTTAATATTCCCTGATCTTTCTTCTGGAAATATAGCATATAAACTGGTTCAAAGAATGGCTCATGCCCAGGCAATCGGCCCTATCCTACAGGGAATGGCCGCTCCAGTCAATGATCTATCCAGGGGCTGCTCAGTAACAGATATTGTGAACCTGGTGGCAATCACGGTAAATCAGGTCAGCAATAAGTCATAAAGAGAATAAGAAAATGGAAGAAATAGTAGAAAAAATAGAACATTATGCCTTGAAGAAGGATAAGCTGAACCAGACCAGTTCACTTACTTCATTTAATAAATTAGGATTGGTAGGCTGTGGAAATGTAGGCCAAAGCATAGCCAGGATGGCCAGTGAACATGGTCTTGATGTGATTTTTATTGAGATATCCCCGGAAAAGATCCAGGAATCCTTTGACGACCTGAATAGGGATCTGGATAAAATGATTGAAAGATGGGGTATGACAGAAAGTGAAAAAAGAGCAATATTATCCCGAATCAAAGGATCAATAGATGCCAGAGAATTAGGCGGTTGCGATATTGTGATTGAAGCAATAAAATCAAAAACCCGGGAAAACAGCGTGGAAATCAGGAAGCAGATTTTCCAAAGTATCGAACGAAATGTATCTGAAAAAGCCATCATCGCCACCAACTCTTCCACATTGGTTATCACTGAGCTTTCATCTGAAATACAACACCCGGAAAGATGTGTAAGTTTTCATTTTCTTTCTCCAGCACCTGAAGCTAAAATTGTTGAAGTGGTAAAGGGCCTGTACACCTCGGATGAGGTTTATGAAAGCGTATGTCGATTTGCCCGTCTGCTGAACAAAAGAGTGATACCAGTTATTGAATCGCCGGGCATCATCAGTACCCGATTAATTGTTCCCTGGATCAACGAAGCCTGTGAAATTTTGATGGAAGGCGTAGGCAGTATGGAAGATATTGATGCCACCATGACCCTGGGATTTGGGTTACCCTTGGGCCCTTTTGCCATGGCAGATAAATTAGGCCTGGATAAGGTGGTACGCTGGCTGGATAATTTGTATAAAGAATTTGGCGATGTAAAATATAAAACTTCTCCACTATTGCGCAAACTGGTAAGAGCCAACAGGTTAGGCCGAAGCATTGGTAAAGGTTTTTATGATTATGATGAAGAAGGAAATAAAATAATAAAATCTTAACCCTGAAACAGGAATGAAAGTATTAATATTAAACTGTGGCTCATCTTCCATAAAATACCAGCTATTTGATATGGCAAACCGGAAAGTATTGTCTAAAGGAGGCATTGAGAAAATAGGACTGCATGGTTCTTTCTTAAAAAACTCCCGGGCTGATGGTGACCGGCTAAAGTTGGTAGGTGAGGTAATTGATCATCAGGCAGGTATAGAATTCATACTTGGCGTTTTGATCAACCCCAAGCATGGTAGCATCAAAGATTTAAATGAAATTGAAGCGGTGGGGCACCGGGTGGTTCATGGGGCGGAAAAATTTAAATCAAGTGTCTTAATTGATGATGAGGTCATTGAAAAAATTGATGAATGTAGTGATATCGCCCCTTTACATAATCCTCCTAATCTGAAAGGAATCCTGGCGATCAAGGATCTTTTACCCCAGGTACCTCAGGTGGCTGTTTTTGATACAGCCTTTCACCAGACCATGCCTGATTACGCTTATATGTATGCCATTCCCTATTCTCTTTATAAAAAGTATGGCCTGAGAAGGTATGGCTTTCATGGCTCCAGCCATCGTTTTGTATCTAAAAGGGCCTGTGAAATTCTAAATGTCCCCTTTGAAAAGCAAAAAATTATCACTTGTCACCTGGGTAATGGTGCTTCTGTCACTGCTATTAAAGATGGCCAATCAGTTGATACCTCCATGGGACTTACACCGGTGGAAGGTTTGATGATGGGCACCCGCTCAGGAGACCTTGACCTGGGTATCCTCACCTTTATCGTTAATAAGGAAGAAATTAATATTGGAGCTGCCAATACACTGATTAATAAACACAGCGGCCTGCTGGGAGTTTCTGGAATTTCCTCCGACATGAGAGAGGTAGAACAGGCTGCCCACAACAACAATGACAGGGCTGCACTGTCCCTTAAGATGTATTATTATCGTATAAAAAAGTATATTGGGGCCTATGTAGCCGCTTTAGGAGGTGTGGACCTGCTGGTTTTCACTGGTGGAATTGGAGAAAATTCGCAGGTGACCAGGATGGAAGTCTGCCGGGAGCTTGATTATCTTGGAATAAAACTGGATCAGCAACTCAACCAGAAGGCCATCGGGCGGGAATATGTTATCAATAAAGATGATTCCAGGGTAAAGGTGATCGTCGTTCCTACCAATGAAGAATTGATCATTGCTGAAGACACCATGAAAATTGTTGAAAATCAAATTAACCATTCATAGATAAGATATTCCAACTTTTGCGTTACAATATTGAAATAATCTTGTTATATTTTAGAAAAGTTTATTATACAAACCGCTAACAAAGAATTTCAATATATTACATGGCAAAATCAACCTTTATCAAATTATTATTTCTTGTTTTATGGCTGGTCAATTTTGGCTCCTGGGCTAATAATGATACTCAAAGAAAACCTCAGGCTTCCGCACCAAATCTGAATCAGGCCATAACCTTGTTGGCTGACTATCTAAAAATTCCTTCGGTTACCGGAAATGAACAGGCAGCAGGCAAATTTTTAGCCGACTACTGTCAGTCTGCCGGTTTGTTTGTAGAACACTTTTCCCAGGAAAAAAACAGTTATAATTTTGCAGCATCAATTTATCCTTTGGCCATAGGAAAACCGAATATCATCTTCCATAATCATATAGATGTTGTAGCATCAGGTGATACATCAAAATGGGATTATCCTGCTTTTGATGGTTATGTAAGTGATAGTGTGATCTGGGGCCGGGGTGCTATAGACTGTAAAGGCCTTGCGGTCATGCAATTAATGGCCATATTAGATTTTAAGCAAACTTTGCAGGATCGGGTCTTACCTTTCAATGTAACCATGCTTTCTGTTTCAAACGAAGAAACAGGGGGTGCATTAGGCAGCGAGATGGTAATTGATCAGTATCTTGATTATTTAAAACCGGCAGTTGTTTTGGGTGAAGGCGGATCAGGCCTTAAAGATGTACTGCTTTCAAAGCCACAGGAAACGGTGTATGGTATTTCTATTGCAGAAAAGTCTAATCTTTGGTTAGAATTGAAGCTAAAGGAAAATTCATTCGGACATGGAGCTACACCAGCCAATTCCTACGCCAACAAATCAATGATTCAAGCCTTAAACCGGCTTTATAATAGCAAAACCAAATTAAAATTTGACCGGGCTAACAAATTAATGTTTAAAAAACTGGGCCAGGCTGAAGGTGGAATCAAGGGATTTTTCTTGAAAAATTTAAACTGGGCTATTCTTGCTCCCCTGGTGAAACCTCATATCAAAAAAAACCCCTTGTTCAAGTCCCTTTTGACCAATACATTTACCCTCACCAACCTGAATAATCCTCCCGGGCCTCCCAATAAAATTTCCAATGAATCTACTGCTGTTTTGGATTGTCGATTGTTGCCCGGAACCAATCCCAAAGCATTTATCCGAAAAATCAAAAACATCATTGATGAGCCAAAAATTGAGGTGGAAATAATCGGCCAAGGTCCTAATGGTGGTTCCACCAAGCCAGGATTTTTCTATGAAGCCCTGGAAAAAGCCCTCAAAACCTATAATTTCGGAGAGAACATTCACGTAATTCCTTTTTTATTTCCTGCCTCTTCTGACAATGCCTATTTTAGAGAACAGGGGATTCCTACCTATGGATTTATGCCGGCTATTTTAAGCCAGGAAGAAATCAAAAGTGTCCATAATGAAAATGAAAGGATCAGTATTAAGGCCCTAAACTCCGGAATTGTAGTTTTTAACCTGATGTTGCAAAACATTAGTCAGAAATATGATCAGCAAGATATTAATCTGGAAGTCAGTTCGGATTAATTCCACATTTTGATTTTTCTGACACGTTTTGCCCTTTTATTCTTTTTCGGATCATAAGGTTTTTTATGGGTTTTGGGTTTCAAGGATTTGCTGGAATAAGAGAGTTCCCGTTGGCAAGTATAAAAAGGCAGACTCAGCCCGATGATAATGATTACAAAAAATAATTTCCGCAACGGCTTCATAACAGATCCTCGCCAAAATAAAATAATCCCCTACTAAATTTGTAAAATATTAACGAATCATTTTTAATCAAATTACGATAAAGATTTAAATTAACTATTTTTGTTATAATAAAACAAAACTTATGCCTGAAGATCAATTTAACATTTTATATGTTGATGATGAGGAACAAAATCTGATTTCCTTTAAAGCTGCATTTCGCAGATATTATAAAATTCACACGGCCAGCAGTGGCTTTGAAGGCATCAAGGTTTTGAAAAATCATGATATTAATTTGGTCATTACAGATCAAAGAATGCCTGAAATGACTGGGGTCGAATTCCTGGAAAAGATCCTTCCTGCCTATCCGGATACCATCAGAATGATCCTAACTGGTTTTAGCGATATAGATGCCATTATTCAGGCCATTAATAGTGGCAGGGTATTCCGGTATATCACCAAACCCTGGGATGAAAACGAACTGAAAATGACTATTGAAAATGCCCGCCAGTTATTTCAACTTCAGCAAAAGAACAAGCACTTGTTGAATGATTTGCAATTGAAGGTACAGGAACAGGAAAAGATCTTAAAACTTTTTATGAAATATGTGCCTGAACCAGTGATAGAAAAGGCTTTAAATACCACTGAAGAATCCATTTTTGAGGGAGAATTAAGGGAAATTTCAGTATTATTCTGCGACATCAGGGGATTTACTCCTCTGAGTGAGATTCTCAGCCCCAAAGAAGTTGTTTCATTTCTGAATGATTATTACAGTATCATGTCGTCACCCATAAAAAAACATAATGGGATGATCAACCAGTTTGTAGGTGATGAGATATTTGCCGCGTTTGGTGCACCTCTATTATGCGCAAACAATGAGCAAAATGCAGTATTCTGCGCCATTGATATGATGGAGGCCCTGAATGTGCTCAATGACAAATACCGGGATAAACTGTCTCAACCTATCCAAATTGGGATTGGTATCAATAGCGGAGAAGTCATAACCGGAAATTTGGGTACTGAAGACAGGATCAACTATTCAGTTACCGGTGATACGGTAAATACGGGCAAACGAATAGAAATGCTCACCAAAAATATTCCTGACACTATACTTATCAGTGACAATATTTATCAAAAAGTAAACCACCTGATTAAGGTAAAGCCCTGGGATCCTATCCAGGTGAAAGGTAAAAAAGACAAACTACATGTATATGAAGTAATTGGGAGGGCTTAGCCCCTCTCATCATTATTGGATTAAATCTTGCTCCAGGTTGAAGGATAATTCCTGGTAAGCCATTTCACAAGTATCTTGCAGATCTTCAATTAATCTTTGCACCAGTGTAATATCTGATTCATTTTCACAAATCCTTTCTATTTCTAGAACTACATTTTTCATATCCTGCATTCCCATGAATGTAAGGGTAGGTTTCATTTGGTGAGCTGATTCACCCAAGGCCCGCCAATTCTCTTCATCGGCGTAGAAACTCATTTTTTTTAACATATTTGGGGCTAAATCAATAAATGCTTCCACCATTTCCCGAACGAAATTAATATCATTATTGCTTAGATTTTTCAGATATGTCAGATCAGTTACACGATTATCCATATTTGCTGGTTTGTTTTTATCTAGTATGAAATAATTGAATTTTCCTGTTGCTCCATTTCTTTGAGATAGCGATAAATAGTCGATTTCCCAATATTAAGCTTTTTTGCTACCTTGATCACGTTATTATTATATTTTTCCAGAAAATACTGTATGATCTTAAAGTTGTAATCTTTCAAAGTCAATTCTTCTTTGATAAAATCAGACTCTTTGATCACACTGTTAAACTTTATGTCTTCTTCAGAAATCTCCTGGTCATTAGCCATCACAGCCGCCAGTTCAACTACTGACTTTAATTCCCTGACATTACCTGGCCAGGAATAATTCATCAACTTTTCCTGCCCCCTTCGGCTAAGAACCATTTTTCCAAGATTATTTTCCCGGCAGAATTGATCCAGCATGAATTTAGCGATCAACAGTATATCATGATCCCTGTGTCTTAAAGGAGGAAGCATTACGGGCAATCCCAAAAGTCTGTAATAAAGGTCTTCCCGGAACTTTCCGTTCTTGACTTCTTCAGCCAGATCTTTATGGGTAGCCACAATTACTCTTACGTCCAATTTAACCAAAGCATTGTCTCCAATTCTAACCACCTCCCTTTCCTGAATTACCCTGAGCAATTTGGCTTGTAAGCTTAATTCCATCTCTCCTATTTCATCCAGAAAAATTGTTCCTCCCTGGGCTTCCTCAAATTTTCCAATTCTACGAGCAACAGCTCCGGTAAATGAACCTTTCTCATGACCAAACAATTCACTTTCTATTAATTCCTTGGGAATAGCGGCTATATTAACGGGGACAAAAGGTTTTTTTGACCTATGTGAATTATAATGTATGGCTTTGGCCACTAATTCTTTGCCGGTGCCGGTTTCACCAGATATGGAAACAGTAATATTGGTCTTCACTGCTTTTTCCATTATTTCAAATACCTTTTTAATTGCTTTACTGTTACCAATTATACTTTTCTCGAATTCGTATTTTTCAGAGATTTCTTTCTTTAAACTATCCAATTCATGCACTAAGGAAATATTATTTTTAGCATGATTAATAGCGTTTAACAGCCTGTCCTTGGTTTCTTCATCCTTTGTAATATAATCATAGGCTCCCAGTTTAAGCAGTTTCACTGCAGTACCAATCTTTTCCTGTCCTGAAATCACAACTATAGGTACTGTAGGATTTATATCACGGATCTTTTTGATTAGGTTTTCACCAGATGTATCAGGCAATGAATAATCCAAAGTAATTATATCAGGTTTTTCATGAAGATAATCAAGGAAGTCACGACCACTTTGGAAAAGTTTTAACTCATGATCTGGATTAAGATTAAGGATGTAAGACAAGAACTTTAAATAGGATGGATCATCTTCCACCACAAAAATCTTTACAGTCTTATCATTGTGCATCAGGTTGTTGTTTAATAGGGGATCTGGTTTATTTGATTTCACAGGATAAAACTAAAAAATGATTATATCATTATTTAGCTATAAATCAATATTTTATCATACATGTAATATAAAATCTTATTTTAATAATATCATCTAATTTAATTCTAAGGGGTTTGATAGTTAGAATTTTTTAAATTTGTCAAATGGCTGTCTTCTGTTTATATTTAACCGATAACAGGCCTAATTTTTAAATAATTATATTAATTTAGAAAATCAATTTCTAATCAAATTTTACCTCACAAATGATAGATGCATTTAGGAACTTGAACAGGTCAGAAGAAGAGTTAATGTATAAAGTTCCGGTATTGGTAACAATTTTAATTGCTGGTGCAGATAACACTATTGACCAGGCTGAACTGCAGGAGGCCATTGAAGTAGCTAACCTTAAACAAACCAATGATGAATTTATCTTAAAAAGCTACTATAAAGAACTCACCAACTCCTTTGAACAGGATCTGAAAACTTATATACAGAAATATCCCGAGAACACTCCGGAAAGAAATCAATTGATTATCAGTGAATTAATGAAGGTAAATGATATTTTACCTAAACTTGAAAAACAGTTTGCTATAAGTTTTTATACCAGCATGAAGGATCTGGCCAAAAAAATCGCCGAAGCATCTGGCGGTGTTTTAGGTTATATGGCAGTTGGACAGGAAGAATCAGCCTTTATCGACTTAAAAATGATCAATGATCCTTCTCAAATTATCTAAGGGAAACGTTCATGAGCAATTTCTATTTCAGCCGGAGTATAGCAGTGCCGTTTCGCATGATCTTTATTATGTGGATGGTCTTTCTTTTTGAAACGCTATTCTCGCTTGAATTAGGAATTTTTGGGATCATCCCCCGAACTACTATAGGCTTGGTTGGTATAGTTTCTTCTCCGCTGCTACATGGCAACATGGTTCATTTGGTTTCCAATACAGTTCCTTTATTATTTCTGGGAACGACACTTTTTTTCTTTTATGACCGCATTGCTTTAAGGGTATTTTTAACCTGTTATTTCCTTACAGGTATTTTAGTTTGGATATTTGCCCGTCCGTCCGTGCATATTGGGGCTTCTGGTCTCATCTATGGCATTGCATCTTTTTTGATCTTTTTTGGAATTTTCAGGAAAGATATTAAATCCCTGCTTATATCCATTGTTATTACATTTCTTTATGGTGGTTTAATTTATGGCGTTTTACCAAATCAACCTGGAGTTTCCTGGGAGTCTCACCTGATGGGTGGAATTGTAGGAGCTGTAACTGCTATGAATCTTAGCAAATTGGGAAGAGTCAGCAGTTAATTATTATGGTGCCTGAGTGGACTGAAAAACCAATAATGTATAATATTCCTAAGAAAAAAAATCCTGTCTGTACAATATTATTGGGTGGTGCCGTTTTATTATAAGAAGAAATTTCGTATTTTTAAAGACAGTTACATACCTGATCAATATAAAAAGCCATCTCTGATAAGAAGATGGCTTTTTATATTACACGTTTTAAATAAACATTCAGATTTTGTAAATCACTGGGAAAAAGCCAATTATTTTACAATACCCATTTGAAGTAATTGGGAAGAAATTTTAAGTCCTGCACCTTCAATAGCAGACTTGCTGATCTCAAATTTTAATCTGTTATCCACGATAACAAAATTGATACAACTACCAGAATTAATCAGACCTTCTCTTTCAGTAATGATTAATGTGCCTTTGCCCTGATATTTTTCGATGGCTTTGCTGGCAATGCTGCTTTCTTTATAAGGAATAAAAAGTATATCACAATCTTCAAGCGCATTTACAGAATTAAACTGTTGTACCAGTATTTTTCTGCCATCGTTCGATTTGGCATCAGCCATATCTTGAAATGATTTATAAACAGTTCCATCATTTCCAAAAATATTGATCTTGATATCACTGTTATTACTAGGCCACTGAATATATTTAGTGAAGTTATACACATATACAGAATGAAATTTATAGTCTGTAGGTGCTAAAAATCCAGATGATAATATCAACAATCCAGCCACGCCAACAAACAGCATTAAAGAAAACATTATGTTTTTCATAAACCCTATTTTTATATTTGAACAATACTTCAAAAGTAGGGATTATAGCCTATGAGGCGTAGCATTTAGCCGGTCCGAACTTACACGACTAAGTTTTCATCAGGGTTTGAGCAAACTTTCGCCATCCTGGGAATTCACAGAATCCATTTTCACTGAGGTTGAGTCAGATATGACCCTGCCAGTCTCAACAGTATCTTCAATGTTTGACCCCGGAAAAGTTGTTTTAGAAGCCATATCATATACGATCCAGAACAAAATCACTATAAATATTGCACTAGCCATCAGAAAAAGTTTAGAATTTTTCATCTTTTCTTTTGAATTAACTGTGGATTAGAAAACTCGGTTTACTCATTATTTCTGACAACCTTAAATTCAACCCTTCTGTTTAGTCTTCTGGATGCTTCATTTTTATTGCTGGCTATAGGTCTGGAGCCACCATAACCACGTCCATCAATTCTTTCCGGATTAATTCCCTGTTGGATAATATAATCTTTTACACTTTCTACCCGATCACGGGAAAGCTTTAAATTTAATCTGGAACTACCTTGATTATCTGTATGTCCGGCCAGCTCTATTTCTATTCCAGGATTATCCTTCATCATTTCCACTACACGATCTAATTCGGCATAAGAAGAATCGATCAGATTAGTTGTACCTCGTTGAAATAACACATTATTGAGTCTGAAAGTAGCGCCTACCTCAAGCGGTGATAAACTAAAATCTCTTTGAACAGCATTTTGGCCTTCACCAATTACAATTTTTTCTTCAGTATTCATAAACCCTTTGGCCGAAATATTTATGGTATATCGGGAGGGCTTAGGCAAGGTTACCTCATAATTGCCTATGGCAGCATCCACCACCAGTCCACTGGCTCTTTCTGTGCCTTCCGGACTAAAAGTTATTTTAGCATTTAGTGGTTCATTGGTCTTTTGGTTAAGGACCTTTCCGGTGATATTCACTACAGTATCAGGTAGACTTACTGTTTCAACAGGCAAATCCGGAGCTTTATCCAACTCTTCTTCAACTTCCAACTCCATATCTACAGAAAAATCCTCCTGAGCCACTATCTGCTGGGGCAAATCATCTTCTTTAATGGCTAAACGATTTATATCGCCATAACCTTCACTGTTCTGGGTAGACATGAAATACACATAATCCTGATCGGGAGTAAGGGCATAATAAGCTTCTCTGCCTTTGGTATTAATTTTTGGATTCAAACCCTTTGGCTTACTCCAGCTTTGCCAGGAATCATCAAGCCTTTCAGCCACAAAAAGATCATAACTGCCAGCTCCATTCAGCCCATTGCTGGCAAACACCAGGGTTTTGTTATCTGCCAAAAGGTATGGTGTGATTTCCTGATACCGTGTATTGATATCCGCCCCTAAGTTTTGAGGATTGGTCCAGGTACCATCTGATTGCAAAAAACTCACATAAATATCTTCTGCCCCATAGTTTGCGTATGCCTCCAGACCCAACAACATAATTTTTCCGTTGGGAGCAAGGGATATACTCTGATGTTCCGATTTATTTTGAAAATATTTCACCGCAACTGGTTCAGGGAAACTCCATTCATTTCCTCTTTTAGTGGAACGTGATACACCTTGTGCCTTGAACTTGTCATCATTCTTTTTGTAATGGTTGTGAAGATATACCGTATTCCCATTATCAGTAAAACCAATAATTGCATTAAAATTCCGGTTGTTCCAGCTTTTATCTGCTTTTATAGCCCGTCCATGTTTTCCATCAGGCAAAACAGGAGCCATCCAAATATCTCCGGGGTCTCGTTTTCCGGCAGCATTTTCAGGATCTCCTTTTCGGGTGAAATATAAAGTTTTTCCATCCGGACTTACCACAGGGTTTAGTTCGTCATAAGCTGAATTAATTGCTGTATCCAGGTGTTCTACGGATTGTGCCGTAGTCAAAGTGCTTATAAACCCGGCTAATATCATCATAAAAGTTCGTATCAGACTTCGCATGATCAAATCTTCAAATTAGGTATTTCTCTCTCAATAAACGTATCAATCTTTCTGACAGTATTGGTCCTTTGCTTTTCTTGAATTGTGGGACCAAATTAGATAAAATCCTGAAAAAGAACATAGTATAAAGTAGTAAATTTCATTTTAGAAATCGTTTACAACTTATTCCTCTCCTGTCAATCTTACCTTTATATTTCCTGTCCCTTTTTCAAAAAGATAAGCTGGAATTCGTAATTCTATTCTTTTCAACCCTTTAATCCTTCTATCCAGTGATAAAGGTGGGGGATCCAGCGAAATTACAGAAAAAGTCAAGTCAGGATGAGACAGGTTTTCAATATATAACTTCTTACCATCCTTAGAAAGAATGGCACCGTTTGCTGTTAGCGCAACCTTAGCTGTGGTCATTAGTTGCCAGGTGATTTGTTGGGTAGATTGGCTTAGTTCCAGATAGTCTTCTATTAAAACAGCCTGAGAACTTTCTTTAACAAATTTCCTTTGAGCTTTCTTCAATTGCGGGCCAAAAGCAGCAGAAAGGTCAAGAGAAGCAGTTGGATGAGATCCGGAATCGAATGCATAAAAATAGGCCAGACCATTTACCTGATGCAGGTCATCATTCACAGTTAAAGTGCTATGGCCATAATTGTTTTTGGTAAGTAATGTCCAGCGTTGGCAATCCTGACATTTTCCCCAAAGTTCAAAACCGGTTTTTTCCAGTTCATGATAGGATTGATTACCCGGATCAACCACCCATCGCACCCCATCAAGTTCAAAAATAAAAGATCCTCCATCCATATTTCCATGATTTACAGTACCTCGACCACCTTTGGCACCGAAATAAAAATTTCGCGGATCGTCCTTGCCTCCCCTAAAGATCACTACCGGGTTACTACCATCTCCTTTCCAGGCTAGAGGTAATTTTTCATTATCTATGGGTTCAAACTGGCTCACCCATACCAGGCCAGCTCCTGCCAACCGGGATAGTTTTCCCATTTCAGTCGGGGGAAGCAAAAAACGATCTTTTTCATAATAAGCTTCATTGCCGGTTTTGGCAGCAAACCAGGCCAGTGTAAAATCCCCGTTTTTACTTCTTTGATCCCCACAATCGGCAAAATTATAATATCGTCCGGACGGGGCGATACTTAATACCCTGAACAAGGCACTTTCCTCTAAGGCCGGATATTTAGCAATGTCAAAATCTGTATTAAAAGCACTTTCCAAAATGGCTGATGAAATGGCAGTAAAACTGGTGCCGTAGCTCCAGTAAGTAGAACCTTCCGGATAAACACCATCAGGGCTATATTCAGCTAATGCATGAGGAATGCCGTCCAAGGCTCTGCTTATGGTTTTTGCCGCTAACTCCGGGGCTTTCTCAGCTGTAGCAATAGCTGCTGCAATCATTCCTGCATGGCAAACCTGGTTCCAGTTATTGGTTCCATTGACCCATCCTGTATTTCCTTTTTCATTATAGCTGGGTTCAATGGCTTTATGAATTAAAGACTCCTTGGCTAATGTTTCGGTTGAAGGAGGCAAATCACCTTTGGTCCAATCTATAGCTAGAGCTACAGCCAAGGCCATTTCTGCCACATCCAGAAAATGGGAAGGATTCCAGTCAGCAAACCGGCAAACTGCCAGAAGTTCATTATTAATTCGTTCTAATACTTCCTGATCCTTATCTATCAAATAAACCATCCCTAACATGTTTATTCGGTACAGCATTTCTCTGGAAACAGAAAGTAATCGACGACCCTCCATTTTTCTTTCCAAAAATGGTTCAGACATAATCTGACGGGCATTTAACCTTATAGCTTGATAAACATTAGCTACAACCGGATCATTTTTTATGCTTTTTTTAAGTTTTGATTCAAGTTTTCGGTTCAGTACCAATCTTGGACTTTCTTTCTGAAGGTTTTTTTGTAAATAAGTCACAGACATAGGATTGTCCAGTTTTGGCAGATTTTTCCCTTTTTCCAGCCCCTGGGTAAAGACCTCAGCCTTTGATGGATCATAAACAATTAATTGAATAAAGACCATTACCAGAAGCAAAAAGCACCTTAGTTTTTTCATAATACATTAATTGGTTTTAGAGGCATGCATTTATCAGATTTAAATATAATAAAAACAGTTTTATTAGCTATTGAAAATCTATTTAAAAAAGCATTATCAGGAAGGTGGGGACAAAAGAAGGTTGGGCACAACCATTATTCTCAGGATACACTTTATTATCTCTTGATAGTATAGTGTGTTAATTACTAAATTAATTCACTATTTTCACCCTTCTTTTTCCTTTATACTGCGTTAAAATTTTCAACCGTAGCGCTGCTATGCTCTCAAATTTTGCCTTGTCTAAAGAAAAAATAATAGCAAAAATTTAGTAAACCAATTTAATAATTAACATACTAGGCTACGGTACAATCTAAATTACAATAAAAAATGCCCGCTATAATCTTGTATAACGGGCATTCCAGAAACTAAACGTACCCAGGACCGGAATCGAACCGGTACGGTATTGCTACCACTGGTTTTTGAGACCAGCGCGTCTACCAGTTCCGCCACCTGGGCTTCATTTTCCAATAGAACCGTGGTTCATTTTGGGCTGCAAACATATTTAAAGATTTGCTAAAATACAATAAATCAACCTGAAAAACAGCCGGATATTTACCACCTAAATATGAAATTGTATGGTGACCGGACTGTCACATTCCATACCCAGCAGCTCAGAAGCATTGCCCTGGTTGATCCCGACCTCCAATAGCCCCAGATGGTTGAAAAAAATATAACAATCGCCAGCCTCAGTATCAAAATAGGATTGATGGATCTGATTAAACCGGTGCCGGCTGAAAATAATGGTAAACTGATCGGATTTATTCAGTATATTAAATACCTCCTGTTCAATGTTGGTGATCAGGTTACCAAAATGATTGACCCGTATGACATGACCGTTGATCTGCTGCTTAGTGGCTCTGACTTGCCGGTTGATCAATTGTTTATATTGATCAATAGGGTAGCCCAATTCCTGCAAAGACACCCCCTGAGCCAATTTTATAGCAGTTGGTGCATAATAATCCAGGGCAGGAAAAGTAGTTACCATGGTAGTACTGATATCCACCACCTGTTCAGGAGGTTTTGAACTTAATAAGCTAAAAAGGCCATTATCTGGTCCTACAAAAAAATGCCCCTCCAGATGCAGGGCAATAAAACGATAACCCTGCTCCAGATCGTTTAATGAAGCTATGTGGATGGTACCGGCTGGGAAATTTCTAAATACCGATTTAAGCACAAATGAACCATGTACCAGATTAAAATGTTCAATATTATGGCTGATATCAACTATTTGTTGGTCTGGGATAGATTGCAATATTTTTGCTTTCACTGCTGCCACATAATGATCACTAGTCCCCAAATCCGACATAAAAGTTATAATTGCCATACACACAAAAAAAATATTATGTAACTTTGATAAGCAAAAATAAGTAAAAAATAATCCTTTAAAATAATTAGATAAATATTAATCAGAAAAGCGTTTGGTAGAAAAAATTATTACGTTAGAAAATGTATCTTTAGTAGATTTTCTGGGAGTAGAAAACAAAAATATCAAAGAAGTAGCCTCCGCTTTTCCCAAATCAAAAATAGTTTCCCGGGGAAATGAAATAAGGATCAAAGGCAGCACACCTGAAATTTTAAAAATCAACGACATTCTCAATTCACTGTTGGCCCACTATCATCGTTATGGCAAGATCACCCATGACAATGTGAAAACCTACCTGGAAGAAGATGACGATGCTGTTGTGGAAGATTCACGGCAGGATATTCTGCTTTATGGCACCCGTGGCTTTGTAATAAAGCCCAAAACACCTAATCAGAAAAAACTGGTGGAAAAGGTAAAACATAATGACCTGGTTTTCTCTATTGGTCCGGCCGGAACGGGCAAAACCTACATTTCTGTGGCCCTGGCTGTGCGGGCTTTGAAAAATAAGGAAGTTAAAAAGATCATCATTACCCGGCCTGCGGTGGAAGCAGGAGAAAACCTTGGCTTTCTTCCGGGAGATCTTAAGGAGAAAATCGATCCTTATCTACGGCCCATTTATGATGCCCTGGATGATATGATTCCCTCTGAAAAATTGAGGTACTATCAGGAAAACCGTGATATTGAAATTGCCCCGCTGGCTTACATGAGAGGGCGCACCCTCAACAATGCCTTTATTTTGCTGGATGAAGCCCAAAATACCACGCCTATGCAAATTAAGATGTTCCTTACCCGTATGGGGCCAAACTCAAAGGTTATTATCAATGGAGATACCTCCCAGATTGACCTGCCCAAAAACCAAAAATCCGGCTTAATTGAAGCCGTTAATGTGTTGAAAGATGTAAACGGAATTGGATTTATTAACTTTGACGGCAGGGATGTGATCAGACACAAACTGGTCAAGGAAATTATCGAAGCCTACGATAAAGCAATCGTTAAATAATAATTTTCAATGGCAATTAAAATAGTTAAGATCAAATCTGATAATTTACTGGAACAGGCTTTTACTATCAGAAAGGAAGTTTTTGTACAGGAGCAGAAAGTTCCGGAACGAGATGAATTGGATCAATATGAGAACGAATCTGTACATTTTTTAGCTTATTATGATGCTAAACCGATAGGCACAGCCCGTTGGCGTAAAACTAAACAGGGACTGAAACTGGAACGTTTTGCAGTCAAAAAAGCTTACCGGAATACAGGGATCGGATCAGCCTTGGTTCAGGCAATACTGGCAGATATTAAAGAGAATTTTGAGGATAAAATACCATCGTTATATCTTCATGCACAAGTTGGAGCTGTTTACCTCTATGAAAAATTTGGATTTGAAATAGAAGGTGATCAGTTTGATGAATGCGGCATTATGCATTATAAGATGAAAAAAAAGATATAAAAAAAGACTGTCATCAAACAGCCTTTTTTTGTAACATGAATTGGAAAGATTAAGATTCAATCTCTGCTTCAATATTTTGAGTAATCTGCTCTATTTCATTATCCAGATTATTCAGGGTCTGACGGGTATTTCTTTCAACTTCCTGCCATTCCTCTTCAGTTGCATTTTCTACGTCCTCAAGATATGTTTGTAAATTATTTCTCTGTTCTTCCAAATTATTCACCACTTCTCTATACTCTTCTCTGGCTGCTTCATCCAGATTCTCCATGTTGGCTTCATATTGCTCAATCTGAGTATTCAGATCATTGATTTCAGTTTCTACCTCAGTGGCTAATTCCTGCTGAGTTTCATCGAAATTCTGCATGAACTCCTCTGTTTCATCCTCTAATTCAGTTTCAGTAGTTGTTCTTCTTGGTTCACACTGGGTAAACAACAATATGACCAATGAAAAACTCATCAGAGTCCAGATAATACGGTTTAAAAAATTTCCGGTTTTCATAGTTAAAAAATTTTAATTTAAAATAAATTTCAATAAGTAATAAAAATAATTGATCTAACTTAACACTAGATTAATTCCCAAGTCTGACAATTGTTTTTGAAAAAGGTTAATTATATTAATATTTTTTTCATTGGTAAGTTACATTCATTATCTTCTGAGTAATTGATCAATTTAAAACCTTTATTTGTGTAGGCATTATCAACAATGATGAATTACTGGATAAAGTTTCCATTTGTGCGATTTTTTGCTGCTTTCCTTTTGGGCATAGGTTGTGCTAATATAAAATTAGCTGTTTCAAAGGCACTAATATCTCAGGAGATTTTACTGTTAGTCCTGTTTGTTGTCATTTCAGCATACTTTTTATTTTGCCTGATATCAAAGAAGACCTTGTTTTATAAATTACAAACTACCATTGGCTTTTTAAGTTTACTGATCTTATTTTTAGCTGGTTTTATCAGGCACGGGCAGCATTCCCAGCATTTCAAAAATGACCACCTGATCCATCAGGAAGATTACTCTTTTTATCAGGGTAAGGTACTGGGCACAGCTTACACTGAAAGATCCCAAAAGCTGACATTTGAAATCAGGGGCATTTTTCAAAAAAAATGGAAACCAGCATCAGGAACAATACTGGTATATTTTCCCCGGGATATGGCCCTCAAGATAACAACAGGAGACCATCTGGTGATCAGGGGCAGGCCGCAGCCTATCCCATTTCCTAAAAACCCTGGTGAGTTTGATTACAAGAAGTACCTGGCCAATCAAAATATTTATCAACAGCATTTTATACATGAAGGCAGTCAGATCAATCTTTATAAGCCGGCAAACCCTAATAATATTAACCAATGGGCTGCCTATAGCAGAAATCAACTGGAGCAAATAATAGAAAAATTCATCCTTGGGTTAGAACCTCAGGCAATCACCAAAGCACTGATCCTGGGCGTAAAGGAAGAACTTTCGGCTGAAATAAAACAAGCCTACGCTTCCAGTGGCGCCATGCATGTATTGGCTGTTTCAGGGCTGCACGTCGGGGTTATTTATGGCATTTTGCTGTTTTTGTTGGGTGGCATCAGAAATACTACCTGGGGCAGATGGATCTTTGCCGTTTTTTCAATAATGCTGCTTTGGTTTTATGCCCTTATTACCGGTTTCTCTCCTTCTGTAACCCGGGCTGTAACTATGTTTTCCTTCATCATTATATCACAAGCATCACGGCGACAAACCAATATTTACAATACCATAGCCGCTTCAGCTTTTTTATTGCTGTGGTTTAATCCATTTTTGATAGAATCCGTAGGATTTCAACTTTCTTACCTGGCAGTGTTGGGCATCATATACCTGCAACCCAAAATCTACAGTTGGTTTCAGCCGGAATCGAAAATAACAGATAAGGTCTGGGTATTGACTTCTGTTTCTATTGCAGCCCAAATAGCGACCTTTCCCCTTACTATATTCTATTTTCATCAATTCCCGCTGTGGGCTTTGGTCACTAACCTGATGGTAATTCCGGCTGCCTTCCTGATCTTATCAGCCGGTCTGCTGCTATTTCTCTTGTCTCCCCTTGAAATTTTAGCTTCAGGGTTGGGTAAGCTATTATCTCTTCTGATAAATACCCTGAATCAGACCATAATCTGGTTTGATCAGCTGCCAGTGAATAAAATTGAAGACATTTACTGGGAATGGCAACAAGTATTGGCCATTTTTGCTTTTATGATCATGCTAATGATGTTCTTTCATTATCGACGTTTCAGCTATCTGATCTGGGCCACTATCTGCCTGGGCTTATTTACCTTTTCAACACTATTAAAACAAGTGCAACAAACTCATTTAAAAGAAATTGTTTTTTATGCTGTGCCCGGTTCCACTGTAGTAGATTTCATGTATGGAGAATCTTTATATTCGTATACTGACAGCATTAATTATTCCCAGGATAAAATAAACTACCATGTGTCCTCAAGTCGCCGTTTAAAAGGATACAAGGGATTGAATTTGCCTCCGGTTCCGCTAAAAAAACAAATCCATGGTAATCAACTGATATCCTTCAACGGATTAACCTTTCTGTTTTTGAATAATGCCGAAATTACTTATCTTAACCCAGCCAAAGTGGATTACCTGGTGATTTGTAACGATGCAGTGAATGAACTGGATCAGGTAATGGATCTTTACAGGTTTAACCATCTTATCTTGGATGGTTCTAATTCGAGGTACCTGGTAAGAAAATGGCTGATTCAAGCTGAAACATCAAATATTTCCTGCTATGCTGTAGGTCAACAGGGGGCAAGAATTGTTCACTTGTAGCTGGTATTTAGAAGCAAATGATCAAAGTTACTTATTCAGATAAACACAATTACAGATTGCCTGATGGTCACCGGTTTCCCATCGCTAAGTATAAACTGGTACAACGACAACTCATCCATGAAGGGGTGCTACAGGAAACTATGATTTTTGATCCGGGTCTATGCCATGAAAATGACATCTTGCTGGCTCATACAGAAACTTACTGGCAGAAATTAAGAACCCTTACCTTATCACCGGCAGAAGTAAGGAAAATAGGGTTACCTCTTTCTCAGGCGGCCATTCAGCGGGCCCGGTCCTCTGCCTCTGGCACTATCCAATCTGCCATACAGGCCATGGAGAATGGATTGGGGTTGAATATAGCCGGAGGTACTCATCATGCTTTCGCTGACCGGGGTGAGGGATTTTGTATTTTAAATGATCTGGCAATAGCAGCCTGGTATGGGATAAAAATGCTGCATCTGAAAAAAATACTGATCATTGACCTGGATGTACATCAGGGAAATGGTACTGCCGCTATTTTTTCACAGGAAAAACGGGTTTTTACCTTCAGCATGCATGGAAAAGATAATTATCCTGTCAAAAAAGAAATTTCAGATTGGGATATAGCTTTAGAAACAGGTACAGATGATAACACCTACTTACAAAAACTTCAGCAAACAGTCCCCGAATTAATCCGGCAGGTCCAACCCGAACTGGTATTTTATCAGGCTGGGGTGGATGTTTTAGACAGCGACAGCCTGGGTAAATTAAATTTAACTAAAACAGGTTGTAAAAACAGGGATAAAATGGTTATAGAAATATGTTTTAATTACCAGATCCCCTTGGTTATCACTTTGGGAGGAGGTTATTCTCCCCGTATATCCGACATCGTTGAAGCACATTGTAATACATTTAAACAGGCAATAGAAGTTTACACTTGATGGAACCAGTAGAGATACTCAGAAAATATTGGGGTTATGAGCAATTCCGTCCCCTGCAGGAAGACATCATAAGATCAGTGATAGCAGGGAATGACACCCTGGCCCTGTTACCTACCGGAGGAGGCAAATCTATTTGTTTTCAGGTGCCCGGGCTTATGCTTGAAGGCATTTGCCTGGTAATATCTCCCCTGATAGCCCTGATGAAAGATCAGGTAGAGCAACTTAAAAAAAGGAATATACCGGCAGCAGCTATATATTCGGGACTTACCCAGCGGGAAATAGATATCCTGCTTGACAATTGTATTTATGGGAATATCAAATTTCTGTACGTTTCTCCTGAGCGGTTGAAAACCGAGCTTTTTATTGAGAGGGTCAAGAAAATGAAAGTGGGATTATTGGCTGTGGATGAAGCCCACTGTATTTCTCAATGGGGATATGATTTTCGCCCCCCCTACCTGGAAATAGCCGATTTCCGGCAATACCTGCCTGAAGCTGAAATGATTGCTCTTACTGCTACTGCTACAGGTGAAGTTAAAGCCGATATCCAGGAAAAGCTGAATTTCAGGCAAAATAAGGTTTTCCAGAAAAGCTTTGCCCGGGCCAATCTTTCCTATGCGGTCCGATTCGAAGAAGATAAAGAAAAAAAACTAATAGAAGTGATCCAAAAAGTTCCGGGAACGGCAATTGTCTATGTTCGCAGTCGTAAAAGAACCCTGGAAATTGCCCGGTTTTTGTCAAAACACAAAATTTCAGCCGATTTTTATCATGCCGGATTAACCAATGAGGAGCGCTCTGTCAAACAGGATCGATGGATCAAAAATAAAACCAGGGTGATCGTTTCCACAAATGCCTTTGGTATGGGTATAGATAAACCTGATGTCAGACTTGTAGTACATATGGATCTGCCGGAAAACCTGGAAGCTTATTATCAGGAAGCAGGCAGAGCCGGACGGGATGAGAAGAAAGCTTATGCCCTGATACTGGTACATGAAAAAGACATCCTGGACCTGCAAAAAAAGGTGCTTCAATCCACTCCTTCAGTTGAATATCTGCGAAAAGTGTACCAATGCCTGGCCAATTACTATAAAATTGCTGTGGGAAGCAACCTGTTGACCAGTTACGACTTTGACCTTAACGATTTTTCCAAAACTTATAAATTAAACCTGCTGGAAGCTTATCAGGCTATTAAAAAACTGGAAATGGAAGGTTTAATCCAACTCAATCAAACCTTTTACAATCCTTCCAAACTGTACTTCAGTGTAGATAAGAAAAACCTTTACCAGTTTCAGGTAGCCAATGCTCAATTGGATAATGTGATCAAGGCCTTGTTAAGATTGTATGGCGGTGAAATATTTTCCGGTTTTCAGAAGATTTCAGAACCTCAATTGGCTAAAATGCTACATATTACCACTAAGGAGGTAGAAGAAAAACTGCAATACTTGCACCAAACTGAAATCGCCATTTATGATAAAATGAAGGAAAAACCTCAGCTTACATTTATTACTCCGCGTTTTGATGCTTCAAAGCTTCCAATTGATAAAAATTTGCTGGAACATAGAAGACAAAATGCGATTCAAAAAATGGAAGCGGTAGTCCATTATGTGAAACATCAATTCCGCTGCAGAACCCAACTACTACTGGAATATTTTGAGGAGATTTCTTATCAGAAATGTGGTGTATGTGATATATGTGTGTCCCAAAAAAAGACCATTTTCCAATCAGAACAACTATCACAAACCAGAAAAGATTTATTAGATTTGTTAAATGAAAGGGAATATCCTGTAAATGAATTGATACGGCTTATGCCCGGTTCAAATCGTGAAACTGCACTTAGTATAATCAGGCGAATGATTGATAATCAGGAACTTTTATATACCCGGCAGGGTAATTTGAAAAAAAACATAAAAAACTGACTTTTATTTTAACAGGCCCAAACCTTTCGTTTAAAAATTTATTAGGATTATATTAAATTATTGATTGATTTTTGATATAATTGACCTGTTTGTTTTTAACAACCATTGAATCCATTTAAAAATTTAATAAATTCATATTCATGGAAAGCAACCTGAAAGAAAATACAGAAGGAAAGGCAGAAGGTAAAAGCCTCAATTTTATTGAAGGTATTATTGAAGAAGACCTTAAACAAAATAAAAATGATAAAAGGGTCCATACACGTTTTCCTCCTGAGCCCAATGGATACCTGCATATTGGACACGCCAAATCTATATGCCTGAATTTTGGATTGGCTGAAAAATACCAGGGCAAGTGTAATTTAAGATTTGATGACACCAATCCTGTTACAGAAAGTGTAGAATATGTAGATTCTATCCGAAACGATGTGAAGTGGTTAGGTTTTGACTGGGATGGAGAATTTTTTGCTTCCGATTATTTTGATCAATTGTATGAATATGCGATCATTTTGATTAAAAAGGGCAAAGCTTTTGTCTGTGATCTTTCTCCAGAAGAAATAGCAGCCTTCCGTGGCACCCCTACAGAACCGGGTAAACCCAGCCCATACAGAGATCGATCAGTAGAAGAAAACCTGGAACTTTTCCAGGGGATGAAAGCGGGAGAATTCAAAGAAGGATCTCGTTTGTTGCGGGCTAAAATTGATATGGCTTCCCCTAATATGCATATGCGGGATCCGGTTTTATACAGGATCAAATTTGCTCATCATCACAGGACCGGTGACAAATGGTGTATATACCCTATGTATGATTTTGCCCATGGACAATCTGATTACATCGAAGGGATCACCCACTCCATCTGTACCCTGGAGTTTGAGGTACATCGTCCTCTTTATGATTGGTTGCTGAACAACATTATTGAAACCGAATATCGCCCCCGGCAGATCGAATTTGCCCGGCTCAATTTAAGCTATACAGTAATGAGTAAACGGAAATTGCTGGAACTGGTCAATAGTGGCTACGTAAAAGGTTGGGATGATCCCCGTATGCCTACTATTTCCGGGTTACGAAGAAGAGGTTACACCCCTGAGTCCATACGCTATTTTTCTGATCGTATTGGAGTGGCCAAACGAAACAACCTGATTGATGTGGCATTACTGGAAGATTGTGTGAGGGAAGACCTGAATAAATCTGCTCCCCGCGTAATGGCTGTATTAAATCCTCTGAAAGTGGTGATTACCAATTACCCTGAAGGACAAGTAGAGGAAATGGATGCCGAAAATAACCAGGAAGATCCATCCATGGGCTATCGAAAGCTTCCATTTAGCCGGGAAATTTACATTGAGCGGGATGATTTTTTAGAATTTCCTCCCAAAAAGTTCTTCAGACTTTCACCGGGCAAAGAAGTAAGGCTGAAAAATGCTTATATAATCAAGTGCGAAGAAGTGATTAAAGATCCTGAGACAGACAGAATCATCGAGTTACAGTGTACCTATGATCCGGAAAGCAAAAGTGGCAGTGGCAGTGGAAGCCAGCGAAAAGTAAAAGGCACCCTGCACTGGGTTTCTATTCCACATGCGATAGATGCAGAAGTAAGGCTCTATGACAGGCTATTCGTTGATGAAGACCCTGCAGCCAAAAAAGACTTTGACTACAAGGATTTTATCAATCCCAAATCGCTGGAAGTTCTGCAAAAATGCAAAGTAGAACCGAGTTTGAGAGAAGCCAAGCCAGGAGATCGCTTCCAGTTTCAAAGAATCGGATATTTTTGCATTGATCTAAAAGACAGCAGCCAGGAACATCTGGTAATCAACCGAACTGTTACATTAAGAGATACCTGGGCCAAGATCAAGGACAGGGCATAATATAAAAATTAAAAGCTGCCAGTGATTACACTGGCAGCTTTTAAAATAAAAATTTTTCTATTTTTCTGGATTATTTTTCCAGGGCTGCCACTCCGGGAAGGGTTTTTCCTTCCATGTATTCCAACAAAGCGCCCCCCCCGGTAGATACATAAGATACTTTATCTCCGTAACCCAATGAATTCACTGCTGCGGCAGAATCACCACCACCGATCAGGGAAAAAGCACCTTTTTCAGTAGCTTTTACTACTGCTTCGGCAATGGCTTTGGTTCCTTTGGCAAAATTGGGCTTTTCAAATACGCCCATGGGACCATTCCAAAGAATGGTTTTGGATTCTTCAATGGTTTTAGAAAACACTTCTGTAGCTTCTGGTCCTATATCCAATCCCATCCATCCCTCTTTGATCATATTATTGTTTGCCACTTCAGTATTGGCATCATTATCAAATTTATCAGCAATTACAGAGTCAATGGGCAACTTCAGGTCCACATTCTTTTCTTTGGCTTTCCTGATAAGCTGATTGGCAAGATCCAGTTTGTCTTCTTCCACCAAAGAAGAACCGACCTGCCCCCCCATAGCCTTGAAGAAGGTATAAGACATACCGCCACCAATAATCAGGTTATCTACCTGGTCCAGCAGGTTTTCAATAACCTGAATCTTATCAGAGATTTTGGCACCCCCCATAATGGCAGTGAATGGCTTGGCTGCGCTTCCCAGAACTTTCCTGGCATTTTCCACTTCAGCATAAAGCAGGTATCCGGCAAACTTATCCTGGAAATAGTTAGCTGCAATGGTGGTGGATGCATGAGCCCGGTGTGCTGTTCCAAAAGCATCATTTACATACACATCACCTAAAGAAGCCAGCTTTTGAGCGAACTCTTCATCCCCTTTGGTTTCCTGCTTGTAAAAACGAACGTTTTCCAACAGCAAAACGTCACCAGATTTTAATGCCTGGGCTTTATCTGCAGCCTCCTGACCAATGCAGTCATTGGCAAATTGCACCTGTACCCCTAATTTATTCGAAAGGTGGGGCACAATGTGTTTCAGGGAGAATTTTTCTTCTGGTCCTTCCTTGGGACGACCTAAATGGGACATTAATATGACAGCACCTCCATCATCCAATATCTTTTTTATTGTGGGTAATGCGGCTCTTATACGATTATCGTCGGTAATTTCATGCTTTTCATTGAGGGGAACATTGAAATCAACCCTGATCAGGGCTTTTTTCCCAGAAAAATTAAATTGATCTATTGTCTTCATAAAGTTGTGGTTAAATATTGATTAAACATAAAAATGATTTGCCCATGCGAATTAAATTTTATTCAATTAATTCTAAAGTTGAAATAATTTATATTATCTATTTATAAAATCATGCCACTTTAAAAAAGTTAGGCCTTATTTTACAGCAGCCCGTCTCAGCCTGTCATTAATGGCCCTGCCTAATCCATGATCAGGTAACAGTTCCGCAAATATATAATTTATTGGTAATTTGTCTAAATGTCTTAATCCATCAAACAAGCGGGTGGCAGCCTCCAACATATCTCCAGATTCGGAAAGAACTACCTGATTTTCCGATGCCAATTGAGGATAAGTTTCCCTGAATGAGATAATGCCAAAGCTACTGTGCTTATGATGCTTGATCAGTTCCTCGATATTTCCCAATATTAGCTGTTTAAGAGGGGCATAGTGACTTTTTAACATGCCAGGAGATTTGGGTTGGGAAGAAGAATGAGGCATCACCTTTACCGGACCTGTGATCCTTTCAATTTCCTCAATACTGGTTCCTCCCAAACGAAATACCACCACCTGGTCTGCTTCAAAGCCTACAATGGTAGATTCAATACCTATTTTACAGGCTCCTCCATCAAGTATATAGGGAATCTTATCTCCTAATTGCTGATTTACATGATAGGCCCTGGTAGGGCTTATATAGCCAAATGGGTTGGCGCTGGGAGCAGCCAGGGGGAATTCAATTGCTTCCAGCAGTTGAAGGGTTAGTTCATGTTTTGGGATTCGAACTGCCACTGTTTCCAGGCCAGCAGTTACAAGGCCTGGTACCAGATCCTGCTTTTCAAATAACATGGTCAATGGTCCCGGCCAAAATTCCTGAGCCAGTGCTATGGCCGGATCAGGAATTTGTTTTACATATTTTTTGACTTTTTCCAGATGGTTGGAATGTAAGATTAAAGGATTAAAAGCAGGGCGATTCTTAACTTGAAAAATTTTAGCTACTGCATCGGCTAAAAATGCATTTCCAGCCAATCCATAAACAGTCTCTGTAGGAATAGCCACCAGTTCACCAGCTTCTAATAAGGCTTTTGCTTTGTCAATGTCTTGGCCAATCTCTGCCATGGGGAAAAGACTATTTTTTTGCCAGTGCGAATGTACGATTTATATCATTAATAAATGTTTATTTTAACTGGTAAATTTTATCTTTAAGGCATCAGGAAATCAAAATATAAAAAATAATGAGCAGAAAAACCAGATCTTTAATTAAAGGTATAGCCGTAGTACTGGCAGGCTTGAGCATACTGGCCCATATGGATATTTTAATGATCGATTTTCTTAAGATTTATGACTATTGGTTGCTGGTTATTTCGTTTGGTCTGATCCTATTGGTAAGCAGATAATTGAATTAATTACAGCTAAATAATCTCCAATCTGACAGGTGAGAAAAACCGCAAAGATAAAATACTGACAAATATCATGTTTTGGGTTGCTTGATGTAATTAACTCAAAAAAAACAGGAAGAAATGGATCAAATATTAAAAATAAACATCATATGTTACGTCAACTTTACAGGTGCTTGTGTACTCAAAAGGCACCATAGTGATATTTTTGCATGTATTTTTATAACATTTTAAAGAAATTATTACACGTACAGAAAAAAGATTTTGATTTTTTTTGTGCAATCTAAAATCCGATATATCTTTACAGCGTTTAGGTTACTCATAAATTTTTGATGGAAAATTAGACTGAGTTTTTGCTTTCAAAAGTTTGTTTTTTTTGAGTTTATTTTAAGGTTGATAATTAGCCCTGTGGTATACGGCCCCAGGGTTAATTTTTTTATAGCCCTCAATAAAATCATCCCAAAAAATTTACTTTATATATTTCTTATTTTGGTTCAAACTTTTTTATTAAAGACAACCGATTAAAAAAGAGAACTCACTATATTACAAGTTTATAAACTATGTATTTAGGCTCAACTTTATAAGTAATGCCATGAGTAAGTTTTCTTTTTCATCCACAAAATGGCTTTTAAATCATGATTTAATTTTCCCTGTGATTCACGCTTCAATTACCAAAAATTATAACCTCCTTTCCTTCTATTTCATATTCAATCTCCTGGTAACCAATTGCGCCATTTGCTGAAACCGCTTCTACTACTACAATCACTTTTCCGACATTATCAGCATTGTAAAATGAGGCTGTTGCTCTGCCGCCAGTATCTGTTTTTAATTCAGGCTCCCAATTGATCAAAGCCCTTAGATCAGGTTTATTGTTTAAGTCATTCGATTGGGAATTATCATATTTAGGTGTATAAAATTCACGGGGCGCAGAAAATACAGGAATGGCAGTTCGAACGATTCCTACCGGTTTGGTTGCTCCATATAGTCCTTTTCCACCACGGGTATAAATTGCAATAATGTTGCCTTGTTCTGGCGCATAGGCACAACTCGGTGGATATAATTTACAAAATATATCTTTTACATTATTTGCATATTCAATAATTTCAACACTAATTACTTCACTCGGTGGAATATTGGGGATAAGGGAATACTCCCAAAGCATCATTGGAGTACCATCAACTACAAAGAAGTTCATTAAATCATTGTGTGCTTTGGCATACAAAGTCCCGTCAGAACGCCTAACTATTTGTATCTTTTCCGGAAAGCTCATTTTGAGAACATGATATAAGCCAGTTGACCATTTTTGCTCTTCTTCCTGAATAGAATTTCCGTCTATTAATACATCAGTTTCTCCATATTCTACCAATACTTTTTCACGCTCAGGAGTAAGCTTGTAACCTGTAACCTCCACTTCATCTAAAAGAAAACTTCCAGATTGTGGGGAAAAAGCATCTTCTATTTTATTTCGCTGAATGTCTTTGCTGACGAAATTATCTAAACCGCTATCTAATTCAACTACAGTTTTGGCCATATCAAAATATACCAGGGGCGATTCTTTTTTATCCAAATGCACATTATAGTTCATTTTTTTACCTGATAGCTTCGCGCTTTGGATCAATATATTCACCTTTTGTCCATATACATCATTTAGATCAAATTTGAAATTGCCCAGGCTGTCGGCTACCTGGGTATAAACTGATGCATTACTGCCGAAGGTCATCAGCGTCACTTTCGCAGGTTTTTTCTTTTTCCTGGAGAATACACTGCTTACATTTCCAGTCAAGGAAAGTTTGGTTTCTGGTAGATAAGTCAGTCCCACTTTCTCTTTGAAGTATTTATATTTCCTCCATCCTTGTGTAAGCATCAAAGCATCAAGATGATGGTGCATGCTACTATCCAGGTTGAAATAAAATCCTGGGTTTTCTATCTCCCCTTTTAACTCCGAATCAAGCAAAAAATAGGTTAATATATTTTGACGTTGATGCTGTATTTCCCCCAATTGTTGTTTGTTAATTACAAGTAAGGACAAGTTTGCAGGAAGTGGTTGATCATCGAAATCAGTAGTCTCAATGGTCAGATGGGTTAATTCACGTTGTTTATAATGAACTTTATTAGCCGTGAGATGAATGTTAACTCTGGATTCTGGTCTTTGGTTAAAGTAGATTCGCTGGGCAATTGGATGTCCGGCATGGTCCATCATGGTAAAGGAGATGATGCCTTCAGGAAGTTTCTTGCTGGGCATCATTAGTTTATATGTTCCAAAATAGGTGAGAACAGCTTTAATTTGATAGAGCCTCACACCTCGACAGAAAACATCCAGGTAGATGCTGTCGTTATTTAAATAACTTGACTGGGCCGTAATAAGTATGTTTTCATCCTGCTTTACAATCGACAAAACATTTCCTGTGGGAGCCACATCAGGTAATGGGTATAATAAAGTTTGCCAGTTGGTTTTTATTCGGGCATAATATCTTTTGAGGCTATCCGGGTTATTTAATATGAAACTCCCCATTCCAAGTGAGTTGCTTTTGAATGATGCCATCAGAGAGTCATGTTCATCTACAATATCTCCCTGAATTAACTTGCCTTTTCCTTGTGCATCTAAAGCCTTGAAACCTACTTTACTACTTAATCCATGTACTAATTCACCGCTTTCTGGTAAAAACTGTAAATCAATATATTCTTCATTTAAAACAATGGTTTTAGCATATTTAAGGTTGTTTTCAGTTTCCATTTGCAGCTTGACAAATTGACTTTCAACCGGGAATTTATAATCAAGCTGGTACATATTATCTTTCTCTTTTTTTAGATAAAGAGAATCTTCTTTATTATCAAGAGTAACTAATATTTTCAGCTTGCTTTTGTGTAGACTATCAATTTCAAGGGGATAAAAGCTTGCTTCTAAAAGATTAATATTTGATTCCTCTTTTATTAGGTTTATATTGTTAATTGGCTTAAGCTTCTTCTTGTCGTTAAAAACCTGAATGTATTCTTCAAAGAAAAAATCTGCTCCAAAATTTTTATTCCAATTCGTATATGCTCTAACCAGGTAGGTTCCTTCCTGATAAAATGCATCCAGTTCGAAAAACCCTTGCCCTATACCGTTTTCCAGCTTGATTAACTTCTTTTCCAGGATCTTTTTACCCGAACTAATTAATTCCACATTTAATACACCACTTAAGGTAGAAGGGACATGATTCTGTGCACGTAGAACTATGGCTTTGAACCAAATAGTGTTACCTGTTGTATATACTTTACCGTCTAACTGCAGGTAAATTTTTTCAGCATAATTATAAGAAATTGAGTCAGTAAAATTATCATTGTTTTTCATCCTGTTGGATGGCATTGTCATGTTATGAGTTGAATTTTCATTTTTCAAATCACTGTTGGATAAGAACCAGTCACTGTTTATATGATTATATCCCAATTCCGAAGCCTGATATTTTGCCAAATATTGGGAACTTTCTGCCAGTAGGGTAGTGAAAGGCAATACTGTCAATGGCGAAAAGAAGATATAAACATAAAATAGCAGGAAAAAATACCTGCTTTTCTTTTTTTTTGAGATTTTATAATACTTCCCTATAGTGTATAACATTATATCAGGTATTATAATCTATTAATTTCTTCTTCTAACGCTTTTAATTGAGAAGGTTTATTCGCATGCCTTTCTACAATATTACCTTCATCATCAATTAGAATATACCATGGTATACTCAGGTTCTTTCCGTTTATTTTACGCAAATCTTCCTGTAGCTTCTTGTTTGCCCGGATGTGATATCCTTCCAGATCATAAAATTTGATCATATTCTTCCATCTTTCAGCATAATCATCCCTGTCAATGGAAATGTACATCAATTGAATATTATTTTCCTTTAGAACTTTTCGTAAGGCTGACTCATGTTCAAACTCCACTTTACAGGGGCCACACCATGTAGCCC